>NZ_JCAJZO010000023.1:0-112501 GCF_059510295.1 Streptomyces sp. PTL18 | reverse complement strand
AGGCGGCCGGGCGGCCGGTGTCGCGCAGGGCCTCGGCCGCAGCGAGCAGCACCTCTCGTCCGTCCCCACCTTCCGGGATGCCGTCGGCCGCGCGCTCGTACAGCCGTGCGCCCTCCTCCAGGACGAGTTCGGTGTCCATACCGGCCGGGACCTTGATCCGCGCATGGTGGCGCCACGTGGTGACCGGATCGCCCCACGCCTCCACGGCGTAGGTCCAGCGGCCCTCGCTCGGCAGGGAGACGGTGGCGCCCCAGCGGTCCGTGCCGGGGGCCAGTTCACGCATCGGCGTCCAGGGCCCTGGGCGGCCCCCGGCGTCGGTGAGGACGACGTTCGCGGCGACGGCGTCGTGGCCCTCGCGGAACACCGTCGCGGAGATCTCGAACTCCTCGCCCACCACGGCCTTGGCAGGGCGCCGGCCGCCGAGGACGAGGGGGCGTACGTCGAGGACGGGGATGCGTCCGAGGACGGGACCGGTGTCCTGCACCGGGCTCGGCCGCGCGTCCGGGGCGGGTGTCCGCTGGGCGGGGGGACCGGCGTCGGGGCGCCGTGGCGGGATGGTGCCAGGTGCCGGCGGTGCCGGCGGGTGGTGCGTCGGGGGCATGACCGCTCCTGTCCGCGTCAACATGTCCGGGCGGATGGGGTGTCGGAAGGTGGGCCGGCAGTGTTACCGGAGGAGCCTTCCCGCAGTACGGGTGGGCATTCCGGCACTTTGTTAACTACTCACGCGTATGTCTACGTTCAAGACCGGCCGCATTGAGGACAGCGAAGTGGACCGGCCCCGCCCGTGACAAGGGGCGAGGCCGGTCAGAGTACGCGTGTCCGGTTAACCCGGGGTCAAGGATGGGCGACCTGGAGCAGCTTGTCGGGCGACCCGATGCCCGCTCCCTCGATCTTCCCCGAGACGGCCCGCCGTACGAGGGCCTGGCTCACCTGCGCCGGGGTGGCCTTGGGGTGGCGGGCCAGATAGAGGGCGGCGGCGCCTGTGACGTGCGGTGTCGCCATCGACGTGCCGGAGAGGGTGGCGGTGGCGGTGTCGCTCGCGTCGGAGTCCGAGGTGATCGCCACGCCGGGGGCGAACAGGTCCAGACTCGGACCCCAGTTGGAGAAGCTCGCCCGGGCGTCCCTCCGGTCGCTGGCGCCGACCGTGATGGCCTGATCGACGCGGGCCGGCGAGTACAGGCCGGCCGCGAGCCCGTCGTTGCCGGCGGCGACCGCGTAGGTGACACCGGAGGCGATGGACTTGCGCACGGCCGCGTCCAGCTGGGCGTTCGCGTAGCCGCCCAGACTCAGATTGGCCACCGCGGGCCTTCTGGCATGCTTGGTCACCCAGTCGATGCCCGCGATGACCTGCGCGGTGGTACCGGAGCCGTTGTCGTCGAGGACACGCACCGCGACCACCCGGGCCTGCTTGGCCACCCCGTAGGTGGTGCCCGCGACGGTGCCCGCCACGTGCGTGCCGTGCCCGTTGCCGTCCTGGGCGGTCGCGTCGTTGTCCACGAAGTCCCAGCCGTAGCTCGCCCGGCCGCCGAAGTCCTTGTGCGAGATGCGGATGCCGGTGTCGATGACGTACGCCGTCACGCCCGCTCCCCCCGGTTCGGGCCAGGTGTAGCCCTGGTCGAGCGGCAGGTTCGGCTGGTCGATCCGGTCCAGGGCCCATGAGGGCGGGTTCTTCTGGTAGTGGTCGAGCGTGACCCGGGTGTCCTGGACGACCGAGGCCACGCGGGAGTCCGCCGCGAGGCGCCCGGCCTGCCGTGCGTCGGCGGTCACCGCGTAGCCGTTGAGTACGCTGCCATAGGTCTGGCTGATTTTCGCCCCGTACTTCCCGGCGATGCCCTTGCCTGCGGCCGACAGGGCCTGAGTTCCCCCCCTGAGCGTCACGATGTAGCTCCCGCCGACGGCTCCGGGGGCGCCGGCGCCGAGGACGGTTCCCTCCGGGGCGGCCTGCGCGGGCTGTGCGACGGCCGTGAGCGCCGCGACCGTGGCGACGGCGGTCAGACCGCCCGCCCAGCGCAGGCGCGCGCTTCTCATCCGTGCCATGACTCGAGCTCCCCTCCCAACTCGGCGCGGCCGGAGCGCAGTTCACCACCGGTACGCCATCTGAAGCCTCTCGTGCGGGTGCGAACCGCCACAAGGTGGCCTATGCGTGGGGAATCGGCCATATCGGGGATGAGGGACGTGTAAAAGTTGTGTTGTTTTTTGGACGGCCCGGACCGGGCGGGACGGCGTTCAGGCCGCTGACCGGTCCAGGCGAAACCAGCCCGTCCGGCATGTGAGAACGAGGCCGTTCAGGCCGATCGGGGGTCCGGGGGCGGAACCCCCGGCGACGGCCGCTGCACTCCCGGGTGCCTACGAACTCGGCGGTAACCACACAGACGCCGTCGCCCTCACAGCGGCGCGCAGCGTACCGTCGGAGACGCTACGTACGTCCTCCGTGAAGGTGGAATTCGTGAAGGCCATCCGCAGGTTCACCGTACGTCCCGTCCTCCCCGAAGCCCTCCAGCCGCTGAGCGACCTGGCGCGCAATCTGCGCTGGTCGTGGCATGCGGAGACCCGTGAACTCTTCCAGTCCGTCGACCCCGAGCGGTGGGCCGCCTCGGGCGGCGACCCGGTGCGGCTGCTGGGGAGCGTGCCGCCCGCCCGGCTCGCCGAGCTCGCCGAGGACCGCCGCTTCCTGCGCCGCCTCACCGCGGCCGCCGACGATCTGCACGACTACGTCACCGGCGACCGCTGGTACCAGTCCCAGGACCAGTCCTCCGACCTTCCCGCCGCCATCGCCTACTTCTCGCCCGAGTTCGGCATCACGGCGGCGCTGCCCCAGTACTCCGGCGGCCTCGGCATCCTCGCCGGGGACCATCTGAAGGCGGCCAGCGACCTCGGCGCCCCGCTGATCGGCGTGGGCCTGCTGTACCGGCACGGCTACTTCCGACAGACGCTCTCCCGGGACGGCTGGCAGCAGGAGCACTACCCGGTGCTCGACCCCCACGAACTGCCGCTCACCACGCTGAGCGAACCCGACGGCACGCCCGCCCAGGTCTGTCTCGCTCTGCCCGGCGGCCGCCGTCTGAAGGCCCGCGTCTGGCTGGCCCAGGTGGGCCGGGTGCCGCTGCTGATGCTCGACTCCGACGTGGAGGAGAACGACCACGGCGAGCGGGGCGTCACCGACCGGCTGTACGGCGGCGGCAGCGAGCACCGGCTGCTCCAGGAGATGCTGCTCGGCATCGGCGGGGTGCGCGCGGTGCGCACGTACTGCCGGCTGACCGGGCACCCCGAGCCGGAGGTGTTCCACACCAACGAGGGGCACGCCGGCTTCCTCGGCCTGGAGCGGATCGCGGAACTGTGCGAGACGGGCCTCGACTTCGACCCGGCCCTGGAGGCGGTGCGGGCGGGGACCGTCTTCACCACCCACACGCCCGTCCCGGCCGGCATCGACCGCTTCGACCGGGAGTTGGTGGCCCGCCACTTCGGCCCGGGCGCCGAACTCCCGGCCATCGACGTGGAACGCATCCTGCGGCTCGGCATGGAGACCTACCGGGGCGGCGAACCGAACCTCTTCAACATGGCCGTGATGGGCCTGCGCCTCGGCCAGCGGGCCAACGGGGTCTCCCTCCTCCACGGCAACGTCAGCCGGGAGATGTTCTCGGGCCTGTGGCCGGGCTTCGACGCCGACGAGGTGCCGATCACGTCCGTGACGAACGGGGTGCACGCGCCGACCTGGGTGGCGCCGGAGGTGTTCCGGCTCGGCGCGCGGCAGATCGGCGCCGAGCGCACCGAGGACGCCATGACGGTGGGCGGGCGCGAGCGCTGGGACGCGATCGCGGAGATCCCCGACCAGGACATCTGGGACCTGCGCCGGGTGCTGCGCGAGCAACTGGTCCTGGAGGTCCGCGAACGGCTGTACGCGTCCTGGCGGCAGCGCGGCGCCGGAACGGCGGAGCTGGGCTGGATCGACGGCGTCCTGGACCCCGACGTCCTGACGATCGGCTTCGCACGCCGCGTGCCCTCCTACAAGCGCCTGACGCTGATGCTGCGCGACCCGGACCGCCTGATGGAGCTGTTGCTGCACCCCGAGCGTCCCGTCCAGATCGTGGTGGCGGGCAAGGCGCACCCGGCCGACGACGGCGGGAAGCGCCTGATCCAGGAGCTGGTGCGGTTCGCGGACGACCCGCGCGTACGCCACCGCATCGTGTTCCTCCCCGACTACGGCATGGCGATGGCGCAGAAGCTCTATCCCGGCTGTGACGTGTGGCTGAACAACCCACTGCGCCCGCTGGAGGCGTGCGGGACCAGCGGGATGAAGGCCGCGCTCAACGGCTGCCTCAACCTGTCGGTCCTCGACGGCTGGTGGGACGAGTGGTTCCAGCCGGACTTCGGCTGGGCGATCCCCACCGCCGACGGCGCCGGAACGGACGAGGACCGGCGCGACGACCTCGAGGCCGCGGCGCTGTACGAGCTGCTGGAGCAGCGGGTGGCTCCGCGCTTCTACGAGCGGGGCCGGGGCGGACTGCCGGACCGCTGGATCGCGATGGTCCGCCAGACCCTCATGAACCTGGGGCCGAAGGTACTGGCCGGACGGATGGTCCGCGAATACGTCGAGCGCCTGTACACCCCGGCGGCCCACGCGCACCGCGCGATGTCACCGCAGGCGGCGCGGGAGCTGGCGGGCTGGAAGGCACGGGTGCGCTCCGCCTGGCCCTCCGTCACGGTCGACCACGTCGAGACGTCGGCGACCACTCAGACGGCGGAACTGGGCACCACGCTCGCGCTCCGCGTCCGGGTCGGCCTCGCCGACCTCGGCCCCGACGACGTGGAGGTGCAGGCGGTGGCGGGCCGCGTGGACATGGAGGACCGCCTGGAGGACGCGTCGGCGGTCCCCCTGAAATCGGCGGGCGGTCCGGACACGGAGGGACGCTGGCTGTACGAGGGGCCCCTGTCCCTGGACCGCACGGGCCCGTTCGGCTACACGGTCCGGATCCTGCCGTCGCACCGGCTGCTCGCGTCGAGCGCGGAGCTGGGGCTGGTGGCGGTGCCGTCGGAGGGGACGGGGGAGGGGGCCGGGGTGCTGATGAGGTGAGGGCTCACCCCATCGCCGCGGTCACGCCTCCTCCGAGCACAGCCGTCGCAGCACCGCCCCGCACCGTCGTGCGTACGCGTGCTGGAACCCCCGTGCGGCCGGGCCGCCCGCCCAGGTGTACCACTTGGCCGGGCGGCTGAAGCCCGTGATCGTCAGCCAGACCGTGCCGTCGCCCGTGCGGTCCACCACGAAGGACTCCTCGCCGCTCTCCGGGTGGCCCGGCAGCGTGCCGTACGCCCACCCGGCGCGGCGGGGTTCCTCCAGCGCCCAGACCACGCGGCACGGGGCCTTGATCATGCCAGCGAGGGTGAGGGTGACCTCCACTCCGGGGGCCGCCCTGTCCTCGGTGGCCGAGACGCCGACGCCCATCGCCCGGTGCAGCTCCCAGGTCAGGAGTGCCTCGACGGCACGGTGGAACACCCCTTCGCCCTCGCCGATGCGGGCACGGACGTTCAGCGGGCGGAAGCCCTCGGGGCAGTGGCCGGGCTCACGGGTGGCGCCGACATCCTCGTAGGTGAAGGACATGGGCCCCAGCCTAGGGCGGTCCCCGGCGAGACCTTCCCGCCGGGGGCCGCCGTGTCGTGCGTGAGTACTAGTTCACGTTGACCGCGGACCAGGCCGCCGCGACCGCCTTGTACTCGGTGCTGCCGGAGCCGTAGAGCGCCGCCGCGGCCGAGAGCGTGCCCGCGCGGGCGGACTTGTAGTCGGTCGTGGACGTGAAGTACGTCGTCAGCGCCTTGTACCAGATCTGCAGCGCCTTGGCGCGGCCGATGCCGGTGACCGCGGAGCCGTTGTACGTCGGCGAGTTGTAGCTGACGCCGTTGACCGTCTTCGCGCCGCTGCCCTCGGACAGCAGGTAGAAGAAGTGGTTGGCCACGCCCGACGAGTAGTGGACGTCGAGGTTGCCGACGGACGAGGACCAGTAGTCGGCGGAGCCGCCGTCCTTGCTGGGCTTGTCCATGTAGCGCAGCGGGGTGCCGTCGCCGTTGATGTCGATCTTCTCGCCGATGAGGTAGTCACCGGGGTCGGAGGCGTTGTTGGCGTAGAACTCCACGCCGGTGCCCATGATGTCGCTGGTGGCCTCGTTCAGGCCGCCGGACTCGCCGCTGTAGTCGAGGCCCGCGGTGTTGGAGGTGACGCCGTGGCTCATCTCGTGACCCGCCACGTCGAGGGAGGTCAGCGGGTGGGTGTTCCCGGAGCCGTCGCCGTAGGTCATGCAGAAGCAGCTGTCGTCCCAGAAGGCGTTCACGTACGAGTTGCCGTAGTGGACGCGGGAGTAGGCCGCCTTGCCGTCGTCGGCGATGCCGCTGCGGCCGAACGTGTTCTTGTAGAAGTCCCAGGTGACCTGGGCGCCGTAGGCGGCGTCCACGGCGGCCGTCTGGTCGGTGGAGGAGCTGGAGGCCGTGCCGGTGCCCCAGACGTTGTCGGCGTCGGTGAACAGTGTGCCGGTGCCGGACGTCTTGTGGGCCAGGTTGTAGGTCTTGTGCCCGCCGCGCGTGGTGTCGTACAGCTGGTACCTCGACCCCGACCGGTTGGTGGTCAGGCCGACGGTGCCGGAGTACAGGCTCTTGCCGGTGCCGGTCGCGTTCTCGATGCCCTGGTACTGGAAGAGCTTCTTGCCGGTCGCGGCGTCGGTGATGACGTGGAGCTGGTTCGGGGTGCCGTCGTCCTGGAGGCCGCCGACGATCGTCTCGTAGGCGAGGACGGGCTTGCCCGAGCCGGCCCAGATGACCTTGCGGGCGCCGTCCGCGGTGCTCTTGGCGGAGCCGAGCGTCCGGGCGGCGGACACCGCCAGCTTCTCCGCCTTGGCGGCGGTGATCCGCGGCTTGAGCGAGGCCACCTTGACGGCGGTGCCGGTCGCTCTGGTCACGCCCTCGGTCCTGCCGGACTTCGAGGTGTGGACGACGAGGTCCCCGCCGAGGACCGGAAGGCCGGCGTAGGTGCGCTCGTAGCGCGTGTGGACCGTGCCGTCGAGGTCCTTGACGACGTCCTTGACGACCAGCTTCTCCTTGGCGCCGAGGCCTATCTGCCGGGCCGTCTCGGCGATGTTCTCCTCGGCCTTCGCGATGAGCGAGGTGCGGGCCGCGGTGGACAGATACGTCGGGGCGGCGGCGAGGGGCGCCGTGCCGGCGGAAGCAGCCCGGGCCTGGGCCGAGGCGTTCGCGCTCAGGCCCGTGGTCAGCAGGGCTCCGGCGGCGACGGCGGTGGCGATGGCCAGCGTGGGGCGCTGGTGACGCGCGTAGCGGGGAGTCACACAAGCTCCTTCTGTGGGGGAGTCCGGCCGGAGTGGGGTCACCGGCCGGATCGGTGGTGAAGTTGCGGTGCATGTGCGGCAGCGGTGGAAGCGTGACATGTGGTCGCGTACATGTCAGGACTTCGAAGTGATGTTGGCCGAAAGTCGACTCGCAGGTGAACATTGCGGGAAGGTGAACGGGCGCCGCCCCGAGGTCGCCCCCTCGGTGGCGGCGCCCGATCCGCGCTGCTCGGGGGCGCGGTCTACGGGAAGGTCAGCTTCCAGCTGTTGAGCGTGCCGACGTCGTACGTCGCCTGGTCCTGGACCCTCAACTTCCAGGTCCCGTTGGCCGTTTCGGAGGAGGCGTTGACCGTGTAGGTCGCCTTGACGTCGTCCGCCGAGTCGGAGGAGCTGAAGTTCTTCAGGCGGTACGAGGTGCCCGAGGGGCCGATCAGATCGATCACGAGGTCGCCGCGCCAGGTGTGGGTGATGTCGACGGTCACCTGGAGGTTGCCTGGCGCGTTTCCGGTCCTGCCGGAGACGGTGATCGACGAGGTGACCGCGGGCCCGTTGTCCGGAATGGACACCGGGGTCGTGTTCTCGTAGGTGGAGCCGCCGCCACCGCCGCCACCGCCGGAGCGCGAGCCGACCGCGACCGCCGCCCACGCGTCCTGCACCGCCTTGTACTCGGCGCTGGAGGTGCCGTACAGCTCACCCGCCGCGGCGAGCGTGCCGGTGCGGGCGCCGGCGTAGTTGGTGGTCGAGGTGAACTTCGTGGTGAGCGCCCGGTACCAGATCTGCAGCGCCTTGTCCCGGCCGATGCCGGTGACCGGAAGTCCGTCCGCGGTGGGCGAGTTGTAGCTGACGCCGTTGATGACCTTCGCGCCGCTGCCCTCGGACAGCAGGTAGAAGAAGTGGTTGGCCACGCCCGACGAGTAGTGGACGTCGAGGTTGCCCACGCCCGAGTACCAGCTGTCGGCGGAGCCGCCGTCCTTGCTGGGCTTGTCCATGTAGCGCAGCGGGGTGCCGTCGCCGTTGATGTCGATCTTCTCGCCGATGAGGTAGTCACCGGGGTCGGAGGCGTTGTTGGCGTAGAACTCCACGCCGGTGCCCATGATGTCGCTGGTGGCCTCGTTCAGGCCGCCGGACTCGCCGCTGTAGTCGAGGCCCGCGGTGTTGGAGGTGACGCCGTGGCTCATCTCGTGCCCGGCGACGTCCAGCGAGGTCAGCGGGTCGGCGTTGCCCGAGCCGTCGCCGTAGGTCATGCAGAAGCAGCTGTCGTCCCAGAAGGCGTTCACGTACGAGTTGCCGTAGTGGACGCGGGAGTAGGCCGCCTTGCCGTCGTTCCTGATGCCGCTTCGGCCGAAGGTGTTCTTGTAGAAGTCCCAGGTGACGGCCGCGCCGTAGTGCGCGTCGGCGCCCGCGGTCGCGGCGTTGGAGGTGCTGCCGTTGCCCCAGGTGTCGCTCGACTGCGAGAACAGCGTGCCGGTGCCGGACGTGCCGCGGTTGAGGTTGTACGTCTTGTGGCCGCCGCGCGAGCCGTCGTTCAGCGTGTACGTCGACCCCGACTGCGTGGTGGTCAGCGTGACCTGGCCGCTGTACTGGGTGTTGCCGATGCCGGTCTCGACACCCTGGTAGCGGTAGAGCTCCTTGCCGGTGGCGGCGTCGGTGATGACGTGCAGTTCGTTGGGGGTGCCGTCGTCCTGGAAGCCGCCGATGACCGTCTCGTACGCCAGTACCGGCCTGCCGCTCGCCGCCCAGATCACCTTGCGGGGTGCCTGGTCCGCGGCGGTCTTGTTCGAGCCCGCCGCCCGGGCCGCGGACAGCGCCTGCTTCTCCGCCTTCGCGGGAGCGATCGCGGGGGTGAGCGAGGCGACCTTGATGGCGGCCCGGGTGGCCTTGGCGACCTTCTCGGGCGCCCCCGACCTGCCGGTGTCGACGACCAGGTCGCCGCCCAGGACGGGAAGACCGGCGTAGGTGCGCTCGTAACGGGTGTGGAGCGTGCCGTCGCCGTCCTTGACGACGTCCTTGACGACCAGCTTCTCCTGGGCGCCGAGGCCGATCTCCCGGGCGGTGTGCGCCTTCGCCGCGTCGGCGTCGCGGATCAGCTCGGCCCGCTGCGACGGGGAGAGCTTCAGGGCCGCGTGGGCGGGGTTGAACCTTCCGGCGGCGGGTCCGGCCGGGGCGGCGCTCGCGGCGCCCGACTGCACGGCGGCGGCGAGCAGCGCGGAGACGCCGACGAGCGCGACGGCGGCGGCGCGGCGGGCGGGGGTGTGGGAGGTGCGTCTGCGAGAGGAACTGCTTCTCAACACTGACTCCTTCTGCGTGGCCGCGGATCACGAGGCCAGGGGAGACCGGACGGAGGGTGGGCCGTCCGGGCAGAACAGGGGAACGCGGAACCAGGTGCGGGTGCGCAGTGCGTGAAGGATGTCTCGGCCGGCACGGCGGTCGGAACTGTGGGGTTGCTGTGCGGGCGTCGTGGGAAGCGTGGCAGAGGGCGATGAGATTGTCAGGATCGCGTCAATAAATTGGCCGGAAATCGTTCGTTGGCCGGTTGGTCATGTTCGGTATACGGACTGTTCAGCGAGCTGCCCGGGATCCGCGCGGCGTTGATCGACTCCTCACGGCCTCGGCGATCCGCAGGGCGGCCCGGGCAGGCCTGAGGTGCGTGGTGTCGATGACCTCGGCCTCGCCGTGCAGCCACGTGCGGGCCGCCTCGGCGTAAGGCTCGAGGTGTCCGAGGCGGAACGGGGACGGCACCGGAGTGTCCGCCTCGATGCGCCCGCGGAGGGTGTCCTGGTCGGCGTGGAGGACGAAGTGCCGTACCGGGAGAACGTGGCGGGCGAGGCCCGTGCTGATCTCGCGCCGGTACTGCTCGACCAGGACGGTCATGGGCACCACCGGAGTGCTGCTGTAGTCGAGTACGCGGCGGGCGGTCTCTGTAGGGCCGCGGTCCTGCGGTGCGGCGTGTTCGAGGTGGTTGGTGCCTGGCGCGAAGCGGTACAGGAACTCGACGAGGTCGGCGAGGGTCCGGTCCAGATCTCGGCCTGTGGCACTTCGTAGGGCTGCCCGAGACGGGCAACTTCGAGCACTGGCCGCCGTGGCGGCAGTTCGTCGTCGGCGCGGAGACACGCATCTCGCTTTGGGCGGTCCCGTTGGTGTGAAGGAGGGCCCGATCCCTTTACCGCGGTGCCGGTGTGGGCGGTCGCACGTGCTCGTTTGTTTGCCCCTCGTCCGCGCGCCCCGGCCGCGCTCCGTGCGCTCGCCGCGAGCTCAGCCGTCCTGCTCGAAGACCATCGACCACCAGCTGTCCGGCTGCGCGAAACCGTACCGGTCGCGGGCCCGTAGGTATTCCACGAGCTTGTCCGTCGAAGGACATGAGGATCACGTAGCCACGCTCCATGTCGAGGCAGTAGCGCATCGTGGGGTCTCGGCTGCGGGGCGGCATCACATGCGAACGTTGCCTGTTGCTGCACTGGCTAGTGGGCACGGGGCACTGATCACGGCGCTGGTGTGCCTGGTCCTGCCGGGCGGGCGGGCCGTGCGCCTGCGTCGAAGGAGTCACCCGATTGCGGGAGCTTCTCCGTTTCTCGAGCCGATCCTTGTGTGGTGGCGGTGACACCGATCAGCCGTGCCAGGTTGTCCGGCAGGGGGTAGGGGATTTCCGGGGGGATCTTGGCGTCAGCCAGGTCGGGATGCCCGGCGCGTACCAGAGCGTGGGTCTCGTGGGCGAGGGCGGTGACTTCCGTGATACCGAGGATCCAGTCGTCGATGTAGTGGTGGACCGCTTGGCGGGACAGACCGATCTGGATGGCCCGGTAGGGCAGTGGGGCAAGAGTGGTGGAACGCTCGGGGTCCCACTGGATGCGCACCGGACTGGCTGCCAGCGCTGCTTTCCACTCCCCGGCGGAGGCATGGTGGTTGCGGTCGTAGTGGCTGAGGCAGGCGTGGCCCAGGGCCCACTCGAAGCCCGCGCGGCTGATGCGGACGGCCAGCACACGCTCCTGTCCAGGCTTGGTGCCCCAGCCGGACCGGTACATCATCCAGCGGAAGGACGGCTTGATCCACGTCATACGCTCGCGCTTGAACGGGGGCAGGAACGTGCCTCCAGTCAGGGCTGCATCGGCGATGGCAGCGGGGTACGCCTGGTAGACGGTCAGGCTGTGGTCGTCATGGGCAGCACGAATCTGCCGCAGGGGAGGCGTGGTCATCGGAGACTCCGTGATCGTCGGATACCGCAGGGCCAGAGGTGCGGTCGGTGGTCAGAGCGAGGGCTCGGCCGACCATGCCTCCTTGCGGAGCAAGGCAGGACCGGTCACGGACCGGGCGCCGGAGCTGTAGGCGGCCCAACGCAGTTCGTCGCAGGAGAAGAAGTCCTCGCCCGCGGCGTCCACCCAGAGGGAGAGGGTGTGGTCGCCGGCCTGGGTGAGGTCCCACCAGGACCACCGCTCGATCCCCAGGTCGGGGTCGAACCGGTCCAGCCAGCCCTGCAGGTCCCAGCCTGCGCCGTGGCCGGCTGCGACGTACCGCTCGCTGCCCCGTCGGGCGAAGTCGGGGATGTCCTGTTCCCCGCCCCGCCCGGTGCAGACCGCGGCGAACCACCCGGGCACCTCCCGGGGTTCCGTCTGGACATCGATCGCGGCCTCGGCGAGGACATGGTCCAGGGCAGCGCCGAGGACGGCCCGCAGGCGCTGTGCATACTCCTGCACCGAGCCGTCGACCTCCACCTGAAAGCGGCTGAGCGCCGGTGGGGCGGACTCTGCCTCGGGACGGGCGTCGATCCTGTCGCGCTCGTCGAGCAGTGCTTCGTCCTCGTCGTCCAAAAACTCGTCTTCATCCATTCCTCTGCCCTTCGTGAGTCATATCCCGGTCAGCGCTTTCTTCGCCGTGCGCTATCTCCTGCGGCTGCCTGGTTGTGTTCCTGCTCCCGCTCGTGGGTCCACTCCTGCTGCTGTTCATCCCAGGAGATCGGTTTTCCGTCCTTCTGGGCCTGCCATCCCTCCGGACGGTATTCCTCCGATATGCCACTGCCCGGAATGATATTACGCTCCAGGTCGGACAGGTGACTGCCCGGTATTCCGTAGAGGTCGGGACCCATCGTGGGATCGGAAATTTCGGGGAAGTTCTTCTTGTACTCTTTCCAGGTGGTGCCCTCCGGCAGTACTCCGCCCCGCGCCTCGAACTCGCGCTGGCTCTGCGGGAGGGCACTGGCGCGTACGCGTTCCAGGTAGCCCCTGGGCACCAGGAAGGATTGTATGCGGCCGCCAGCGTCGGTCTGGTAGTGGTCGGTATGTCTCCGGTCGCCGCTCATGTTGACGTACAGGCTGGTGCCCTCCGGGTTTCGCCTGTTGGGTGCCCGGTTGACGGTGACGTTCCCGTGCCCGTCGACCTCGACGCGGTAGCTGTTTCCCGGCTTTCCCCGGAAATCCCATTTCTCCTTGCGGTAGACGCGGACGGTTTCGCAGGATTCGGGGGTGAGGCCGAGCGGGTCCAACCAGGTGTTCGGATTGACGACGTAATCCGACGGGTTGGGGGACGCGGCCAGTCCGAGGGGATCCGGGGAGGTGTAGCGGGCGGTTTCCGGATCGTAGTAGCGGTGGACGTTGTAGTGGAGGCGGGACTCGGGGTCGAAGTACTGTCCGGGGAAGCGCAGCGGGGTGTAGCTGGTACTGCCAGCGGGCCAGGTGGTGGAGCCCCAGAGGGAGGTAGTCGCCCTCCATGCGACTGCGCCGGAGCGGTCGACCAACTCCGTAGGTCTTCCCACCACATCCGTGACGATTGCGAAGAAGCGACGGTCAGCCTCCTGTTGCGAGATGTCGGCACCGGAGGTGATGGTCTCTGCCTGGGCGAGTGGGCGGTGCCCGTCGTGCTCCCAGCTGATGGTGTAAGGCCCGAGCAGGTGGGGTGCGCGCGTGGTCTGCTCGCAGAGGGTGGGGCCGTCCCAGGTGAAGTCGGTGCGTTCCAGGACGGTGGTGCCGTCCTCGGCCATGCGCAGCTTGGCGGTGCGGCGGCCGAACGGATCGTAGGTGTACTGCCACTGTTGCCCGTCGGGAGTGGCAACGGCAGTCAGGCGGTCTTCGGCGTCCCACGTGTAGTGCCAGGTGCGGGGAACTCCGGACCCCGGGGTCTTGCACCGCGCCACGACCCGCCCGGCGGCGTCATAGGCGTAGGACACCGAGCCAGCCTGGGTTAGTTCGGTTCCGTGGTAGGAACGCGGGCCCAGGGCATCGGCGGTGGCAGGTGAACCCGGCCAACGGGCGTCGGTGAGGATCCCGGCGACGTCGTAGGCGTACGACTCGCGCCAGCCCTTGGCGGTTACTGCGGTGACACGGCCGGCGAGGTCGAGTGTGAGAGTCCGAGGGCCGGAGAGCGCATCGTCGATGCCGATGAGCCCGCCGTCGGGGCGGTAGGAGTACGCGCGGCGCTGGACGAGACGGGGAGCGGGTGCACCGGCTGTGTCCGTGCCATCCGGTGTCTGCACCTCGATCAGCTGGGAGGTCAGCCGGTGGGCGGGATCCCAGGTCTGGCGCAGGCTCCATTCGGCACGCCAGCGGCGGGAGATTTCCCTCCCGGCCGCGTCGCGCGTGAAGGACAGGTCCTCGCCCGCGAAGCCGAGGCCCAGTGGATTGCCGACCTTGTCGTAGGCCCAGTGGCTCTCCACCCCAGTGGGGGTGCTCCTGCTGATGCGTCGTCCCTCACTGTCGTACCGCACTGTCAGGGTGCGGCCGTCGACTGTCTCCAGGACCGTCCCATCCGAGGTGTAGCGACGCTCCACCGTGCTGCCGGGACCGCGTGCCGAAGTCAACCGGCCGACCGCGTCGAAGGTGTAGGAGGTGACCACGCCGTCGACGTCTTTGGACACGACCCGGCCCAGAACGTCGCGGCTGTAGGTGATGCGATGGCCGAGGGCGGTGGTCCGGGAGGTCAACTGTCCCGCTGCATCGTGGTCGTACCGCAGAGTGCGGTCGTCGAAGTCGGTCTCCGAGAGTGGGTTGCCGACGACGTCGTAGCTGTAGTGCCACGTGAGCCCCTGGGGATTGGTCACCTGCAGGAGCCTCAGCTCGGTGTCGTACCCGAAGGTGTACCGGCTGCCGTCCGGTTCCACCCGGGAGGCCGGGAGGTCGAAATGGGTGTAGGTGTGGGTAGTCACCGCGCCGACTGGATTCGTGTGGCGCAGCAGGTTCCCTTCGCCGTCCCATTCCCAGCTCTCGACCGCCCCGTCCGTCCCTGTACGAGACAGCAGCAGGCCCTCCACCGTCCAGGTGGTGAGGGTGGTGCCTCCGGCGGAATCGGTGATGACCGCGGGGCGCCCGAAGACGTCGCGGACGATGGTTTCCGTCCCGCCGAGAGGATTGGTGACCTGCAGCGGCAGCCCGGCGGCATCGCAGCGGACGAGAGTGGTGCCTCCGGTGGGTTCGATGATCTCGGTGAGACCTCCGTGCTCGTCGTAGCGGTAGTGGGTGACTGCGCCGGAGGGTTCGGTGACCTCCGTGGGATTGCCGCGCTCGTCGTAGGCGTACGACCACGTGGCTCCGTCCGGGCCGGTGTGCTGTACCGGCAGGTGGAGGTCGTTGTGGAGGAGGGTGGTCCGGCTCCTGTCCGGCCGAGTGACCGCGGCGAGATTGCCGTCGGAGTCGTACTCGAAAGACACCGTGCGGCCCAGCGCGTCGGTACGGCTGAGCGGGCGGTCGTACCGGTCCCAGGTCCGTCGGACGGTGTGGCCCAGGGCGTCCGTCTCGGCGACGGTCTGGCCGAGCTCATTGAAGCGGTAGACGGTCCTGTGGCCCAGCGAGTCCGTGACGGTGGTGGTCCGCTGCTCCGTGTTGTAGGAGAAAACAGCATCAAGGAAGCCGTCCTCGCCGCGTGTCTGTACGCACCGGCCCGAGCGGTCGTACAGATAGCGGTACCGGCGCTGATTCCGATCGGTCCAGGTCGTGATCCGCGCATGCTTGTCGTAGGTGAAACTCATCGGCAGGCCGGAAGAATTGATCACCTCCGCGAGGTTTCCGCTGCTGTCATAACTGAAGCGCACCAGGGGTAGACCCTCGGCGCCAGGCTCGGTGGACGTGACCTTTGTGCGGTAGCCAGTGCCGACGGCGAGTAGTCGGAGGCCAGTGACGCGCAGACCGCTGGTCTCCACCGCGATGCGATAACCGCCGGAGTGGCGCACCTCAACGGGTTCCCCGGAGGCGGCGTACAGGATGTCGATGCGGTGGCCATTGCGGTCACTGAGCGCGACCAGAGGCAGGCTCAACACACCGGAGGCATCGGGTTGCGCACCGTCAGGAGCAGCGAAGTACCTGGTCACCCCCGTTTGCGGGTCACTGATCACGAAGGTTGTGCCGGCTGTAGTGTCTTGCCGCAGCGGATGGCGAGGCCCCTCAAGCGGAAGCACCGGGTCACCGGGACGGGGCACCGGGTAGTGCAGCACCATGCCGTCTTCAGCGGCGAACAGGGCGCCCTCCGCATCGAGTTCGATCCGCTGGTCGAGAGTGGAGGCCCACGAAGGGCCGAACCAGCGGCCCACCCGGTACGAAGAGACGTGGGTGCGGGTGAGCAGCAACGGAAAGGCGCCGTCGAGAGCGACATCCTGCTGTGTCAGCACCATCTCGCCCGAAGCGATGTCAACGGGATCACTGCGCGTTTGCCGGGAGGCGACAGGCTTAGCGGTGTCGCGTGGCTCCCCGGAGCCTTCCCTCAGATGCTTCGGGGCAGCCTCCGAGCCCCCGGGACGACCACCACCACCGGTCCTGCCGTCGCGTTCACGGCCGGCCCCACCCGCATGGGGCTCACGGGGCAGATCCTCCTTGCCTCCTCGCAGGATCTTCGCGAGCTGCTCGGCGTGCTTGGCGTCCGTCTCCCGGGTGTTGCGAGCCACCTTCTTCAGGTTGTGGCCGGTCGAATGGTAGAGGTCCTTGACCGCTTTGCTCGCGTCCTCACCGAGGGTCCTGCCGACCTTCTCGGCGCCATCCTCGAGGGCTTTGACTATTCGGTTGGTCACTCGAAGCTCACCGCCGCGATCTTTGTCTGGAACGCTTGCGCGTGCCTGGCCACCGTCTCAGCGTGGCCATGCATGATCTCAGCATGCGCCTCGAGCTCCGCCGGCTGGATCCGGAACCCGGTCCCCGCCGCACCACCATCGGAGACCCCGAGGGCTGACTCCACCGTCTGGAACACCAGTCCCGACACCGCCCGCCCCACCACCTCTGTCAGGGGGGTAACCGCTGCCTCGATCACCTCAGCAATGACGTACTGCTCCAGCTGCTGCTCGAGGAAGTTCACCAGCTTCTTCGCTGCCTCCTCGATCAGCACCACCGCTGCCTCCGCCGCACCGAGGGTCGCCACCGCGGCTGCCTGGTCGGCCACGAACGCCGCGGCCATCACTACCAGTTCCGCGATCGCCTCGGTCTTCATCGCCACAATCACATCCGCCGCCACGTCCAGCGCGGTGGCCACTGCATGGGAAGCCTGTACCAGCTCAGTCATGTGACTGTTCGACAGCTGAGCCCACTTGGCCAGTAGCGCCTCATATGAGGCACCCTCATAGGACTCCCCGAGCTTCTTGATCGTCCCGGTGCAGTCCTGATGCGTGTCGTCCACGTTGCGCGCGAACTCTCGCACATGGGAGGCGAACTCGCGTACCTTGTCCTCGTTCACCACCGGCCAGTTGATGCCGATGAAGTTGAGGAACGACACCACCTCACCAGGCAGCTCGATCGCCACAGCGCCCCCTCCGCGACAAACAGGCCGTTGCACAGTACAAGATGAGAGCTTGCCATCTCGGACTGACTCGCGGAGTACTCGTCCTGCCCGCACGCGTTGCCGCTGTTGGGAGATCGCCCGGCAGCCCCGCGGTACGGTCGGCGTCCGCCTCGAGCCGAGCGGCCGCCTGGCCGATCCGATCACGCACCATGGCCCGCCCGAACCCGGCCACCGGTCAAGTACGGCGAGGTGCGCTCCTGGTCCGTTCTCAGTCGGCACTTCCAGACCGAAGACGGTGCCGTCAAGAGGGACGAACCTGTACCCGTCGCCCTACGCACCCCCGCCGTGCCACGTCCGCCACAACGCCGCGTAGGCCCCGTCCGCCGTCACCAGGTCCTCGTGTGTGCCCAGTTCGGTCAGGCGGCCGTTCTCCATCACCGCCACCCGGTCCGCGTCATGGGCCGTGTGGAGGCGGTGGGCGATCGCGATGACCGTGCGGCCCTCGAGGACCGCCGCCAGCGCGCGCTCGGTGTGGCGGGCCGTCGTCGGGTCCAGTAGAGCCGTCGCCTCGTCGAGGATCAGCGTGTGCGGGTCGGCCAGCACCACCCGGGCCAGGGCCAGTTGCTGGGCCTGTGAGCCGTCCGTGCGGCAACCGGTCGGCCCCAGCCCGGTGTCCAGACCGTCCGGCAGCTCCCGCACCCAGTCGTCGGCGCCCACCGCGCCGAGCGCCGCCCACAACTGCACGTCCTTCGCGGACGGTTCGGCGACCCGCAGGTTGTCGCGGACCGTGCCGAGGAAGACATGGTGCTCCTGGGTGACGAGGACGACCTGGCGGCGCAGCCGCTCCGGACCGAGGGCGCAGACGGGCACGCCGCCCACCGTCACCGAGCCCCCGGTCGGCGCGTCGATGCCGGCCAGCAGGCGGCTCAGGGTGGTCTTGCCGGCACCGGAGGGGCCGACCACCGCCAGCCGTTCCCCGGGTCGTACGGTCAGGTCGACCCCGTGCAGCACCTCGCCCCCGCGGTCGTAGGCGTAGCGCACCTCCGTCACGTCGATCCGGTCGTCCGCCGGGACGGCCGGCGTGCCCTCCGGGTCCGCCTGCGGGGCCCGGGCGAGCCCCTCCACGCGCGCGAAGGACGCGCCGCTGCTCTGCAGCTGCTCGATGCGCATCAGGATCTCGTCCAGCGGCGAGCTGAACTGCTGCAGATACACCGCGGCGGCCACCACCGAGCCCAGACTCATCACCCCGTGCGCGTGCAGCACCCCGCCGGCCAGTAGCACCCCGGCCACCGGGAGGACGTAGGAGACCTCCACCACCGGGAAGAACACCGACCGCAGGGACAGCGTGTACAGGCGCCGGCGCAGGGAGACGTCCAGCGCGTCCCGGCTCGTCGCGACCCGCCGCTCCTGCAGCCGGAACGCCTCCACCGTGCGCGCCCCGGACGCCGTCGCCGCCAGGACCTCCGCGACCTGGGAGTTCGCCTCGCCCTCGGCGAGGTAGCCGTCACGTGCACGGCGCAGATACCAGCGCAGCACGCACCAGATGGGGATCAGGCCGAACACGCCGATCGCGCCGAGCAGCGGGTCGAGCACGAAGACCGCGCCCAACAGGAACAGCGCCTGCACGGTGTTGATCAACAGCTCCGGGCCGGCGTCGCGCAGTGTGGTGCCCACGGTCGCCACGTCGGCGGTGCCGCGCGCCGTCAGGTCCCCGGTGCCGGCCCGCTCCACCACCGACGCGGGCAGCGCGAGGACCCGGTCGACGAAGTCCTCCCGTACCCGGGCAAGGGTCCGCTCCCCGAAGCGGTGCCCCACGTACCGGGCCCAGCGCGACAGCAGCAGCTGCGCCAGCGAGCACAGCAGGATGCCGAGCGCCAACCGGTCCACGGCACCGACGCCGCTCCCGGCCCGCACCTGGTCGACGATCCGCCCGAGCAACCACGGCCCGGCCAGCCCGGCCCCGGAGGCCGCCGCGTTCAGGGCCACGGCGGCGGCGAAGGCCCGACCGTCGGCCCGCACCAGCCGTACGGCGGCCCGGCGTACGTCGACCGGTCCGGCGACGGGCAGCTGTCCCCGGCTCACGCCACGACCTCCCCGGCATCGGCGGTGTCGGTGTCCCGCGCCACCAGCGCCCGGTAGCCCGGCTCCGCCTCGAGCAGCCGCCGGTGGCTCCCGGTGGCCGCGACCTTGCCGTCGACCAGGTAGTGGACGGTGTCCGCGCGGTCCAGGACCAGCGGGGAGGTGGTGGTCACCACGGTGGTACGGCCCTCGCGCGCCTCCCGCAGCCGCTCCGCGACCGCCGCCTCGGTGTGCGCGTCCAGCGCCGACGTGGGTTCGACGGCCAAGAGCACCTCCGGGTCGGCGAGCAGCGCCCGCACGAGCCGGACGCGCTGCCGCTGCCCGCCGGACAGGTTGCGTCCCTGCGCGTCGACCGCCGAGCCGAGCCCGTCCGGCAGGCCCTGCACGATGTCGTCGGCGACAGCGGCGTGCACCGCCCGCCGGATCGCCGCCTCGTCGGTGTCCCTCGCCTCCCGGGCGCCCGCGACCAGCTCGCGCAGCGTCCCGGCGAACAGGTCGGCCTCGTTGTCGGCGACCAGGATCCGCTCCCGAACCTGCGGCAGCGGGATGTCGTTCAGCCGTACCCCGCCCCAGGTCGCCTCGGAGGGGACGTAGCGGCCCAGACGGTCGACCACGGCTGCGGTGTCCGCGGGTCGCGCCCCGGCCAGGGCGGTCAGCCGCCCCGGCGGCACGCGCACCCCGGACTCCGGGTCGTGCAGCACGGACGGTTCCGAGGGCGCCTCGCAGGTGCCGCCGTCCGGCTCCGGCTCCAGCCGCAGCAGGCGTACGACGCGGCGTGCGGCCACCACACCCCGGCCGACCTGGTAACCCCACTCGATGAAGAAGGCCACCGGCCGCACGATCACGGCGACATACCCGTACACCGCCACCAGCTCGCCCACCGTGATCTCCCCCCGGGCGGCCAGCCGTGCCGCGAGCCAGGTCACCACGGCGAGGAACAGCGTCGGCAGCCCCACCCCGAGCGCCTGCATCCAGCTGGTCACCGACCCCACCCGGTATCCCTGCTCCCGCAGCCGCCGGGAGTCCCGGCGGAAGGCCTCCGCGAACAGCCCCTTGCCCCCGAGGCCGTTGAGGACCCGCAGCCCGCCCGCGAGGTCGCCGATCCGGGCGGTGAGCACGCCCTGCCGCTCCCGGTACTCCGCCTCCGTGTCCTGCAGGCGCCGCATCAACGGTCCGACGATCAGCGCGATCACCGGCACCCCGAGCAGCACCACCGCGGCGAGCCGCACGGAGACCGACAGCAGCAGCCCGGCGACCACCAGGTAGGCGACGACCGCGCCGACACCGGGACCCACGACCGTCAGTGCGCCGGCGATCGTCTGGACGTCGCTCACACCGATGGTGACCACCTCACCGGCCCCGGCCCGCCGCGGCAGCGCGGCCCCCAGCCGGACCGCGTGCCCCACGACCACCTTCACCGTGCGGAAGTTGGCGTCCATCCGCACCCGCGTCATCACGCGGTGGCGCATGACGCTCAGCCAGGCGTTGAACGCCCCGACCACGAACAGTGCCGTCGACCACCAGGCGAGGGCGCCCATGTCACCCCGCCGAAGACCCTCGTCGACCGCACGGGCCATCAGATACGGCGTCGCCGCCAGCAGCACCATCCAGACGCTGCCGAGCAGCGCCCCGGCGACCGACCGCCCCGGCTGCCGGGTCACCAGCCACCACAGGTAACGGGCGCCGCCACGGCACTCGGGCGTCCCTGGATCCTCGTACGCGTCGATCATCCGTCCCCGTCTCCCCGTCTCCCCGTCTCCCCGTGCCCGTCGTCCCGTTCGGGTTCAGGCCAGGCTGTCCCGCCAGGCCCGGTGCAGATCCGCGAACCGTCCCGCCCCCGCGCTCAGTTCGGCCGGGCTGCCGTCCTCGACGATGCGGCCGCCCTCCATCACGAGCACCCGGTCGGCGATCTCCACCGTCGACAGCCGGTGCGCGATCACCACGGCCGTACGGCCCCGCAGCACCGTCTCCATCGCCCGCTGCACGGCCCGTTCGCCGGGCACGTCGAGGGAGCTGGTCGCCTCGTCGAGGATCAGCACCGCAGGGTCGGCGAGCAACGCCCGGGCGAACGCCACGAGTTGCCGCTGACCGGCCGAGATGCGGCCGCCACGCTTGCGCACGTCGGTGTCGTAGCCCTCCGGCAGCGCGGCGATGAAGTCGTGGGCCCCGATCGCCTTCGCCGCCCGCTCCATGTCCTCGCGGGTCGCGTCCGGGCGGCCGATCGCGATGTTCTCCGCGACCGTCCCGGAGAACAGGAACGCCTCCTGGGTCACCATCACTACCCCCCGTCTGAGGTCGGGCAGGGCGAGGTCGCGCAGGTCCACGCCGTCCAGCAGGACCCGGCCGTCGGTGGGGTCGTAGAAGCGGGCCAGCAGCTTGGCCAGTGTCGACTTGCCCGCGCCGGTCGCCCCGACCACCGCCACCGTCTGCCCGGCCGGCAGGGTCAGCGAGAAGCGCGGCAGCACCTCGCCGCCCGTGCGGTACGCGAACCGGACGTCCTCGAAGACCACCTCGCGGCCCGGCCGGCCGCCCTTCAGCGGCGGAAGCTCGCTGGGGTGGGCCGACTCCGGCACGGACGGCCTCTGTGCCAGCAGCCCCGCGATCTTCTCCAGCGAGGCCGCGGCCGACTGGTAGGAGTTCAGGAACATGCCGAGCCGGTCGATGGGGTCGTACAGCCGCCGCAGATAGAGCACCGCCGCCGCCAGCACACCCAGCGCGAGGGAGCCCTCCGCCACCCGGTACGCGCCCCACAGCACGATTCCGGCCACCGCCGTGTTGGCCACCAGACGGGAGCCGGTGACATAGCGGGCCATCTCCAGCAGGGCGTCGCCGTTGGTCCGCTCGTGGTGCCGGTTCAGGACACGGAAGTCGGCGTCGTTGGCCTCCTCCCGGCGGAACGCGCGCACCGGACGGATGCCGTTCATCGTCTCCGCGAACTTCACGATCACCGCGGCGATCGCGGTCGACCGCCTGCGGAAGACCCGTCCCGCCCGGCGCCGGTAGAGCCGCACCAGCCCGTACAGCGGTACCAGGGAGGCCACCGCGACGGCGCCGAGTCCCGGGTCCAGCCAGAGCAGCATCGCCGAGATGTAGACGAACGACAGGACGACCGTGACCAGTTCCTGAAGCCCCTCGCTGAGCAGCTCGCGCAGCGACTCGACGTCCGTCGTGGAACGGGAGATCAGCCGGCCGGAGGTGTAGCGCTCGTGGAAGTCGATGCTCAGCGCCTGCGCGTGGCGGAAGATACGGCCGCGCAGATCGAGCAGCACGTCCTGGTTGACGCGGGCGGAGGCCACGATGAACGCGTACTGCAGGACGCCGGAGGCGGCGGCCGACAGCAGGTAGCCGGCCGCCACCGCGATCAGCGGGCCGTGGTCGCCGTGCCGCACCGCCGGTACGGCGCGGTCGATGGCGTACGCCACCAGCAGCGGGCCCACCTGCACCGCCGCCTGCTGGAGCAGCAGCAGGACGCAGGTCAGGGCGGTACGGGCCCTGAGCGGGGCGAGCAGCGAGCGCAGCAGCGCGGCGGTGGCACCCGGAGGTGTGGGCAGGGCGTCGCGGTCGAAGGGGTCGCCGGAGACGGCGGGGTCCGGGGCGGCGGATCCCTTCCGGTCCTGTTCCTCGTCGTTCGGCGCGGTCGCCGTGGGAGCCGTCATCGGGCCTCCTCGCTGTCCCGGGAGCGGGCGGGGTCTCCGGACATCAGATGGGCGTACTCCGCGTTGCTGCGCAGCAGTTCCTGATGGGTGCCGACAGCGGCGACACGGCCGCCGGAGAGCAGGGCGACGCGGTCGGCGAGCAGGACCGTGGAGGGTCGGTGGGCCACCACCAGGGCGGTCGTGCCGTCGAGCACGCGGCGCAGGGCGGCCTCGACGGCGGCCTCGGTGTGCACGTCGAGGGCGGACAGGGGGTCGTCGAGGACGAGGAACCGGGGGGTGCCGACGACGGCTCGGGCCAGCGCGAGGCGCTGCCGCTGGCCGCCGGAGAGGCTGAGGCCCTGCTCGCCGACCTGGGTGCGGGTGCCCTGCGGGAGGGCGTGGACGAAGTCGGCCTGGGCGACGGCGAGTGCGCGGTCCAGCTCCCTGTCGCCTGCGGTGCCGGAGGCGCCCATGAGGACGTTGGCGGCGACGGTGGTGGAGAAGAGCGTGGGCTCCTCGAAGGCGACGGCCACGAGTTCGCGCAGTGTGCGGCGGGGCAGGGTGGCGATGTCGACGCCGTCGAGGGTGATCCGGCCGGACGTCACCTCGTACAGACGGGGGATGAGCGCGGTGAGGGTGGTCTTGCCGCTGCCGGTGGCTCCCACCAGGGCCATGGTTTCACCGGGGCGGATGTGGAGGTCGATGCCGGTGAGGACGGGCGGGGAGCCTGGCGGCGCGTCGGGGTGGCGGAAGGAGACGTTGTCGAACCGCAGGCCTGCGGGCTGCCCGGTGCCGGCCGGGGGTTGGTGCCGCACCTCGGCGGTACGGGGTGCCTCCCCCGGAGCCCCGACGGCCTGGGAGGTACCCCCAGCGCCCACCCGTGCCGTCCCAGCGGCACGGCTGCCCGCAGCCGGGTCTGCCTCCGGCTCCTCGTCCAGCACCTCGAAGTACCGCTCCGTGGCCGTCGCCGCCTCCTGGCTCATCGCCAGCAGGAAGCCGATGGACTCCACGGGCCACCGCAGTGCGAGAGCCGTGGAGAGAAAGGCCACCAGGGTTCCCGCCGACAAAGCGCCGTCCGCGACCCGCACCGCCCCGACGACCAGAGCCGCCCCGAGGGCCACCTCCGGCAGCGTGACGATGACCGCCCAGATCGCCGCCAGCAGCCGCGCCTTCGCCAGCTCCGTCCCGCGCAGCGTCCGCGACAGCTCCCGGAATGCCCGGGCCTGGCTGCGGTGCCGCCCGAATCCCTTGATGATCCGGATGCCGAGCACGCTCTCCTCGACCACGGTCGTCAGGTCGCCCACCTGGTCCTGCGCCCGTCGCGCCACCAGCGCGTACCGCCGCTCGAAGACGGCGCACATCGCGATCACCGGGATGCCGGGCCCCAGGACGACCAGTCCGAGGGTGAAGTCCTGGAGCAGCATGATGACCACGCCCACCAGAATGGTCACGCCGTTCACCAGGAGGAACGTCAACGGGAACGCGAGGAACTGACGCAGCAGCATCAGATCCGTCGTGCCCCGGGACAGCAACTGCCCCGACGGCCACCGGTCGTGGAAGGCGACCGGCAGCCGCTGCAGATGCCGGTACAGTCCGGTCCGCATCTCCGCCTCGACGTGCGACAGAGGCCGAGCGACCAGCCATCGCCGCAACCCGAACAGCCCGGCCTCGCCGATCCCGAGCAGCAGCAGGTACAACGCACCCAGCCACACCCCGGCCGGGTCCCGGTCGGCGACGGGACCGTCCACCATCCACTTCAGGACGAGCGGGATCACCAGACCCAGGCAGGAGGCGACGATCGCGACGAACGCCGCGGTGAACAGCCGTAGCCGCACCGGACGCACATACGGCCACAGACGCAGCAGAGTGCGGACGGCGGAACGGTCCCCGGTGGTTGCACGTGTCGTCGACATCACGAGCGAGCCTACGGATCGGCACTGACACTGCCCACCGAGTTTCGGTTCGGCCCGGATCCGCGGCTCGTCCTACGACCCGGGTGTTCGGGGTGGTACGACCGTGACGGCCAGGCGGTCGTACCACCCGGTCAGCCGATCGGCCGATGCGCCTTGGGGCGGGACGGCCGATGCGCCCGGCCCGGTCGCGGAGCCGGGCTCTCAGGGGCCCTTGCGCTGTGCCCGCCCGGGCCGCGCGGTCCGGCACCGTGCACCGGACCACGCGACCTCATCGGGCGTTCACAGTGCGAGGGCCCCTCAGCCGGCGACCTTCAGCAGCAGCACCGCCCGAGCCGGCACCGTCAGCGTCGCGCCCGCCCGGTACTCCGTTCCCGGCGCCTGGGCCTGCTCCTCCCGCGAGGTGTCCACGACCACCTCGTACCGCTCGGCCCAGGGCGGACCCGGCAGCACGAAGCTCACCGGCCGGTCCCCCGCGTGCAGCACCGCGAGGAAGCTGTCGTCCACCACGGGCGCGCCCCGGGCGTCCCGGCCCGGTATGTCCCGGCCGGACAGATACATGCCGAGCGTCGAGGCGGGCGCGTACCAGTCGCGCTCCGTCATCTCCGCCCCGCGCGGCGTGAACCACGCCAGGTCCCTGAGGCCGTCCGCCGCCTGCGGCCGCCCGGAGAAGAACGCCCGGCGGCGCAGCACCGGATGGCGGTGGCGCAGCGCTATCAGACGCGACGTCAGGTCGAACAGCGCCCGCCAGCCGGGATCGGCCCGCAATCCCCAGTCCACCCAGCCGATCTCGTTGTCCTGGCAGTAGGCGTTGTTGTTGCCGCGCTGGGAGCGGCCCATCTCGTCGCCCGCCACCAGCATCGGCACGCCCGTCGACAGCAGGAGGGTCGTCAGCAGGTTCCGCAGCTGGCGGCGCCGCAGCGCGCGTATCCGCGCGTCGTCGGTGTCGCCCTCCGCGCCGCAGTTCCAGGAGCGGTTGTCGTCGGAGCCGTCGCGGTTGCCCTCGCCGTTGGCCTCGTTGTGCTTGCGTTCGTACGACACCAGGTCGCGCAGGGTGAAACCGTCGTGCGCCGTGACGAAGTTGACCGACGCGTACGGGCGGCGCCCGCCCCAGGCGTACAGGTCGCTGGAGCCCGACAGGCGGTAGCCCAGGTCCCGCACGTCCGGCAGCGCACCCCGCCAGAAGTCCCGTACGGCACCCCGGTAGCGGTCGTTCCACTCCGTCCACAGCGGGGGGAACGCGCCGACCTGGTAGCCGCCCGAGCCCACGTCCCACGGCTCCGCGATCAGCTTCACCCGCCGCAGCACCGGGTCCTGGGCGATGACCGCGAGGAACGGGGAGAGCATGTCGACGTCGTGCATGGACCGCGCGAGCGCCGCCGCCAGGTCGAAGCGGAAGCCGTCCACGCCCATCTCCGTCACCCAGTAGCGCAGCGAGTCGGTGATCAGGCGCAGCACCTGCGGCTGCACCACGTGCAGGGTGTTGCCGCAGCCGGTGTAGTCCGCGTAGCGGCGCGCGTCGGACTGCAACCGGTAGTAGCCGCGGTTGTCGATGCCCTTGAGCGACAGCGTCGGGCCCAGCTCGCCCGCCTCCGCGGTGTGGTTGTACACCACGTCGAGGATCACCTCGATCCCGGCCGCGTGCAGCGCCTTCACCATGCGCTTGAACTCGCCGACCTGCTGGCCGGCCGTGCCGGTGGAGGCGTAGGCGGCGTGCGGGGCGAAGTAGCCGACGGAGTTGTAGCCCCAGTAGTTCCGAAGGCCGCGGCGCAGCAGGTGGTCCTCGTGCGCGAACTGGTGCACGGGCAGCAGTTCGACCGCTGTGACGCCCAGCTTCACCAGGTGCTCGAGCGCCGCCGGGTGCGCCAGGCCGGCGTAGGTGCCGCGCAGTTCCTCGGGGATGCCGGGGTGCAGACGCGTGAACCCGCGCACGTGCAGCTCGTAGATCACCGAGTCCGCCCACGGCGTCTTCGGGCGGCGGTCGTCCGCCCAGTCGTCGTCGTCGTGCACCACGACGCCCTTGGGGATGTACGGCGCGGAGTCGCGGTTGTCCCGCACGGTGTCGGCGATGCGCTGGTCGGGCCAGTCCCGCACATGCCCGTAGACCTCCGGCGGCAGGGTGAACTCCCCGTCGACCGCACGCGCGTACGGGTCGAGGAGCAGCTTCGCCGGGTTCCAGCGGGCGCCGGTCCACGGGTCCCAGCGGCCGTGCACCCGGTAGCCGTAGCGTTGCCCCGGCATCACGCCCGGGACGAATCCGTGCCATATCTCATGCGTCAGTTCGCTCAGCCGGATCCGGGTCTCCCGGCTCTCGGGACCCGGCCCGTCGAACAGGCACAGCTCGACCGACTCCGCGCCCCCCGCCCACAGCGCGAAGTTGGTGCCCACGACCCCGTCCGGCCCGGCCCGGAAGCGCGCCCCGAGCGGGGTCGGCGCACCCGGCCACACGGGCACCGTGGGCACCGGGCGCCGCCTGCCGTCGAGCGCGGCGGCCGAGCGCGCGGACCGTCCCTCGCCCGCCCGCTCCTCCTGCACTGCCTTCTGCTCGGCTGCGCTGGACACGTACACGCCTCCCGCGGCTCGCGGAACGACGGAAAACGGGTGCACGGCGTCCCGGCCGCGGCTCCTTGTCCCGTCGTTCTCCCCCCTGTTCTGCCCAGTGCGCGGCTCGCACTCACGTTTCCGTCAGGCGCGGGGTGGTTGAGATCGCCGGACGGCGGGCGGAGCCGTCGACCGGCGCCGGGCGGACGGGTGCGGGTCGGGAGCGTTCGGCGCCTCGCGGACCGAAGCGGACTTTCGCTCACGCTTTCGGGCCACCGCGACGCAACCTCGGGCGGATCTCAAGCATCAAGTGCTGTGGAACGAAGATGTCGTCCTCGATCGCCTGAGAGGGTGACGGTCCGGCACATCGGCACGTCAGGGGGCGCATGCGGCGGCTGCCGGTGCACCTGCGCGCGGTACGAAGTCGGGACTGAACAGTGACATTCGCGGGGAGTCTTCGGGCCGCGGCGTGTGATTGATTGACGCGGTGCGCGTGCGCGACGCGCGGCAGTGGGGGGCCTGAGGGGATCGGGCCGTGCGAGGGGAGAGGGAACGTGAGCGGGCGACCGATATCGGGGGAGGCGGCCGACGGCCGCGTGAGAGGGACACAGGGTCTCGCGGCTCCGGCTGTGGCGCCCGGGAGTCGAACGATCCGTGGAGAGGTGCGGCGACGCAAGGGGCTGCCGGCGCTGGTCCTCGGTGCCCTCCTGCTGACCGCCACCGCGTGCGGCGGGGGAGGAGGCGGTGGCGCCAAGGGCGGGGACTCCGGCGAGGCGGCGGCCAAGCAGTCGCAGGCCGTCGTCACCATAGCGCCGAAGGACGGCGCCAAGGGGGTGGACACCAGCGGCGCGCTCAAGGTGACCGCGGCCAGGGGCCGGCTCACGCAGGTCGAGGTCGAGGACCCGAAGGGGCACGAGGTCGCCGGAGCCATCACCGGCGGGGGCGCCTCCTGGACCCCGTCGACCCATCTCGCCTCGGCCACCACGTACAAGGTCCACGCGGTCGCCAAGGACGCCTCGGGCCTGACCTCCGCCGCGGAGTCCTCGTTCACCACGCTCACTCCCAAGAACACCTTCGTCGGCACCTACACGCCGGACGACGGCTCCACCGTCGGCGTCGGCATGCCGTTCTCCATCCGGTTCTCCCGGGGCATCACCCACCCGGCCGACGTCCGGAAGGCCATCACCGTCAGCACCGAGCCCGCCGTGGAGGTCCGCGGCCACTGGTTCGGCAACGACCGCCTCGACTTCCGGCCCAAGGAGTACTGGAAGCCCGGCACCAAGGTCACCGTGAACCTGAACCTCGACGGCGTCGAGGGCCGCCCCGGCGTCTACGGCGAGCAGGCGAAGACCGTGAGCTTCACCATCGGCCGCAGCCAGGTCTCCACCGTGGACGCCAAGGCGCACACGATGGTCGTCAAGCGGGACGGCAAGGTCGTCAGGACCCTCCCGGTCACCGCCGGCAAGCCCGGCTACGACACCTGGAACGGCCAGATGGTCATCAGCGAGCGCCTGGTGGTGACCCGGATGGACAGCGAAACGGTCGGCTACGGCGGCGAGTACGACATCAAGGACGTGCCGCACGCCCAGCGCCTGACCGACTCCGGCACGTTCGTCCACGGCAACTACTGGAGCGGCGACGCCTTCGGCAACTACAACGCCAGCCACGGCTGTGTGGGGCTGCGCGATGTGAAGGGCGGCTACGACAGCTCGGTGGCGGCTGCCTGGTTCTACGACCACTCGATGGTCGGTGACGTCGTCGTCGTGAAGAACTCCCGCGACGCCACGGTCGCACCCGACAACGGGCTCAACGGATGGAACCTGCCCTGGGACCGGTGGATCGAGTAGCGCCGGTCCGCAGTGACCGGGCCCGGTGCGCCGCTGTGAGCGAGCACACCGGGCCCGCTGTCGTTAGTGCCCGTTAACCTCGTCCCATGACTGTGCATCTCGAAGTCTCCGAGGGTGTGGGCACCCTCCGTCTGGACCGCCCGCCGATGAACGCGCTGGACGTCGCCACCCAGGACCGGCTCAAGGAGCTCGCCGAGGAGGTCACGCGCCGCGACGACGTACGCGCCGTCGTCCTCTACGGCGGGGAGAAGGTGTTCGCCGCGGGCGCGGATATCAAGGAGATGCAGGTGATGGACCACACCGCGATGGTCCTGCGCTCCCGCGCCCTGCAGGACTCCTTCACCGCCGTCGCCCGCATCCCCAAGCCCGTCGTCGCCGCCGTCACCGGCTACGCCCTGGGCGGCGGCTGCGAGCTGGCGCTGTGCGCGGACTACCGCATCGCCGGCGAGAACGCCAAGCTGGGTCAGCCGGAGATCCTGCTCGGCCTGATCCCGGGCGCGGGCGGCACACAGCGGCTGGCCCGGCTCATCGGCCCGTCCAAGGCCAAGGACCTGATCTTCACGGGGCGCCAGGTGAAGGCCGACGAGGCGCTGACGCTGGGCCTGGTCGACCGGGTCGTCCCGGCCGACCAGGTGTACGCCGAGGCGCACGCCTGGGCCGCGAGGCTCGCCCAGGGCCCGGCGATCGCGCTGCGCGCCGCCAAGGAGTCGATCGACACGGGTCTCGAGACGGACATCGACACCGGTCTCGCGGTCGAACGCACCTGGTTCGCGGGCCTGTTCGCGACCGAGGACCGCGAGCGCGGGATGCGCAGCTTCGTGGAGGAGGGGCCGGGCAAGGCGAAGTTCGTCTGAGGACCACTGGGCGGGCGGTGAAACTGAGAATTGTTCACCAATTTACGCCGCCGCCCTTGTGGTTGACGCGGTGCCCCGTTCCGTGTCCCCCCGATGGGGCGGATTATGGAAGCCTTAAGACAACCTTAAGGCCGGGGCGCCGACGTTGCCCGGCGATTGCCCCCGACTCGCCCGTTTCCGCAGGCCGGTTGGGGTGTGTCCGCCCTCCGATTGCGCTTGGCGTATGCCGGTCGAATGGTAGAGAATGTGTGCTTCCGGGGGGCGTATTCCGTCGTAACGACCCCGGGCCCCCCTCCGGACGGTCATGATGGGTCCATGGCGGGGCTGGAGGGTATGGAGCCATCGCGGCGGCACGGGAGTGCCACCGCGGCACGCTGGTCGCCTGCGGTCGAGGACGAACAGGCGCTCAAGGCGCTGGAGTTGTTCGGAAACCCCGCCGAGGCCGATGTGCCGCTGCCGTCGCGGCCCGAATCCGCGGCCACCGCGCGCCGGCTGGCCCAGGTCGTGATCCTGCGCCACTGGGGGCTCGGTCCCCGCACGACCGAGGACGCGGTCCTGCTCGTCTCCGAACTCGTCGGCAACGCCGTACGGCACACCGGCGCACGCGTCTTCGGGTTACGGATGCGGCGCCGCCGCGGCTGGATCCGCGTTGAGCTCCGAGACCCCTCCCGCGGACTGCCCTGCCTGATGCCCGTACACGAACTGGACGTCAGCGGCCGCGGTCTGTTCCTCGTCGACAAACTCGCCGACCGCTGGGGGGTCGACCTGCTGCCCCGCGGCAAGAGCACCTGGTTCGAGATGCGGGTCCCCGACCGGTGACCGCGACCCGCCCCCTCCAGGAAAAGGTCAAATCATCGCTTTCTCCGGCAACCCGTCCTTAAATGGGGAGAGTGACCACGCCCGTCCCTCCCTCCTCGTCCGACCCCGAGACGGACACCGCCCCCACGGTGCCCGGCCGCCGCGCGGCGCTGCGCGCGGGAGCGGGGCTCGCCGCCGCCGGTGCCCTCGCCGCCGCCTGTTCCCCCGGCGACACCGTCGTCCACCGGTCCCTCCCGTCCCGCGCCACCGGTACGCCCTCCGCCACCGGATCACGCCTCCCGGTCGTCGCGCCCGTTCCGGGCTCCTTCCCGGGGCAGCCCGCCCAGATCGCCAACGGTCCACGCAACCGCCCGCGGGTCGCCCTGACCTTCCACGGCCAGGGCGACCCCTCCTACGCCACATCGATCCTCGACACGGCCGAGAAGGCGGGCGCCAAGGTCACCGTCCTCGCGGTCGGCACCTGGCTCGACCAGCACCCCGAGGTGGCCGGCCGCATCCTCCGGGGCGGTCACGACCTCGGCAACCACACCCAGCGCCACCTCGGCATCAACACCATGTCCGAGCAGCAGGCGTTCGCCGAGATCAAGGGATGCGCCGAGCGGCTGCGGCACCTCACCGGAGGCATCGGCGCCTGGTTCCGCCCGTCCCGGGCCCGGCGCGCCACCCCGCTCGTCGAACGCCTGGCCCGCCGCGCCGGCTACCCGCACATCCTGTCGTACGACGTCGACTCGCTCGACTACACCTCACCGGGCGCCGCCGCCGTCACCCGCAAGGTCACCGACGAGATCCGCAACGGATCGGTGGTGAGCCTGCACTTCGGGTACCCGGACACGGTCACCGCCCTCCCCGACATCCTGCACGCACTCAAAGACCGCGGCCTCGCCGCGGTGACCACCACGGAGCTGCTGAGCTGATGCATCCCACGACCGTCTCGCGCGTACTGATCGCCGGCGCTGCCCTCGCCGTGCTGGCCGGCTGCAGCAGCGGAGCCTCCCACAGGAAGGACGAGGACACCGCCTCCAAGGCCCCCCGGCGCGCCCAGCCCGAGGCCCTCAAAACGCTGCCGGGCATGCCGCCCGTGCTCGACCCGAAGGACGTCTACGCCGCCGACCGCCCGGGGCAGCTCTCCCCGGTGGTCAAGGACTTCCCGTCCCGGGTGTACGTACCCAACACCAACTCCAACACGGTCTCCGTCATCGACCCGAAGACGTACAAGGTCATGGAGACCATCCGGGTCGGCCGCCAGCCCCAGCACGTGGTGCCGTCCTGGGACCTGAAGACGCTGTGGGTCAACAACGACCTCGGGAACTCCCTGACCCCCATCGACCCGAGGACCGGCGAGGCGGGCGAGCCGGTCGCCGTGCACGATCCGTACAACCTGTACTTCACACCGGACGGCAAGTACGCGGTGGTGATGGCGTCCAAGGACCGCCAGCTGGTCTTCCGGGACGCGCACACCATGAAGGTGAAGAAGGCCGTCCCGGTGAGCTGTTACGGCGTCAACCACGCCGACTTCTCGCTCGACGGGCGCTACTTCATCGTGTCCTGCGAGTTCAGCGGCGAACTGCTCAAGGTCGACACCGAGAAGATGAAGGTGATCGGCCAGCAGAAGCTGCCGCACCGCGGTGCCATGCCGCAGGACGTCAAGCTCTCCCCGGACGGCAAGAAGTTCTACATCGCCGACATGGTCGCCGACGGCCTTTGGATCCTGGACGGCGACACCTTCGCCAAGCCGTCCTTCCTGCCCACCGGCAGGGGTGCCCACGGGCTCTACGTCAGCCGCGACTCCCGCGAGATGTACATCTCCAACCGGGGCGAGGGCAGCATCTCCGTCTTCGACTTCCAGCAGAACCGGCTGACGAAGAAGTGGCGCCTGCCGAACGGCGGCAGCCCCGACATGGGGGGCGTCTCGTCGGACGGCAAGGTGCTGTGGCTGTCCGGGCGCTACAACTCCGAGGTGTACGCCATCGACACGAAGACCGGCCGTCAACTGGCCCGGATCAGGGTGGGCAGCGGCCCGCACGGACTCGCCGTCTACCCCCAGCCGGGCCGCTACTCGCTCGGCCACACCGGCGTCTTCCGCTGACGCCGCCCGCCCACGGCGGCGAGGAGCAGCGCCTCCGCGCCGACCGGCACGTGGTCCGCCGAGTGGAACGCCCGCAGGCTGCGGGCGTTCCCCGGCGCGATCTGTGCCCACACCGGCTCGTCGGCCAACCGCCGGGCCGCACCCGCCGGCCGCCGCCCCGCCCCCGCTGCCGTACCTCCTCCGACGAGGAGCGCGTCGATGGTCTCGGCCCGGAGCCCCGTCCGCTCCATGAGGGCGGCCGGGAACCGGGCGTTCAGTGCGCCCGGCCAGGGAGCCGCGGTCGACACGCCGCAACGTCTCCCGCACCCGTCGCGGGTCCTCGTCCGTGAACACGGCGGAGCGCGCGGTGAAGGCAAGGACCCCCGCATCCCGCGGGGAGGGCTGCGGCACGACGGTCGACCGGCCGTCCGGCGGCGGGAAGAGGCCCCGTGCCGCCGCTTCCGGGATGCCCGGGCAGGGTCTCCCGCCGTACGCTCCTTGAGTCTCCACCCACTGGAAGGCCCAGACTCGCAGACGTGACCGACGACGGCATCGGCCTTTTCACCATCGGCGACCTGGCCCGCGCCACCGGGCTGACCGTGCGCACCATCCGCTACTGGTCGGACGAGGGCGTGCTGCCCCCGGTGGCCCGCTCCACGGGCGGCTACCGGCTGTACGACGCCGCGTCCGTGGCGCGCCTCGAGCTGGTCCGCACCCTGCGCGACCTGGGCCTCGGTCTGGCCGACGTGCGCGGGGTGCTGGCGGGCGAGCGGACGGTCGCGGAGGTGGCGGCCGCGCACGTGGTGGCCCTGGACGCGCAGATCAGGGCGCTGAAGGTGACCAGGGCGGTGCTGTCGACGGTGGCGCGACGGGGACCGAGTGCGGAGGAGATGACCTTGGTGAACAAACTGGCGCGGCTTTCGGCGGCCGAGCGGAAACGGATCATCGACGACTTCATGGCGGAGATCTTCGACGGTCTCGACACGGCGGACCCCGACATCCGCAAGCGGCTCCGGTTCGCCGCGGCGAACCTGCCCGACGACCCCACGCCCGAGCAGGTCGACGCCTGGGTCGAGCTCGCGGAGCTGATCCAGGACCCGGAATTCCGCGCACACATGCGGAGGATGGTCGAGTTCAACGCTGCGGACCGGGGACCGGACGCCCCGGCGGGGACGTCCCTGTGGTTCATGAGCCGCCTGGTGCAGTCGGCGGGCCAGGCGCTGCGCGAGGGCGTCGCCCCCGAGGCGCCGGAGGCCGAGGACGTGTTGCGCCAGCTGCTCGGCGACGGGGACCGAGCCGCCGTACTGGAGCGTCTGACGGCGGTCGCGAACGACCGACTCGCCCGCTACCGCGAGTTGACGGCCGTCGTGAACGGCCTCGAGCCCCTGCCGTCGCCCGACGAGGAGTTCGCCTGGGTGGTCGCGGCACTGAGGGCTCGCGCGGCCCGTTAATCTGACCTGCGTCAGTACGACAGCAAGACAGAAGAAACGCGACACAAAGGGGCGGACCGGTGGCGGACATCGAGGAAGCACGCAAGCACTTCGCGCGGATCGACGCGAACGGTGACGGGTTCATCACCGCCGCCGAGTTCAAGTCCGCCCTGGCTCAGGAGGGCGACTGGAACGTCACCGAAGCGGTGGCCGAGGCCATCATCAAGTCCCGTGACCTCAACGGTGACAAGGTGCTGTCGTTCGACGAGTTCTGGGCGCACCTCAACAAGTGACGTGCCAGGGGGGCGCCGGTCCTTGCGGGCCGGCGCCCCTTCGCCGTGCGGCGGCCGGCCCATAACGTTCCGGCGCCCGTCCCGGCACTCCGGCGTGAGCGGCAGGCCGAAGCCGGCTCCCGCGTGGGAGGCGGGCGTGCCCGGAACAGGCGTCGCACGAGCGCCCCGCGGCTTTCCGCCGGGCCCGCAGGCGGTGGGTGAGGTCAGGCGGCCTGCGCCCACTTACTGAGCGCCGCCTTGCTGGAGAAGTTCGCCACGCTCCGGTCCACCGGGTCCGAGCTGTACTGGTGGAAGCGCCACGGGGCCTTGATGCGGGGCTTGCCCGCGGTGACGTAGTCCGCGATCCACAGGCCGTCCCCCGCGTAGGACGTGGTGTCGACGGTCAGCCAGAAGTGGCGGTTGGTGTAGAGGAGGACGCGGTTGTCCGGGCGCAGCTGCTTCACCTTGCGGATGAAGGCGTCCTTCTCCGCGTTGCTCGCGTGGGTCCCGTCGCCGGTCGTCTCCCAGTCCACGGCCAGCAGGTCGCCCGCCCTCTCCGGAGTCCTGCCGACGAAGTACTCGGCCTGGGCGGTGATGTCACCCGGCCACAGGAAGTGGTAGAAGCCGACCACGCAGCCGGCGTCCCGGGCGGTCTTCGTCTGGGCGGAGAGTTTCGGGTTCACATACGAACGCCCCTCCGTCGCCTTGATGAAGACGAAGGAGAGGCCGCCCGTGTCGTACGCGGAGGACTGGTACGCGCTGACGTCGATGCCTCGCAGCATGGGGGCTCCCTGAAGAGGTGGTGGGGGGAGCAGGCGTCGAAGGCTCGACGCCTGCTGTCACCTTCGTACGGGTGGTATGCCCCTTGTGTTCGGATGTCAGCCCCGGTCGGCCACCGAACTGAGGACCGACGCCGACTTCGCCGCCCAGTCCGAGGTGATCACACTGGCGTGGTCGTGGGCGAGCAGCGACAGGCGTGCCGCCACCTCGGCGTCCGTCGGATCGGTGGACGAGATCGCCGGGGCGACGCCGGCCGCGTCGGTCATGATCAGGACGTAGTGGTTCGAGTCGTACCAGGAGGTGTCGTAGCCGTTGTTGACGTACGTCGCCGCGTCTCCGTCGAAGAACACGAACCACGGGCGGATGGAAGCGTCGTAGCGGCCGGTGCGCGGGTCGCCGGAGGCCGCTCCGAGAACCGCGGGGAAGGCCTCTGCCTTGGAGAGGGTCCCGGCGGCGTACAGGTCGCGCAGGTGGTCGCCGTACTCCTGGTCGGTCCAGTAGTGGTCGAACGGGTTCTTCCTCTCGACCGTGCCGGGGATGAGTTCGAAGACGACCTTGCCCTTGAGGGCGTCCCGGGACGGCCAGGCGTTCGCCTTCGCGGCCGCGTCGGGCGTGGAGTAGGTGGAGCCGAGCAGGTCGGACGGCTTGTAGACGATGTTGCCGAGCTTCGAGGCGACCAGCGCGTCGAACGCGTCGGGCCCCAGGCCGCGCTTGTTGTTGAAGCCGACCTTCATCTCCACCTTGAAGACGATCGGCCGGTGGTCGGGGTGCAGCTGGTGCCAGGCCGCGATGTTGTCGAGACAGCTGCCGAGGTCCTGGTTGCGGCTCTTGCTGTACAGCTCGCCCGGGGTCTTCGCGGCCTCGCAGTTGTTGTCGTCGCCGAACGGGTTGCTGTGGCTGACCCGCCAGCGCTTGCTGATGCTGTCGGTGTAGACGTCCAGTTCCAGAAGTGAGGCCCCCGAGTCGAGGGCCTGGGCGAAGTACGGGTACTTGTCCTTCTCGTACGCGTTGTGCGTCCCGATCGCGGTCGCGTCCGCGAACGTGGGCGACGCCGCCCGGGCGTTCCCCGGGACCACCACCAGCATCGCGGCGGCACCCAGCAGCGCCGCCAGCCGTCTCACCACACGCATGGGCCAACTCCCCTTCATGGTCGCCGAGTTGGCGGAAGCGTAGAAGGAGGTGGTTACCGTGCGGTAGCCCCTGGAGGAACATCATCCACTCCGCGCCGGTCGGGCCGGACGGCTGGACTGCCGGCATGCCGGCCTCGTGGTAAATAGCCGGCAGACGCCTGCCGCCACCCCGAGAGGCGCGTGGATTCTGGCTGGCCCTCGATCACCTTCGGCCCGGACTGGTACGCAACTTCGGCGCCGAGCACCTTCAGATCGGCGCTCCGGACCTGCGGTGAACCCGCCCGCCGATCACCCACCCACCTCGACTCCGCACGACAAGGACCTGAGAGGGCGCGCGGTGTCCGCACGGGGATCGACCGCTCAGGCGAGTTCGGTCCAGCGCTTGGCTCCATGCTGATGGCAAGGAGCGGTCGTAGGAACTCACTGGCTTCGACCTTGCCGCGCCCTGGCGGCGCTTGGTCGAGCGGTTGCCCGCGTTGGCGGACTGAACTTGCTCCGGTTCGATGTCACGTGTCGGCAGGGAGGACGGCAAATGCGTCGATCTCGACACGGAACGCCGGGTGGACGAGTCCGGCGACCTTCACCAGGGAGCAGGCTGGCGGGCGGCCTGGGTCCAGATGCTCGTCGCGGATCCGGCGGAAGGCGTCCAGGTCGGCCAGGTCGGTCAGGTAGACGGTCAGCTTGACCACGTCCTGGAGGCGGGCTCCCGCAGCATGGAGTGCCGTGGCGAGGTTCAGGAAGACCTGCCGGATCTGGGCGGCGGGATCGGACTCACCTACGACTCCGCCTTCGGCGTCCAGGGGTACCTGGCCGGAGACCGCGACCATGGGCCCGGTGAACGCCACAGCGTGGCTGTAGCCGTTGACGGGTGGACTGCCGGGCGGACGGACGAAATGCTGCACGGGGACTCCAGCGTGGTGGTCGCGACGGGTGTGGTGAGTCAGCGGCCGGCACGACGCTTCGGGTGATCGGCGTTGCGGTCGGTCAGGGCAGGGACGAGGGCACCGAGCATGGCCAGGGCGGTCAGCGCGAACGCCCACGGGTAGCCAGTTCCGGCAGCGAGCCAGCCGAAGGAGACGGCGCCGACGCCCATGCCGGCGTCGTAGGCGAAGTTCCACAGCGCGCTGACCGTGCCGTAGCCGGCGGCGGAGACCCGCGCGTACATCAGCGTGAGCGTGGCGTTCTGGGCAACGCCGAAGCCGATGCCGAACAGACCGACGGCAATGATCACAGCCACCGGATGGCCGGTCAGCGCCATGAGCGCGGTGCCGAGCGCGGACAGCAGCAGACCCGGCAATACGAGCCCGGCGGAGCCGTGCCGGTCTCCGTGACGCCCGGCGAGCCAGCGGGCCAGCGTGGCCGCCGCGGGCTGGACGAACAGTGCCGCCGCGACCAGGCCCGTGGCCGACACAGGGACAGCCAGCGGCAGGAAAGTAACGACAATCCCTGCCGCGAGCGCCGTGACCGCGAAGACCACGGCGGGGCGCAACAGTTCGGCCGTGCGGAGCGCCTCGGTGATGCCGATCGGCCGCCCGGAGGCGCGGATCCGGTCGGGCAGGCCGGGCACTGCGGGAATCGCGGCGAACGCGGTCACTGCGCCGGCCGTGAAGACGACGCCGTAGCCCGCGTGTGCGGCCAACCACACCCCGATCGGCAGGCCCAGCAGCGAAGGGAGTCCGCTGACGATGCCGACCAGCGCCAGCCCTTCGCCGCGCCGTTCGGCCGGGATGAGGGAGGCGGTCAGCGCGCCGCCCGCGACCACAGTGAACGCGAAGCCGAGTCCGCGCAGGAGGCACATCGCGACGATCCACCCGAGGTTCCGGGAGAACCCGAGCGCCAGCGCGGGTGCGCCCATCAGGGCCAGGCCGACGGCCAGTACGACGCGGTAGCCGCAGCGGCGGACCAGGAGGGGGGTGGCTGGTTCACCCAGCACCGTCGCCAGCATCAGCGCTCCGGTGGCCAGTCCTGCCGCGCCGCCGCCTCCGCCCCGGTCTCCGGCCGAGGCGTAGCGCGGGACGACGGACAGCAGCAGGTAGAAGCTGGTCGAGGCGCCCAGGATGGACACGAAGCGCAGCAGCAGCGGCCGTGTCAGCAGAGTCGGGCGCGTGGTGGTCGTGGGGGAGGTGGTGTCGAGCGTTTCGGTCACAGCTGGACGCTAAGAGCGCGACCGGATCGCCGGTAAGCTCCACTTCCATGCCGCCGGAGTGGTCCAGTTCCCCGCCCGAGCTGCTGCTGACCGTCGACCGGACCAGCGGCCGACCGCTGCACGCCCAACTACAGCACGGGCTGCGGGACGCGATCCGCACCGGCCGCCTGCAGGTCGGCGAACGCCTGCCGTCCTCCCGTGATCTCGCCCGGTCGCTCGGCGTCTCCCGCGGCCTGGTCCAGGAGTGCTACGCCCAGCTCCAGGCCGAGGGATACTTGACCACCCGTCCCGGGTCCGCCACCCGGGTGGCGACCGGCGCCGCCGTACCGCCCGGTATCCCGCAACCGAGTACCGCCGCGTCGCGCCTGGTGGCCGACTTCCGCTGCGGCGTACCGGATCTCGGCTCCTTCCCGGTCCAGGACTGGCTGTGGGCCCTGCGCGAGGCGGCCCGCACCATGCCGACCGCCCAGTTCGACTACGGCGACCCGCGCGGCGACGCGGCCCTGCGCGAGGTCCTGACCGGGTACCTGCGCCGGGTGCGCGCCGCGGCGACCGACCCGCAGCACATCGTCGTCTGCAACGGCTACGCACAGGGCCTCGGCCTGACGCTCCGCTCCCTCGCGGACGCGGGTGCGCACACCGTGGCCTTCGAGGCCCCAGGCTCACCCGGCACCGTCACCGCCGCAGCCGCCACGGCGGGCATGCGTGCGATCCCCGTCCCGGTGGACGAGCAGGGCATCGACGTGCGGGCGCTGGCCGCGACCGCCGCCCGCGCCGTCGTCGTCACCCCCGCCCACCAGTGGCCGACCGGGGTCGCCCTCGCCCCCGAGCGCCGACTGGCCCTCGTCGAGTGGGCCCGCGACCGTGACGCGGTCATCATCGAGGACGACTACGACGCCGAATTCCGCTACGACCGCGAGCCCGTCGGCGCCCTCCAGGGACTGGCCGCAGACCGGGTGATCTCCATCGGCACCGTCAGCAAGTCCCTCGCCCCCGCCCTGCGCATCGGCTGGATCGTCTGCCCGCCCCAACTGGCCGGACCGATCGCCGAGCAAAAGCACCGCAGCGACCGCGGCACGCCCACACTCGACCAACTCGCCCTGGCCAGACTGATCGAGTCCGGCCGCTTCGACCGCCACCTACGCCGCATGCGCGCCACCTACGCCGCCCGCCGCACCGTCCTGCTCGCCGCGCTCGCCGAACACGCCCCCGAACTGCCGGTCACCGGCCTCGCCGCCGGCTTCCACGCCGTCGCCCACCTGCCCGCGGGCGCCGACGAACACCACATCGTCACCGCCGCCCGCGAACGGTCCGTCGGCCTCTACGGCATGAGCGCCCACCGGGCCTCACAGGCCACCGCGCCGGCGCAACTCGTCCTTGGCTTCGGCAACGTAGGCGAACGAGCCATCGCCGAGGGCATCGCGACCATCGGCCACCTGCTGACCGGCCGGCCGTAACCCACCGGCCCATGACCACCAGTACCGACCTCGATCCGGCCGACATCGCCGCTCTCCTCCACGACGTCCGCAGCTCGGCCGCGCGCCTGGCTGCCGGCCTCGACGTCCTTACGGACGTGACTGCCCGCGAGCCATCCGTGCTTCCCGGATGGAGCCGTTGGCACGTCATCACGCACTTGGCGCGTAGCGCCGACGTCTACCGATGGCTGCTTGCCCTGGCTCGCACCGGCATCGAACCCGGAGCACGGGCCGACGCCGCCACCCTGGACCACGCGCTGCGGGACGGCGCCGGGCGCGGCGCCGCCGAACTCGTCGCGGACCTGCGCGGCAGCCTGGCCCGACTGCTCGACGAGGCCGCAGCGATGTCCTCCGACCGCCGGCCCACCCTGGTCACCGCCCTCGCGGGATGGCGACACCCCGCCTGGTACACCCTCCACCGTGCCCGGCGCGAACTCGAAACCCACCACATCGACCTGAAGCTCGGTTACACCACCGCCGACTGGCCCACCGGCTACGTCACCTGGGCACTCGACGAGACCATCGCCACTCTGGCCGCACGCAACTTCCCAGTGGCTCGCTTCGAAGCGACCGACCTCGACCGCTCCTGGACCCTCGCACCCACCGGCCCCACCGCGACCGGCCCCGGCCACACGCTCCTCGCCTGGCTCGCCGGCCGCGGCCCGGACGAAGGCCTCCGGTCGGAACCGCACCTGCCGACACCACCGATGTGGCCGCTCCCGCCGGAACCGGGCTGGGGGCGCGCGCATCCCTGACGAAAGGGACTGACGGCGCGTCGTGGCCGGCGGCTATTCCCGAACGGTCTGCTTGCCGCAGTGGTGCGCGACGACCTCGGCGAACGCGCGGGCCAGCGGGGAGAGGGCGTCCCAGCGGCGTACCGCCCAGCCCGCGGTGAGGGCGGGGAGCGCGGGGACGGGGATCAGTCGCAGGTCGGGGTGTCCGGGGCCGCTCCAGGCGGGCAGGGCCGGGACGACGGCGAGGCCCAGTCCCAGTTCGGCCAGCAGGATCGCGGTGTCCCAGTCGGTGACGCTGGTGTCGAAGACCGGCCGGATCCCGGCTTCCGCGAGCCAGGCGCCGAGTTGCAGGCGGGAGGTGGAGTTCTGCGGAAGCCCGATGAGCCGGGCGTCCTGCAGGTCGGCCGGTTCGACGCGGGCCTTGGCCGCGAGCGGGTCGGACGCCGAAACGGCGAGGGCCCAGGGGATTTCGACGACGGGGCGTTGCTCGATGGCGCGATCTGTGGGCCCCAGGGTGATCCAGGCGAGGTCGGCGCGGCCGGCGGCGAGCGCGTCGAAGCAGCCGCGGCTGGAGGTCTCGGTCTGGAACTCGAGGCTGGCGCGGGGAAACTGCCGCCGGAAGTCGACGACGGCCGCGGACATGAAGTGCCGGATGGTCGTGGCTCCCGTCGTGACCCGTACCGATCCGCCTTCCGCGCGCGCGGCTTCTTCGAGTCGGCGAAGTGCGTGGTCGATGCTGCCCAGGCCCTCGGTGACCGCCGCGTTCAGCGTGTGTCCGGCCGGCGTGGGCACCACGCCCCGTGTGTGCCGTTCCAGCAGGCTCAGGCCCAACTCCCGCTCCAGCCGCTTCACGTGCTGGCTGACCGCGGACTGCGTGCAGGAAAGGTCACGGGCCGCCGCGCTCAGCGAGCCGGCCCGGCAGACCGCGGCGAAGACGCGGAGATCGTCGAGAGTCACGTCGACCCAAGGTATCGCTTGGAGTGATGCCAGTAAATCCGTTGATTGACTTGGGTCGTGGGGCGCTTGATCATTACTGCCCAGGGCGGCAACCCGCCCGACGCTCACCCGTTCCGGACGCGGTGCGGTGAGCGGCCGGCGGGTGTCGACCCGTTTCGCGCCGAGGGGAGATGCCGTGGTCCACGCGCCACTCCTCCCGTTGGCTCCCGTCGGCCTCAGCCCGGCTGAACGGGTCTCCCAAGGACGACAGGAGCTCAGATGAACACAACCCCGCTGACGGTGGCCGTCCTCGGACCGGGTGGTGTCGGAGGCCTGATCGGTGCGCTCCTCGCCCGTGACGGGCACCGCGTCATCTGCCTGGCCGGCGAGGCGACCGCCACCGCACTGAGCCAGGGCGGCCTGCGCGTGGAGAGCGCCCGGTACGGGGACTTCACCGCGGTGGTGGAGGCGGACACCCGGTTGCGAGAGGCGGTGGACGCCGTTTTTGTGACGGTCAAGCAGACCTCCCTGGACGAGGCGCTCGACCGCGTCCCGGCCGCCGTCCTCGGCAATGCGGTCGTGATCCCGTTGCTCAACGGCCTCGACCACCTCCGCCTGCTGCGCGAGCGCTACCCCGCGGCCGAGGTCGCCGCCGGCACGATCAAGGTCGAAGCAACGCGCACCGCACCGGGGCGCATCCACCACACCAGTCCCTTCGCCAACGTCGAACTTGCCGCTCATCTCGACGAGTTCGCGGGCCGATTGCGGCACGCCGGTCTCGGCGTGACCCTGCGAAGCGACGAGACGGCGATGCTCTGGGACAAGCTCGCCTTCCTCGCCCCGCTCGCCCTGCTGACCACCCGACACCGCGCGGACGTCGGAACCATCCGCGGCGACCTACGTCCGGAACTGCTCGCCGTGCTCGACGAGATCACCGCCGTGGCCCGGGCTGCCGGCGCACAGGTGACGACCGAGACCGTGCTCTCCTTCTTCGACCGCGTCCCGGACACCATGAAGTCCTCCATGCAGCGTGACGCCGAGGCCGGACGCCCCCTCGAAGTCGATGCCATCGGCGGAGCAGTTCTCCGCGCCGGGGCCGCCCACCAGGTCGAGACCCCGGTCACGGCCCGACTGGTGGCAGAGGTCACACGCCTGACGACCCCGGAGGCCTGAACCCGATGCGGCGATCCGTCCCATCCGACGGCGGCTCAACAGGAAGCGACCGTGACCCTGCGGCGGCCTGGCCCGCTGTCCAGGCCCTCCTGCGCGCCCGCCGCGCCGGCGAGACAAAGCATCCCGGCGGTACGCTCCTGGACCACCTGAACCGCGTCGCACGCCTGCTGGCGGAGTGGGGCGCCGGTCCGGACCTGCAGGCCGCCGGACTGTGTCACGCGATGTACGGAACCGACGGGTTCGACCACGCCCTGATGGGCACCGACGAGCGCGCGCTTCTCGCCGAGCTGATCGGCGAACGGGCCGAGGCACTGGTCCACCTCTACGCCAGCTGTGACCGCGCAGTCGTGTATCCCCGGTTGGCGAGCGGGCGACCGGCGGTCTTCCGCGACCGCTTCACCGGCCGGGAGCACACCCCATCGCCGCTGGACGTGCGCGCCTTCGTCGAGATCACCGCGGCCAACGAACTCGACGCGCTCGCGCACAATCCCGACCTCGCCGAGCGCCACGGCCCCACCCTGCACCGGCTGTTCACCCGCTCACGGGACCTGCTCTCCGCCCTGGCATGGGACGCCTGCGAACGGCAGTTGGGCCGGTATTCCCTCGAACCGGGGCCGAGGATCCGGATCACCGGCCTGGACCACCTGGTGCTGACCGTCGCCGACATCGAACGGACCGTCGACTTCTACGAACGCGTCCTGGGCATGCGCCCGGTCACCTTCGGGGAGGGACGCCGCGCACTGGCCTTCGGCGCCAGCAAGATCAACCTCCATCAGGCCGGCAGCGAACTCCTCCCGCACGCCACGCACCCCACCCCTGGCAGCGCAGACCTGTGCCTGGTCACCGACATCCCGCAGGAACAGATCCTGGCCCATCTGACCGCCTGCGGAGTGCCCGTGCTGGAAGGCCCCGTGCCGCGAACCGGCGCCCAAGGACCCATCACCAGTACCTACCTGCGCGACCCGGACGGCAACCTCATCGAGATCAGCACCTACAACCCTCGTCCGGCGGTCGAATCGAACTCGTGAGCCTCCTGGTGGAGTCGACACTGAGCCCGACGACCACGGCCTCGGACGCTCGCGCGGGGGACTGACCACCAAGCTGCACCTCGCGGTCGAGCAAGGACGGAAGCCTCTGTCCCTGCTCGACCACGCCGGCCAGAGGCACGACAGCACGCAGTTCCAGCCTGTATTGAAGGGCACCGGGTGCCCCGCATCGGCCCCGGCCGGCCCCGCACCAAGCCCGACCGGGTCCGTGCCGATAAGGCCTGCGGCACTCGCGCGAACCGCGCCTACCTGCGCAAACAAGGCGTCGCGTGCCGCATTCCGGAGAAGTCCGACCAGATCCGCAACCGCAAGAAGCTCGGCTCACGAGGCGGCCGGCCGCCCCAGTTCGACAAGGCCGACCACAAAGGGCGCCACACGGTGGAATGCGGGATCAACCGGCTTGAGCGCCACCGAGCCGTCGCCACGCGATATGACAAGCTCGCCGTCCGTTACGAGGCAACCGTGCTGGTCGCAGCCATCAACGAGTGGCTTTGACCAGCAGCCGTTCCCAGCAGCCACAGGGTCTGTCCGGTTGGTCCCGGACTCTCATCGAGTCGGGCCCGGCTCACGGACCTCCCGAGCCGTCGGGCTCGACCACTCGGAAGCGTTCCGCAACGACAAGAGTGTGGTCATCAATGACCGGGGTGCGTCCCAGGTACTCGCTCACGCCATCGCTCCGGAAGAACTCTTCGTGGGCTGCCCGCCACTCGGCCACGTCGGAGTAGCCGCGTCCCTCGGCTCGCGCGAAGTCGTCGTCGATCTCCTTCATGGGAACGACGCGCACGTCGACGACCTCGATCGTGACGGCCGGGCGCCCCTCGGAATCAAGCACCGAGAATCGCTGACCGGTCATCGGCACTGCCTCCCCGGCGTGCTCGTAAATCTCCAGGAGACCCGTGAGCGCGGTCTTCTGTCCGCTCAGGATCGCCGCCACACCACGGTCACGTTCCGGACCGGGGAAGGCGAGTTCAAGGGCCGGAAGGTCGTCATGTCCCATCGAGCGAGGGTACGAAGCCCAGCAGTGTTGATCAAGGGCCACCGCTCCGCTCGCTCCCACCGTGGGGGCATCGCACGCGAGCCTGGTCGGGGCGCGACGCTCTGCGCACCTCTGGAGCTGAGACCGGGCGGTCTGCCGAGAGAACCGCCAGTGCACCGGTCTCCGGTGCCCCGAGTGGTTCGAATCCCCTGTCGGAGCCTCGCGCACACCTCTTGCCGACAACAGCGCGGGCTGAGGGGCATCGGGCGGTGGACAGCCGGTGGACAGACGCCTTTGGACCATGCATCACGGGGTGGCACAGGCCAACCTGTCGCACGTGCTCTGATCAGGAAAAACGTCACCACGCAGCACGACGAGGTGCCAGGCAACACGATCGCTCATGGTCTCGTAATGCGCAGGTCCCGCCACCTGATGTACAGGGAACCGCTCTACGCCCCGAGACGGTCCGAGGGCGGCAGGGTCGGCCGGGAGGCGCCCCCTACCCAACCCCGATGATGAAGAGCGTTTAGCCGGGACATCCTGGGGACTTTTCGGGGACTTTCACGCCTGTCCCGGGGACTTTTTCGGGGACTTTTCGCGGCGTAAGCAGGGAAGGCCCCGACAGCGCCGAAAGACACGAACGCGCTGGTCGGGGCCTACATCCTCAGCACTCGATGATGTTGACGGCCAGCCCGCCGCGCGCCGTCTCCTTGTACTTGACGGACATGTCCGCGCCGGTCTCCTTCATGGTCTTGATGACCTTGTCGAGGGAGACCTTGTGGGAGCCGTCGCCGCGCATCGCCATGCGGGCCGCCGTGACCGCCTTCACCGCCGCCATGCCGTTGCGCTCGATGCACGGGATCTGGACCAGACCGCCGACCGGGTCGCAGGTCAGGCCGAGGTTGTGCTCCATGCCGATCTCGGCCGCGTTCTCCACCTGCTCGGGGGTGCCGCCGAGCACCTCCGCCAGCGCGCCGGCCGCCATGGAGCAGGCCGAGCCGACCTCGCCCTGGCAGCCGACCTCCGCGCCGGAGATGGACGCGTTCTCCTTGAAGAGCATGCCGATCGCGCCCGCGGCGAGCAGGAAGCGGACCACGCCGTCCTCGTCGGCGCCCGGTACGAAGTTCATGTAGTAGTGCAGTACCGCCGGGATGATGCCCGCGGCGCCGTTCGTGGGGGCGGTGACGACCCGGCCACCGGCCGCGTTCTCCTCGTTCACCGCCATCGCGTAGAGCGTGATCCACTCCATCGCGTGCGCCAACGGCTCTCCCTCGGCGCGCAGCTGGCGGGCCGTGACGGCCGCGCGGCGGCGCACCTTCAGACCACCCGGGAGGATGCCCTCGCGGGACATGCCGCGCCGGACGCACTCCCGCATCACGCGCCAGATCTCCAGCAGCCCGGCGCGTATCTCGTCCTCGGTGCGCCACGCCCGCTCGTTCTCCAGCATGAGAGAGGAGATCGACAGGCCCGTCTCCGTCGTGAGGCGGAGCAGCTCGTCGGCGGTGCGGAAGGGGTACTTCAGGACCGTGTCGTCCGGCATGATGCGGTCCGCGCCGACCGCGTCCTCGTCCACGACGAAGCCGCCGCCGACCGAGTAGTACGTCTTCGACAGCAGCTCGGCGCCCGTGCCGTCGTACGCCCAGACCGTCATGCCGTTGGCGTGGTACGGGAGCGCCTTGCGGCGGTGCAGCACGAGATCCGTGTCGAAGTCGAACGCGATCTCGTGTTCGCCCAGGAGCTTGATCCGGCCCCCGGTCCTGATCGCCTCCACCCGGGCGTCCGCCGTCTCCACGTCCACCGTGCGCGGCGAGGCGCCTTCCAGGCCGAGCAGCACCGCCTTCGGGGTGCCGTGGCCGTGCCCGGTCGCGCCCAGCGAGCCGTACAGCTCCGTCCGCACCGACGCGACGGAGGGCAGCAGGCCCTCGTTGCGCAGTCGCCGTGCGAACATGCGTGCCGCGCGCATCGGGCCGACCGTGTGGGAGCTGGACGGGCCGATGCCGATCGAGAACAGGTCGAAGACCGAGATGGCCACGGTCACTCCTCAAGACAGGGGGTGGTGGGGCACCCTCCCCAGGGTGCCCCACCGGGGACTTACTTGCTCAAACCCGGGTACAGCGGGTGCTTTTCTGCCAGGGCCTTCACCCGGGCCTTGAGCGCCTCCGCGTCGTAGGACGGCTTCAGCGTCTCGGCGATCACGTCGGCGACCTCGGCGAAGTCCTCGGCCGTGAAGCCGCGGCTCGCGAGGGCGGGCGTGCCGATCCGGAGGCCGGAGGTGACCATCGGGGGGCGCGGGTCGTTCGGGACCGCGTTGCGGTTGACCGTGATGCCGACCTCGTGCAGGCGGTCCTCGGCCTGCTGCCCGTCCAGCTCGGAGTCGCGCAGGTCGACCAGGATCAGGTGCACGTCCGTACCGCCGGTCAGGACGTTCACGCCGGCCTCGCGGGCGTCCGCCGCCGTCAGCCGCTCGGCGAGGATCCTCGCACCCTCCACCGTACGCCGCTGGCGCTCCCGGAACTCCTCCGACGCGGCGATCTTGAAGGAGACCGCCTTGGCTGCGATCACGTGCTCCAGGGGGCCGCCCTGGAAGCCCGGGAAGACGGACGAGTTCAGCTTCTTCGCGAACTCCTTCCTGGCGAGGATGATGCCGCCGCGGGGGCCGCCGAGGGTCTTGTGGGTCGTGGAGGTGACCACGTCCGCGTACTCGACCGGGTTGGGGTGGAGACCGGCGGCGACCAGGCCCGCGAAGTGCGCCATGTCGACCCACAGGTAGGCCTCGACCTCGTCCGCGATCCGGCGGAACTCGGCGAAGTCCAGCCGGCGCGGGTAGGCCGACCAGCCGGCGATGATCACCTTCGGGCGGTGCTCCTTGGCGAGCCGCTCGACCTCGGCCATGTCGACCAGGCCGGTGGCGTCCACGTGGTAGGCGACCACGTCGAACTGCTTGCCGGAGAAGTTCAGCCGCATCCCGTGGGTCAGGTGGCCGCCGTGCGCCAGGTCCAGGCCGAGGATCGTGTCACCGGGCTGCGCCAGCGCGAACAGCGCGGCCTGGTTGGCGGAGGCCCCGGAGTGGGGCTGCACGTTGGCGTACTCCGCGCCGAACAGCTCCTTGATCCGGTCGATGGCGATCTGCTCGGTGACGTCGACGTGCTCGCAGCCGCCGTAGTAGCGGCGGCCGGGGTAGCCCTCGGCGTACTTGTTGGTGAGGACCGAGCCCTGCGCCTCCATGACCGCCAGCGGGGCGAAGTTCTCGGAGGCGATCATCTCCAGGGTGGACTGCTGGCGGTGCAGCTCGGCGTCGACGGCGGCGGCGACGTCCGGGTCGAGCTCGTGCAGGGGCGTGTTCAGAAGGGTCATCTGACCAGGTGCTCCTCAGCCGGCGATGTGGGTGTCGTACTCGTCGGCGGACAGCAGGTCGGCCGGCTCCTCGGACACGCGTACCTTGAACAGCCAGCCGCCCTCGAAGGGCTCGGAGTTCACCAGCGACGGGTCGTTGACCACGTCCTCGTTGACCTCCGTGACCTCGCCGCCGACCGGGGAGTAGAGGTCGCTGACCGACTTGGTCGACTCCAGCTCACCGCAGGTCTCGCCCGCGGTCACCGTGTCACCGACCTCCGGGAGCTGGACGAACACGACATCGCCGAGCGCGTTGGCCGCGTGCTCCGTGATGCCGACCGTCGCGACGCCGTCCTCGGCGTCCGACAGCCACTCGTGCTCCTTGCTGTAGCGCAGCTGCTGGGGGTTGCTCATGGCCTGAATTCTCCTGTACGCGGGGGAGTGGTGGTGAAGGGAGTGCTGCTGGAGACGTGCGCGAGCACGGCGGGGGCGCGCGCGGTCACGTCACCTGCCCGTCGAGTGCCTACTTCTGGCGCTTGTAGAACGGCAGCGCCACGACCTCGTGCGGCTCGTGGCTGCCCCGGATGTCCACCCCGACCCCGGGGGTGCCCGGCGCCGAGTGCGCGGCGTCGACGTACGCCATCGCGATCGGCCTGCCCAGCGTGGGGGAGGGCGCCCCGGAGGTGACCTCGCCGATCACCTCGCCGCCCGCGACGACCGGGTACCCGGCGCGCGGAACGCGACGGCCCTCGGCGACCAGGCCGACGAGGACGCGCGGCGGGTTCTCCCGGGCACGGGACGCGGCTGCCTCCAGCGCGGCACGCCCTACGAAGTCGCCCTCCTTCTCGAACTTCACCACCCGGCCGAGCCCGGCGTCGAAGGGCGTCAGCGCGGTGCCCAGCTCGTGCCCGTACAGCGGCATGCCCGCCTCCAGGCGCAGGGTGTCCCGGCAGGACAGCCCGCAGGGGGCCAGGCCGACGGGCGCGCCCGCCTCGGTCAGCGCCTGCCACAGCTTCTCGGCGTGCTCGGGCGCGACGAACAGTTCGAAGCCGTCCTCGCCGGTGTAGCCGGTGCGCGCGATGAGGGCGGGGACGCCCGCGACCGTGCCGGGAAGGCCGGCGTAGTACTTCAGGCCGTCCAGCTCGGCGTCGGTGAGCGACTTCAGGATGCCGGGGGACTGGGGGCCCTGGACGGCGATCAGCGCATAGGCGTCCCGGTCGTCGCGCACCGCGGCGGCGAAGCCCGCGGCCCGCTCGGTCAGCGCGTCCAGCACCACCTGGGCGTTGGAGGCGTTGGCGACGACCATGTACTCGGTGTCGGCGAGCCGGTAGACGATCAGGTCGTCCAGGATGCCGCCGTCCTCCTGGCAGATCATGGTGTAGCGGGCGCGGCCCACACGGACGGAGGCGATGTCGCCGACGAGCGCGTGGTTGAGGAACCGGTCCGCCTCCGGCCCGGTCACCGTGATCTCGCCCATGTGCGAGAGGTCGAACAGCCCTGCCCTGGTACGGACGGCGACGTGCTCGTCGCGCTCGGAGCCGTACCTGAGGGGCATGTCCCAGCCGGCGAAGTCGGTCATCGTCGCGCCGAGCGAACGATGCAGGGCATCGAGCGCGGTACGGCGCAGGGGGCTACTGCTCATCGGTTGTGCTCCCAAGACGTGGGGTCCCCCCACGCGAGCGCAGCCGGGCATGGGGGAGGCGAGGACGGTCCTCCCCATCTGTCATCGGAACCTGAGAGGTTCGCCGTGATCGCCCGCGCGGCGGGGCGTCACGGCTTGCACCTTGGGTGGAGCCACCGGGAGGCGGCCCGCTTTCCAGATGTGCCTCGCCCGCGCGGTATCGGGGCCTGAGAGATTCAAGGGAGGGACTTGCTCCTTCGGCGCCCGGGCCCACGTACGCAAGCCGTACGTCCCCGGAACTCTCCCGCGCGGATTCAAGCGGCCGGTATGCAGTTGGCGCGCACATCATTGCACGCCGCGCCCGATCCCGGCAGGGCGGCACTTGTAACCGGCTTGTGGCCGTACGCGAACGCCACCACGAGAATCGTCCATTACCTTCTCTTTACGCTCGGTGGGGACGGGACTTCCTGACCGCAAGGGAGGACGATCACGGTGAACAGGACGACGGCGTACGCCACCACGGGCATCGCGGTACCCCGGCAGCCCGTCGCCCCGGCCCGGGAGGCCGGCGCGCCGGCGCCGGCGCCGGTGGTCCGCGACCTGCGCGACCGCAGGGGCCGCAGCCCGTACGGGCTCACCTTCGGCGCCCACGACCTCGTCGTGGTCACCGGCCTGCCCGGCAGCGGCAAGTCCACCCTTATGCGGCGCGCGGTGGCCGGCGCCCGCATCGACTCCCAGGACACCCGCGACCGCTGGGACGCGCGTGTGGCCCGCTTCCTGCCGTACGCGGTGTACCGGCCCCTGGTCCGCCTCGCCCACTACGCGGCCCTGCGAAGCGCCGTGCGCGCCGGCACCGGGGTCGTCGTGCACGACTGCGGCACCCAGACCTGGGTGCGCACCTGGCTGGTCCGCGCGGCCGGGCGCCGCGGCGGCACGCTCCACCTGCTCCTGCTCGACGTCACCCCCGACACGGCCCTGGACGGCCAGCGCGAGCGGGGCCGGGGCGTCTCCCGGTACGCCTTCCTGCGCCACCGCCGCGCCACCCGCCGGCTGCTGGGCTCCGTCGAGCGGGGCCTGCTTCCGAAGGGCTGCGGTTCGGCGGTCCTGCTCGACCGGGACGCGGCGGACGTGCTGCGCCGGATCGACTTCGCGGTCCGGGCGGAAGGAGCGGAATGAATCGCGCTGCCCGCACACCCGTTAGCCTTTTCGCCACACCAGTGGTAATCGGCAGGCGGTAGGCAGATGGACTTCCCGGCGGACCTTCCCGCGGACTTCCCCGCACAGGCGCACCCCCATCCGCACGGCGGATGGCCGGGCAACGAGCTGGAGGAGGTGCTCTCCGCCTCGCTCGGCATCCCCTCGGCGGGCGGCCGGATCGTCGAGGTGCTCGGCCGCAGCCACCTGTGGGTGCCGCTGCCGAACGGCGGAGGCCCGCACAGCGGCCCCCTCGACCTGCCCACGGCGGAGATCGAGGGTCAGGCGTACGTCCCGGTGTTCAGTTCGGAGGAGCAGTTCCGCCACGTCGCCGGCGGCCACATGGCGTACACCATCGCGCCCGCCGTCGAGTTCGCCCGCGGGCTGCCCCCGCAGGTCGGCATCGTGGTCAACCCGGGCGGTGTGGTGGGGATACCCCTGCCTCCGGAGGCGGTGGCCGAGCTGTGCCGCGTCGGACGCACCCCGCTGGACGGCCCCACGACCGGTGGCCGCGTCCGCCTGTTCGAACCCGACTGGCAGGACGACCCCGTGGACTTCCTCGCCGCCGCGTCCGCCGAGTTCACGGCGGCCGGCGTGGTCCTCACGGCACGCCGCTGTCTCGCCACCGTCGAGACGGCCGACCCGGTGATGTTCATCGGCGTGGAGCTCTCCCCGCAGGAGGGCGACCTGCGCGCCCTCCCGCTGGACGCCCTGGGCCGCGCCCTGGCCAGGGTGGCGGTCAGGTGGCCGGTCAACCTGGTCCTCCTGGACGTGGCCCAGGACCCGGTGGCGGACTGGATGAAGGAGAAGGTCCGGCCCTTCTACCAGCAGGGCTACTGAGGGGCGCCCGGCAGGGGGCGCGGGGCCGTGCCGGGGTGCGGCTGCGCCGCGACGGAGGTCCCCTCGTCCGGGCGAAGCCGAGAGGGCGGGGAGCGGCCGACCGCCGGCGACCGCACCCGCCGCATGGCAGCGGGCCCCGAGCCGGTGGGCGCTTAAGCTGTTCCCCAACGCGGGCAACTTCCAGAAGAGGCGGTACGACAGGTGAGCGCGAGCGCCAGCGCCAGCGTCGAGCACATGCTGCGCCAGGTGACGCCCGGGCGTTACGACGCCTACGAGGCGCTCCTGCGCGCGCTCGCGACCCCGTCCACCGGCAGGGTCTGGATGCTGCTGTGGCACGGCCAGGCCGGCTCGCCCGACGCCCAGTACGCGACCATGGAAGTGGACGGCCACGGCTACGCACCCTGCGTCACCTCCGCGCAGGAACTCTCGGCCAGCGGCTGGAGTCGCTCCTACGAGGTGATCGACGGCGCCGACGTGGCCCGCGCCCTCTACCCCGGTCACTACGGCCTGTGGCTCAACCCGCATGCTCCCGGCGGCGGCGTCGGCATCCCCTGGTTGGACCTGCGCCGCATCGCCACCGGCCTGGAGTGCCACCCCGCGGGCCCCCTGAGGCTGTCCGAACCGGCCATCGAGATCCCGCAGTTCTACGCCCTGCTCACGCAGAACGCCCACCGCACCCCCGCCGTGCGCTCCCTGCGCCGCGCCTGGGTGCAACCGTCTCTCGGCGCCCCCTACCTGGCGATCGGACTGGACGTGTACGACGCCTCGCCGCCCGCCGTCGACGCGGTGCGCGCGATGATGCAGCAGTCCGTCACGGCCGTCCCCGAGGGCCTGCCGGTGACGACGGTCGCGCTGTCCGACGCGTACGACCCGGTGGCGATGTGGCTGCGCGTCAACGCCCGCCCGTTCTACGACCGCGAAGCCCACGCTCCGGCAGCGGCCCCCGCGGCGGGCGGTTACGGCTATCCGCCGGCGCGCGGGGTGTACTGACGCGAGTGCTTCCCGGGCGGAAGACCGGGTTCGGTATCCGGATCACTTCTTCGCGCGTAGATGAGGGTGATTCACTCCTCTATCGCGCGGTATGTCCCAGTTTGATGGTGTCCGCACCGCGCTACGAGCTGTCCGGATAACGGATCTCCCCAGTCCGCATCACGTTTATGCATCCTTTCACTGTCAGATCTGGCGGTTGATCGCGAAGGCGTTGAAGACTCGCCTCCCAGGCGCGAGGCGGTCGATCCTGTGATCGCACCAAGCAGAGGCTCCTGAACGGTTGGGCCGTCACCATCTGCGGCCGCCGCGCAGTAGGTAAGTGAACCAAGCCGCCCACAGCGGCGGGCAAAGGCCGGTCACCACCGGCGAGAGGGGTCAGGTCAACTGTGACCGCACCGATCGAGACCACCGGGGCAGAGGCGGGGGCGCCGCCCGAGTCCGTGCTCGCCGGGGTCAAGAAGAGTCAGATCGAAGGGCGCTCACTCAGCCAGATCGCCTGGACTCGGTTCAAGCGGGACAAGGTGGCCGTGGCGGGTGGCGTCGTCGTCATCCTGCTCGTCCTGATGGCGGTGTTCGCCAAGCCAATCGAATGGGCCTTCGGGCTTGACCCCGACAAGTTCAACCAGAACCTGATCGACCCGGCGCTGCTGGCCCCCAAGGGTGGCTGGGGCGGCATGAGCTGGGACCACCCGCTCGGCGTCGATCCGCAGTACGGCCGTGACATGCTCGCCCGCATCATCGACGGTTCGTGGGTCTCGCTGCTGGTCGCGGGTGGCGCCACCGTGCTGGCGGTGGCGATCGGCACGGTGCTGGGCGTCGTGGCGGGGTACTACGGAGGCTGGATCGACAGCATCGTCAGCAGGCTGATGGACACGTTCCTCGCCTTCCCGCTGCTGCTGTTCGCCATCGCCATCTCCGCCTCGGTGCAGGACGGCTTCTTCGGACTCAACGGCCTGCCGCTGCGTATCTGCGTGCTGATCTTCGTGATCGGCTTCTTCAGTTGGCCGTACATCGGCCGTATCGTGCGCGCGCAGACACTGAGCCTGCGGAGGCGGGAGTTCGTCGACGCCGCCCACAGCCTCGGAGCGCGGGGTCCGTACATCCTGTTCCGGGAGCTGCTCCCCAACCTCGTCGCTCCGATCCTGGTCTACTCGACGCTGATCATCCCGACGAACATCCTCTTCGAGGCTGCGCTGAGCTTCCTCGGAGTCGGCATCGCTCCGCCGCAGGCCTCCTGGGGCGGAATGCTCAGCAACGCCGTGGATCTCTACACCGCGGATCCGCAGTACATGTTCGTGCCCGGACTGGCGATCTTCATCACCGTCCTGGCCTTCAATCTGCTGGGTGACGGGCTGCGTGACGCACTCGACCCTCGCAGCAAGTGATCCATCGATAGAGGGGGCTTTCCTCACGTGAAGACGAGAAGGGCGACCGCCGCCGCGGCGTCGGTCCTGGCGCTCTCCCTGGGTGCCGCCGCATGCGGCGGCGGGGGCGGCGACAACAGCAGTGGTGGTGGCAACGCCAAGAAGGACGCGGCGCTGACCTCCATCGTGAACGCGTCGAGCAAGAAGGGAGGGACGGTCACTCTTGAGGACTCGGACGTGCCGGACTCCCTGGACCCGGGCAACACGTACTACGGCTTCGTGCAGAACTTCTCGCGCCTCTACGCGCGTACGCTCGTCACGTTCAAGCCGGCCGCGGGCAAGGACGGCCTCACCGTCGTCCCCGACCTCGCGGACTCGCTCGGCAAGCCCAGCGCCGACGCCAAGACCTGGACCTACCACCTGCGTTCGGGCCTGAAGTTCGAGGACGGGACCCCGATCACGTCCAAGGACGTCAAGTACGCCATCGAGCGCTCCAACTTCGCGCCCGAGGCCCTGTCCAACGGCCCGACGTACTTCAAGGCGTACCTGGAGGGCGGTGACAAGTACAAGGGCCCGTACAAGGACAAGAAGGGCCTGGACTCCATCGCCACCCCGGACGACCGCACGATCGTCTTCCACCTGAACCAGCCGTTCGCTGACTTCGACTACCTGGCGACCTTCTCCCAGACGGCCCCCGTGCCGCAGGCGAAGGACGACGGTGCGAAGTACGTGCAGCACATCGTGTCCTCCGGCCCCTACAAGTTCTCGTCGTACGAGGAGGGCGCCAGCGCCACCCTCGTCCGCAACCCGAACTGGGACCCGAAGACGGACCCGATCCGCAAGGCGCTGCCGGACAAGATCCAGGTCAAGTTCAAGGTCAACCCGGTCTCGATCGACAACGACCTGCTGGCTGACAAGATCACGGCCGACATCTCCGGCGCCGGTGTGCAGCCGCAGACCCAGCCGAAGGTCCTGAGCGGCAAGTACGCCAAGCTGACGGACAACTCCTACGCCGGCGCCACCGGTTACATGGCGCTGAACCTGCACGTCGCGCCGTTCGACAACGTGCACTGCCGCAAGGCCGTGCAGTGGGCGGTCGACAAGCAGTCGGTGATCGACGCCATGGGCGGTTCGCCGAAGGGCGACGTGGCCACCACGCTGCTGCCGCCGTCCGTCAACGGCTACACGAAGTTCGACGAGTACCCGACCGCCGGTAACAAGGGTGACGTCGCCAAGGCCAAGGCCGAGCTGAAGCTGTGCGGCAAGCCGAACGGCTTCTCCACCACGCTGACGGCCCGTTCCGACCGTCCTTCCGAGATCGCGATGGCCACGGCCATCCAGAACTCCCTGAAGGCCGCCGGCATCACGGTCGACATCAAGCAGTTCCCGTCCGGCAAGTACTTCTCCAACTTCGCCGGTGTCCCGAGCTACGTCCACCAGCACAAGCTCGGCATGATGATGATGGCGTGGGGCGCCGACTGGCCGACCGGCTACGGCTTCCTCGACCAGATCATCGACGGCAGCGCCATCAAGCCCTCGGGCGGCAACAACCTGATGGAGCTGAACGACCCGCAGATCAACGCCGCTCTGAAGGCGGCCATCGGCAACACCGACTCCGCGGCCCGCACCAAGGCCTGGGGCGACATCGACAAGATGGTCGCCGACAACGCCTCGGTCGTCCCGCTGGTCTACCGCAAGAACCTGCTGATCAGGCCCACGTCCGCGACCAACGTCACGGTCACGCAGGCGTACCTCGGCATGTACGACTACCTGCTACTGAGCTCCTCGAAGTAACAGCAGGCCGGATACCCCTGAAAGGCAGGTGAAGGCACCGGGTGGCCGGGGCGGACAACCCCCGCCCCGGCCACCCGGAGCCGCACAGCTGTGGCTGCGTACATCATCCGACGCGTCTTCGGCGCATTGGTACTGCTGCTGGTGGTCAGCGCAGTCACCTTCGCCATCTTCTTCCTGGTCCCCCGTCTGGGCGGCCAGACAGCCACCCAGCTGGCCACCCAGTACGTCGGCAAGGACGCCAACCCCGCGTCCGTCGCCGCGATCAAGCACAACCTGGGTCTCGACCAGCCCATCTACGTTCAGTACTGGGACTACATCAAGGGCCTGTTCGTGGGCGCCGACTACAAGTTCGGCCCCGATGCGACGCACTGCAGCGCCCCCTGCTTCGGGTACTCCTTCAAGAGTCACATCGAAGTGTGGCCCCAGCTCCAGCAGCGCATCCCGGTCTCCTTCTCGCTGGCCGTCGGTGCGGCCGTCATCTGGCTGATCTTCGGCGTGACGACGGGCGTCATCTCGGCGCTGCGCAAGGGCAAGCCGGTGGACCGCATCTCGATGTTCATCGCGCTCGCCGGCGTCTCGCTCCCGATCTTCTTCACCGGCCAGGTGATCAACGCCCTGTTCGTCTACCAGTGGCCCATCTGGGACAGCACGGACTACGTGCCGTTCACCCAGAACCCGGCCGACTGGGCCTGGCATCTGCTGCTGCCCTGGGTCAGCCTCGCGTTCCTCTTCTCCGCCACCTACGCCCGGCTCACCCGGGCGGGCATGCTGGAGACGATGAGCGAGGACTACATCCGGACGGCACGTGCCAAGGGCCTCAAGGAGTCCGTCGTCGTCACCAAGCACGGGCTGCGTTCCACGCTCACCCCGATCGTGACCATCTTCGGCATGGACTTCGGCACCCTCATCGGTACCGCGGTGCTCACCGAGACCGTCTTCTCCCTGCAGGGCGTCGGCGCGTACTCCATCCAGGCCATCAAGGACAACGACCTGCCCATCGTGATGGCCGTGACCCTGGTCGCCGCGTTCTTCATCGTCTTCTGCAACCTCGTCGTCGACCTGGTGTACGCAGCCATCGACCCCCGCGTGAGGTACTCGTGAGCAAGCTCGAAAAGGCGGCGCTCGGCGAACCGGCCGGCTCCGCCCCCTCCGACGCCGACGACGCGTTCCTCTCCGTACGCGATCTGCGCATCCACTTCAACACCGACGACGGCCTGGTCAAGTCGGTGGACGGCGTCAGCTTCGACGTCCAGCGGGGCAAGACCCTGGGCATCGTCGGTGAGTCCGGTTCCGGCAAGTCCGTCACCTCGCTCGGCGTGATGGGCCTGCACCGTTCGGCCAACGCCCGGGTCTCCGGCGAGGTATGGCTGGACGGCCAGGAACTGATCGCCGCCGACCCGGACGACGTCCGGCGGATGCGTGGCCGCAAGATGGCGATGATCTTCCAGGACCCGCTGTCCGCGATGCACCCCTACTACACGGTCGGGACGCAGATCATCGAGGCCTACCGGGTCCACCACAAGGTCAGCAAGAAGGTCGCCAAGCAGCGGGCGATCGAGATGCTGGACCGCGTGGGCATCCCGGAGCCGGCCAAGCGCGTCGACAGCTACCCGCACGAGTTCTCCGGCGGTATGCGCCAGCGGGCGATGATCGCGATGGCGCTGGTGAACAACCCCGAGCTGCTCATCGCCGACGAGCCGACCACCGCCCTGGACGTCACCGTGCAGGCGCAGATCCTGGACCTGATCCGGGACCTGCAGAAGGAGTTCGGCTCCGCGGTCATCATGATCACGCACGACCTCGGCGTGGTCGCCGAGATGGCCGACGACCTGCTGGTCATGTACGGCGGCCGGTGCGTGGAGCGCGGGCCGGCCGAGGAGGTCTTCTCCGCGCCCCGCCACCCCTACACCTGGGGCCTGCTCGGCTCGATGCCGCGGCTGGACCGGGAGGAGACCGACCGGCTCATCCCGATCAAGGGCTCCCCGCCCTCCCTCATCAACGTCCCGTCCGGATGCGCCTTCAACCCGCGCTGCCCGTACGCGGACATCCCGAAGGACAACGTCACCCGCACGGTCCGCCCCGAGCTGACCGAGGTCGGCAGCGGACACTGGGCGGCCTGCCACATGACGCAGGAGCAGCGGGAGCGTATCTGGACCGAAGAGATTGCGCCGAAGCTGTGAGCGACGAAAAAGTGAGCATCCCCGCGCAGAGTGACGGTGCCACCACCACCGAGGACACCGCGGTCTCCGACGGCGAGATCCTGCTGAAGGTGACCGGACTTCAGAAGCACTTCCCGATCCGCAAGGGCCTGCTGCAGCGGCAGGTCGGGGCGGTGCGCGCCGTGGACGGCATCGACTTCGAGGTGCGCAAGGGCGAGACCCTGGGCGTCGTGGGCGAGTCGGGCTGCGGGAAGTCGACGATGGGCCGGCTGATCACCCGGCTGCTCGAACCCACCGACGGCACGGTCGAGTTCGAGGGCAAGGACATCACGCACCTCGGCGTCGGCGGGATGCGCCCGCTGCGCCGCGATGTCCAGATGATCTTCCAGGACCCGTACTCGTCGCTGAACCCGCGCCACACCATCGGCACCATCGTCGGCGCTCCCTTCCGGCTCCAGGGCGTCACGCCCGAGGGCGGCATCAAGAAGGAAGTGCAGCGGCTGCTGTCGGTGGTCGGTCTCAGCCCCGAGCACTACAACCGCTATCCGCACGAGTTCTCCGGCGGTCAGCGTCAGCGCATCGGCATCGCCCGCGCGCTCGCGCTCAGCCCGAAGCTGGTCGTGGCCGACGAGCCCGTCTCCGCGCTCGACGTGTCGATCCAGGCGCAGGTCGTCAACCTGCTGGACGACCTCCAGCAGGAGCTGGGCCTGACGTATGTGATCATCGCGCACGACCTGTCGGTCGTCCGGCACGTCTCGGACCGGATCGCGGTGATGTACCTCGGCAAGATCGTGGAGCTCGCCGACCGGGAGTCGCTGTACAAGGCGCCGATGCACCCGTACACCAAGGCGCTGATGTCCGCGGTGCCGATCCCGGACCCGAAGCGGAAGAACACCAAGAGCGAGCGCATCCTGCTCACGGGCGACGTCCCCTCGCCGATCGCGCCGCCGAGCGGCTGCCGCTTCCACACCCGGTGCTGGAAGGCGACCGAGATCTGCCGGACCACCGAGCCGCAGCTGCTGGAGCTCAAGCCGGGGCAGCGGGTGGCCTGCCACCACCCGGAGAACTTCGAGGACCAGGCCCCGCAGGACACCGTGCTGCTCTCCGACGCCAAGGAGGCGGCGAAGCTGGTGGCCGACGAGGTCCTGGCGGAGTCGGCGGAGACGTCGGCGGCCGTGGCCTCGGAGGCCGGGGCCGAGACCGAGGCCTCCGGTACACCGGCCGTGACCGAGGAGCCCGCCGAGTCCGTCGAAGCCATGGAGGCGGCGGAGGCGGCCTCCGCCGAGGAGCCTTCCGAGCCGGCGGGCGAGGAGTCCTCGGCCGACACCGCAGGCGAGGCGTCCTCCGAGGAGCCCGCTTCCGACAGGCCCGCGACAGCGGACCGTCAGGAGTCAACCGACAAGTAAGGCATGACAAGTTGGCAAAGTCATGCACATGACCGAACGGGAGAGTGCAGAGTCTGGCGTGACCGTCCGATCGACTGATCGACGCACGCTCGAAGGGACGACTCCATGGCACTCTCCCGTTCGGCACGTTCGGCGCGCTTAGGTGTTCTGGCCACCACGGCGGCCTCCTTCCTCGCCGTCGCGGCGTCCTCCGCCCCGGCACCGGGGTCCGACGGCATCGGGGACTCCTACTTCCCGCAGCTCGGCAACGGCGGCTTCGACGCCCGCCACTACGCCCTCGACGTGGCGTACGCCCCGGACACCGGCCGCCTCGACGGCCGTACGACGATCACGGCCCGTGCCACCCAGAGCCTCACCTCCTTCGACCTGGACCTGCAGCAGCTTCAGGTCACGAAGGTCGAGGTGAACGGCAGACGGGCGCAGTTCACGCGTCAGGGCGACGAGATCCGGATCACCCCGCGCGGCGTACTGCCCAAGGGCCGGAACTTCACGGTCGCCGTCACCTACGGCGGCATCCCGCAGCCCCTGGGCGGTCCCATCGTGTTCGGCTCCAAGTACGGATGGATGAAGACCGCCGACGGCGTCTTCGTCGCCTGCGAGCCCAACGCCGCCTCCACCTGGTTCCCGTCGAGCGACCATCCCTCCGACAAGGCCACCTACGACATCCGGATCAAGGCGCCCAAGGGCCTGACCGCGGTCTCCAACGGGCGGCTCATATCGACGTACGACAAGGGCGGCCAGACCGTCACCCGCTGGCGCGAGTCCAAGCCGATGGCGACCTACCTGGCGACGGCGACCATCGGGAAGTTCGACGTGCGGACCGGGAAGACGCCGTCCGGGATCCCGATCTACGTGGCCGTCGACCCCGTCCTGAAGAACAGCAACAGCGTCGACGTGTACGCGGTCACCGCCGAGGCCACCGACTACTGGTCGCAGGTGTTCGGCCCCTACCCCTTCGAGGAGACCGGCGCCGTCGTCGACGACATGCCCGAGGCCGGCTTCTCCCTGGAGGTCCAGTCGAAGCCCGCGTACTCGGCCGTCCGCAACGAGACGACGATCGTGCACGAGCTGGCCCACCAGTGGTTCGGCGACTCGGTCTCGGTGGAGCGCTGGAAGGACATCTGGCTCAACGAGGGCTTCGCGACCTACGCCCAGTGGCTGTGGGCCGAGCACAAGGGCACCCGCTCGGCGCACGACTCCTTCGTCGCGGCGTACGACGCCCGTCCCGCCGACAACGCGTTCTGGCAGGTGAAGGTGGCCGACCCGCAGCGCGACACCATGTTCGCCTCCGCGGTGTACCAACGCGGCGCGATGACGCTCCAGGCGCTGCGCGAGCGCATCGGTGACACGGCGTTCTTCAGGCTGCTGCCCGCCTGGACCCGGCTGCACCGCTACGGCAACGCCGACACCGCCGACTTCATCCGTCTCGCGGAGAAGGTCTCGGGTCGGCGGCTCGACGACCTGTTTCAGAAGTGGATCTTCACCACGGGCAAGCCGGCACTGTAACTTTGGCGCAATCCAGAATTTGCCTTGGTTTGTAAGGTGCATCCTTGCGGATGGGTGAGAATGTAAGGGTGCTCCAGCAATTGTTCAGCCCCTCCGTCCAGCACACGCTGGATCTCGTCGGCATCTTCGTCTTCGCGATCTCGGGTGCCCTGCTGGCCGTCCGCAAGAACTTCGACGTGTTCGGCATCGCGGTGCTCGCCGAGGTCACCGCGCTGGGCGGAGGGCTGTTCCGGGACGTGGTCATCGGCGCCGTGCCGCCGGCCGCCTTCACTGACCTGGGGTACTTCCTGACCCCGCTGCTCGCCGCTCTCCTGGTGGTCTTCCTGCACCCGCAGGTGGAGCGCATCCAGGTCGCCGTCAACGTCTTCGACGCGGCCGGCCTCGGTCTGTTCTGCGTCGCGGGGACGACCAAGGCGTACGACCACGGACTCGGCCTGACCGCGTCCGCCGTCCTCGGCCTCGCGACGGCGGTGGGCGGCGGTGTCCTGCGCGACGTCCTCGCCAACGAGGTGCCCTCGCTGCTCCGCTGGGACCGCGACCTCTACGCGGTCCCGGCGATCGTCGGGGCCACCATGGTGGTGCTCTGCATACGCTTCGGCGCGCTCACCCCGCTGACCTCGGGGCTCGCGGTCGTCACCGCCTTCGTACTACGCCTGATGGCCCTGAAGTACCACTGGCGAGCTCCGCGCGCCTGGAACCGGCGGTCCAATGTGGCTGAGGAAGACTCCCCGTGGCCTGGCCGGTCATCTGCTGGCTCAGCCAGGTGAAGACCGTCGGGATCTGCGGCCGCCACAGGGCCATGCTGTGCCCGCCGGCGCTGCGCGGGATCAGCACCGCGCGCACCAGCGTCGGCGGTTTCGCGATCGCCTGCAGCGCGGCGGCCGCCTGGTAGCCGTCGCCGTCCTCGCCGGACAGGTAGAGCGAGATCCGGGGCGGGGTGCGGTAGCCCTTGAGGAGGAAGTAGGGGTTGTTCGCCCGGCGCAGCGCGACGGTCCGCGCGGCCAGCGAGTTGCGCTCGCCGATCGGGTCGTTGTAGCCGGACAGGCTGATCGCGGCCCGGTAGCGGTCGGGGTGCGCGACCACGAGTTTCGCGGCGCAGTGCGCCCCCGCGGAGTACCCGGCTGCAGCCCAGCCGTCCGGGGCGGGCTGGGCGCGGAAGTTGTCCGTGATCATCTTGGGCACGTCGATGCTGAGCCAGGTGTCGGCGTTCACGGCGCCCGGGACGTTCGCGCAGCCGGTGTCGACCTTGGCGATGAGGTTGGTGCGCGGCGACACCAGGATGAACGGCTCCACCTGCCCGCTCTTCATCAGCGGCAGCAACTGCTCGTGCACCTTCAGCGAGCCGAACCAGGCCTTGGCCGAGCCGGGGTAGCCGGACAGCAGCTCCACGACGGGGAACTTCCTGTCCTTGTAGGCGGGGTCGTCGTACTGCGGCGGCAGCCACACGTAGACCTCTGCGTCGACGCCGGAGACCCGGCCCTTGAGCTGGGTGACCTGTACCCCGCCGGCCGCGTGCATGCCCGGGCCGTCGGCCTGGGTGAACGACTGTTTGACCTTGGGCAGGGCCTTGATCTGGATGCCGCCGGTGCCGTCCTTGCCGAGGTCGGCGGCCTGCTGCACATGGTTGCCCGTGCCGAACAGGTCGGACCAGTTGTCGTAGAGGCTGTTGGCGTTGTTCACCAGGACGAAGACGAGGGTGACCGCCGTGGCCTGTGCGAACACCAGCATGAGCACCCGCACGGCCTGGCGCAGCAGCATGGGGCCCCGCAGCCGCGACCACAGGAACAGCGGCAGGATGAGGGCGATCGCCAACAGGACGATCGACGTGATGAGGAACGGCGTCCCGGTCAGGCTCATCGGCTAGGCGGCTCTTCCTGTGAACGGGCGAAACTGGCTGTACGTCTTCTGAGAGGGACGCAGTCGGGGATCGGTCACGGACGAGTGCGGACACTTACCGAAAAATTGCCGGAACCTCACCGAGGAATGGCCGAAAAGTGCATTGGAGGCCCGGCGTCGCGCCATGAATCCACAGACTCAAAGCTACTGCTTAGTAATTTCCTGTTGTACCGTTCTGGCATGCCAGAAGCAGTGACAGCACCGGCCGCGCGGGCCACGATCGGCGACAGCGAGTTCGACCGCGACACCGCGGTCGCCCGACGGGAACCCGGCGTCTACGACATCGACCTCTCCGACGGCTGGACGATCATCAGCGCCGTCAACGGCGGCTATCTGCTGGCCGTCCTGGGCCGCGCCCTGGCCGACGCCCTGCCGCACCGGGACCCGTTCACGATCTCGGCGCACTACCTGACGGCGTCCCAGCCGGGCCCGGCCGTCGTGCGCACGGAGCCGGTACGGACCGGCCGCACGCTCTCCACGGGCCAGGCGTCCCTCTTCCAGTACGACGACGAGGGCCGCGAGGTGGAGCGCATCCGCGTCCTCGCCTCGTACGGCGACCTGGACTCCCTCCCCGACGACGTCCGTACGAGCGCGCGGCCGCCCGCCATGCCGCCCCTGGAGCAGTGCTTCGGCCCGCAGGACGCTCCGGCGCCGATCCCCGGCAGCTCGGCCATCACCGAACGGCTGATGCTCAAGCTGGATCCCGCGACCCTGGGCTGGGCGCTCGGCGCGCCGTCCGGGAGGGGTGAGATGCGGGCCTGGTTCGGCCTCGCCGACGGCCGGGACGCCGACCCCCTGTCCCTGCTGCTCACGGTGGACGCACTGCCGCCCACCGCCTTCGAGCTGGGAATCTCCGGCTGGGTGCCGACGGTCGAGCTGACGGCACACGTACGGTCCCGCCCGGCCCCCGGCCCGCTGCGCGTATCGATCACCACACGCAACCTCGCCGGCGGCTTCCTGGAGGAGGACGCGGAGGTCTGGGACGCCGACGACCGCCTGGTCGCCCAGTCCCGCCAGCTGGCACGGGTCAGGCTGGGCTGACCGCGGGCGCGGAGCTCCTGGGGGTGGAGCGGGTGAGGGCGGCGGGGCGATCCCCGTCCCCGCCGCACCCGCCGTGCTACGCGTCGAGCGGCCGACGGCCGAGCCACGCCGCCAGGCGCACGTAGGCGTCCGCCTCCTCGGGGACCGGAACCGCCGACGCGAACGGCAGATCGTCGCCCCGTTCCGCGTCCGGAAGGACGAGCCGGGCCACCGCGAGCGCGAACCGAGCCAGTTCGGGGTCCAGCTCGCCGGGCCGGCCCAGGGCCTGCCAGAGATCCCAGGTGTGGGCCACGCACTCCATCACGTACCCGGACAGCGCGTTGCGCCCCGGCGTCTCCCCCCACGGCACGCGTACCGCCGCGTCCAGCCGGCCGAGGAGCGGCCGGACGGCTTCGAGGTGACGGTCCGGGTACGGCGGGACTCTCTGGACATGTTCCAGCGGCTGGCCGCCTCGGCGCTGGTCGCCCTGCCGGAGGACGACGGTGAGAGCCCCTGGGTGACCGCCCGGCTGTCGTACGGGTTCGTCCTGGAGGTGCGCCAACTGCTGGTCTTCGCCGACCGGTTGGAGGTCCTCGCACCGCCCGAGGCCCGCGAGGAACTGGCGCGGGCGGCGGCCTCCGTCATGGAACTGTACGGGCGCGAGCGCTGAACCCCGCAGCGCATGCACAGGTCATGAAGCGTGCGCGTCTCGTTCCCGTGGTGGCTGTGCCGGTGCTCTCGCCCCTGGCCCCGTCGGCCTGCGGTGCGGACGGGCCGGCGCGCGGTCGTCGCGCTCGGGAGACGGACGCGCCGCCCGTGGTCGTCGCGCGCGATCGGCGTCGCGTCGTCACTCCTTCCAGTGGACGCGGCCGATGCTGATCAGCCGCATCCGCTGCGTGGCGAGCCGGGCCACCCTCTCCCGCTCGTCGGCGCCGCCCTCCATGGCCTCCAGGAACTGGGAAGCCGTCACCAGCATCTGGTCGACGTACAGGCCGGCGAGCATCAGCAGGTCCTCCTCGCTCCACCCCGTCGACTCGGGGTGCTCCGCCAGCGCGACCTTGACCTCCTCGGCGAACCGGGCGAGCTGACGGCGTATCGCCTCGCGCACCGGCTGGACACCGCCGTGCCGTTCACGAGCGATGAACCGTACGTGTGCGGGGTACGCGTCCACATGACGGGCGATCAGGCCGACGGCCCGCTCGATGCGTTCGTCGCTGTCTCCGGTCGGGGAGACGGTGGACCCGATCATCGGGTGGAGGCTGCCGAGGGCCTGCTCGACCAGCTCCACACCGAGATCCGCGGTCGACCGGAAGTGCCGGTAGAAGGCGGTCGGGGCGACGCCGACCGCGCGGGTGACCTCGCGCAGGCCCAGGCTGCTCAGACTCTGCTCCTCCAGCAGGCCGAGCGCCGCGTCCAGCAGCGCCTGCCGGGTCTTCTGCTTCTGGACCTGCCGGAGGCCGAGGGTGTGACTCATGCCATGCAGTTAACAACTGTTCTCTGGAATTGCAAAGCCATGGGACGCGCTAGACTGGGAAGTCAGTGAACAACTGTAACTACAACCGTTCACCGAATCGTCACGAGAGACATCCCGGAGGGGGATCTCGTCCCATGCTGTTCCTCGTCGCCGCACTCCTGCTGCTGGGCACCGTCCTGGGCACCGTGGCCCACGCCCCGCTCTCCTTCACCCTCGTCGCCGCGGCCGTCATCGCCGTCTGGCTCGTGGTCTTCGCGGTCCGTGAGCGGCACGGGCGCCGCCACACGTCGGCCCACTGAACCGCCGTACGCCCTTCGACTCCCGGGAGCTGACCGTCATGCAACTCACCGCCGCACGAACCAAGGCAACCACCGCACGCGGCGCGGACACCGCCGCTCGGGCCGGCCGCGTCGGGACGCGCGACGCGAACGGCATGGCCGTGGCGTCCTTCGTCCTCGGCCTGCTCGGCCTGCTCGTCCTGAACGTCGTGCTGGGCCCGATCGCCATCGTTCTGGCCGCGGCGGCCCTGTGGCGCGGCACCACCCGCCGGGGCCGCGCTCTGCTCGGCCTCGGCCTGGGCGTGGCGGACCTGCTGCTGCTGGTGACGTTCATGCAACTGGACCACACGGTGTCCTGGAGCTTCTGACCACCGCGACCGCGACGCCGGCTGCGGCGAGGCCCGGCCGCACCGGCCCGGGAAAACGGCGGGGCCTAGAATTGGCCGCACCATGGCATACCTCGACCACGCCGCGACCACCCCGATGCTCCCCGAGGCGGTAGAGGCACTGACCGCGCACCTCGGCGTCACGGGCAACGCCTCCTCGCTGCACGCATCGGGCCGCCGCGCCAGGCGAACCGTCGAAGAGGCCCGCGAGACCCTCGCAGAGGCCCTCGGCGCCCGCCCCAGCGAGGTGGTTTTCACCTCCGGCGGCACCGAGGCCGACAACCTCGCCGTGAAGGGCCTGTTCTGGGCCCGCCGCGCCGCTGACGCGGCCCGCACCCGGATCCTCGCGAGCCCCGTGGAACACCACGCCGTCCTGGACGCCCTCCACTGGCTCGGCGAACACGAGGGCGCCACCGTCGAGTACCTGCCCGTCGACTCCTACGGCCGTGTCCACCCCGAGGTCCTGCGCGAGGCCATCGCCCGCGACCCCGACAACGTGGCCCTCGCCACCGTGATGTGGGCCAACAACGAGATCGGCACCGTCATGCCGGTCCGCGAACTGGCCCAGGTCGCAGGCGAGTTCGACGTCCCCCTGCATGCCGACGCCGTCCAGGCCTTCGGCCAGGTCCCCGTCGACTTCGAAGCCTCGGGCCTCGCCGCGATGGCGGTCTCGGGCCACAAGATCGGCGGCCCGTACGGCATCGGCGCGCTGGTCCTCGGCCGCCAGTACAGCCCCGTCCCGGTACTGCACGGCGGCGGCCAGGAACGCCATGTGCGCTCCGGCACCCTGGACGTACCCGCCGTCGCCTCCTTCGCGGTCGCCGGACGGCTCGCCGCCGAGCAGCGCGAGTGGTTCGCCCGCGAGATCGGTGCCCTGCGCGACGACCTGATCGAGCAGGTCCGCAAGGCGGTCCCGGACGCGATCCTGGGCGGCGACCCGGTGGACCGGCTCCCGGCCAACGCCCACTTCACCTTCCCCGGCTGCGAGGGCGACTCCCTGCTCCTGCTGCTGGACGCCCAGGGCATCGAGTGCTCCACGGGCTCCGCCTGCACCGCAGGGGTGGCCCAGCCGAGCCATGTCCTGCTCGCCACCGGCGCCGACCCGGACCTGGCCCGCGGCACCCTGCGCTTCTCGTTCGGACACACGTCCACGGAGGCCGACGTGGAGGCGGTCGCGAAGGCGATCGGCCCGGCGGTGGAGCGTGCCCGCTCCGCGGGGCTGACCTGACCCGGATCCTTGGAGCCCTACCGGGCCCGCGCCGTCCGCCGACGCCGTACGAGCCCCATGTACCGCTCCCAGTCCCAGTGCGGCCCCGGATCCGTGTGGTCCGTCCCCGGCACCTGGACGTGCCCGATGATGTGCTCACGGTCGACGGGTATCCCGTACCGCCCGCAGACCGCGGCCGTGAGCCGTGCCGACGTCGCGTACATCGCGTCGGTGAAGGACGACGCCTGCTCCACGAAGCCCTCGTGCTCGATGCCGACGCTGCGCTCGTTGTACTCCCGGTTGCCGGCGTGGAACGCCACGTCCAGCTCGCGGACCATCTGCGTGACGCGGCCGTCCCGGCGCACTACGTAGTGCGCCGCCGCACCGTGCCCGGGGTCCTGGAACGCCTTCACCGTGCTGCGGTAGCCGCCCTGGGTGACATGGACGACCACCCGGTCTATGGCGTAGTCGTCCGGCCGGTCCGCGCGCCGCAGGTTCGCCGGCGAGGCGGCCACCCACCGGGCGCCCAAGAAGTCGACCGCGCCCTCCACCCGCGGCTTCTCGACACCGGGCAGCCGCCCCCACAGGTGTGCCAGTTCCCGCCGCGCCAGCACGGCCGTGCCCACGGCGGCCGCCGTGCCGCCGAGGACCAGCGCCCGCCGCCCGAGCCGCCGATCGCCGTCCCTGTCCGTCATGCGATCCCCCATGTGATCCCCGCTGTGATCGTCAACGGATACTCCCCGGCACCGGTTCCCGCGGCCCCGTACCCTTGAAGGGCTATGACTGACACCCCGCAGCGCCCCCTCCGCGTCCTCGCCGCCATGTCCGGCGGGGTCGACTCCGCCGTCGCCGCCGCCCGCGCCGCCGAGGCGGGCCACGACGTGACCGGCGTCCACCTCGCGCTGTCCGCGAACCCGCAGTCCTTCCGCACGGGCGCGCGCGGCTGTTGCACCATCGAGGACTCGCGCGACGCCCGCCGCGCCGCGGACGTCATCGGCATCCCCTTCTACGTCTGGGACCTCGCCGAGAGGTTCCGCGAGGACGTCGTCGAGGACTTCGTCGCCGAGTACGAGGCCGGACGCACCCCGAACCCGTGCCTGCGCTGCAACGAGAAGATCAAGTTCGCGGCGCTGCTCGACAAGGCGCTGGCGCTGGGCTTCGACGCGGTCTGCACCGGCCACTACGCGAAGATCGTGACCCTGCCCGACGGCACCCGCGAGCTGCACCGCGCCTCCGACATGGCGAAGGACCAGTCGTACGTCCTCGGCGTGCTCGACGACAAGCAGCTCGCGCACGCCATGTTCCCGCTCGGCGACACGCTCACCACCAAGGACGAGATCCGGGCGGAGGCCGAGCGCCGCGGCCTCGCGGTCGCCAAGAAGCCGGACTCGCACGACATCTGCTTCATCGCCGACGGCGACACCCAGGGCTTCCTGGCCCGCCGGCTCGGCAGGGCGGAGGGCGACATCGTCGACGAGTCCGGCGCCAGGCTGGGCACGCACGACGGCGCGTACGGCTTCACGATCGGCCAGCGCAAGGGCCTCAGGATCGGCACCCCGGCCCCGGACGGCAAGCCGCGCTACGTCCTGGACATCTCCCCGGTGACGAACACGGTCACCGTCGGCCCCGCGTCCGCCCTGGACGTCGCCGCCCTGACCGCCGTCAAGCCCCGCTGGTGCGGCACGGCCCCGGCCGGCCCCGGCACCTACACCGCCCAGCTCCGCGCCCACGGCGGCGAGACCGAGGTGACGGCGGAACCGGCCGACGGCGAACTGCGGGTCCGCTTCACCGAGCCGGTCCGCGGCGTGGCCCCCGGCCAGGCCATCGTCCTGTACGACGGCACCCGCGTGGTGGGTTCGGCGACGATCGCGTCCACGGTCCGGGCGACCACCGCGGTCGCGTAGCCGCGGCGTACACCGGCGGCTACCGGCCGAAGAACCCCGCCAGCACCGGCGCGAGCACCTCGGGGTCCACCATGTGGGTCTGGTCCCGCAGCGTGCGGTGTGTGCCTCGGGGCGCCGCCTCGGCGATCGCCTCGGCCGCCCTGCGCAGCCACTCGGGGCTCGCGTCGCCCGCGACGGCCAGGACCGGGACCGTGATCGAGGCCAGCCGGTCCCGGGGCAGAAGGCCGTCGCCCATCACGGCGTCGTCGTAGGCGAGGGTGTGTGCGATCGCCTCCATGTCCGCCCACATGGGGGACTGGCGGGCGGTCGCGATCACCGCCTCGGCCAGGCCCGTGAGCCTCAGGAACAGCTCCACCGCGTCCCCGGAGCGCCCGGCCGCGAGCGCCTCGGCCAGACTCCGCGTGTACTGCGCGCGCTCCTCGGCGCCGCCCTGACCGTAGTCCGCGAACGGCACCTCGTACACGGCGGCCTGACACACCGGCAGTCCGTCGGCGGCCGCCCGCAGCACGAGCGCGCCGCCCGAGGAGACGCCGTACAGCGACGCCTCGCCACCGGCGGCCTCGACGAGCGCCGCCAGGTCCTCGACCTCGCGGTCCACCGCGTACGGGGTCGTGTCGCCGCTCGCGCCGCGGCCCCGGCGGTCGTACACGATGACGCTGAAGCGGTCCGAGAGGCGCGCGGCCAGGGGCGCCATCGTGGCGCCCGTGGACATCGCACCGCTCACGAGGACGACCGCCGGGCCCTCACCGGTGCGTTCGTAGGCGATGGGGGTGCCGTCGCGCGAGATGGTCTGCTTGTCCATGACTGTGAGACTGCCGCAGACCACGCCGCCGGTCGGTCACGACACCTCCACTTCGTAGAAGCAGAGGTGGTCCTTGATCCGGGCGACGTCCGGTTCGGGGTCCGGATACGCCCAGACGAGGTCCGGCGCGCCCGGCAGCGACCAGTACGACGCCGTTCCCTTGAAGGGGCAGACCGTACGGGTGCCGGAGGGGGACAGGAGGTCCGTGCGGACGTCCTCGACGGGGATGTAGTACCGCACGGGACAGCCGGTCTCGCGCAGTTCGAGGGCGCGGTCGCTCTCCGCCAGGACCTGTCCGTCGTGCACCACGCGCACGTGCCGGTCGCCCTGCTCGATGGTGATCGTGTGTCCTTCGGCCATACCGGGAAAGCGCTCACGGCGTCCCGGTTCTTCCCGCGTACGGTGGTCGGCATGAACATCTGCGTCTTCCTCTCCGCCGCCGACCTCTCCGAGACCTACACGCGCCCCGCCCGGGAGTTCGCCGGACTGCTCGGCAAGGGCGGGCACAGCCTGGTGTGGGGCGGCTCCGACGTCGGACTGATGAAGGTGGTCGCGGACGGGGTCCACGAGGCAGGCGGGCGGCTGGTGGGTGTCTCCGTGGAGTTCCTCTCGCACAAGGCGAGGGCGGGCGTCGACGAGATGGTGGTCGCCAGGGACCTCGCCGAGCGGAAGAAACTGCTGCTGGAGAAGGCCGACGGTGTCGTGATCATGGTCGGCGGGACCGGGACGCTGGACGAGGCGACCGAGATCCTGGAGCTGAAGAAGCACGGGCACACCGACAAACCGGTGGTCCTGCTGAACACCGCGGGCTTCTACGACGGCCTGAAGGAGCAGTTCCGGCGCATGGAGGACGAGGGTTTCCTGCCGAGGCCCCTCATGGACCTGGTGTTCTTCGCCGAGGAGCCGGTCGGGGCGCTGGCGTACCTCGAGGAGTCGCTCGGTATCCGGTAGCGCGGTGGTGCGAGCATGGCGGGCATGGCTACTCATGTGATCACCGGTGCGGGCTCCGGCATCGGCGCGGCCGTGGCCCGCCGTCTGCACGCGCGCGGGGACGAGCTCGTGCTGCACGCGCGCGACGCGGGGCGGGCGAAGGAACTGGCGGCGCAGTTCCCCGGGGCCGAGACCCTGGTGGGGGACCTCGCGGAGCCGGACAGGCTGTCCTGGGCCCTCTCGCACCAGAGCCTGCCGGACCGGGTGGACTCCGTGCTGCACATCGCGGGCGTGGTCGACCTGGGCCGGGTGGGCGAGCTGACCCCGAAGTCCTGGCACCACCAGCTGAACGTCAACCTGGTCGCGCCCGCCGAGCTGACCCGCCTCCTCCTGCCCCAGCTGCGCGCCGCACGCGGCCACGTGGTGTTCGTGAACTCCGGGGCGGGCCTGACAGCCCACGCGGAGTGGTCGGCGTACGCGGCCTCCAAGCACGGCCTGAAGGCCCTCGCGGACTCCCTGCGCGCGGAGGAGCACGGAAACGGCGTCCGGGTCACCTCGGTCTACCCCGGCCGCACGGCGAGCCCGATGCAGGCCAAGGTCCACCAGCAGGAGGGCAAGCAGTACGACCCCTCGCGGTGGATCGACCCCGAGTCGGTGGCGACGACGGTCCTGATGTGCCTGGACCTGCCGGGGGACGCGGAGGTCAACGACCTGACGGTGCGGCCGGGGCGGTGAGCGCGCCGCGCGGTTGCATAGGCTGCCGGGGTGAGTGAAGACAGCCAGTTCACCTTTGGTGCCGCCACCGGCGTCGGGTCCATGCCCGGTGGGGACGCCCGGGAGGCGGCGAGGACCGTCACCGGGAGCTTCGAGGACTTTCCGTTCCTGGCCGAGCTGCCGGCGCGGGGGCCCGGCGCGGACATGGTCGGGCGGACCGCCGGGATGCTCGTCGACCTGTACGCGCGCGTGGAGCCCAGCGGCTGGCGGTTCGGGGACCGGCCGGGGAGGGACACCCGGCGGGCCCGTTCCTGGCTCGGGGAGGACCTCGACGCTCTGGAGGAGTTCACGCAGGGCTACGAGGGACCGCTGAAGGTGCAGGCGGTCGGCCCGTGGACGCTCGCCGCCGCGTTGGAGCTGAAGAACGGCGAGGCGGCACTGTCCGACCTCGGCGCCTGCCGCGACCTCGCCGGCTCGCTCGCCGAGGGCCTTCGGCTCCATCTCGACGAGGTGCGGCGCCGCGTCCCCGGCGCCCGGCTCGTCCTCCAGCTCGACGAGCCGTCCCTCACCGCGGTCCTGCGCGGGCAGGTGGGGACCGCGAGCGGCTACCGCACCCACCGGGCCGTGGACCGGCAGATCGTCGAGGCCACGCTGCGTGACGTGATCGGCGTGCACGCGGACGGCCCGGTCGTGGTGCACTCCTGCGCTCCGGACGTCCCGTTCGCCCTGCTGCGCCGCGCTCGCGCCGCCGCGGTCTCCTTCGACTTCTCGCTGCTCACCGAGCGTGACGACGAGGTGATCGGGGAGGCCGTGGAAGGGGGTACACGGCTGTTCGCCGGGGTCGTGCCGTCCGCGGACGGCCCATTGTCAGACCCTGCCGGTAGCGTCATGGGTGTCAGGACGCTGTGGCGCAGGCTGGGGCTGAGTCCGGGGCTTCTCGCGGACGCGGTCACGGTCACGCCGACGTGTGGGCTCGCGGGCGCCTCCGCGGACTACGCGCGCAAGGCGCTCGCGCACTGCGTCCGGGCGGCGAGATCCCTCGCGGACGACCCAGAGTAACGGGAGGACGACACGGTGGCCGGCGACAAGCAAGCGGAGACGACGGTGCCCGCCGAGGCCCGGGAGCAGCACGCGCAGCTCGCCGAGCAGATCGAGGAGCACCGCTTCCGGTACTACGTGAAGGACGCTCCCGTCATCAGCGACGCGGAGTTCGACCGGCTCCTGCGCTCGCTCGAGGCACTGGAGGAGCAGTATCCCGAGCTGCGCACCCCCGACTCGCCCACCCAGAAGGTCGCGGGGGCGTACGAGACGGAGTTCACGGCCGTCCAGCACCGCGAACGCATGCTCTCCCTGGACAACGCGTTCGACGACGACGAGCTCGCCGCCTGGGCCGACCGCGTCGCCAAGGAGGTCGGCACCTCCGCGTACCACTTCCTGTGCGAGCTGAAGGTCGACGGTCTCGCGGTCAATCTGACGTACGAGCACGGCCGCCTCACGCGCGCGGCGACCCGCGGCGACGGCCGCACCGGCGAGGACATCACTCCGAACGTCCGTACGATCGCGGAGATCCCGGACCGCCTCGACGGCGACCACGTCCCCGACCTCGTGGAGATCCGCGGCGAGGTCTACTTCCCGATGGAGAAGTTCGAGGAGCTCAACGCCCGCCTGGTGGCGGGCGGCGACAAGCCCTTCGCCAACCCGCGCAACGCGGCGGCGGGTTCCCTGCGCCAGAAGGACCCGCGCGTCACGGCCACCCGCCCGCTGCACATGGTGGTCCACGGCATCGGCGCGCTGAAGGGCTCCAGGGACGGCCTCACCCGCCTCTCCGAGGCGTACGACCTGCTGAAGTCCTGGGGCCTGCCCACCGCCCGGCACAACAAGGTGGTCGACGACCTCGACGGCGTGCGGCGGTTCATCGCCTACTTCGGAGAGAACCGCCACTCCGTGGAGCACGAGATCGACGGAGTCGTCGTCAAGCTCGACGAGATCCCGCTCCAGGGCCGCCTCGGCTCCACCTCCCGCGCCCCGCGCTGGGCGATCGCGTACAAGTACGCGCCGGAGGAGGTCAACACCAAGCTCGTCAACATCCGCGTGGGTGTGGGCCGTACGGGCCGCGTCACGCCGTACGCCCAGGTCGAGCCGGTCACGGTGGCCGGCTCGGAGGTGGAGTTCGCCACCCTGCACAACCAGGACGTGGTCAAGGCCAAGGGCGTGCTCATCGGCGACACGGTGGTGCTGCGCAAGGCCGGTGACGTCATCCCGGAGATCCTCGGCCCGGTCGTCGACCTGCGTGACGGCACCGAGCGGGAGTTCGTGATGCCGTCCGAGTGCCCCGAGTGCGGCACACCGCTGCGGCCCATGAAGGAGGGCGACGTCGACCTCCGCTGCCCGAACGCACGCTCCTGCCCGGCTCAGTTGCGCGAGCGTCTTTTCTACCTGGCGGGCCGCAAGGCGCTGGACATCGAGCACTTCGGGTACGTGGCCGCCGCCGCGCTCACCCGGCCCCTGGAGCCGGCCGAGCCTCCGCTGAAGGACGAGGGCGACCTGTTCGACCTCTCCGTCGAGCAGTTGCTGCCCATCAAGGCGTACGTCCTCGACCAGGACAGCGGTCTGCCCAAGCGTGACCCCAAGACCGGCGAGGAGAAGATCGTCACGGTCTTCGCCAACCAGCAGGGCGAGCCGAAGAAGAACGCGCTCGCGATGCTGGAGAACATCGCGGCGGCCAGGCAGCGCCCGCTCGCCCGCATCCTCACCGGCCTGTCCATCCGTCACGTCGGGCCGGTGGCCGCCGAGGCGCTGGCCCGCGAGTTCCGGTCGATCGACCGCATCGACCAGGCGAGCGAGGAGGAGCTGGCCGCCACCGACGGGGTCGGGCCCATCATCGCCGCCTCCCTCAAGCAGTGGTTCGCCGAGGACTGGCACCGCGACATCCTCCGCAAGTGGAAGGCCGCGGGCGTCCGGATGGAGGAGGAGGGCTCCGGTGAGGACGAGGGGCCGCGTCCGCTGGAGGGGCTCACGGTGGTCGTCACCGGAACGCTCGGGCAGTACACACGGGACGGCGCCAAGGAGGCGTTGCAGAGCCGTGGCGCGAAAGTGACCGGTTCCGTCTCCAAGAAGACGGCGTTCGTGGTGGTGGGCGAGAATCCCGGGTCGAAGTACGACAAGGCCGTGCAGCTGAAGGTGCCCGTGCTGGACGAGGACGGTTTCGCCGTCCTGTTGGAACGCGGACCGGAAGCAGCCGCGGAAGTCGCCCTTCCGACCGGGGAGTAGCGGTTGAAGCTCACCCGTTCGGCGCATACCAGATGCATACGGGTGGCCGGGGCGCATTCGGGCAACCGTCGGCGACCGCTGCCCGTGAAAGCCTTCTGCGGCCTACTGTTGAGTTGTGCGCCTGCCGTGCCCGGACGCGTGGTGGGTTTTCAGTCGCGGTGCCGTTGACGGTTCGTCGGGCAATCGGGCCGCGTGGCGAGGGCACCGGCTGTGAGAGGGACGGGAATGGAACCGACCAAGAGCGCCGCCCCGGACTCACGGCTGCGCCTGCGCCGGGTGTCCGGCGCCTGGCGGGCGGGGCGCCGGATCGTACGGCCGTCCGGACACGCCGGCACGGGCGGCCCGCGTGCCGCGCCACGGGCCCTGCCGGGGGCGCCTTCCGGCCCCGGCGCCGCGGTCCCGGCGGGGAGCACCCCGGGCACCACCCCGCTGCCGGCCCTGCAGCCGGGCACCGGCGCGTTCGCCGGCGGGCGGTCCTCCGGGCTGCCCGGCCAGGACCGCGAGCGGCACATGTCGTGGCCCGCGCTGCCCACGGTGGTCGTCGCGGCCGCCGGGCTGGTCCTCGGCGCCGGCTTCTACCGCGCGTTCGGCGAGCACCACGCGCTGTTCCCGTCCGGTGCCGTGGGCTGGTCCCTGGCCCTGCTCACCGGCATCATCGTCGGCCACCTGGTCATGCTCGGCCGCTCCCGCTGGTGGGGCGGCACGGGCTCGGGCGCCGCCCTCACCCTGGCCGTCCTGCTGCTGTACGGCTGGGTGCCCGCCGGGATGGTCAGTCTCACCGTCGTCGTCCTGGTCGGCGCAGCGCGGCCGGGCCGCTGGCGGCAGGGCGTCCTGCACGGCGCGGTCGACCTCCTCGGCATCGGCGCCGCAGCCCTCGTCCTGGCCGCCTTCGGGCGCGTCCCGACCGTGGAGACGCCCTGGAACCCGGACACCTGGACCGTCTCCGCCGCCCCGCAGGTCGCCCTCGTCGTCACCGCCTACCTCGCCGTGACCCGGCTGCTGCTGTGGTGTCTGCACGCGCCGCGCACCGGCGGGCTGCCCACGGTCGCCCGCACCGCCCTGGTCCGCCAGGGACTCGTCGCCGTCGCGCTGCTCGGCATCGCCCCACTGGTCTGTGTCGTGGCCGACGCGGTGCCGGTCCTGCTGCCGCTGTTCGCCGTTCCGCTCATCGCCCTGGACTCCACCCTGTGGATAGCCCGGGCCCGTGCCGAGGAGCAGCTGCGCGACCGGCTCACCGGGCTGCCCAACCGGCAGTGGCTGCTGGAGCGCACCTGGGCGGCCCTCGACGACGCCGGGCGGATCGGGGCACGGGCCGCCCTGATGCTGATCGACCTCGACCGCTTCCGGTCCGTGAACGACACGCTCGGCCATCTCGCCGGCGACCGGCTGCTGCTGCAGATAGCCGAGCGGCTGCGGCTGGCGCTGCCGCGCGGGGCCGAGGCCGCGCGACTCGGCGGCGACGAGTTCGCGGTGTTACTACCGGTCGCGGACTCCACGACGTCCGCGTCGAGGGCGGCCCGCAACCTGGTCGCCGCACTCGGCTCCCCGCTCGACCTCGACGGGCTCACGCTCGTCCTGGAGGCCAGCGCCGGGGTCGCCGTCTTCCCCGATCACGCGCTGGACGCGGAAGGGCTGCTGCGACGGGCGGACGTCGCGATGTACCAGGCGAAGCGGGACCGCACGGGGGTGGAGGTGTACGAGTCCAAGCGGGACTCGAACACACCCGACCGCCTCGGGCTGCTGGGGGATCTGCGGCGCGCGCTGGACGCCCACGAGGTGCAGTTGCACTACCAGCCGAAGGTGCGGTTCGACGGGCAGGTCGCCGGGCTCGAGGCGCTCGTGCGCTGGGTGCATCCCGAGCGCGGGAAGGTGCCGCCGGACGAGTTCATCGCGATCGCGGAGTCCTCCGGGCTGATGCCGCACCTGACGGAGTACGTGCTGGAGACGGCGCTCGAGCAGGTGGCGCGGTGGCGGGCGCAGGGGCTTCGGGTGCCGGTCGCGGTCAACGTCTCGCCGCGGGACGTCCACACGCCGGGGTTCGCGGGGGCGGTCGCGGCACGCCTGGCGCGGCACGGGGTCCCGGCGGGGGCGCTCCAGCTGGAGATCACCGAGCATGTGCTCCTGGAGGAACCCCAGCGGGCCGCGGACACCCTGGCGGGGCTGGCCGGGCACGGGGTGAAGATGTCGCTGGACGACTTCGGCACGGGCTACTCCTCGCTCGTGCATCTGCGCCGGCTGCCGGTGAGCGAGCTGAAGATCGACAGGTCGTTCGTGGCGCGGCTCGCGGTGGACGCGGAGGACGCCGCGATCGTGCGCTGCACGGTGGACCTCGCGCACTCCCTGGGCCTGCTCGTCGTCGCGGAGGGTGTCGAGGACGACGAGACATGGGAGCGGCTGCGGGACCTGGGCTGCGACGCGGTGCAGGGGTGGCTGGTCGCGGCGGCGATGCCGGCGGAGGAGACGACGACGTGGCTGCGGGCCCGTGGAGTGCGGGGGTGGCAGCGCCCCAGGGCCGCGCTGCCCGCGGCCACCGCGGACGATCCCGGGCGGCTGGGCTGACGTGAGCCGCGGACGGTGCCGGGTGGCTGGGCTGACGTGAGCCGCGGACGGTGCCGGGTGGCTGGGCTGGTGTGAGCCGCGGACGGTGCCGGGTGGCTCGGCCGACCCGACGGGGGCCGTGATCAGCTGATCCCCGCCCAGAAGTGCCCGACCAGCAGGGCCAGCCGGCGTTCATGGGCCTCGGCCGGCAGGCGTCCGCCGCGCATCAGCGTGACCAGCCCCGCTCGTCGACACGCTGACAGTCCTGCGCCACGGCGGCAAGAAGTCCGCGGCCTTCGGGATCCACTTCGCCACCGCAGTCGTTGTACTGATCAGTGCCGGCCTGCTCTTCGCCGTCTGATCACGCCGATACCGACACCAGGGGGCCACCGATGTCGCTGTTCGTGCCGAAGTTCGAGGAGCCCGTGATCGTTCGCGAGGCCGAGGCCGAAGTCGTCGGCCGCGCGCCTTCCACCATCCGTCTGCTCGCGGACAGCAGCGCGACCGGAGGTGCCCTGTCCACCCAGCGCGTCACACTCAAGTGCGGCGCCGACGGCGCCAAGCCCCACTGGCACGACCGCTCCGCCGAGATGTTCTTCCTGCTCGACGGTGCCGCCGACATCCTCTCCGGGGAGGAGGTCCTCACTGCCGGACCCGGCGACCTCGTCATCGTCCCGCCCGGCAGGCCGCACGCCTTCGCCGCCGTACGGGGTGCGGACGCCGACCTGCTCATCGTCCTCACCCCGGGCGTCGAGCGCTTCGAGTACTTCCGTCATCTGCGGCGCATCGCCCTCGGCGAGGCCACCCCGGAGAGTCTGCTGGAGGTGCAGGACCTCTATGACAACCACTTCCTGCGCAGCGACGCCTGGGAAGCACGCCGAGACTGAGGGGTGGGCGCCCTTCCCGGGCGCCGAGGCTGGGGGCCGGCCCGGCAAACCGTTTCACGGCGACCGGCCCCCGCCCCATAGGATTGGGCCAAAGCACACACACTCACCCCAGAGGATCGCTGCATGCCTGGCATCACGCGCGAGGAGGTCGCCCACCTCGCCCGGCTGGCGCGTCTGGAGCTGAAGCCCGAAGAGCTCGACCACTTCGCAGGCCAGCTCGACGACATCATCGGCGCGGTCGCCCGCGTCAGCGAGGTCGCCGACCAAGACGTACCGCCGACCTCTCACCCGCTGCCGCTGACGAACGTCATGCGCCAGGACGAGGTCCGTCCGTCGCTCACCCCCGAGCAGGCGCTGTCCGGCGCCCCGGCCCAGGAGCAGCAGCGTTTCAAGGTGCCGCAGATCCTGGGGGAGGAGTAGCCCGCCATGACGGACAAGAACAGCATCATCAGGCTCACCGCCGCCGAGACCGCCGCGAAGATCGCCTCCGGCGAGCTGACCGCGGTGGAGGTCACCGAGGCCCACCTCGCCCGGATCGAGGCCGTCGACGAGAAGGTGCACGCCTTCCTGCACGTCGACCGCGAGGGCGCGCTCGCCCAGGCCCGAGCCGTCGACGAGAAGCGGGAGCGCGGCGAGAAGCTCGGCCCGCTCGCCGGTGTACCGCTCGCGCTGAAGGACATCTTCACCACCGAGGGCATCCCGACCACCGTCGGCTCCAAGATCCTCGAGGGCTGGATCCCGCCGTACGACGCCACCCTCACCAAGAGGCTCAAGGAAGCGGACGTCGTCATCCTCGGCAAGACCAACATGGACGAGTTCGCCATGGGGTCCTCCACCGAGAACAGCGCGTTCGGGCCGACGGGGAACCCGTGGGACCTCACCCGCATCCCCGGCGGTTCCGGCGGTGGCTCGAGCGCCGCGCTCGCCTCCTTCCAGGCGCCCCTCGCCATCGGCACCGACACCGGCGGCTCCATCCGCCAGCCCGCGGCCGTCACCGGCACGGTCGGCGTCAAGCCGACCTACGGCGGTGTCTCCCGCTACGGCATGGTCGCCTTCTCCAGCTCCCTCGACCAGGGCGGCCCCTGTGCCCGTACGGTCCTGGACGCGGCCCTGCTGCACGAGGTGATCGCCGGCCACGACCCGCTGGACTCCACCTCCGTCGACGCCCCGGTCCCGCCGGTCGTCGAGGCCGCCCTGAGCGGCTCCGTGGCGGGCATGCGCGTCGGTGTCGTCCGGCAGTTCCGCGGCGAGGGCTACCAGGCGGGTGTCCTGCAGCGCTTCGACGAGTCCGTCGCGCTCCTGAAGGAGCTCGGCGCCGAGATCGTCGAGCTGGACTGCCCGTCCTTCGACCTGGCGCTGGCGGCCTACTACCTGATCGCGCCGAGCGAGTGTTCCAGCAACCTCGCCCGCTTCGACGGCCTGCGCTACGGCCTGCGTTCCGGCGACGACGGCACGCACTCCGCCGAGGAGGTCACCTCGCTGACCCGTGCGGAGGGCTTCGGCCCCGAGGTCAAGCGCCGCATCATGCTGGGCACGTACGCCCTGTCGAGCGGCTACTACGACGCGTACTACGGCTCCGCCCAGAAGGTCCGCACGCTCATCACCCGCGACTTCGAGCAGTCGTTCGAGAAGGTGGACGTGATCGTGTCGCCCACCACGCCCACCACCGCCTTCCCGATCGGCGAGCGCGCCGACGACCCGATGGCGATGTACCTCGCGGACCTGTGCACCATCCCGGTCAACCTGGCCGGCAACGCCGCCATGTCGCTGCCCTGCGGTCTCGCCCCGGAGGACAACCTCCCGGTGGGCCTGCAGATCATCGCCCCGGCGATGAAGGACGACCGCCTCTACAAGGTCGGCGCCGCCGTCGAGGCCGCCTTCGTGGAAAAGTGGGGGCACCCGCTTCTCGAGGAGGCTCCGTCGCTGTGAGCAAGGCACTGTCCAAGGCCAAGGGCTTCAAGAAGTCCAAGTCCGGTACGTACCTGTCCATGGCCACCACCGCGTTCGGCGCGGTCAGTGTCCTGAAGCAGGCCAAGAAGGCCCGTACGGAGCACGACACGCTGCGCCTGATCGACGCCGCCGTGTCCGCCGCCGCCATCGTCACCGGACTCGCCATCCTCGTCCGCGAGCTCAAGCGGCTGGGCGACGACGACGTCCTGCTGGGCTGAGAGGGAAGTTTCACCGTGACCACCATGACCGACCTGGTGTCGTACGAGGACGCTCTGGCGTCGTACGACCCCGTCATGGGCCTCGAGGTCCATGTCGAACTCGGCACCAGGACCAAGATGTTCTGCGGCTGTTCCACGGCGCTCGGCGCCGAGCCGAACACCCAGACCTGCCCCACCTGCCTCGGCCTGCCCGGCTCCCTCCCGGTCGTCAACGCGACCGGCGTGGAGTCCGCGATCAGGATCGGTCTCGCGCTGAACTGCGAGATCGCCGAGTGGTGCCGCTTCGCCCGGAAGAACTACTTCTATCCGGACATGCCGAAGAACTTCCAGACCTCCCAGTACGACGAGCCGATCGCCTTCAACGGCTATCTCGACGTCCAGCTGGAGGACGGCACCACCTTCCGCGTGGAGATCGAGCGCGCCCACATGGAGGAGGACACCGGCAAGTCGACGCACGTCGGCGGCGCCACCGGCCGTATCCACGGCGCGTCCCACTCCCTGCTGGACTACAACCGCGCCGGCATCCCGCTCATCGAGATCGTCACCAAGCCGATCGTCGGCGCCGGCGAGCGCGCGCCCGAGGTGGCGAAGGCATACGTCCGTGAGCTGCGCGAGCTCATCCGGGCGCTCGGCGTGTCCGAGGCCCGCATGGAGATGGGCCAGATGCGCTGTGACGTGAACCTGTCGCTGATGCCGAAGGGCTCCGAGAAGTTCGGCACCCGCAGCGAGACCAAGAACGTCAACTCGCTGCGGTCCGTCGAGCGCGCCTGCCGCTACGAGATCCAGCGCCACGCCGCCGTGCTGCGCAGCGGCGGCACGGTGACTCAGGAGACCCGCCACTTCCACGAGGACACCGGCACGACCACCTCGGGCCGCACCAAGGAGGAGGCCGAGGACTACCGGTACTTCCCCGAGCCGGACCTGGTGCCCGTCGCGCCGCCGCGCGAATGGGTCGAGGAACTGCGCGCCTCACTGCCCGAGCTGCCGCTGGTGCGCCGCAACCGGCTGCGCGAGGAGTGGGACGTCTCGGCGACCGACATGCAGGCGATCCTCAACGCCGGCGCGCTGGACCTGATCGTCACCACCATCGACGCGGGCGCCGACGCGGCCGCCGCGCGCAAGTGGTGGATGGGCGAGCTGGCCCGCAACGCCAACGAGTCCGGCAAGCCCCTGGACGAACTGCCCATCACCCCTGAGCAGGTCGCGCGCGTGACCAAGCTCGTGGAGTCGGGCGACCTCAACGACAAGCTGGCGCGCCAGGTCATCGAGGGCGTCCTCGCGGGCGAGGGCACCCCGGACGAGGTCGTCGAGAAGCGCGGTCTGCAGGTCGTCTCCGACGAGGGCGCCCTGACCGCCGCCGTCGACGAGGCCATCGCCGGAAACCCGGCCGTCGCGGACAAGATCCGCGGCGGCAAGGTGGCCGCGGTCGGCGCTCTGGTCGGTGCCGTCATGAAGGCCACCCGCGGCCAGGCCGACGCCGCTCGCGTCAAGGAGCTGATCCTTCAGAAGCTGGGCGTCGGCGAGAGCTGACGGACATCGCGGCTGACGGACAGCGCGGAACGCTCCCGAGGGGCAGCACACCGAACCCGGTGTGCTGCCCCTTCGTTCGCTTACCAAAACCTTATGGGGCGACAGAGTTGCAGGGATTGTCCTGTGACGTGGGTCCCATTCCTGTGAGTAACCCCACGAAAGTGACAAACGATCTTTTCCGGCTGCGAAAGTATGGGGGATTGCTCATGAGTTCTTTGCGGGATGTTCAGTTCCATCAGCGGCTGTCCCCGGGCAAAGATCCACGAAACACCCCCAGGGAGCACGATCCGTGGCAGCCCTTGCACGTTGGTGTGTCCGCCATCGCCTTCTCACCGTTCTGCTGTGGCTGATCGCCTTCGCCGGCGTCACCACGGCGGCAGCCGTCACGGGCTCCGCGTACTCGAACAACTACGGCGCCCCCGGTACCGAGTCCGACCGCGCCTACCGGTTGATCCAGAAGGACTTCCCGCAGCTCGGCGGCGACAGCGACACCGTCGTCTGGCACACCTCCGGCGGCAGTGTGCGCGACACCGACGTCCAGCAGACGATGACCCGCACCCTGGACCGCATCGCGGACCTGCACGGCGTCGCCTCCGTCAGCAACCCCTACGAGGGCGACCGCGGCGACGCCATCAGCCGCGACGGCCACACCGCGTACGCCACGGTGACCTTCGCCCACGAGGCCCAGGACATCACGAAGGGCGAGGCCCAGGCCGTCGTCAGCACCGCCAAGGCCGCCGAGACCCGCGGGCTCCAGGTGGAACTCGGCGGCAGCGCCGTCTCGCTCACCGAGGTTCGGAGCGGGCACCTCGCCGAGGCCGTCGGCGTGGCCGTCGCCGCCGTGGTCCTCTTCCTGGCCTTCGGCTCCCTCGCCGCCTCCCTGCTGCCCATCGCCACCGCGCTGATCGGCGTGGGCACCGCCAACTTCGGTATCGAACTGCTCGGGCACGCGATGACCGTCGCCGACTTCGCGCCCATGCTCGGCCTGCTGATCGGGCTCGGCGTCGGCATCGACTACGCGCTGTTCATCGTCACCAGGCACCGTCGCAGCCTCAAACGCGGCGTCCCGGTGACCGAGGCCGCCGTGAACGCCGTGCACACCACCGGCCGGGCCGTCGTCTTCGCGGGCGCCACCGTCTGCATCGCGCTGCTGGGCATGCTGATCCTCCGGCTCGGCTTCCTCAACGGCGTCGCGGTCGCCGCCTGCCTGACCGTGCTGCTCACCGTCGCGGCCTCCGTGACCCTGCTGCCCGCCCTGCTGTCCTTCATCGGCCCGCGCGCCCTCAGCAGGCGCGAGCGGCGCAGGCTCTACGAGCACGGGCCCGAGCCCGAGCTGCCGACCGGGCTGTCCGCCCGCTGGTCCGCGTTCGTGGAACGGCACCCGAAGAAGCTCGGCGCCGTCGCCCTGGCCGTCATGGCCCTGCTCGCGCTGCCCACGCTCTCCCTCCACCTGGGCACCTCCGACCAGGGCAACGACCCGAAGTCGTCGACCACCCGGCAGGCGTACGACCTCCTTGCTGAGGGCTTCGGGCCCGGCGTCAACGGCCCGCTGACCCTGGTCGGCAAGGTCGGCGGTGCCGAGGACAGGCTCGTCCTCGACAATCTCGACTCCACACTGGCCGCCACCAGGGGCGTCGCCGCCGTGACGCCGGTGACGTACAACGGCAGCGGCACCACGGCGTACCTCACCGTCGTACCCGACTCCGCCCCGCAGTCCCAGCAGACCAGCGATCTGGTGCAGCGGCTGCGCTCCGACGTGCTGCCGCGCGCCGAGAAGGGCACCGGCCTCGATCTGTACGTGGGCGGGGTGACGGCCGGCTACGACGACTTCGCGAGCGTGATCGTCGGCAAGCTGCCGCTGTTCGTGAGCGTGGTGATCGGCCTGGGCTGTGTCCTGCTCCTGCTGGCCTTCCGGTCCTTCGCCATCCCGCTGAAGGCCGCCGCGATGAACCTCGCCGCCGTCGCCGCCGCCTTCGGAGTCGTCGTCGCGATCTTCCAGTGGGGCTGGGGGAGCGAGCTGCTGGGCCTCGGCAGCGCCGGTCCGATCGAGCCCTTCCTCCCCGTGATCATGGTCTCGGTGCTCTTCGGACTGTCCATGGACTACCAGGTGTTCCTGGTCAGCCGCATCTACGAGGAGTGGCTGGAGACCGGCGACAACCGCCGTGCCGTACGCATCGGACTCGCCGAGACCAGCCGGGTGATCAACTCGGCCGCCGTCATCATGATCTCCGTCTTCCTGTCCTTCGTGCTCGGCGGCGACCGGGTGATCGCCATGTTCGGTATCGCCCTCGCCTCCGCCGTCGCCCTGGACGCCTTCGTCCTGCGCACCCTGCTCGTCCCCGCCCTGATGCACCTCCTCGGCGCCGCCAACTGGTGGCTGCCCCCCTGGCTGGAACGCCGGCTGCCGCGGATCAGCATCGAACCGCCGGAGTGCCGTGCGACGATTCCGGGGCGGCGTCCGGAGGAGGACGCCCTGGTCGACGTGCTGCTGAAGGAGCAGGAGCAGGATGTACGCGATATCCCTGGGTGACGACGGAGCCGAGCTGCGGCCCCTGGAGCCGTGGCACGCCGAGGAGTTCCTCGCGCACCTCGACCGCGGGCGGGAGTTCATCACCCGGCACATCCGGTTCGGGGAGGACGCCACCGACGTCGGCTCCGCCCGGGAGATCCTCACGTCCTACGCCGGCAAGCGCGCCGCCGACAGCGGCTTCCTGCACGGCCTGTGGCTGGAGCGCAAGCTGGTCGGCGGACTTCTCTTCCGCGTCTTCGACGCCGCGGCCGGCAGCTGCGAGCTCGGTTGCTGGCTGGAGCCCGCGGCCGCCGGCCGGGGTCTTGTCACCCGTGGGGCGCGGGTGCTCGTCGACTGGGCGTTTGACGAGCGCGGCATGCACCGTGTGGAGTGGTACGCGTCGTCCGCCAACGAACCGAGCATCAATGTGGCGCGACGGCTCGGCATGACCCGGGAAGGGGTGCTCCGCGAGGCGTACCCGCACCGGGGTGTGCGTCAGGACATCGAGGTCTGGTCGGTGCTCGCCCCTGAGTGGCGCTCGGCACACGGGCGCGCCGACCGCGACGATCACCAGTAGACGAGCATTAAGAGACCTTTCAGACAGCGTCCGTACGGTGCGAGGCATGGAAACCAAGACAGTGGACGAGGCCGGGGCCGTGAGCGGCGCCGAAGTGACGAACGACCAGGACGGGGCGGAGGTCACCGAGGCCGACGCGGCCACCGAGGCCGACGCGGCGACGGAGGCCGGCGGGGCCACGGAAGCGACGGTGGCCGCCGAGGAAGCCGCTGCGGAGGGCGCCTCAGGCGTCGGCCAGGGCGCCGGGGCGGTCGTCTCGGCCGCGCTCGGCCTGATCTCGCTCAGCGGCAGCTGGCTCGGCACCGTGGCCGGAGCGCGTCAGCAGCTCGTCGGCCAGCTGCGGACCTCGTCCCAGGCGAGCGTCGCCAAGCAGATCAAGGCGGTCTACGGCGACGCCTGGCACGCCACCGCGCTGTGGGGCGGCCTGTTCGCGCTGGCCGCGCTGATCGTGGGCGTCGTGGTGCTGGCCCGCCCGGCGTTCGGGGCGCCCGGAAGGCCGCAGGCGGCGTGGATCAAGTCGGTCGCGTGGGGCGGTGTCGCCCTGGGTGTCGTCGGCCTGCTCCTGGCCGTGCTGAAGTACACGGACATCCTGCTCGGGCTGCCGTCCGCCGGCTGAGGGACCCGGTCCGCAAGGGGGCTTAGGGACATCTCCGGCCGTTTCGCCGGTCCCTAAGGCCCCTTCTTCGCATCTAAGGCCTCTGTCCGGCCGGAAGATGCGGAACCTTCCCGATGCGGCGAACCCCCCTCGGAAACGAAGGTTGAGGCAGTGCGGTAAGCGATGCCACACCTGAACTCCCCAGGGGGAAGCGAATGTTCATGTACGAGCTGCACAAGATCCGTTCGGCCGAACTGATCCGCGAGGCCGACAACTACCGTCTGGCGCGCGCGGCCCGGGGTGACGGCAAGTCCCCCGCCGAAGCGGCCCGCCAGGCGCGCTCCCAAAGCCCCCGCCGGGGCCGCAGCATGTTCACCCGCGCGGCGTGAACACGCGGCCGCGGGGGTACGCCGGCGCGCGCCCCGCACTGCCGGCGCACGCCGACCCCGACCGACCGACCACAGCGGCCGTCCCTCGATCACCGGGGGCGGCCGCCGCCACGTCACCGGTGCGAATAATCGGTGCCGCGCCGTCAGTGGCTCGTGACATGCTCGGGGGCGTGGAGACCAGGTCCGTCAGCCCCGTTTTCGTCGGTCGCGGTGAGGAGTTGGGGGCGCTGCACGACGCGTTCGCCCGCGCCGGAGCCGGGGAGCCCCAGGCACTGCTCGTCGGGGGCGAGGCGGGCGTCGGCAAGACCCGGCTGCTGGAGGAGTTCTCCGCGGCCGCGGCCCGCCGGGAGGCGGTCGTCGCGCTCGGCGGCTGCGTGGAGATCGGCGCCGACGGGCTGCCCTTCGCGCCGTTCTCCGCCGCCCTGCGCGCCCTGCGCCGACAGCTTCCCGAGGAACTGGCCGAGGCCGCCGCCGGCCAGGAGGACGAGCTCGCTCGGCTGCTGCCCGAACTCGGCGAGGCCCGCCGCGGCCCGCGGGACGACGAGGAGGGCATGGCCCGCCTCTTCGAACTCACCGCCCGCCTGTTGGAGCGGATGGCCGCCCGCCGCACCGTCGTCCTCGCCCTGGAGGACCTGCACTGGGCGGACGCCTCCACCCGCCACCTGCTCGCCTACCTCCTGCGTACGCTGCGCAGCGGCCGTCTGGTCGTCGTCGCCACCTACCGCTCCGACGACATCCACCGCCGCCACCCGCTGCGCCCCCTCCTCGCCGAACTCGACCGCCTGCGCACCGTCCGCCGCATCGAGCTGGGCCGGTTCAACCGCACCGAGGTCGAACGGCAGATCACCGGCATCCTCGCCGCCGACCCCGACCCCGTCCAGGTCGACGACATCTTCGCGCGCTCCGACGGCAACGCCTTCTTCGTGGAGGAACTGGCGGTGGCCGCCCAGGACGGCCGCTGCACCGGCCTGACCGACTCCCTGCGCGACCTCCTCCTCGTCCGGGTCGAAGCGCTGCCCGAGACCGCTCAGCGGGTCGCCCGGACCGTCGCCGAGGGCGGCTCCACCGTCGAGTACCGCCTCCTCGCGGCCGTCGCCTCACTCGCCGAGGACGACCTCATCGAGGCCCTGCGCGCCGCCGTCGGCGCCAACATCCTCCTCGCCACCCCCGACGGCGACGGCTACCGCTTCCGCCACTCCCTGGTCCGCGAGGCCGTCAGCGACGACCTGCTCCCCGGCGAGCGCTCCCGTCTCAACCGGCGCTACGCCGAGGCCCTGGAGGCCGACCCCACCCTCGTCCCCGCCGACCAGCGCGCCACCCGCCTGGCCAGCTACTGGTACCACGCGCACGACGCCGCCAAGGCCCTGCCCGCCGTCCTCGACGCCGCGGTGGAGGCCCGCTGCCGGCACGCCCACTGCGAGCAACTGCGGCTGCTGGAGCGGGCGATGGAGCTGTGGGACCTCGCCCCCGAGGACGTACGGGCGGCCCTGCGGCCCGTGGACCACGCGGAGGTCTACCCTCCCTGCGGCTGCGACCCGGCGACCACACCCCTGCGCTACCTCGACCTGATGGCAGAGGCGGCCGTGGCGGGCCGGCTGTGCGGGGAGCGGGATCGCGCCCTGAAGATCACCAAGCGGGCCCTGCGCCTGCTGGAGGAGGACCCCGACCCCCTTCGCGCCGCCTGGTTCTGGGTGCAGCGCTCCCGCCTCGTGCAGAACACGGGCCGCGGCGACGGCTGGAAGGAGCTCGCCACCGCCCAGGAGCTGGTTCGGGGGCTGCCGCCCTCCGAGGTGCACGCCGAGGTGCTCGCCACGGTCGCCGGCTGGTCGATGCTGCACGAGCCCGGCCCGGACGCCTTTCCGGCCGCCGAGCGTGCCGTGGAGTACGCGCGCATGGTCGGCGCCCGCGACATCGAGCTCAACGCCCGCCTCACCCTGGGCGGCCTCATGGTCGACGCGGGTGACATCGACGCCGGGCTCGCGGAGATGTACCAGGTCAAGGAGCAGGCGGCCGCCCTGGGCGAGGCCTATGTGAGGGGCCGCCTGCATGTGAACCTGCCGTCCCACCTGGAGGGCATCGGCCGCTCCCGGGAGGCCGTCGAGGTACTCCGCGAGGGCCTGGAGGTCACCCGGAAGCTGGGGCTGACGGACTCCGAGGCCTGGGTGTGGGGCAACCTCGGCGAATCCCTCTACTTCCTGGGCCACTGGGAGGAGGCCGCCGAGGCCGGAACCAACTCCGAGCGCGTCGGCCAGAGCGCCAAGCCCCGCGCCTTCCGCGCCACCATCCACGCGCACCTCGCTCTCGCCCGCGGCGACCTGGCCGAGGCAGGACGGCAACTCGCCGCCGCCCGCGCGTACCTGGGCACGCACGACAGCATGCCGCAGCACGAGCTGAGGCTGGAGCACGTCACCATCGGGATCGCCGCCGGCGAGGGCCGGATCGCCGACGCCCGCGCCGCGCTGACCGCCGCACTCTCCAGAGGCTTTCCGCCCGGGACGCAGCGCTACGGCTGGCCGCTGCTGCTCGCCGCCGCCATCGCCGAGGCCGACGCGATCGGGCTGCCCGCCGCCGAGCCGGACCGCGCCGAGATGCTGGAGCGGATCCGCGACACCGCGAAGACACTCGCCGCGAACGTGCCGGTGTGGCAGGCGTACGCCTTCTGGGTCCGCGCGGAAGTGCTGCGCGCCGAGGGCCGTGGCGCACCGGATGCCTGGGCGGAGGCCGTGACCGCCTTCGAGGCCCTGGACCGCCCTTACGACCTGGCCCGGGTCCGGCACCGGCTCGCAGAGTCCCTGCTGGCCCCGGGCGGCGACGAGGACGCTCGTGAGCGGGCCGCCGAGCTGCTGCGGATGGCCGGGGCGGTGGCCGACCACCTCGGTGCCCGGCCGCTCGCCGAGGCGGTCGCCCTGCTCGCCCGGCGCGCCCGCCTCGCCCTGACCCGCGCCCCGGAGCCCGCCGCACTCGACCCGGCCGAGTCCCTGGGGCTGACCAACCGGGAGCGGGACGTGCTCCGCCTGGTCGCGGTCGGCCGCAGCAACCGGCAGATAGCCGAGGAGCTGTTCATCTCCCCGAAGACGGCCAGCGTCCACGTCTCCAACATCCTGGCGAAGCTGGGCGTAGGGGGGCGGGGAGAGGCGGCGGCGCTGGCGCACCGGCTGCGGTTGTTCCCGGCGGAGGCGCCCCCTGTCCAGGCCGCGGGCTGAGGCTTAGGCTGGCGGGCATTCGGCCCAGGGAGGCGCCGTGTTCAACATGTTCGAGGAACTGTTCGCACCGGGCCGCAAACACACCCACGATGAGCAGAAGCGGCTGGAACTGACCCGGGTGGACGTCACGGACGGCGATCCGGGCCACGGCCCGATCGACCTGGCGTCGGGCACCGTGGTCATCCGCCTGCCGAAGCCGGCTCCCGCCGGCCCGGAATCCGGCCCGGAAGCCGACCAGGGATCCGCCCCGGAGCCGGACCGGAAGTGAGCCGGGCAGCCCGCCTACGACACCTCCAGCTCCAGGATCCGGTCGTCGGTCGGCGACGGCTTGCCCCGGCCGTCCGTGTTGCTCGTCGTCAGCCACAGCTTGTCGCCGCCGGCCGCGACCACGGTACGCAGCCGGCCGTAGGCGCCGGTGAGGAAGGCCTGCGGCGGCGCCGAGGTCTCGGTGCCCTTCAGCGGGATGCGCCACAGCCGCTGACCGCGCAGACCGGCCATCCAGATCGAGCCCTCGGCGTAGGCGATGCCGCTGGGGGAGGCTTCGTCGGTGTGCCACTGTGCGACCGGGTTCTGGAACTTCGGATCGCTCGACCTGCCCTCGGCGTCCGGCCAGCCGTAGTTGCCGCCCGGCTTGATCGCGTTCAGCTCGTCCCAGGTGTCCTGGCCGAACTCGGAGGCGTACAGCCGCTGCTTGCCGTCCCAGGCCAGACCCTCCACATTGCGGTGCCCGTACGAGTAGACCACCGAGTTCCCGAAGGGGTTGCCGGGGGCGGGCTCGCCGTCCGGGGTCATGCGCAGGATCTTGCCGCCCAGCGAGTTCCGGTCCTGGGAGAGACCCCGGTCCCCCGACTCGCCGGTGCCCGCGTACAGCATGCCGTCGGGGCCGAACGCGATACGGCCGCCGTTGTGGACGAGGCCCTTGGGGATGCCCTTGAAGACGGTGTCCGGCGCGCCGAGCTGCTCACCGGCCGGCTTTCGCGGGTCGTACAGCATGCGCACGATGCGGTTGTCGGAGTCGGTCGTCAGGTAGGCGTACACCAGGTGGTCCTGGGCGTAGTCGGGGGAGAGCGCGATGCCCAGCAGACCGCCCTCGCCTTCGGCGGCGACACCGGGCACCGCGCCGAGGACGGTCTTCTTGCCGGTCCTGTCGTCGACCCGGGTGATCGTCCCGTCGTCCCGGGAGGAGACCAGGAGCCCGCCGCCCGGCAGCGGAGCCAGGCCCCAGGGCGTCTTCAGGTGGTCGGCGACGGTACGCACCACCCGCACCGACCCCTTGGCCGGCGGTGTCTCTTCGACGGTCCCTCCGGAGGACGACGGCGACGCGGCGCGGGACGAGGAACTCTCGCCACCGCCCGGCGTGCCGCCCCCACCGGAGGAGCAGCCGACCGCCAGCAGCGCGGTCGCGGCCACCACGGCCGTCACCACTCGACGTCGCAGCATCCGGGTCCCTCCGCCACGGGCCTTTCCTCCCTCACCTACGTCTCCGGAACGCCGGGGGTTCCGCCTCGCCGGACCTCGCTCCACCGGCCGTCACGTTCCGGCCACGCGCTCAGTCCCATGATCCCCGCGCGACGGGCAGTCCCGCCAGTTCCGTCAGGTCCTCCTGGGCCAGCCGCAGGACGGAGGCCGCCGCGTTCTCCGTCACCCACCGCCGCTGTTTGGCGCCCGGGACCGGGATCACGTGGGCGCCCTGGGACAGCACCCACGACAGGGCCACCTGAGCCGGGGTGACGGCGTCGCCGTGGCGGTGCGCCACCCGGCGCAGGCCCGCCACGATGGGCTGGTTCGCCGCCATCATCTCCGCTGTGAAACGGGGGTGCCGGGCGCGCAGGTCGTCCGGTTCGAAACCCTCGCCCGGCGTCAGGGTGCCCGTCAGGAAGCCGTTGCCGAGCGGCATCGCCGCGAGGAAGCCCACGCCGCGCGCCGCACACCACGGCAGCAGCGTGTCCACAGCCTGGGGCGACCACACCGACAGCTCCGCCTCCACCGCGCTCACCGGGAACACCTGCTGCACCCGCTCCAGCTGCCGGATCGTTCCGTCGTACAGCCGCGTCCCGGTCCGCCGTCCGCCGCGCACCCCCACCGCGCACAGCCCCAGCGCCCGCACCTTGCCCGCCCGCACCAGCTCCGCCATCGCGCCCCAGGTCTCCTCGACGGGGACCTCCGGATCCGCGCGGTGCAGCTGGTAGAGGTCGATGACGTCCGTCTGCAGGCGGCGCAGCGACGCGTCGCAGGCCCGTCTCACATACCCCGGACGGCCGTTCGCCACGATGTGCTGCTCGCCCGCCAGCAGCCCCACCTTGGTCGACACGAAGGCCTCGGCGCGCCGCTCCTTCAGCACCCGGCCCACCAGCAGCTCGTTGGTGAACGGCCCGTACATGTCGGCGGTGTCCAGCAGCGTCATCCCCAGGTCGAGCGCCCGGTGCACCGTCCGCAACGACTCCTCGCCCCGCTGCCGGGAGGTGCAGTACCCCCAGCTCATCGGCATGCACCCGAGTCCCACGGCCCCCACTTCGAGCGTTGCCGCGCCGATCGTCCTGCGCTCCACCTGGCCGTGCCCTCCTTTGCTGGGACCCCAAACTAACCAATGCGACACCGGATCCTTGGCATAGCCTTCTGACCATGACCGACGACGTTTGGCTTCCGTTCCGCACCGACGAGATACAGGGCCTGCCCGGGGGCCTGGACTACCGCTACTGGGACGGGGAGCAGGACTTCCCCGCCGACCCCGCCGACTGCGTCTTCTACGCCGTTCCGTACATGAAGCGCCAGGACGTCAAGGTCCGGCCCCTGGAGCGGATGCGGAACCTGCGGGTCATCCAGACGCTGACGGCAGGCGTCGACGACATCACCGCCCACCTGCCGTCCGTCGTGCCGGGCGTGCGCCTGTGCAACGCGCGCGGAGTGCACGAGGCGAGCACGGCCGAACTGGCGCTCACCCTGATCCTCGCCTCGCTGCGCGGCATCCCCGGCTTCGTACGGGCTCAAGCGGAGGAGCACTGGCAGAGCGGGTTCCACCCCGCGCTCGCGGACAGGTCCGTGCTCATCGTCGGCTACGGCGCGATCGGCGCCGCCATCGAGGACCGGCTCGCACCCTTCGAGGTGGCGCGGGTGGCGCGCGTCGCGCGCCGCGAGCGCAACACAGCGCGCGGCCTTGTGCATCCTCTCTCCCGATTGTCGGAACTTCTTCCCGACGCCGACGTCGTCGTCCTGGTCACCCCGCTCACCGAGGACACGAAAGGCCTGGTCGACGCGGAGTTCCTGGCCCGGATGAAGGACGGGGCGCTGCTCGTCAACGTGTCGCGCGGCGGGGTCGTCGACACCAAGGCACTGCTGGCCGAGCTGGAGTCCGGCCGTATCAGCGCCGCCCTGGACGTCACCGACCCCGAACCCCTGCCCGAGGGGCACCCGCTGTGGCATGCGCCGGGCGTGCTCATCAGCCCTCATGTCGGCGGCCCCACCTCGGCCTTCTGGCCCCGTGCCAAGCGTCTCCTCAGCTCTCAGCTGAACCGTTTCGCGCAGGGAGAACCGCTGGAGCACGTCGTCCTGACGACCGGCGGCTGAACCGGCGCCGCACGCGGTGGGAGAGGGGCCGGCACCGGCCTCGCGCACGGCCGGTACGGCAGCACTTTCCGGCCATCGCCGCCACCGTGCACGCGCCCGCCGGCGGTCGCACCACCGGCGCGCACACCGCCTCCGGCGCACTCCCCATCCGCTTCCGGTACGCTCCGCAATCCCCCGAACGCGGTACGTACCGGCATTCCCCCTGGTCGTCACGGAGAGTAGAGGGACTATGTCCCTGAGTGACGAACCTGGTGTATCGTCCCCGACAGGGGCTGCGCCGCGCACCGTTCGGCGCCGGGGACGGAACTTTCAGACACACGAGGGGGGCGACGGGCGATGCACGGCCTATGGACGAACGATCCGACGCGCCGCGGGCGACGACCCTGGCGGACCGCGACGTGCAGACGCGGTCACAGTGCCCACGGCGGCCGTCGTCACCACGGCAGGCACGGCCACCCTCCCGGCCGCGGCGACCGCAAGAGGCACGCCCACCCGGCGCACCGGGCCCACCGGCACCCGGCGCCACGGACCGGGAGCGACCGGTGAGGTCCCCGGGAGTGCTGCCGGCCCGCCGGCCGGCACCGGACGGCCGGGTGAACGCGGCTCCGCAACTCGTCCTGGCCCTGGTCTGCGCGGGATACGCGGTCGGTTCCGCGGTCGACTGGGGCTCCAAAGGCCTCGCGCTGGTCATGGGTGACTTCGGGCTGAGCGCTGCGGCCGGCACCGCGTCGGTCTCGTGCCTGCTGTACGCCCGCACCCGACGCAGCCGCTTTCGCTCCGCCTGGCTGCTGTTCGCGCTCTCCTCCGCCATGGCCGCGCTGGGCAACGGCGTCTGGGGCTGGTACGAGGTCGTCCTCGACCGCCCCGTCCCCTCGCCCAGCTGTGCCGACCTGTTCTTCCTCTGCTTCGCTCCACCCGCGATCGTAGGACTGCTCGTGCTCGCCAAAAGGCCCGTCACCAAGGCGGGTTGGGTATGCCTGGCGCTCGACGCGTGGCTGATCGGCGGCTCGCTGCTGACGCTGTCGTGGAGCCTCGCGCTCGCCCAGGCGGCGAAGTTCGACGGGCCGAGCGTGGCGCACACCGCGCTGTCGCTCGCGTACCCGCTGCTGGACATCGCCCTGATCAGCATGGTGATCGCACTGCACCTCAGGCGCTCGGCGGTGCACCGCTCCGCGGTCAACACCGCCATCGGCGCCCTCGCCCTGACCGTGCTGTGCGACGCCCTGTTCACCTCTCCGCTGCTGCACAGCAGCTACCACTCGGGCCAGCTGCTGGACGCGGGCTGGTTCTCCGGCTCGCTGCTCCTCGCCTACGCCCCCTGGGTCGGCGCCCGGCCCGGCCCGGTGCCGGACGGCGAGCACACACACGTGGTCCACGAACACGTCCCGGAGCGGCGGCAGGGCGACGAACCCCGCGTCACCGGCCACGAGGAGGGGTACCGGGGCCAGGACCCGGCCCCCGGGCTCCCGCAGGGTCCGGCCCACGACCGGTACCCGGCCGCGCCCCCGCCGGACGCCGACCACGACCGGTACCGGCCCCCGCGCCCGATCGCCGGATCGCTGGCCGCCCTCACGCCCTACCTGGCCGCCGCCGTCTGCACGCTGGGAATCCTCTACAACGTCCTCAACGGTCACAGCGTCGACCGCGTGGTGCTCATCACCGCCGGCGCCGTCGTCCTGGCCCTCGTCGTGCGCCAGGGCATCATGCTGCTCGACAACATCACCCTCACCCAGGAACTGGCACAGAAGGAGAACCACTTCCGCTCCCTGGTGCAGGGCTCGAGCGACGTCATCATGATCGCCGCACCCGACGGCACCCTGCAGTACGTCTCCCCGGCCGCCGCCGGCGTCTACGGCCGGCCCGCCGAGGGGCTCGTCGGAACCGAACTCGCCGCGCTCATCCACCCCGAGGACCTGGGCTGCGTCGTGCACGAGGTGCGGCGCTTCCTCGCCGCCAGCCACACCGAGGAACCGACCACCCGCATCGAGTGCCGTTTCCGCTCAGGCGACGGCGGCTGGCTCAACGTGGAGTCCACCGTCAACCGCCACCAGGGCGGCCTGATCTTCAACAGCCGGGACGTGACCGAGCGGGTGCGGCTGCAGGCCCAGCTGCAGCACAGCGCCGAGCACGACCCGCTCACCGACCTGCCCAACCGCGCCCTGTTCACCAAGCGCGTCCAGCAGGCCCTGTCCGGCCGCCGCTCCACCGACCGCGGGACCGCCGTCCTGTTCATCGACCTCGACGGGTTCAAGGCCGTCAACGACACCATCGGGCACCAGGCCGGCGACGAGCTGCTCGTCCACGCCGCCCGCAGGCTCCAGGAGTCGGTGCGGCAGGGCGACACGGCCGCGCGCCTCGGCGGTGACGAGTTCGCGGCCCTCATCGTCGGCGACGGCACCCGGGACCGCACCGCGCGCGAGAGGCACATCCTGGAGCTCGCCGACCGACTCAGGGTCACCCTCTCCCAGCCGTACGAGATCGACGGCAACGATGTCCGGGTGGCCGCCTCCATCGGCGTGGCCTTCGCCGAACCGGGTCTCGGCGCCGGTGAGCTGCTGCGCAACGCCGACCTGGCCATGTACCGCGCCAAGGCCGCCGGCAAGGGCCGTGTCGAGCTGTACAAGCCCCAGATGCAGCAGGACGTGGTCCGCAAGGCCGAGCTGGCGACCCGGCTGCGGGCCGCGCTCGACGGCGGTGAGTTCACCCTGCTGCACCAACCCGTGGTGTCGCTCGAGGACGGCCGGATCGCGTCCGTCAGCGCCCGGGCGCGCTGGCGGTCTTCTCAGGGCGTGCTCTTCACCCCCGACGAGTTCCTGCGGGTCCCGGAGGACAGCGACAAGGCCGCCGAGCTGGGCCGCTGGATCCTCGAGGAGGCCGTACGGCAGGCCGTCGAGCGCGCCGCCGGCGGGCTCGCCGTACCCGTCGCCGTCCGGGTGAGCGCCCGCCGGCTGCTCGACCGCTCCCTGCCCCTCGGCTCCATCGAGGCCCTGCTCACCCGGCACGGTCTGGCTTCCGGCGCCCTGGTGATCGAGCTGTCCGGCCTGGACCCGCGCATCTCCCTGGAGGAGCTGGAACGCAGACTCGGCACTCTGCGCCGGATCGGCGTCCGTATCGCCCTGGACGGACTCGGCAGCGGCTACGCGGCTCTCACAGCGCTGCGGCGGCTCCCCGTCGACGTCCTGAAGCTGGACCGGAACCTCGTCGAAGGGGTCGTCGAGTCCGCCCGGCTGTACAAGATCACCAGTGGACTGCTCCGAATCGCCGGTGACCTGGGCCTCAGCTCCGTCGCCGACGGGGTGGACCTGCCCGAGCAGGTCGTCGCTCTGCGCGCCATGGGCTGCACGCACGGTCAGGGCATGGCATTCTCGGGAGCGCTGGACGAGTACCGGCTGCGCCGTGCGCTCACCTCCGGCCACTACCCGCTGCCGCACGGCCCGGCGGAACCCGCCTTCGTGGGTGCCCCGAGAGAGCCGGAGGGGCGCGTCGGCGTTGGCGTGCCTGCCGTTTTCGGAGGCGGGACGGCACTACGCTCACATAATGAGACTCCCGTCCCACCCACTTGACAGTCATGGCGTGCCGGGGGGAGGGTCTGTGCCATGCGCACCCGAATTCTCGTACTTGGACAGCGCGTCGGCTGAGCTGGGACCCACCGGAGATGAACCGGAACACCCAGCGACCACACCCGGCGCGCTCCCCTCGCTTGCCTCATGGCACGAGGGGTTTTTTTGTTGCACGGCACCAGCCGGGCAACGCCCGAACCTCGCCACAACCCTCAGCATCGAGAAGAGAATGCCGATGACCGAGCAGGCCACCGGGGCCCCTCACCCGCAGCCGCGGCCCCGATCCGGAGGACAGCAGTCCGCGCCCGAGCACGTCACGGGTGCGCAGTCCCTCATCCGCTCTCTCGAGGAGGTCGGCGCCGACACGGTATTCGGCATTCCGGGTGGTGCGATCCTTCCGGCCTACGACCCGCTGATGGACTCCACGCGGGTGCGCCACGTGCTGGTGCGGCACGAGCAGGGCGCCGGCCACGCGGCCACCGGCTACGCCCAGGCCACCGGCAAGGTCGGCGTCTGCATGGCGACCTCGGGCCCCGGCGCCACCAACCTGGTCACCCCGATCGCCGACGCCCACATGGACTCGGTGCCGATGGTCGCGATCACCGGCCAGGTCGCGTCGAAGGCGATCGGCACCGACGCCTTCCAGGAGGCGGACATCGTCGGCATCACCATGCCGATCACCAAGCACAACTTCCTGGTCACCAAGGCGGAGGACATCCCGCGGGTGATCGCGCAGGCCTTCCACATCGCCTCCACCGGCCGCCCTGGCCCGGTCCTGGTCGACATCGCCAAGGACGCCCTCCAGGCGCAGACCACCTTCTCCTGGCCGCCGGTGATGGACCTGCCCGGCTACCGCCCGGTGACCAAGCCGCACGCCAAGCAGATCCGTGAGGCCGCCAAGCTGATCACCGCCGCCAGGCGGCCTGTCCTCTACGTCGGCGGCGGCGTGCTCAAGGCACAGGCCACCGCCGAGCTGAAGGTCCTCGCGGAGCTCACCGGGGCGCCCGTCACCACCACCCTGATGGCGCTCGGCGCGTTCCCCGACAGCCACCCGCAGCACCTGGGCATGCCCGGCATGCACGGCGCGGTGGCCGCCGTCACCGCGCTGCAGAAGGCCGACCTGATCGTCGCCCTCGGCGCCCGCTTCGACGACCGCGTCACCGGCAAGCTGGACAGCTTCGCTCCCTACGCCAAGATCGTCCACGCCGACATCGACCCCGCCGAGATCGGCAAGAACCGCGCCGCTGACGTGCCGATCGTGGGCGACGCCCGCGAGGTCATCGCCGACCTGATCCTGGCCGTCCAGAAGGAGCACGGCGAGGGCCACCAGGGCGACTACACCGCCTGGTGGAACGACCTCAACCGCTGGCGCGAGACCTACCCGCTCGGCTACGACCTGCCGCAGAACGGCACGCTCTCCCCGCAGCAGGTCATCGAGCGCATCGGGCAGCTCGCACCGCAGGACACGATCTTCGCCGCGGGCGTCGGCCAGCACCAGATGTGGGCCGCGCACTTCGTCCGGTACGAGAAGCCCGCGACCTGGCTCAACTCCGGCGGCGCCGGAACCATGGGCTACGCGGTTCCCGCCGCGATGGGAGCGAAGGCCGGCGCTCCGGACCGCACGGTCTGGGCGATCGACGGTGACGGCTGCTTCCAGATGACCAATCAGGAACTGACCACCTGCGCCCTGAACAACATCCCGATCAAGGTCGCCGTCATCAACAACGGCGCCCTCGGGATGGTCCGCCAGTGGCAGACCCTCTTCTACAACCAGCGGTACTCCAACACGGTGCTGCACTCCGGCCCGGAGGACATCGACCCGCAGGCCAAGGGCACCCGCGTCCCCGACTTCGTGAAGCTGTCGGAGGCGATGGGCTGCTACGCGATCCGCTGCGAGTCCCCGGACGACCTGGACAAGGCCATCGAAGAGGCGAACTCCGTCAACGACCGCCCCGTCGTCGTCGACTTCATCGTCCACGAGGACGCGATGGTGTGGCCGATGGTCGCCGCCGGCACCTCCAACGACGAGATCATGGCCGCCCGGGACGTCCGCCCCGACTTCGGCGACAACGAGGACGACTGAGAGAGAGCTGAGTCGAGAACCATGTCCAAGCACACCCTCTCCGTCCTGGTGGAGAACACCCCCGGCATCCTGGCCCGGATCGCCGCCCTCTTCTCCCGCCGCGGCTTCAACATCGACTCGCTCGCGGTCGGTGTCACCGAGCACCCCGACATCTCCCGCATCACCATCGTGGTGAACGTCGAGGATCTGCCCCTGGAGCAGGTCACCAAGCAGCTCAACAAGCTCGTCAACGTGCTGAAGATCGTCGAGCTGGAGCCGGCTCAGGCCGTTCAGCGCGAACTCGTTCTGGTGAAGGTGCGCGCCGACAACGAGACGCGCTCCCAGATCGTCGAGATCGTCCAGCTGTTCCGCGCCAAGACCGTCGACGTCTCCCCGGAGGCCGTCACCATCGAGGCCACCGGGTCCAGCGACAAGCTGTCGGCGATGCTCAAGATGCTGGAGCCGTACGGCATCAAGGAGCTCGTCCAGTCCGGCACGATCGCGATCGGCCGCGGCGCCCGTTCGATCACGGACCGGTCGCTGCGCGCCCTCGACCGGTCGGCGTAAGAAGGTGTCCGGGCGGCCGGGGAGTACCGGCCGCCCGTATTCCGAGACCCCGAAACCTGCCTTCCGCCCGCCGTCATACGGTGGGAGCAAACCTGCACTCAAGGAGAGAACCCAAAGTGGCCGAGCTGTTCTACGACGCTGACGCCGACCTGTCCATCATCCAGGGCCGCAAGGTCGCGGTCATCGGCTACGGCAGCCAGGGCCACGCCCACGCGCTGTCGCTGCGCGACTCGGGTGTCGACGTCCGTGTCGGTCTGCACGAGGGCTCGAAGTCCAAGGCGAAGGCCGAGGAGCAGGGCCTGCGCGTGGTGACCCCGTCCGAGGCCGCCGCCGAGGCGGACGTCATCATGATCCTGGTGCCGGACCCGATCCAGGCCCAGGTCTACGAGGAGTCCATCGCCCCGAACCTGAAGGACGGCGACGCGCTGTTCTTCGGCCACGGCTTCAACATCCGGTTCGGCTTCATCAAGCCCCCGGCCGGCGTCGACGTCTGCATGGTCGCCCCGAAGGGCCCGGGCCACCTGGTCCGCCGCCAGTACGAGGAGGGCCGCGGCGTTCCGTGCATCGCGGCCGTCGAGCAGGACGCCTCGGGCAACGCGTTCGCGCTGGCGCTGTCGTACGCCAAGGGCATCGGCGGCACCCGCGCCGGCGTCATCAAGACGACGTTCACCGAGGAGACCGAGACCGACCTGTTCGGTGAGCAGGCCGTCCTCTGCGGTGGCACCGCGGCCCTGGTCAAGGCGGGCTTCGAGACCCTGACCGAGGCCGGCTACCAGCCGGAGATCGCCTACTTCGAGTGCCTGCACGAGCTGAAGCTGATCGTGGACCTCATGTACGAGGGCGGCCTGGAGAAGATGCGCTGGTCGATCTCCGAGACCGCCGAGTGGGGCGACTACGTCACCGGCCCGCGCATCATCACCGACGCCACCAAGGCCGAGATGAAGAAGGTCCTCGCCGAGATCCAGGACGGCTCCTTCGCCCAGGCCTGGATGGACGAGTACCACGGCGGTCTGAAGAAGTACAACGAGTACAAGCAGCAGGACTCCGAGCACCTGCTGGAGACCACCGGCAAGCAGCTGCGCAAGCTCATGTCGTGGGTCAACGAGGAGGCCTGATCTCCGCTGCGGCGGTGCCCTCTGCCGGGGGGCACCGCCGCACTATTGTTGGTGTCCACACCGGCAGGCCACGTCCGGGTGATCCTTCCGCTCAGGCGCAATACGCCCCCTGCCGCGCCACTAGACTGCTGCACAACAATCGCGTCAGGCCCACAGCGTCGTGCGTCTTCCACGCGGCAAGCCCCCTCCACCGCCAGCGGCCGTCGGGACGGCCGTCCGCATTGGACATGTGAGGACTCACGTGAGCTCGAAACCCGTCGTACTCATCGCTGAAGAGCTGTCGCCCGCGACCGTCGACGCCCTCGGCCCCGACTTCGAGATCCGCCACTGCAACGGCGCCGACCGCGCGGAGCTGCTGCCCGCGATCGCCGACGTCGACGCCATCCTGATCCGCTCCGCGACGAAGGTCGACGCCGAGGCCATCGCCGCCGCGAGGAAGCTGAAGGTCGTCGCGCGAGCCGGCGTCGGCCTGGACAACGTGGACGTCTCCGCCGCCACCAAGGCCGGCGTGATGGTCGTCAACGCGCCCACCTCGAACATCGTGACGGCGGCCGAGCTGGCCTGCGGCCTGATCGTCTCCACCGCCCGCAACATCCCGCAGGCCAACGCCGCGCTGAAGAACGGCGAGTGGAAGCGCAGCAAGTACACCGGCGTCGAGCTGGCCGAGAAGACGCTGGGCGTCGTCGGCCTCGGCCGCATCGGTGCGCTGGTCGCGCAGCGCATGTCCGCGTTCGGCATGAAGGTCGTCGCCTACGACCCGTACGTCCAGCCTGCCCGGGCCGCGCAGATGGGCGTGAAGGTGCTGACCCTGGACGAGCTGCTCGAGGTCTCCGACTTCATCACCGTCCACCTGCCGAAGACCCCCGAGACGGTCGGCCTGATCGGCGCCGAGGCGCTGCACAAGGTCAAGCCGAGCGTGCGCGTCATCAACGCCGCGCGCGGCGGGATCGTCGACGAGGAGGCGCTGTACTCGGCGCTCAAGGAGGGCCGTGTCGCGGGTGCGGGCCTGGACGTGTACGCGAAGGAGCCGTGCACGGACTCCCCGCTGTTCGAGCTCGACCAGGTCGTCTGCACCCCGCACCTCGGCGCCTCCACCGACGAGGCGCAGGAGAAGGCGGGCATCGCGGTCGCCAAGTCGGTGCGCCTCGCGCTCGCCGGTGAGCTGGTGCCGGACGCGGTGAACGTCCAGGGCGGTGTCATCGCCGAGGACGTCAAGCCGGGTCTGCCGCTCGCCGAGAAGCTCGGCCGCATCTTCACCGCGCTCGCGGGCGAGGTCGCGGTCCGGCTCGACGTCGAGGTGTACGGCGAGATCACCCAGCACGACGTCAAGGTGCTCGAACTGTCCGCGCTCAAGGGCGTCTTCGAGGACGTCGTGGACGAGACGGTGTCGTACGTCAACGCCCCGCTGTTCGCCCAGGAGCGGGGTGTCGAGGTGCGTCTGACCACCAGCTCCGAGGCCACGGACCACCGCAACGTGGTCACCGTCCGCGGCACCCTCGCCGACGGTGAGGAGGTCTCCGTGTCCGGCACGCTGGCCGGCCCCAAGCACCACCAGAAGATCGTGGCGGTGGGCGACTACGACGTGGACCTGGCACTGGCGGACCACATGATCGTCCTGCGCTACACCGACCGCCCGGGCGTCGTCGGCACCCTGGGCCGCATCCTCGGCGAGGCCGGCATCAACATCGCGGGCATGCAGGTGGCCCGCGACATCGCCGGTGGCGAGGCCCTCGCGGTCCTCACGGTCGACGACACGGTGCCGCAGAACGTGCTGACGGAGGTGGCCGAGGAGATCGGCGCGACGTCCGCCCGCTCGGTGAACCTGGCCTGAGACCGGCGCACACGACTGTCGGGGCCGGCCACCCACGGTGGCCGGCCCCGACTCGTCGTGCGCCCGGCATGGGCGATTGCTTCGGTGCACCGCCGGATGCGTGACCCGCATGTCCGGTGGCGTGGGAGGAGGGCCGGGCGACCTGCCCGATTCGCGCCGCGATCACTCCTCGGCGTCGCGGACGTGGATCCGGCGCAGGCTCGGCGCCGCCAGTGCCGCCGCCCCCCACCAGGTCCACCGCCCCGGCGATCGCCGCTTCGTGCATCCCGGTGCCGAACGCCTCCCGTGCCGCGGCGGGCGGCTCCGCTTCCGTCCGGCCCGGCACCCGCGGGCCACCGGGAGTGCGCCGTCCAGCGTTTCGTGGGCCGGAGCCGGTGGACCTCGACCAGGAGACCCTCGACACCGAGGGCCGCTTCTACCGGACCCTCCTGCAGGGACTCATGGTGCAGCGGCTCTTCGACCCCGGAGACGGCGACCGATGCAGAAGGCTCACCGAGGGGCTGCGCCGGTTGATCGCGGGGGCGGCGGAGAACTGACGGGACGGGATCGGCGTGACCTGGAGGACCTAGAGTCGCGCGCCCTTGAGCGCCATGTGCAGCAACAGCCGGTCCTCCCCGTCGTCCAGGTCCAGGCCGGTGAGCTGTTCGACGCGGGAGAGGCGGTAGTAGAGGGTCTGCCGGTGGATGCCCAGTTCGGCGGCCGTGCGGCCCGCCTGGCCGGCGCAGTCCAGGAACACCTCGGCCGTGCGGGCCAGTTCGCGGTGGGCGGGGGTCAGCAGGACGCTGACGGCGGGGTCGTGGGCCGCCTGTGCCGGGAGGGACGTCAGCAGGCGGTAGGGTCCGATGGCCGACCACCGGGCGACCGGGCCGAGCCGGGGCTCCGCCAGGGCCGCGCGGGCCGCACCCGCGGCCTCCTGCCAGGCCGCGCCCAGCTCGGCGAGGCCGTGCCGGGCGCCTGCCACACCTGCCGCGGAGCCCGCGCCCCCGGCTCCCGCCTCCCGCAGCAGCCGGGTGGCCGCCGTCAGCGCCGGGGCCAGTACGTCCGCCGAGCGCAGCCGCACCAGCAGCGCCAGGCTCTGACCGGTGCTGCCCCACGGCACCGTGGACAGCGCGGTCGCCGCCGGGATCGTCCGGGCCGAGGGTGCGTCGTCCGGGTCGGCCGAGGGCCAGGGCGCGATGCAGACCACCGTGTGCAGGCCCTCGCCGCGCGCGCCCAGTGCCGTCCGCAGCTCGGCCACCGCCATGTCCTGCGGCCAGCCGCGCTCCGCGGTCAGCACCGCGCGCAGCTCACGCGTCACCTCCGCGCCCGCCTGCGCCTCCTCCGCGAGCAGGTCGCCGATCCGCGCCGCGATCTCCATCGCGGCCGAGAGCTGCGCCTCGGACGGGCCCGGCTCGTCGGCCAGCAGCCACACATAGCCCAGGACGACACCCCGATGGCGTACCGGAAGGCAGATCCTTCCCCGGTACACGCCCGCCTCCGGAGTGGGCGGAATCCGCACCGGCCCGGCGGCGCGCGCGATGCCGAAGCCCTCGAACCACTTCCGCACCGCCGCCGTGGAGCGGCGCGTGAGGATGGAGCGGGTGCGCACGGGGTCGAGGGAGGCCTCGTCGAAGTCGCCCTCGCTGTCGTACACGGCGAACGCGATCAGCTCGAAGTCCCGGTTCTCCAGGGTCGCCGGGGCGCCGAGCAGTGCGGAGATCTCGTCGACGAGCTCCTGGTACTCGCCGCGCCCTGCCTTGAAAACGTCCGCCACACGGGCATTCTCCCCCATTTTCCCACCCGGCTCATACATCTGTCTGAGATCCAGGGCGCGGATGCGTGACAGCTGTCGATGGCCGACGATCGGAGGGATCCTTAGGTTTCACGGTGGTTCTCCGTGCCGTACCCGCATGGTCGGGTCGCGGCCTCCTGTCCGCTCTGTGGAGGTGCCCCGTGCTGGGTCCCGTGATTCTCGCCGCGTCGCGCAGCGACCGGATGCGACGCCTGATCTCGGCGGCCCCGGTGACCAAGCAGGTCGTCGACCGCTTCATCCCGGGCGAGACGGTCGACGAGGTCGTGCCGATCATCCAGGACCTCACCGGCAGGGGACTGGAGCTGACGATGGACGTCGTCGGCGAGGACATCACGACCCCCGAGCAGGCCGCGGCCGCGCGCGACGCCTACCTGCGGCTGATCGACCGACTGGAGCCCCTGGAGCTGGGCACCCGCGCCGAGATGTCGGTGAAGCTGTCGATGTTCGGCCAGGCGCTGGAGGACGGACACGAGCTGGCCCTCAAGAACGTCCGCCCGGTCGTCGAGGCGGCCGCCTCGATCGGTACGACGGTCACGCTGGACGCGGAGGACCACACCACCCTCGACTCGATGTTCGCCATCCACGAGGAGCTGCGGAAGGACTTCCCGCAGACGGGCTGTGTGATCCAGGCCTACCTCTACCGCACCGAGGCAGACGCCCGCCGCCTTGCCGCGAGCGGCAGCCGCGTCCGTATCGTGAAGGGGGCGTACAAGGAGCCCGCGTCGGTCGCGTACCAGGACAAGCACGAGACCGACAAGGCGTACGTCCGCATCCTGAAGACCCTCATGGAGGGCGAGGGATACCCGATGATCGGCTCCCACGACCCGCGCCTGATCTCCATCGCCCAGGAACTGGCCCACCGCGCCGGGCGCAAGACGGGCGAGTACGAGTTCCAGATGCTGTACGGCATCCGCAGCGAGGAGCACCTGCGCCTGGCCGCCGAGGGCCACCGCATGCGCGTCTACACCGCGTACGGCACCGACTGGTACGGCTACTTCATGCGCCGCCTGGCGGAGAAGCCGGCGAACCTGCGCTTCTTCGTCCGCTCGATGGTCACCAAGGGCTGAGCCCGCACCCCGCTCGCAACACCGCTCACGTCAAGGAGTTACGGAACCCATGGACGCTGTGACCCAGGTCCCCACCCCCGTCAACGAGCCGGTGCACGGCTACGTCCCCGGCTCGCCCGAGCGCGCCCGCCTGGAGGCCAAGCTCAAGGAGCTGGCCGAGAACCCGATCGACCTGCCCTGCACCATCGGCGGCGTCCGGCGCATGGGCGGCGGCGAGGAGTTCCAGGTCGTGCAGCCGCACAACCACAAGGCCGTCCTCGGCACCTACCGCAACGCCACGCAGGCGGACGCCCAGGACGCCGTCGACGCGGCTCTCGCCGCCGCGCCCGCGTGGCGCGCGATGTCCTTCGACGACCGCGCGGCGATCATCCTGCGCGCCGCCGAGCTGCTGGCCGGCCCGTGGCGCGAGACGCTGGCCGCCTCCACCATGCTCGGCCAGTCCAAGACCGCCCAGCAGGCCGAGATCGACACCCCGTGCGAACTGGTCGACTTCTGGCGCTTCAACGTCCACTACGCGCGCCGGATCCTGGCCGAGCAGCCCCCGGCCAACTCCCCGGGCGTGTGGAACCGCCTCGACCACCGCCCGCTGGAGGGCTTCGTCTACGCGATCACCCCGTTCAACTTCTCCGCGATCGCGGGCAACCTGCCGACGGCCCCGGCGCTGATGGGCAACGTCGTGGTGTGGAAGCCGTCCCCGACCCAGACCCACGCGGCCGTCCTGCTCATGCAGCTCCTGGAGGAGGCGGGCCTGCCCAAGGGTGTCATCAACCTCCTCACCGGCGACGGCGTCGAGGTCTCCAAGGTCGCCCTGGAGCACCGGGACCTCGCGGGCATCCACTTCACCGGGTCCACCAAGACGTTCCAGTACCTGTGGAAGACGGTCGGCGACAACATCGAGAAGTACCGCTCCTACCCGCGCCTGGTCGGTGAGACCGGCGGCAAGGACTTCGTCGTGGCCCACCCGTCGGCCGACCGGGCGGTGCTGAAGACGGCGCTCACCCGGGGCGCCTTCGAGTACCAGGGCCAGAAGTGCAGCGCCACCTCCCGCGCCTACATCCCGGCGTCGATCTGGAACGACGGCTTCAAGGAGCGGTTCGCGGCCGAGGTCGACAGCATCAGCATGGGTGACGTCACCGACCTGTCGCACTTCATCGGCGCCGTCATCGACGAGCGCGCCTTCGCGAAGAACAAGGCCGCGATCGACCGCGCCAAGCAGGACCCGGCCTGCACGATCGTCGCGGGCGGCTCCTACGACGACTCGGTCGGCTACTTCGTGCGCCCGACCGTCATCGAGTGCAGCGACCCGGAGAACGAGGTGTTCCGCACCGAGTACTTCGGCCCGATCCTCGCGGTCCACGTCTATGAGGACGACAAGTACGACGAGATGCTGACCCAGATGGAGTCGGTCTCGGACTACGCGCTGACCGGCTCGGTCATCGCGAACGACCGCGCGGCGGCGGCCCGCACGGCCGAGAAGCTGCGCTACGCGGCCGGCAACTTCTACATCAACGACAAGTCGACCGGCGCCGTGGTCGGCCAGCAGCCCTTCGGCGGCGGCCGCGCCTCCGGCACCAACGACAAGGCGGGCGCCCCGCAGAACCTGCTGCGCTGGACCCTGACCCGCGCGATCAAGGAGACGCTGGTCCCGCCGACGGACTACACGTACCCCCACATGGGCTGACGCCCGCGACGGCCGCACCGGGCCGGGTCCCCGTACGGACCCGGCCCGTTCGCGTGTGTCCCGGGCCGCACCGGTCAGCCGGCCGACGAGCGCCGAGCCGCAAGGGGCGTCGGCCAGGAGAACGCGAGGGGAGGAGTGATACTGACCCCGTGACAGCCGGAGTCCGTACCGCCCATACCGCCGACCTCGACCCCGTCGAGCTCCGGGCCGTGCGCGCGCTGCTCGATGCCGCGTTCGACGGCGACTACGACGATGACGACTGGGAGCACGCACTCGGCGGGATGCACGTGCTCGTCACCGACGAGCGGGGGCTCGCCGCGCACGGGTCCGTCATCCAGCGGCGCGCCCGCTACCGCAAGCGCTGGCTGCGCGTCGGGTACGTCGAGGGCGTCGGCGTCCGCGCCGATGTGCGGCGCCAGGGGCTGGGCGGGCGGGTCATGGCCGAGGTCGAGCGGATCGTCGACCGCGCCTACGACCTAGGCGCGCTCTCCGCCAGCGACGACGGCGCCCCCCTCTACGCCGCGCGCGGCTGGCGGCTGTGGCGCGGCCGTCTGTGCGGCCTCGGACCCCGCGGTGTCGTCCGCCTGCGTGACGACGAGGACTGCACCTATGTGCGCCCCGCCGCCGGGGGCGACCTGGACTTCAAGCGCAAGCTGGTCTTCGACTGGCGGGAGGGGGACGTGCTCTGAGGCCGCGAGGGGGACGTGATCTGACGCTCTGCCTCCCGTCGGCGGTCTCCGCAGGTCGCCACCGTGGGACCGGGTACGCCGTCTCAGATAGTAGGAAGTCCGAGTAATTGTGGAGACAGACGCCCCTTCCTCACTTACTTTTGTAGGAGCCGAACGTCTCGCTCGATCAAGCGAATGGCGGTCGTGAGCCGGGCCCCGTGCAGGCAACCCCTGCGGCACCGCTCCCCGCCCCCCGGCGTCTCGTAACCCCTTTTCCGCACTCCCGGATCACGAAGGAGTCGATCCCCCATGGCCGAGACGACCGCCCGCCGCCGAGTCCGTCACCTTTCCCGTACGAGCGATTCCGACCGCAAGAACGCAGCCGCCGCGCTCCAGCGCGCCCTCGACCGCAGGGACAACGGCGGCGCGACCGGACACTGAGCCGCCCCGCGCCCCCGAAGCCCCTCACTCGGACGGTCCGCACCCTCACCCATGAGGCCGCACCCATGGGCCGGGAGCCGCACCCGCACGAGATGCGGCGCGGCCGTGCGCCCCGCGCCATCTGCCGCGCCGCATCTCGACGTTGGCGGTGTCCGTATCCCGGACGCCCCGTGTCATCACATGGGACAAGGAGTACGGTGCCGTCATGTCTCGCAGCATGAGTCTCGCAGTGATTCCCGGTGACGGCATCGGCCAGGAGGTCGTGACCCAGGGACTGAAGGTCCTCTCCGCCGTCCTTCCGCAGGACGTGAAGCTGGAGACCAAGGAGTACGACTTCGGCGCCCGGCGCTACCACGCCACCGGCGAAACCCTCACCGAGGCCGACCTGGAGCAGCTCAAGCAGCACGACGCGATCCTGCTCGGCGCCATCGGCGACCCGTCGGTGCCGTCCGGCGTACTGGAGCGCGGCTTCCTGCTCAGGCTCCGCTTCGCCTTCGACCACCACGTCAACCTGCGGCCCTCCAAGCTGCTCCCGGGCGTCGCGACCCCGCTGGCCGGCCAGCCCGAGATCGACTTCGTCGTCGTCCGCGAGGGTACCGAGGGCCCCTACACGGGCAACGGCGGCACCATCCGCAAGGGCACCCCCCACGAGGTCGCCACCGAGGTGTCCGTGAACACCGCCTTCGGTGTCGAGCGCGTGGTCCGGGACGCCTTCGCCCGCGCCCAGGCGCGCCCGCGCAAGAAGCTGGCCCTGGTCCACAAGAACAACGTGCTCACGTTCGCGGGTCACCTGTGGACGAACATCTTCAACAAGGTGGCCGAGGAGTTCCCCGAGGTCACCACCGAGTACATGCACGTCGACGCGGCGACGATCTACCTGGTCACCCAACCCGAGCGCTTCGACGTGATCGTCACCGACAACCTCTTCGGCGACATCATCACCGACCTCGCCGCCGCCATCTCCGGCGGCATCGGGGTCGCCGCCTCCGGCAACATCAACCCGTCCGGCGAGTTCCCGTCGATGTTCGAGCCTGTGCACGGCTCCGCGCCCGACATCGCGGGCCAGGGCAAGGCCGATCCCTCGGCCACCGTCGTGTCGGTCGCCCTCCTGCTGCGTCACCTCGGCTACGAGACCGAGGCCGCCCGCATCGAGGAGGCCGTCTCCGCCGACCTCGCCGAGCGCGCGGGCAGGCCCGCCCGCAGCACCGACGAGATCGGCGACGCGCTCGCCGCACGAGTAGCCGGCTGACCCGCCGCCACTCACACCCCTGAGTCAAGGCCGCCGGGTCGCCACCGCACCCGGCGGCTTTCGCATGCCCCCGCCGGGTGCCACCATCGAACCCACTCCTGGGCCACCCCTGGAGCCGTATTCACCCCGTTTCTCCCCCGCGGCCTGAAAAGCGTGGGGGTGCCCCCATCCCTCGCCCGCTTGCCATAATCGAACGCGGAGCCGCGGATTGAGGGAATGCTCGGACGTCCTAGCACCGGCCACTGCCGGTGCGGGGTGAGCGCGGCCCGTCACGACAACCGGTGAAGGACAACCACACATGACGACGCCCACCATCGAGCTGAAGCCCTCCTCCAACCCGCTCTCCGACGCGGAGCGCGAGGCGATGCTGGCCCACCCCGGGTTCGGCCGCCACTTCACCGACCACATGGTGACGATCAGGTGGACCGAGGGGCGGGGCTGGCACGACGGCCAGCTCGTCCCGTACGCGCCGATCTCCCTCGACCCGGCCACCAACGTCCTGCACTACGCGCAGGAGATCTTCGAGGGTCTCAAGGCCTACCGCCAGCCCGACGGCTCCGTCGCCACCTTCCGGCCGGAGATGAACGCCCTGCGCTTCCAGCGTTCCGCCAAGCGCCTCGCGATGCCCGAGCTGCCGGTCGAGACCTTCATCGAGGCGTGCGACGTCCTCGTCCGGCAGGACAAGGCGTGGGTGCCGGCGCACGGTGGCGAGGAGTCCCTCTACCTGCGTCCCTTCATGATCGCCACCGAGGTCGGCCTGGGCGTCAAGCCCGCCAACGAGTACCTGTTCCTGGTGATCGCCTCCCCGGCCGGCGCCTACTTCCCGGGCGGTGTGAAGCCCGTCTCCATCTGGGCCTCCGAGGACCGGGTCCGCGCCGTCCCCGGCGGTATGGGCGACGCCAAGACCGGCGGCAACTACGCGGCCTCGCTGCTCGCCCAGGCCGAGGCCGCCGCCAAGGGCTGCGACCAGGTCTGCTACCTCGATGCCGTGGAGCACAAGTGGGTCGAGGAGCTCGGCGGCATGAACCTGTACTTCGTGTACGGCAACAAGATCGTCACTCCGAAGCTGACCGGCTCCATCCTGGAGGGCGTCACCCGTGACTCCCTGCTGACGGTCGCCCGGGACCTCGGCTACGAGGCCGAGGAGGGCCGGATCTCCATCGACCAGTGGCAGGCCGACTCCGAGAGCGGCACCCTCACCGAGGTGTTCGCCTGCGGCACCGCCGCGGTCATCACCCCGGTCGGCACGGTCAAGCGCGCCACCGCCGAGTGGAAGCAGTCGGGCGGCGAGCCGGGCGAGGTCACGCTGAAGCTCCGCGAGGCGCTGCTCGACATCCAGCGGGGCACGCGCAAGGACGCGCACGGCTGGATGCACAAGCTGGGCTGACACCCACCCCATCTCTCAGGTGCCAGGAGCCGCCCCGGACCGCGCGTCCGGTGCGGCTCTCTCGCCATGGACAGGACGGCGGCCGGCGCGGAGTCCTCCTCCCTGACGACCGCATCCTGAGACAGCGGTGAGCGTGGGGGCGGATTGTGCCAGACTGCCCCCGTGCTCTCGTTCGCCATGATTATTGGCAGCAGGCGCGCCGGTCCGCAGTGACCGCCACGTACGACCAGGTACGGGTGGCCATCGTCGTCCTCGACCCGCGCGCAGACCTCTCGCACCCGCGAGGGGTTTTTTCGTTTCCTGGCCCACCTGCAGCCGGGCGCGGAGCGCGAGGGAGTATGGGGGGACGGTGGAACCGGTCTATCCGGTAAGACCGAGATCCAAAACAGGAGCCTTGAGACCATGACCGAGACGGCAACCAGCGAGCTCGACGACTCGTTCCACGTCTTCGACACGACGCTGCGCGACGGCGCGCAGCGCGAGGGGATCAACCTCACCGTCGCGGACAAGCTGGCCATCGCACGGCACCTGGACGACTTCGGCGTGGGCTTCATCGAGGGCGGCTGGCCCGGCGCGAACCCGCGGGACACCGAGTTCTTCGCGCGCGCCCGGCAGGAGATCGACTTCCGGCACGCCCAACTGGTCGCCTTCGGCGCGACGCGCCGTGCGGGCGGCAAGGCCGCGGAGGACCCGCAGGTCAAGGCGCTGCTGGACTCGGGGGCTCCGGTGATCACGCTGGTCGCGAAGTCCCACGACCGCCATGTCGAACTGGCACTGCGCACGACGCTCGACGAGAACCTGGAGATGATCCGCGACACGGTGTCCCACCTGCGGGCGCAGGGTCGGCGGGTCTTCGTCGACTGCGAGCACTTCTTCGACGGCTACCGGGCGAACGCCGGGTACGCCAAGTCGGTGGTGCGTACGGCGGCCGAGGCGGGCGCGGACGTGGTCATCCTCTGCGACACCAACGGCGGCATGCTTCCGGCCCAGGTCCACGCCGTGGTCTCGACGGTCCTCGCGGACACGGGCGCCCGCCTCGGCATCCACGCCCAGGACGACACGGGCTGCGCGGTCGCGAACACCCTCGCGGCGGTGGACGCGGGCGCCACACACGTGCAGTGCACGGCGAACGGGTACGGCGAGCGGGTGGGCAACGCCAACCTGTTCCCGGTGGTGGCGGCGCTGGAGCTGAAGTACGGCAAGAAGGTCCTGCCGGAGGGCAGACTGCGCGAGATGACGCGGATCTCGCACGCGATCGCGGAGGTCGTGAACCTCACCCCCTCCACCCACCAGCCGTACGTGGGCGTCTCGGCCTTCGCCCACAAGGCGGGCCTGCACGCCTCGGCCATCAAGGTCGACCCGGACCTGTACCAGCACATCGACCCGGAACTGGTGGGCAACACCATGCGGATGCTGGTCTCCGACATGGCGGGCCGGGCGTCGGTGGAGCTCAAGGGCAAGGAACTGGGCATCGACCTGGGCGGCGACCGCGAGCTGGTGGGCCGGGTGGTCGAGCGCGTCAAGGAACGCGAACTCAAGGGATACACCTACGAGGCGGCGGACGCGTCGTTCGAAATCCTGCTGCGCGAGGAGGTGGCGGGCAAGCCGCTGCGCTACTTCCGCACGGAGTCCTGGCGGGCGATCGTGGAGGACCGCCCGGACGGCACGCACGCCAACGAGGCCACCGTGAAGCTGTGGGCGAAGAGCGAGCGGATCGTGGCCACGGCGGAGGGCAACGGCCCGGTCAACGCCCTGGACCGCGCCCTGCGCGTGGCCTTGGAGAAGATCTATCCGCAGCTGGCCGCCCTGGACCTGGTCGACTACAAGGTCCGCATCCTGGAGGGCAAGCACGGCACCCAGTCCACGACCCGCGTCCTGATCTCCACATCGGACGGCAAGGGCGAATGGTCCACGGTGGGCGTGGCGGACAACGTGATCGCGGCGTCGTGGCAGGCCCTGGAGGACGCGTACACGTACGGCCTGCTGCGGGCCGGGGTGCAGCCGGCGGAGTAGGGGCCACAGGACAGGAGCGAAACGTGAGCCGGGTGCGCCGTCTCACAGCGTTGCGTCGCGAGAACGCTGCAGGGGGCCGCCCGCCCGGTCGCGTCCGGCGGCACGGCCCGGACGGATCGGCCCGGACGGATCGGCCCGGACGGATCGGCCCGGACGGATCGGCCCG
>NZ_JCAJZO010000022.1:0-116708 GCF_059510295.1 Streptomyces sp. PTL18 | reverse complement strand
GGGGCGACGCATGGCCCTGCGACCGGCCACGGGCCCAGGGCGCCGGAGCTGTGCAGAGTTTCTTTACTGGATCAAGGCGGCCCGCCTACGGCGGGCCGCGCGCGCTGGCGGCCATGGGCCGCCGCCGCTCCTTGTCTCCGCCACCGCTCCGGCGGCCCCCACCCGCTCAGCGCGCAGCAACGCCGAGGCGGACAGCCAGACCACGAAGCAACCCGACCAGTCCGAGCACCAGGACCAGGCCGACACCGACCAAGCGAGGCCCCGCCACCTGACCAGTCCGCGCTTCGCAGCCGCTGGACTCCACAGCCGCAGGCAAGCCCATGTGTCAGGCACCCGCGTCGACAACGCCCAGGCCGGGACTGGGGCGAGGGCCGTGACGAGTGGATGAAGCGTGGCTGAGGTAGGCGGGTGGTTGCTGGAGACACACGTGACGGGTGCTCGTTCGGCGAACCCGCCGCCGTGGCTGACTTTCGGTGGTGCAGGTCAGAACTGGGAAGCGGCCGACCAAGCTGCAACAGGGATCCTCTCCAACTTTGCATTGGGCTAAGGGGGTTGCCCTCGCACCCGCGTTCGGGCACGCCGACCACCCCGGTACCATCGGTACCGGGGTCCTGACCAGGGATTCCTCGACCGGACCACCCCGGATCGCTGTCCAGGCTGAGGGGTGGTCCGGTCTCTTGTTGTTGGCGCCCGTCGATCGCGGCACGGGCGGCGAGCGACGGGCGCCAGGGAAGCCGTACGCCCTCTCAGGGGAGCAAGGGCGGCACGGCGGGCCTACTGCGGGAGGAGCTCGATTTCGATGGCGAGCGCGCCGAGCGCTTCCTTCTCCACCGGGTAAATCTCGCGGATATTGGCGAGCTGCTGCTCGCGAGAGGAGGCCGGGTTGACGTTCGCTGGCCCCTCCCCGTCGAGCAGTTCCTCGAACGTCTTGTACTCCGTGACCCGCTTCACCATGACGAGACAGGTCTCGTCCGTGCCCTTGATGCGGAAGCGGATGACGTCTTCGGCGGCCAGGTCTTCAAGGTGGGGGTACTTCACCCGCACCTCGATCGTCTTTTGGCCAGCGGCGACCAGGTCGAAGTACCGGCGGTAGAGGTTCAGTTCGCGGACGCGCGCGGCGGCAGTCTCCGTCATGGGGCGGGAACGCTCCTAGCTGTTGCAGCGGTCATGAGTCGGCCGAGCTCACCGGCCGAGTACGAGCGGAAGAAGTGGCGTGGATCGGCGAGTAATACGTCCGTCAGACTGAGCAAGCGGTCAACGTACTCAGCCAACGAGCCTGGCCACTCTCGGGTGTCGAGCATCCACGGGGCCGCACCGTCGGGCAAGGCCGCGCGTCCCTCGCGGATGAGGGACTTGGACAGCTTCGCGCCCGTGTCCGTGACAACCTGGGGGCAGAAGAGACGGGCGGGCAACTGCCCGCGGGTGAGGCCGACCGCCTGTAGGGCACCGTCGACGAGGATGCAGCCGGGCATCCAGTCGCTGCCCTTGACCATGACGTATAGCGTGCCGACCGCTCCGGTGATGGCCAGCTCCTTGACCAGGTTCCTGTACAGCGTGGCCAGGTCCAGGTACCCACCGTTGGCCGGTTCGATGACGACCTCGTATTCGCCATGGTGCAGGCACACGGCCGAGACGGTTGCCCGCTCGAAGCCGTTGTCACGGACGCGGGTTCGCTCCGCGTACTTCTCGGCCCACCCGCAGCCGGGTCGCGGGCAGGGGACACGGACGTGGGGGACGCCAGACGACGGGGACAGGTACCAGCGGGCGGCATCCATGCGGGGCAGCACGCGCAGCCAGGTACGGCGGAAGTGGTCGCCCGCCTGCTGCTGGCTGTAAGTCTCGACCGAGTACGACACGTGCAGGCGCTCGGACAGGGCGGTGAACAGCGGGCGGTACAGCTCGTCGACCTGTTCCGCGATACCGGCCGCGCCCAGGGCGTGCGCGTAGGCCCGCTGGTAGCGGTGACCGGTCTCCTTGTCGGTGACGATGGCGTACGGCGCGTTGTCGAGGGCACCGAACTGGACTTCGGCCGGCACGCCGAACCTGTCGCGGATGCGCGCCGCAGTGGCAAACGTGAGCGACTGAACCAGGGACGTTCCGATGTGCGGCGCTCCGTTGATCTGCGTTCCCACCACGAACACGATCCGCTCCGGAGCCGCATTGACGATGTGCGGCCTGAGCAGGTCATCAGCGTGCGTCAGCGCGTTGGCGAGCACGGTGTTCGGCGATACGGGATAGGTGGTCACCGCGTCTTCCCCTCGGTAGATGGGCAGGACTGCGCCGCAGAGCGGCGGGTGTGCGTTCAGCGGTATAGCTCCGGTTGGGTGGTGGACCCGCCCCCGCGCCGGGGGGAACCAGGAAAGACGCGGGGGCGGGGGTCATAGGGACATGCGCCGCCCTCTGGGGCTGCGATGGCGGCCCGTCCCCGCCGGGGAGTGGGGTGGGCACCGGGCGGGGACGGGGGCTTGCGGGGGTGCCGGGCGGCGCGTGGGCAGCGGATACACCCGGAGCAAGTACCGGGCGTCGTAGTCCGTCACGGTGAACAGGAACGGGCGGCCTGCGGCGAGGGCGCGTATTGCGTGCGCGTACGCCTGGTCACTGTTGGCCCACGCGCGCAGCTCGGCATCAGGGCGAGGAACGTCCGGCCCTGTGGTGATGAGCGGCGCACCCCGGAGGAACACAGCCCCAGGGTCCGGGGACAACCGCCGGGCGAGGTGCAATGCCTGCGCGCGTAGCCAGCGGGCGGCGAGTCGCGGGGACCGGCCGCGGTAGGTGGCGAGCAGAACCTCACGAGTGCCGCTGAGGTCGTGGGCGGTCGCCTCACAGCGGAAGGCGATGGGCGACCGCATAGGGGGACGTGCAGAGGCCGGCGGAGCGAGCATCAGCACGGCCGGGCTCACCGCTCATGCTCCTTGGCTGTTTCCCTCGCCCCGATCAACCGCCCGAGCTGGGCGTAGTACAGCTCGACCTGCGCCGGAGTGAGCACGAGCATCGTCTCGCAGGAGCCGCCGTCCTCGTAGTGCACGGTGACCGGCAGCGCGGCCTGCTGGGCGCGATGGTCGTAGGCGGCGTCCCGCTTCAGGGGGGTGGCATGCGTGACCGGGACGGGCACGGGGCGCAGGGTCTTTCCGTCGGACCTGGCCCGCCAGTCCTCACCACCACCAGGCGGGCGCAATTGGTACGACGCAGAGCTGTCGCTCGGCAGGGCGACGCACACCCCGATCTTCCCGCCTTTGGCAAGGTCGAGAGCGAGGTCGCCGAGGCGAGGATGAAACGGGGCGCCAGCGATTAACTCGGCGCCCCGCGCCGGGAGTTGCTTCGAGGTCTGTTCGGCCATGCCTCGAAGCTATGAAGATCTCCAGGGCCCAATATGAACCGCAGGAATACGACCCTCATCCGTCGAGGTGGAAGCGGTCTGACATGCGGCGTAGCTTCTCGCGGGTGCTCGCGCGCTCGGCGTACACGATGCTGCGCAGGGTTGACCGGGCGATGGGGTGATTACGGACGAGCTGGGGGGCGATGCTCTCGGCCTTCTCCAGTTCCTTCAGCGCCTTGTCGCGGTTCCCATCCCACAGCCAAGCGCGGGCCAGGTCCATGTGGTGGTGGCCCTGACGCGAGTTGGGAAGCGACTCGATCAGCTCCTTACTCGTGCGCCGGTTTATCGACAGCGCCTCGCGTTGCTCATGCATCTCCAGGGCGACGCTGATCGCGTGGATCTGCACGTTGCCCGGCGAGAAGGTCAGGCTGTGGCGGTCGTAGACCGGAGGTCCGACGGCCTCCGTCATCCGCTTGGCTGCACCCCGCGCGTGCTTGATCCGGTCCTTTGCTTCCGCCTTGCGACCGCCCCGCGCAGCCGAGACTGCCGCGCGCAGTTGCAGTGACCCCCACGCCCGCACCGCCAGCGGCTCACCCTGGTCATATTCTTGCTGCACGCTGCGAATCGCCTTGTCCGACAGGGCAATGGCGTCATCCCAATCCGCTGTAGCCCACATGTCCCAGACGCGCATCCAGTCGGCGACGGCAGGCATCACCGGGTCGGCAGATAGCCGTGCGGACCAGGCGGCCCGTTCGCATGCCATGGCGATTAGCTCCGGGTGTCCAAGGGCGTGCGCGGCAGTGTGAGCGAACTTGCAGCACACCGCGTAGATCGCGTACGCCTCTTCCTGCTCGTGGCCCGTAGCGACTTCGGCCAGGGCGCGCGCCTCACGGAACAGGTCGGGGAGCACCTGCATGATCGCCACGTTGGCAGCAGCGTCGCGGAGGCGGTGCAGGCGGGTGGTTTCCTGCCACAGCTGAACGGCTGGGCGGGGAGTTCCGTCGAAGACGGGAGCGAGGTCGTAACGGCGCAGCTCACGCATGATCGCTGCGGCAGAGACCTGCCACTGGTTCTCAGCCGGAGAGCTGTTGTACGGCCGTCCGATCAAGTCGTTCGGGTGTACGTGCAGCTCCGAGGCGATCAGGTTGAGCAGGCCGACGCGATCCAGCTCGATGTGTCCGCGTTCCATCTTGGACACCCAGCCCTGCGTCTTGCCCAGGGCGGCAGCGAGGTCGGCCTGAGTCATGCCGAGGCGGAGTCGGGCGCGGCGTACGCGGTCGCCGATCTCTTCGGCTTCTTCCAGCATCAGCGCGCCCCCCTGTAGGTGAGGCGCCGGCGGTCCAACAGGCGGCGAGGCATCGTGCTCCATCCGTCGGGGCTTCTACCCTTGACGGTACCGAGGCCGCGTGCCGCGTGTGGAGGGCTCCAGGTCGGGAAGTGCCTCGAAACGGAGCCAGTGGACCCCGTGTGGACCACGGCCCCCGCGCGACGCCTGAGGCCGGTAGGCTGTAGCCGCTCCGCCCCAGGTGGGACGGGGCCGAGGTGGGTTGCCCGAGCGGCCTAAGGGAACGGTCTTGAAAACCGTCGTGGCGCGAGCCACCGTGGGTTCAAATCCCACACCCACCGCTCCGGCGAACGGCCCCTGACCAGGCGATACGGTCAGGGGTCGTTGCGCTGTGCCGTGCCCGCTCGTCATCGTGGTTCCCCGCGGTCCCCGTACTGTCGGGCTGTACCGCGGGCCTCGTGCCGTCATCCATGGAGCCGAGCTGCCTTGGGTGGCCCCGTACGCATGCCCGGGGCGGGCTCCTGTGCGTCCTCGAGCGGCAAGGGCTCGTCCTGCCCGAAGTCGGGGGCCTGGAAGGGGGTCGTCGTCGGAGGCGGCGACGCTGCGGCCAGGCGGCGGGGGTGCCCGTCCGGGGCGGAGAACAGCGGGGTCAGATCGATGAGAGGTCTCTCTTTCGTGTCAGGCCCCCGAAGGGGCCTGGTGTGCCGTGACCGGGCACAGCGGTCCTACAACTTGGTCATCTTGGCGTAGGGGCTCAAGATCCGCATTTGCGTCGAGCCGAAATCCACGAGCGCCGCGATCCCGTCCTCGATGCCGATCACCCGGCCGAGGCCGTACACGTCATGGGTGACCTGATCGCCCATGGCGAAGTGCTTGGGAGCCGGTGCGACCGGGGCCTTGAAGGGGCTGGTGGGCAGATGGCGCTTCGGTGCAGCAGGTTTTGGCATGACTCAGTATGAGCCTACGTGTGTCCGGATTGCTGTGGCCGTGGGCACAGATCCACACGGCGGCAACCGCGTCACGCCACTGACGTGGGGTTTCGAGGCCGGGTGCGGCAAAACTCGACCCCAGGTCTTTTTCGCCGACGGTCGCTGTGCGCCGGCAGAACAGTGGCCGGTGGCGACGGCTCAGGGGTGCTGCCCCGTCATCCGTGCCGCCGACGCCAGGGTCGAGCGGGCCTCGCGTGGGGTCAGGCCCGTGCGGATCGCCGCGTCGAGGAGGGCGGGGGCCAGGTCGGGGCCGAAGCCGTTCTCGTAGGCACGGCAGGCGGCCCAGAACAGGCGCGTGTTGCGCTGGCCCTCCTGTGCCGCGAGGACGAACTCGACCAGGCCCCGGCCGTGTCGGCCCGTCGGCGAGGGCGTGGCATGGCGTGGGCGCGGCGGAGGTGTGAGCAGGCGCAGCAGGGCGGTCGGGCACGGCGCGGGCGGCAGGTGGGCGGTGCCCGGGACCGTGCTGTAGACGCCGTGGTCGGTGCGCGAACCGGGGCCGACCAGGTAGCCGCCGGCGCCGCGGACGTCGATACCGTGGGCGAGGCGGCTCGCCGAGTTCGGTACGACGACGTCCGGCGGGCCGCTCAGCCACAGGTGTCGTCCGCCGCTCGGGGTCACGACGACCACCGTCGCGGGGATGGTGAACAGGTGGCGCAGGGCGAGTTCGCGCAGCGCCGCCGAGGAGTCGGTGCCGGACTTGGTGTCGAGGTCGATGCCGATCAGATGGTGGGGGTGCAGGCCGCAGGCGATGCCGTAGCCGGTCGCCCAGGGCGCGGCGGCGAACATGTCGCGGATGCGGCGGGGGTCGCTCGTGGCGTCGTACACCCCGTGTCCGAACCGGCCGCAGGCGCCGTGGCAGGCGGGTGCCGTCGGGTCGGGGCCGTCGCGGTGCGGGGAGCGCAGCGCCGGCAGTTTCGTACGGGACAGCGGGATCACCGCCAGCCCGCGCTCCGCGGCGGACAGGGCGTGGGCCAGGGCCAGGGTGGTGGCCTGCCGGTCGGTGGTGGCCATGCATCCATGTTCGTACGTGCGTTCGAAAATGGGAAGGGGGGCGCGGGCGGCTTCCGGTGCGACGGCGACCTTGACAGTCCCCTCTGTCTGACGGACAGTCAGGAAGCCTTTGTTCCACGTGAAACCCTGTCGCCACGAGATCCGGGAGGCCCGCGACGATGCGGCTCGAATCGGAGGGGGAGGACTTCGCCGCGCGGCTGAAGGCGTACGAGGGGCGGCCGGCCGTCGTCGCGGGCGTCGGCAAGGACCCGGTCAACGCGCCGATGATCCGGCACTGGTGCGAGGCGATGGGCGACACCCACCCCGCCTACACCGGTCCGGACGCCGTCGCCCCGCCCACCATGCTCCAGGTGTGGACGATGGGCGGCCTCTCCGGTCACGCCGGGCGCACGCAGGAGTACGACGACCTGCTCGCCCTGCTCGACGAAGCCGGCTGCACCTCCGTCGTCGCCACCGACTGCGAACAGGAGTACCTGCGGCCGCTGCGCCCCAGCGACGAGGTCATGTTCGACGCGGTGATCGAGTCGGTGTCGGACCGGAAACGCACGAAGCTCGGCACGGGGTACTTCGTGACCACGCGGATGGACGTACGCGTGGACGGCGAGCCGGTGGGGACCCACCGGTTCCGGATCCTCAAGTACGCGCCCGCGCAGCCCGCATCCTCCGAGCGTGGCCCCACCCGTCCCGAGCCCACCGCCCGACGGCCCCGCCCGGTGATCAACCGGGACAACGCCGGGTTCTGGGAGGGCGTTGCCGGGCACCGGCTGCTGATCCAGCGGTGCGCCGACTGCGGCGCCCCGCGCTTTCCCTGGCTGCCGGGGTGCAACGCCTGCGGCTCGCCGGAGTGGGACACGTTCGAGGCGAGCGGCGCGGGCACGGTCTACTCGTACGTCGTCCTGCACCATCCGCCCTTCCCGGCCTTCGACCCTCCCTACGTGGTCGCCCTGATCGAGCTCGCCGAGGGCGTCCGGATCGTCAGCAACGTGACCGGGGTGCCGCCCGACACGGTGCGCATCGGCATGCCCGTCCGCCTGGTGTTCGAGCGATACGACGAGGAACTGGAGCTCCCGGTGTTCCGTGCCGACGACGGCCGCGGGGCGGCGCCATGAGTGGGCCGCGACCCGGGACCGAGCTGCCGCCGCTGGAGATCGAGATCACCCGCACGCTGATCGTGGCCGGAGCGATCGCCTCCCGCGACTACCAGGATGTGCACCATGACGCCGAGTCGGCCCGGCAGAAGGGTTCCCCCGACATCTTCATGAACATCCTGACCACGAACGGGCTGGTCGGTCGGTACGTCACGGACCAGTTCGGCCCGGCGGCGGTCCTGCGCAAGGTCGCCATCCGGCTCGGAGCGCCCAACCACCCGGGGGACACCATGGTGCTGACCGGCAGGGTGGAGGAGGCCGACGGGGACACGGCCACCGTGAGGGTGGTGGGCACCAATGGCATCGGCCGGCACGTCACCGGCACGGTCACCGTGACCGTGCCGAGCGGAGGATCCCGCCCCAGGGGCGCCGTATGAGCGTGCGGGCGAGGGACACCCTCGGCGGGCGGGCCGCCGTCGCCGGGATCGGGGCCACGGAGTTCTCCAAGAACTCCGGGCGCAGCGAGCTGCGGCTGGCCGTGGAGGCGGTGCGGGCCGCGCTGGACGACGCGGGGCTCACGCCCGCGGACGTGGACGGCATGGTCACGTTCACGATGGACACCAGCCCGGAGATCACCGTCGCCCAGGCCGCCGGCGTCGGCGAGCTGTCCTTCTTCTCCCGGATCCACTACGGCGGCGGGGCGGCGTGCGCGACGGTCCAGCAGGCCGCGCTCGCGGTGGCGACCGGGGTGGCCGAGGTCGTGGTCTGCTACCGCGCGTTCAACGAGCGCTCGGGGCGCCGCTTCGGCTCCGGGGTGCAGCACCGCGAGCCGTCCGCGGAGGGGGCCGCGCTGGGCTGGTCGCTGCCGTTCGGGCTGCTCACCCCGGCGTCCTGGGTGGCGATGGCGGCCCAGCGGTACCTGTACACCTACGGCCTGGCACCGGAGGTGCTCGGCCACGTGGCCGTCGTCGACCGCGACCACGCGGCGACGAACCCGGCGGCCCACTTCTACGGCCGGCCCATCACTCTCGCCGACCACGCCGCCTCCCGCTGGATCGTAGAACCGCTGCGGCTCCTCGACTGCTGCCAGGAGACGGACGGCGGCCAGGCGCTGGTGGTCACCTCCCTGGAACGGGCGCGGGACCTGCCCCACCCGCCCGCGGTGGTCACGGCCGCCGCCCAGGGCGCGGGCCGTGCCCAGGAGCAGATGACCGGCTTCTACCGGGACGACCTGACCGGCCTGCCGGAGATGGGTGTGGTGGCCCGGCAGCTGTGGCGGACGTCGGGAATGAGAGCCGCGGACATCGACGTGGGCATCCTCTACGACCACTTCACGCCGTTCGTGCTGATGCAACTGGAGGAGTTCGGCTTCTGCGAGCGGGGTACGGCGGCGGAGTTCGTGGCCGCGCGGACACTGCCGCTGAACACCCACGGGGGACAGCTGGGGGAGGCGTATCTGCACGGCATGAACGGCATCGCCGAGGCCGTACGGCAGCTGCGCGGCACGGCGGTCAATCAGGTGCCCGGAGCTGCTCGTGCGCTGGTCACCGCGGGTACCGGCGTCCCCACCTCCGGGCTGATCCTCACGGCGGACGGGTGAACGGCGTGGGCGGCGCCGGCCGTCGGCCTCGGTACGGTCGCCGTACGCGCGCCGCTCGCCCACTTCCTGCGTACTCGTCCCCCCAGGGGTGAACCCCGGGGCGTACGCACCGGCTCGTCCACCTTCAGTAGGTGGGGGCAGCCCTCCGCTACAACCTGAGGGGGATGCGTCTTCGGGACCTGCGGCCGATCCGCCGCAAGGAGCGCGAACCTAGCGTGGAGCCATGACCACACCCGTCTGCACCAGCGCTTCGGACGCCGCCACGCCGGCGAGGCAGACCCTTCCTTTCCCGTCGTTCTCGTCGTACGTGAAGGCCCGTCAGCCGGTGCTGCTGCGCACCGCCCGGTCGCTCACCGCCAACGCCAGCGACGCGGAGGACCTGCTGCAGACCGCGCTCGCCAAGACGTACGTCGCCTGGGACCGGATCGAGGACCACCGCGCGCTCGACGGGTACGTGCGCCGCGCGCTGCTGAACACGCGGACCTCGCAGTGGCGCAAGCGCAAGGTCGACGAGTTCGTGTGCGACGAGCTGCCCGAGCCGGAGGGCCTGCCCGCGGCGGACCCGGCCGAGGAGCAGGCGCTGCACGACGCGATGTGGCGCGCGATCCTGAGACTGCCCGCGCGCCAGCGGGCGATGGTCGTCCTGCGCTACTACGAGGACCTGAGCGAGGCCCAGACGGCCGAGGTGCTCGGCGTCTCCATCGGCACGGTCAAGTCGGCGGTGTCCCGCGCCCTGGGCAAGCTCCGCGAGGATCCGGAACTGGCGCCGGTGCGCTGAGCCCGGCCATCGGTGGCCGGCGCCTTGATCGATCATCCCGGGGCCTAGTGACATACCGCGTGGTATGTGCGCAGAATCAGCGCGACCCCCTACTGCCGCGCAGGCAAAGACGCCCGGGAGGACTCCGTGCTGAGCACCATGCAGGACGTACCGCTGACCGTCACCCGCATCCTCGTGCATGGAGCGCTGGTGCACGGGACGTCCCGGATCATCACCTGGACCGGCGAGGGCGAGCCCCAGCGCCGCAGTTTCGCCGAGGCGGGGATCCGCGCGGTGCAACTCGCGCACGCCCTCCGCGACGACCTCGGCGTCCGGGGCGACGACCGGGTCGCGACCCTCATGTGCGACAGCATGGGTAAAACACTCGCGGCGTGACCTGCGGATTTGTGGGGTGGCACGACGACGGCCCCGGTACCTCTTGCTGAGGTACCGGGGCCGTCGTGTTCTCAGCGGACCTCGCCGCCCCCGCGGGGGAACGGGGGCGGCGAGGCCGTCAGTGGGGGATGCCCTCGATGATGTCGCGGGCCCCCTGGCGGAGCAGTTCAGCACAGACACGCGAGCCGAGTACGGCCGGGTCGTTCAGCGACTCGCCCCACATCTGGGCGTGGACGAACTTGGAGCCGTCGCGTGAGAAGACCATGCCGCGCAAGCTGAGCTGTCCGTCGGGCTCCGTGATGCAGTGCCCGGCAATCGGGCTGTTGCAGTGCCCGCGCAAGCCGTGCAACATCACGCGCTCGGCCGTGATCTCCGTCATGGTGCGTTCGTGGTTGAGCTGCTGGAGAAGGTAGGCGACCGGGTCGTCATCCTTCCGGCATTCGAGGCCGAGGGCGCCAGCGCCGACCGCCGGAAGCATCTCGCCCACGCTGAACACCTGCCGACCGCGGTCCGAGATGCCGAGGCGTTCGAGGCCGGCGCGCGCGAGGATCATCGCGTCGAGCTTCGTGTCGATCTTGCGTTTACCGTCGAGCTTTTCGACGCGGGTACCGACGGCGCCGCGGACGCGCACGACGTTGAGATCAGGGCGAACGCGGCTGATCTGTGCTTTGCGGCGCACGGCCGAGGTCGCCACGGTCGCACCGGCCGGAAGGTCGTCGAGTGTTTGGAAGTCGGACCCTTCCGGGAAGAGCAGCACGTCGCGCACGTCGTCGCGCTGGAGGTACGCGGCGAAGATCAGCCCCTTGGGCATGGGTACGTCGCCCGGTACGTCCTTGATGCAGTGCACGGCGCAGTCAACCTGTCCGCGCTGCAACATGGTGTCAATTTCCTTGACGTAAAGGCCCTTCCCGCCAAGCTGCGCGAGGTCGCCTTGCCACTTGTCCGCCTCGGTGGTCACGGGCACGACCTCGATTTCGAGGTCGGGCTCGACCTTGCGGAGCAGGCCGGATACCTGCTCGACCTGGGCGAGAGCCATGGGTGAACTGCGGGTACCGATGCGCAGGGTTCGGCCCGGAAAGTCGTTCATAACGTCCCTTCGTGTCTGGTTTCACGGTAGACCGTGCTGCCGGGGGTCTGGAGTGGCCCCACGATTCGCACGGCTATTGCGGGGTGCAGCAGCTCTTGAGCCTCGGCGCGGGGCGCCCAGCGCCAAGCGTCGAGTTCGGCGCGCTGCAAGGTGATGCGGTCGGTGTCGGCCTTGGTGAGAACGGGGCCGGCGAACAGGAACGCCAACCGGTCGCGGCGGCCGGCGCGGGTGGCTTGCAGCCACTCGACGGCGAACAGGTCGTGTTCCGTGATGTCGAGGTCGAGGCCGAGTTCTTCGCGCCCCTCGCGGCGTACGGCGTCGACAGGGGATTCGCCCTGCTCGACGATGCCGCCGGGCAGATGCCACGGGGCGCCGTCCTTGGCCGGGTGGACGATGAACAGGTCGTCATCCGGATTGGTGATGAGTACGGCGGCGGTCACGGGGTGACCGGGTGCCGGTGGTGGCATGGCTCATACCTTCCGTGCGGTCGGGTGGTGCCGTGGCTCACAACAGGCGGGCGATCGATGGCGGCATGAACAGGTCGCGTGCCCGGTGCTGGGCCCACACGAGGGCCGCGTCGCTGTCGTCGCGGCGGGCGTACTCGACGCACAGCTCGCAGTCGTCGAGGTGCTGAGGCGGTACGTCCTCGGGGTGGTCCATAGCTATGTGGCGGGCCACCTGCAACTGTTCCCAGAAACACCCTTCGGGGGCGTCCCAGGTGCGGGCGAGCCGCAGCAGCCACCGCACGCACTCGCGGCACGCGAACATGAACGGCGGCGGCACGGGGCGTTCGAAGAACTCGCCCGGGTCCTCGTACATCAGCGGGTCCGGAGGGTCGTCGCGCCCATGTAGGCCCGATTGGTGGCGACGACGCGTTCGAGGTACTGCTCGACCATGTCGGGGCCGGCGCCGGGCGGGACGGGGTCAAGGCCGATCGTCACGCACGCGGGCCGTCCGGCGGCGACGTGCCGGCGCCACGCGTCGCCCGGGGCCGGTAGCCGCATGACGTATGCCGGGTGCCCGTAGTCGAGGGCGACGAAGGGGCCGCGGATCAGAAGACGTGCGCCGACGATCGGCACGCGCTCGGCGGCCGGGCGTAAGTTCATCGCGTCGACCATGCCCATCAGGCCGGCCTCGACCGACTCGGCCGTCTCCCCCGTGCGCCGCGGGGGCGCGTGACCAATGAGGACGTAAGCGATTGAGGGCGCGAGGGCGCCCGCGTGTACCCACGTCGACACTGAGCAGCCGGCGGCGAATCCGGGGCCGGGCACGGCCCGGAACGATACTTCGGTCGTCACCTGTCTACCTCCGCCCACACGGCTTTGCCCATCGGTCTGTCGTCGACGTTCCACCGCGCCGCGAGGGCGTCGACGATGTGCAGACCCCGGCCGCGGGCCCGCTCCCCCGATTCGTTGCGCAGGTGCGGGCGTCGCCGGCGGGGGTCGTGGACCTCGACGCGCACCCGCTCGGGGGTCGTCAGGACGGCGACGAGTAGGGAGTCGTCAGGCTCCGTCCCGTAGCGGTAGGCGTTTGTGACCAGCTCCGAGACGATCAATAAGACGTCGTCGCGTTTGCCCTCGACGAGTGGTTCGTCGTCGTGGTCCAGGACGTCGCGCACGTATGCGCGGGCCTGCGCCGGCGCCTCGGCGCAAGCGGGGAAGAATGCTTGCGCTGGGGGCCCGCTAGGTGGGGAGCAGGGCGCGAGTTGCCGCCGTGGTTCGGTCATGCCTAACCCCTTCGGGCAGCCGTGACGGGGGATACCGCGGCTGCTTTACGAGCGAATGAGTTTGCCTGACTAGGCAACACGCGTAACGAAACCGGGGGTACCGTCGAGGGGGGTGTCGAAGGGTGTCGCTTTCGTCGCCCACGGTCGCGGAGGTGCGGGGAATGAAGACGCCGAACGACGAACTTGCGTACTGGGTTGGACGCTCGGGCATCAGCCGTAAGGAACTGGCGCGGCGTGTGCAATCGAAGGCGCGCGAGTGGGGGCAACCGAACGTCGCCCCCAACGCGACCAGTGTTCGCCGCTGGTTGGAAGGTGAAACGCCCCGTGCGCCGGTCCCCGACATTCTGGCCGGGGTGTTCTCCGATCACTTCGGATGGCGCATCACAACGTACGACCTCGGCCTCGGGGAGGGAAGTTCGGCCGAGGCCGGCCTCGCCTACGACCCATCGTTCGCGGCTACCGTGGAAGTAGTCGCCGACCTTGGGAGGGCCGACGTGGACCGTCGACAGTTCCTTGCAGCAGCGCCGTTCGCCGCGGTGGCCGGTGTCGGTCCCTCGCGGGACTGGCTGTTGAACACCCTTGACCAGGAACCGGAACCGGGCCCGCGGGTGAGGCTGGAAGATGTCTTGGCCGTGAAGAACATGTTCGGGACGTTCCAGAAAATGGACGTCCTACAGGGCGGCGGGTCCGGGCGCCTGGTGCTCGCCGAGTACATGAACCACCACGTCTACCCGCTGTTGCGGCGGTCGCATGACGACCAGGTGCGGCGCGCGCTGTGCGAGGCCGCGGCCGAACAGACCTACCTACTCGGCTGGATGGCCTACGACAACGGCGAGCACTCCGTCGCGCAGCGCTACTTGATTCAGTCGCTACGCCTCGCCGAGGAGTCGCGTAACGCAGCGCTCGGCGCGCACGTCCTCGCGGGCATGGCCGATCAGGCGACGCTACTCGGCAACCCTGCCGAGGGGCGTCGCCTGGCACAGGCCGGCCGTCAAGGTCTGGCGCGAGCGAACTCGCCGGCCTGCCTCGCGGACCTGTGGTGTCTGGAGGCGCGCGCGCTCGCCCTGCTCGGTGACAAGTCGGCCGCGACGCGGGCGGTCGTGCACTCGGAACGGGCGTACGCGCGGGCAGACCTCGCCGAGGAACCCGACTGGGCGGCGTTCATCGACCCTGCGTACCTGCACGGCGAGCACGCCAACACCATGCGCGACCTGGGCGACGCGGCGGCGGCCGAGGAACACGCGGCCCTCTCGATCGAACACGCGAAGATGCAGAACCGGGCCCGCCGGGGCGCCATGTCTCACGCTGCGCTCGCCGTGTCTCACCTGCAACGGAAGGATCTCGACCAGGCGTATTCGGTCGGCCTGCGGACACTGAAGCTGTCCGGACAGGTGAAGTCCTCCCGGGCGGTCGAGGCCGTGCAAGACCTGCAACGGCGGATGCAGCCCTTCGGCGGGCGCCTGGTCGCCGACTTCGCCGAGCGGGCCCGCGAGCTGGTCACCGCGGCGTAGGCGCCGGGAACGCAGAGAACGCCCCCCGCAACGGCCGTGAGTGGCCGTGCGGGGGGCGTTGCTCATGATCGGGTGGCGAACTGCCACAGAGACAGCAACAGGCCGCAGACGGCGACCAGGGCGGCCAGGGACGGGAGCGGCCACCGGTTCCGTTCGAGGGCGTCGAGGCGGGTCTCGTGGTCGGCGAGCTGACGGTCGGTCTGGTCGCCGCGCTGTACGAGTAGGGCGAGGCTTCCGTCGACGCGTGCAAATCCGGTCTCCATGGTGCCGCGTAGCTTCTCCAGCTCGACGGCGACCGCGGCCGGATCGGACGGGGTGGGGATCGTCACCGGGCGGCCCCGTCGCCGTCGTCGACCAGGCCGAGGCCGAACCGGTCGAGCAGAGCCTCGAATGCGGGGTGCGCCATGACGCGGGCGACGACGCCAGCGACGACGGCGGCGGACGCGGCGGCGGCCACGGCCCACGGTGCGGCGGCGGCGAGGGCGTCGGAGTCGGCGACGACTGCGGCGAGGGCCGGCACGACGGCGACGACTGCGGCGAACGTCTGGAGCGCGGTACGTATGGCGCGCGTGGTCTTCGGGTTCATGGGGGGTGTCCTCTCTGCGGGCGGGCCCGCCCGGCGCGGTGCGCGCGGGCGGGCCCGGGTTGGGGGTGATCAGGCGAACAGGCGGGCCCACGTCTGCGGGCCGGGGTATCCGTCGGCGTCGCTGCCGGTCCAGCCCTGGGCCTTCTGGAAGGCGCGCACGGCGTTGCGGTCGGCGTCCGACCAAGACGGGCCGGGGCCGACCTTGTAGAAGCGGCCGTATCCCTTGGCGACCAGTCGCTCGCCGAGCAGGGTCACGTACCGGTTCGATGCGCCGGCGCGGAACTTGTCGCGGCCGGGGAACGGAGCCTTCGCCGTGGTGGTCGACTTGCCGGGAAGGGTGCCGAGCAGGCGCCGCAGGGAGGTTTCCCCGGGCACGCCGTCGGCGTCGGCGCCGCTGTAGCCGATCGACCGCTGATAGGCCGCGTAGCACTCGGTGTCGGCGTCGGTCCAGTCCGGGCCGGGGCCGTCCTTGTAGGCGGCGCCGAATCCGGCGGCGACCAGGGCGCGGCCGACGGCGGTCACGTGGTCGCCGTGCGCCCCGTATCCGTACTCCAGTCCCTTGATGGTGACGCGGTATCGGGCGGGCGTGCCGCTCGACGGCTCGGTGCCGCCGGCGGGCGGGGTGTAGCCCTTGGCGGGCATACCGGCCTGTACCCACTTGTAGAGCTTGGGGCCGGGGCACTCGGTCGCGTACCCGTCCCTGTGGCCCTTCTTGGCGAGCGTCCGGCCGGTCTTGCGGCACGCCTCGTCGTACAGGGCGCGGCACGCGGCGAGGGCGGCCTCGGTCGGCTCCTGGTCGCCGCCAATGGCGATCTGTACGCCGATGCCGCTCACGTTGTGGCCGGGGCAGTGCGAGCCCTGGCGCGTCCAGCCGCGGCCCTCGAAAATCTCGCCGGCCTGGGAGACGACGAAGTAATAACCGATGCCGGCCCATCCGTTGCCGAGGTGTTCGGCCTCGATGGCGCGCGGGATGGCGTAGCCGGTCCTCGTGATGTGGGCCGCTCCGTCGTAGTGGACGAAGAACTCAGTACGGGAGCTGAGCGGCACGTAGGCGGGGCCGTCGCTGTTCGGGTCGTTGTCCCACGGCTTGGCGCCCCACGTGGCACGGCTGATGATCTTGACGGACATGGGTGTCTCCAGACATGAAAAACGCCCTCGGCGCGGTGCCGGGGCGTACGGGTGGGGTGTGATCAGGCGGCGAGTGCCACGATCGGGATGTCGTGGTCGGCGAGCGCGGTCGCGGCCGTCGGGCTGACGGTGGTGGGGAGCGTGCTCTGTGCCGCGATGTACCAGGCGCGCGGGAATGGCGTCGTCGTCATGAAGAAGTTGGCCGTAGCGACGGGCGCCTCGTTCTGCACGTGGAAGAACGAGAAATCGGCCGTGCCGCCCACGGTCATCACCCACGCCACCCAGTACCGGCCGGGGGCGAGCGTGGTCGAGGTGAAGCTGAGCGGGACGGCTCCGATGTGGTTCGAGGCCATGCCGGGGAGCGCTCCGGCCTCCTGGCCGGCCTGCGTGAGCGCGACGGCGCTCGACGCGACCACGCGGGTTCCGTCCTCGCGGTAGATGCCGGCCATGTAGCGGTTGGTCGACACTCCGCCGTATCCGCGGGCGAACATCACGGCCTTGGTGACGGTGGTCGACTCCGTGATGTTGAAGCCGGTCAGGTACAGGCGTTGCGGGGTGAGGTACTTCGCGGCCGGGTTGGCGACGGCGTACGGGTCGCACGACCAGGCGGCGAAACCGAGGGCCTGCGGGGTCCATACGTTCTTGGGGACCACGGTCGGCATCTGGGCGACGGGGATACGGGTTGTCGAGTCGAGCGACGCGACGCCGTTCGCTGCGGCCCGCGCGGTCGTGGCGAGGGCGCCCACCTGGGCGGCGGTGTAGGTCGGACGCTGGCCGGGGGTGAGGATTCCGTCGGTGCCGAGGGTGGCGACGCCGGACGCGGCGCCCTTCTCCGCGGTGGCGACGGCTCCGACGTCCGCGGCGACTAGGGCGACGTTTCCGTTCGTGTCCGGGCTCTTGCCGGCAACGGTGGAGACGGCGCCCCCGCCGCTGCTTGCGGGGAGTTGGGCGGCCGGGACCTTGCCGGTCGCGTCGAGTTGGGCGACGCCGTTCGGTGCGCCCGGCGCGGTGTCCGGCACGGCGTGCACGGCGGCGGCGTCGAGGGTGATCGCGGCGGCGCTGATGCCGTTGACGGACTGCACGACGCCCGGTGCTCCCGGGGTGCCGGCGACGCCCTGGTCGCCGCGGTCGCCCTTGTCGCCTTTCGGGCCGACCAGGGAGGCGAGCCACTGGGCGCGGGTGCCGCTGTAGCCGGCGGCGACGGCGACCTCGTACGCGTCGTCGCCCTCGACGCCCTGTGCGCCGGTGTCGCCCTTGACGCCCTGCGGGCCGACCAGGGACGCGAGCCACTGGGCGACCGTGCCGGCGAACCCCTGCTTCACCGCGACTTCGTACGCGGAGTCGCCGCGGACGGCGACATACGTCGGGGTCGTCGGGTCGGTGGGGGCGATATCGGCAAGGTCGACGGCCGGGGTCTCGGCGGGCAAGAGAACCTGATAGGTGCGGTTCATGGCGACGCCGGCGAGCTGTTCAGCGACGGCGTACGACCAGCCGGTCGGGTTCATGCCGGGGGCGTCGGTGGCCGGTAGCACGATCTCGAACGCTCCGGTCGCGTCGAGCGGCGCGGTAACGGGCCCGCCGAGGATCACGTCGAACGCGCCGAAGGTGACCATGCCGGGGGCGCGGAAGACGACTTGCCCGGCGAGGGGCTTCCCGTCGGGGGTGAGGAAACGGCCGGTGACTCGAACGGTGGGGATGCCTTCGGGCAGCATCGTCACACCTCCTCGGCGGGAGCGGCGACGGCGGCGCCGGCGACTGCGGTCGTGGCGGCGGTACGCACGGGGGCGGCGGGGGCCTCGCTGACCGTGAACGTGTTCCGGGTGTACGCGCGATACATGCGCGTCTCGACGTTCTGCCCGCTGGTCTTGGCGCGGTGGCTGACGTCCCACGTGATCGATTGCAGGAACTCGACGCCGTCGAGCGGTGCCTCGACGACCCGCTGTGTCCACGTGTTCGCCGCGACGTCGTACTCGGCGAGCGTGCGCGAACTGCCCCCGGACGGGGTCATGGATATCTTGACCTGTCCGCCACCAGTTCCCGCGTAGGTGAACACGGAGATCACGGCGACGGCGTTGTGCGCGGGGCTGTTACCCCACCACGCGGTGTCGTAGGCGGTGCCGGTGTAGGACTGGCGGGCGGTCGGGTACAGGCCGATGGGCACCCACGGGCGGCCGAGGAATCGCTCGGAGAACGCGTCATCCATCACGATCACGTCGCGGTTGCCCTGGTCGCGGTTCCACATCCGGATCATTTGGCCGGCCCCGGCGGCGTCCTCGTCGCCCACGGTCAGGGCGGCCGTGCCGTCCGTGGGGCGCGCGATGCCGACGGCCCAGTCGCCCGCGGGGGTCTGGCCGGTCACGAAGATGCGGTTACCGTTCGGCGCCTCGGCGATCAGCCGGCCACCCTCGCCGATCCGCACGTCGCCGTTAAGGATCTCGTTAAGGGCGGGGCGCATCTGCGCCCGGCCCCGGAGGGTGCGCACCTCGCGTTCGAGTGCGGCGATCCGGTCGAGGACGTCTTGCGGGACGTACGCCATCAGGCGGCTACCTCCAAGTAGAGCTTGGCCGTCTCGGGGCGACCTCGCTCGGGCGGGTTGATGGACAGGCCGACGACGCGGTATCGGGCGTCGAGGACGTCGGGGTGCCACAGGTCGCGGATACGGACGCGGACGGTCGAGCCGAGCAGTGCCGGGCTCACGTTGTCGCCGAGCAACACCTCGACCTCGGGGATCTCGACGGGCCGGCGGGCGGCGTTCCAGTCGGCCCGCGCGTGGTCGTCGAGGGTGGCCTGTTCCTCGACGGTGGTGTAATCGGACGATCCGTCGAGGCGTGGCCACCCGGCGGCTATGTCGTCGTCGGCGACCAGGCGCTCGGACATGAGCGGGTAACTGTCCGCGGCCTGGTTGGTGTTGATGCTGGCGCCGCGGGACTGCCACCCGTTCGCCAGTGCCGACGCGTCGTGCGGCCACGCATAGGTGAGGATCGGCCCGGGGTGGTCGAGCACGATCTCGGCGGCGCCGGCGCGGATGATCGGATGGCCGAGGACAAGCTGTTTCACGCGGCGCCCGTTGGCGTCTCGGTAAGAGGCGATCCGCCACTCGAAACCGCGCTCGACGGCGGCGAGTTGGTCGATCAGGTCGCCGATCACGGGGAGGTCGTAGCGGGAGAACTCGCGGTCACGGGTGACGCCGGACGGCTCGCCGTCGTAGGTGATGCCGATATCGCCCCCGGGGGTCGACTGCGCGTAGTCGACCAGGCCGCGCACTAGGTCGAACTGGTCGACACCCTGGGCGACCTGGGTGTCGAACAACAGGCGCCGGTATAGGTACGACTCCCACCCGCCGCACTGAATCTGCGCGGTGAGGTACCCGCGGGCGTCGCTGGCGAGTTGCAGCGTCCACAGGATGCCGCCCCACCAGATTTCGCGCCCGCGCTCGACCCATACCGCGGTCCTGCCGGGCACCAGGGCGCGGCGGGCCCGCTCGGCGATCTCCCGGTTCGGGATTGGAACGGTGCCGCGCAGTGATCCGGACTTGCCTATGTAGTCGTCGAGGGACAGTCCGTTGACGGGCAGGGCGTCGAGCAGGGTGTCGGACCGCAGGTCACAGAACAGGACGCGGTACGGCTGGGAGGGCATTATGCGCGCCCCCTCTACTGCACGAACGTGGCGGAGACGCGTACGGTCTCGCCCTGCTCGACGCCGGTGGTCTTGTTGCCGCCGGCCCACGAACGCAGCGTCGCTTTCCCGTCGCTGCCGATCGCCACGGCGCCGAACCCGTAGCCGTTCGAACAGAGCGCTTCGACGGTCAGGGCCGGGCGCCATCCGGCGGGCAGTGTGGCGATCAGGGTGTCGGCGACGTTGGGGTTCGAGGGCAGGGTCGCGCCGGTCCGCTGCCAGAACCCAATGAACTGCACGGTGCGGCGGTGTCGGCGCGCGTCAAAGCTGGTCATCGTCCAGCCGGTCGCGGTGACGGCGCCGCTGTTCGTGGTCTCGACGGGCAACTCGGGCGGCTGGTAGGCGGCCCACGTGCGGGTGGTGGCGTTCCAGCGTTCGAGGGTGCCGCCGTTGTCGCGGTACTGGCCGTCGTACGCGCCGTCGAACGCGAGCCCCCACCCCTTGGGGAGGATGCCGCCGGCGGCGACGGTGAAGCGGCGCCGGTCGGCGAGGGCGCTCCGCCAGTCGATACCGCCCACGCCGGCGGACGTACCCGCGGGAACGCGGACGTCCCACAGGCGCAGATGGGCCGAGGGCAGGGGCGGCGCGGTCGGGGTCGCGGTGGCGTCGCCCTTGATGATCTCGACGGCGGCGAGGGCCTGGCCGTTCTGGTCGAACAGGCTGTCGTACACGTGCAGAACGACGCTGTCGATCCGGTCGAACTGGGCGTCGCCGTCGGCGAACTTCACGACCTCGGGGGCGTCGACGGCGACCGGGTAGGCGCCCTGGGGGTCGGTGCCCTGCACGACGGCCCGGCCGACGCCGATCTGTAGCGACATGGCGTCGAGGCCGGTCGCGGCGAACGGGGCGCCTCCGGGGATCACGCCGTCGCGGGTGCGTATCTCCGTCTCGGGCGACCACGTGCCCACGGGGGCGAGGCGGGTGTCTTCTCTCGTCTGCCCCTGGGGCAGCAGCCATGCGGCGCGCACGGACACGGCGGGTCTCTCCTTACCAGTAGGCGGCGCGGTAGCGGACGGCGACGGATGCGGCGGGGTCCGTCGAGCCGGGGGCGGCGCGGAACATGAACGTCGTGGTGCCGGGCGGAATGGTGAACGTCTGCTCGGGCACGCTGCGCGAGGTCGCGGTCGACAGGCGCGACGCGGTGCCGTTCAGGGTCACCGTTCCGGCGCCGGTGTCGACGACCAGGACGTCGCCGGCGGCGAGCGGTAGGTCGTATTCGAGGGCGTCGCCGGTGTCGACGTTGACCAGGCTCGGCGCGGTGACGGGGCCCCGGAACTCGACGACGGGGTGAGTCGCCGCGGTGCCGGTGTTGGCCACGGTGAGCCGGCCGGTACTGCCCGGGGCGCCGAAGTCGAGCGGCCACACCAGGGGCCACGCGAGGCCCGGCTCGGACGCCGGTAGCGACGCCGCGAGGATCTGCTCGGCCACGGCGTAGCGGCGCGGGTCGGATGCGACCCACTCAATCGCCCCGCCCGTGATCGTGCCGAGGCGGTAGCCGGCGGTCGTCGGCACGGCCCGCCGGGTCGCGCGGGCGTAGACCAGCAGGGGCCCGCGCTCGTCGACCCACACCACGAGAGGGATCTCGTCGACGCGCGGCACGGTCCCGGCCTCCAGCCGGCCGACGACCTCGCCGATCTGCGCCGCGGGGGCGCGCACGACCAGGCCGTCGACGCCGATCGTCCGCGACTGGGCGAGCAGCAGACCGGGGAACGCGCCGTGCGCGTCGGCGCGCTGCACGCTCCCGGAGTCGAGGGCGGGGAGGTCTCCCCACCCGGTGAGTGTCCGCCACCGGTAGGGCGTGCCGGGGCCGAGCAGCAGGTCGCCGTACTGGACGTGCCCGGGTTGGGTGACCAGGGCGCCCACGGCGGCCAGGGGGGCGGCGACAGGCATCGTCACCCCCTGCCCTTGGCGAGCCACGCGAGGGCGCGGGCGTTGTCGTCCGGGGTGCCGTTCTCGGCGGCGTGCCAGTGCTCGACGTGCACGGTCGCGCCCGCGGCCGTCGAGGCGTACGGCGAGCCGTAGGCGCCGACGGTGGCGCCCGCGCCGGCGAACTGGGGCACGGCGGGCGGGGTGACCAAGTTGGACATGACGCGGTCGAGGGCGCCCTGTCCGGACCGGATGCCCTTGACGACGCCGGCGGGAATCCAGCGGCCAACGGCTTTAGCCATGAGGCGACTTGGGCTGTGAATTCCGAGTGCCTTTGCAATCGGGCCCGGAATCAGATCCTTTGCCCAACTGATCAGCGTGGAACGCAGCCACGAACCCATGGACTTAATGCCGTTCCACAGGCCGCGCACGACGTCGGTTCCCTTGTCGTACAGGAGTTGTTTCAGGGAGCCGATTCCGTCAGAGATTCGCTTCGGCAGTCCGCGGACCCACGCGACCATTTCACCGGCCTTATTGACCGTGGCCGTCTTGATGCCCTGCCAATGGCTGATGATCAGGCCGAGTAGTGTCCACTTCAGGAATGCGTTATACAGCATTCCGGGAATTCCGCGGACCCAGTTAACGAGGGTATCCCAAGCGGATTTCGTGGCCTTCCATATGTCGTCCCAATGCTTGATGATCAGGCCGACAAGGGTGAAGTTCAGGAAGAACTCGACCAGCATCTCGCCGACGCGTTTGATCTTGCCCCATATCCAGTCCCACGCCTGAGTGGTGTACTCGACGATGGAATCCCAGTTGGCGACGATCAGCGCGACCAGGCCGACGACCGCGGCGATCACCAGGGCTATCGGGCCCATGGAGATCAGCCACGCGGCGGCCATGCGCGCGGCCTGGATCATGGCCTGTGCGCCCATGGCGATCCATGAGCCGACGACGGTCGCCGCCGTGGTGACCGCGCTCGCGCCCTGGGCGATCCACCCGGCGAGGATCGTCGCGTTCGCCGCGAGGAACGACGCGACCGCGCCGGCCTGGGCGGTGCCCTGGGCGATCCATCCGGCGACGACGGCGGTCGTCGTTGTCCATGCCTGTGCGGCGAGGGCGACCAGCGTCGGCAGGAAGAACGCGAGGATCAGGCCGCCGGCGACCTCGAACGCGGTCGAGTGCTCGGAGACGAATCCTGCGGCGTCCGCGACGCCCTGGCCGAACTTCACCGCGACGTCGGCGCCGGTCATCAGGGCCGGCACGACGTAGTCGCCGACGACGCCGACCAGCGCTTGCATGGCGCCCCGCTTGAACGCCTCGAACCGGGTCGCTGCGTTGTCGTGCAGTGCCTTGCCCGCGGAGTCGGCGGCGCCCTTGACCTTGCCGAGCGCGCCCGCGGCGGCGCTCGGGTCAATGCTCATCAGGGCACGCGACAGGTCTTCCGACTGCGTGCCGAGCAACTGCTGAGAGAGGCGGAAACGTTCCGTCGGGTCCTTAACGGCCCGTAGCCGGTCCGTGATCGTGTCGAGTGCCGCTTTAGCCTGCGGCCCGCCCTTGGCGAATGCCGCGGCCATCTGGTCGGCATTCAGCCCAAGGGCTTTCAGCCCTTCCGCGCCGCTTCCGTCCTTGACGCGGATGTTCAGTTCTTTAAGGGCGTCGGCGACGATATCGGCGTCGCGTGCGCCCCCCTGCAATCCCTGTTGCAGGATGCCCATAGACGTCTGTGCGTCGAGGCCGAGGTCGCGGAACTGAGTCGGATACTCGGCGTAAGTGTCGAGCAGATCCTCGGCGACGTTCACGCCGTTCTGCGTGCCCTTCACCAGGACGTCGAGGGCTTGCTCGGCGGAGTCGGCGACGCCCGTTTTCAGCATCGTTCCGACGGCGCGGGACACCTTCCCGACGTCCTCGCCCATTACGGCGGCGGTATCGGCGACCTTCTTTCCGAGTGTCTGTATCTGGTTCTGTGTGGCCTCCGGGGGCAGTAGGCCATTCTGGGCAATGCCCTTGATGACCTCGGCGCCGTCCTCGACCGAGTCGACGATCGCGCCGGCGTACAGGTCGCCGGCGGCCTTGCCGTACTTCTGGGCGACGGGCCCGGTCGTACCGAGCTGCGCCTGTAGCGTGCCGGTGATCTTCTGCTGTTCGAGGGCCTGCCCAACCCCCGTCATCAGGGCGGCGCCGATACCGGCGCCCACGGCGGCCCACCCGAACGCCTTCAACGCGCCGGCGCCCTCGCCCGCGGCGTCGTCGGCGCCATCGGCCATACCCTCGCCGAGGGCGTCGCCGGCCTGCTGGCCGGCCCGGTTGGCGTCGGCGACCATCTGGTCGCCCGTGGCGCGCATCTGGGATTCGGCGCGCTGCATCCCGGCGGTGGCCGGGCCGTCGTCGACTGTGATCGTGGCGAGCAGTTCGCCGACGGTCAGTGCCACGCCGGATCACCTCCCATCGGGGGTCATCCGGCGCGGTGCCGGGGTGGTGCTGTTACTCGGCCGGTAGGCCGGTGATAGCTGCGATCTCTGCGGGGCTGGTCACCTTGCGGGGCGTGCGCGACCAGGCGCGGGCGAACCGGGCCTCGCCGGACAGGCCAGAGACCAGGGCCAGGAAACGGCGGGTGGAGAGGCCGGCGAGGTCACGCGCGCTGAGGCCGTACTCGCGGGCGAGGTCGCCCTCGACGGCGACCCAGTGCGTCAGGACCGCTTGCCAGAACTCCGCCCCTTCCCCTTCTTCTTCGCCCTGCGTGCCGCCCGGTTCGGCCCCGGCGCTTTTCCCGCTTCCTGCTGGGCGTACAGCTCCGCGGCGCGCTGCATGGTGCAGCTCCCGGGATTGCGGATGTTGGCGGCCGAGTAGATGAGCACGACGCCGAGTTGCCGGTCGGTCATGCCGTGGTCGGCCCACGTGTCGAGGACGTCGCCCCCGTAGAGGGTCGACAGCATCTTGCGCACGTCGTCGGCGTTGCTGCTGTTCTGTACGCGCTCCATCTGGAGCGTGAACAGGAGTGGCAGGGACTCGGGCAACTGGTAGTCGCGGCCGTACAGGGTGAGGGACTGGCGCGGCCGGGTGGCCGACTCCTCCGCGAAGAACGCGTCAAAGTCGGCCGTACCCGCGGCGCCGTCGAGCTGCTGCTCGTCGAGGTCGAGGTCGCTCACGGGCCGGTCACCACCGCGGCGGTAGTCGCGGCGCCGCATCGGGTGATGGTCGCCGACCATGACGTCTTGTCGTTGTTGCCTCCGCCCTGCTCGCCCGGGGTCACGGTGGCGTCCCACACGACCCACTGGGTCTGTGTCTCGTGCCGCCACCGGACGCGGTTGCGGGAGTCGAAACCGAGGCGGGCCGACCACTCGTGGTCGATGTACGCCTGTCCCGGGTCCTGGGCCTTGGTGGTCTTGTCGACGCGGTACTGACCTTCGATCGTGAGCGAGGCGCCCCTCTGCATCACGTCCTGTTCGTACTGGCCGGCGCTCTCGAAAACGGTCGTGTCGACCGTTTCCTCGTTCTCCCCCGGGTTGTGCGTGAAGGTGTTGATACCGGCGATCGGAAGCCACGTGTCGGTGGACGCGTCCGCGTCCTCGACCTCGAACACCCACCCGCGGGCGTCGATGGGGCGGCTGTTGCCTGCCATGGGCGGTACTCCTTACTGGTCGGGGCCGGACACGTCGAGGTCGAAATTCACGACGTGCTCGTGTCGGCCGTTGCTGTCGGGCCCCAACGGGGCGGGGGTGCCGCGGGCGGCGGCGAGGGTGAGCCACGATCCGTCGGGCAACTTGGTGCCCGTGCGGCCGTGTAGGGCGCGGTACAGGGCTTCGGCGCGGTTGCGGGAGACGCGGGGGTCGGGCCCGCCGCGCACGCGCACTTGTAGGCGCCGCTGTTCGGCGTCGTCGCGGGACTCCGGGGCCGGGCCGTCGTACAGGGCGAGGGACACGGCGGCATCGGGCGCCGGCGGCATCGCCTCGACGAACAGGTCGCCGGCCCGGCCTGTGGGGTCGTACTCGACCAGGCCGAGGCCGTCGAGGAACCGGGCGAGGCCGTCGAGCAGATCAGCGGCCACGGAGCGACCTCCGAACCTGCGCCGCGATGATCTCGCCGACGGTGTCGGCCTCCTCGGTCAAAGGGCCTTCGAGGTACTTCGCCGTACGGCCGGCGTCGTGTCTCAGGTTGAGGTCTTCGTGTTGGCGGACGGCGTACGGCTGGTCAAAGCTGACGCCGGCGGTCAGGGCCTCCTCGTCGACCGACGCGACGCCGGACCGTTCGAGGGTGCCCTCTTCGATCGGGACGCGACCGCGGGAGCGTTCGAGCACGTGCTCGGCGGCGAGCCGTAGGCCGCGGACGGCGCCGGCGCGGGTGCCGCGGAGTGCAGCGGCGCCGTTCCATGTGAGGCGGGCGCGTGCGGTCACTCGCAACTCACCTCCGTACAGGCGGGAACCGGTAGGCCCGGCGCGGTGTGGTCGGCGGTCGTGATCGCCGTCGTCGTGCGGCCGTCCGGGAGCGTGATTCGGGAACCGGGCGGGCAGTCGAGGCCGGGCGCGGCGATAACTGTCGTGCTGCTGACGACCTCGCGGCCGTCGGTCGCGCGCCGTACCTGCTTCACCGCGGCGGCGACCAGGGCGGGCACGCCTGGCACGGGCGGGCCCCACTGGGGGCCGTACGCGCCGTCGCCGAGGTAGGGCTCGACGGTGATCCGGTGACGTAGCAGGTAGGCGGGGACCCTCACCAGATCACCCCCGGGAGCAGGCCGGCGCCCATCAGGGCGCGGTGCGCGCGGGGGGCGAGGTCGACGTCGCCCGGGGCCCGCGGGTCGTCGCGGCGGTCGCCGAGCGACACGGGGCCGATAGAGACGCTGCCCCATCGGCCGGCCGCTCCGGTGCCGTCGTCGCCCGTGGCGAGCTGGTACTCGACCTGCGCGCACGTCGCGTCGGCGAGGGCCTGCACGACGGGCGGGTCGATCGGCATTCCGGCGTCGCTCGTGCGGTAGAACGCGCACAACAGGGCGGCGTCGACGTCCGCGGACGCGCGGGCGAGCATCCGCTCGGCGTCGGCCGGCGCCGGTTGCCCGGTCCACGCGGCCAACTGCTCGGGGGTCGCGTAGACACGGGGCACCGGGCTACTCCTTCGGCGTCTCGGTCTTGGCCGGGGCCTTCCGCTTCGGGGCGGTGTCCTCGACGTCGTAGCCGTGCCGCTCGGCGTAGGCGATCACGGCCGGGTCGTCCGTCTCGGCCTGGCCGTCGACGAAGTGCAGACCACCCACGCCCGGCCCGCTGAACCCCTCGACGGGGGTACGGATCACTGCCATGGGTCAGCCCACCTTCACGTTGCGGAACACGGTCGCGGCCTTGGTGGCCTTGAGCGCGACGGCGACGGGGCCGAGTTCGACCTCGCCCGTCTTGACGGCGCCCGGGGTGTCGAACTGGGGGAGCCACTGACGAACGACGGTGCCGCCCATGCAGGCGACGCCGTGGAATCCGTCGAGGCCGACCCGGTACGCGTACAGGTCGGTAAGGCCGGTCACGCCGGTCTGCGCCCCGACGTTGCGGGTCTCGATCGGGATGATCGGGTTGTTCGAGCCGGCCTTGTCGCCCGGGTCGGCGAACACGATGTCGCCGTACTGCTCGCGCATGATCGGGCGACCGCCCGGACCGAGCAGGCCGTCGACGGGGTTCCGGGTGTACATGCCGGCGCGGCGCGCGGCGGCGCGGACGCGGGCAAGTGCCCGCTTGTTGCCGAGGATGATCGTCGGCGATCCGTCGAGCAGAGACAGCCACTCGTCGATGGCGTCGAGGGCCTTGTGTTCGGCGCGGGCGTTGGTGTCGAAGTCGGTCCAGTCGGTGACCTCGCCGGCGCGGAACTCCGTCGCCGTCCCGGTCAGGGCCTTGTCGAGGCCGTCGAACGACTCCTCGTCGACGGACGTGTCGCCGTTGATCACGGTGTCCTGGAACTGGGTCCGGGTCGCCTTGATCTTCTGCTGCATGTTCAGCGTGACGACGCCGGACGCATTCGGGCCGATACGGGAGATCACGCGGTCGACCTGGAACGACCCACCCATCACGGTCAGGTCGACCGTGTAGCGCTGGGTCGTGACGTTCTGCGGGGTGTACTCGGTGTTGAGCGCACGGAACGCGGCGGTCGGCTGGGTGATGAGCCGGCGGTAGCCGTACGTGAGGGTGTCGCCCCCGTCGGCGGGGTTGACGACGTCGGCGAACGTGAGCGAGTCGAGGATCGCGGATTCCTTGCGGAACTCGTCGATCACGGCGACGTCGACGTCGTCCTGTGCGTTGTTCTTCGCCTCGGCGAGAGTGACGGGCATGGGGTGCTCCTGGGGTTAGGCGCCCAGACGGGCGGCGATGGCGTCGTGCAGCGAGCCGGGCTTGCGCTCCTGCGGGGCGGGGTTGCCGAAGTCGGCGCCGCCCCGGGCGGGACCGAAGTTGGCGGCGAGGTGCGGCTGTGCCGTCACGGCGGCCTTGATCGCGTTGGTCACGGCGGCCTGGTCGTTGGGGTCGACCGCGGCGAGCGCGGTCATGGCGGACTGGGAGTCGAGCAGGGCGGCGACGTTCGCCCCCGCGGTCGGCGCGGCCCGCAGTACGGCGGCCTGCACGGCGGCGGTCCGGGCCTGCTCCTGGGCCTGGGTGAGCTGCTGCTGTGCCCACTTGGGCAGACGGGACAGGTCGCCCTCGGCGCCCTGCTCGGGCGCGGTCGGCGCGGCCGGAGCGGGCGCCGGCTCCTTCGGGGCCTGTGCGTCCTTGATGAGCTTCTGGGCCCACTCCGGGAGCGCGGACAGGTCGCCCTCGGCCGGCTGCTGCGGCGTCGCGGCCGACGGCGCGGCCGGGGTGGCGGCCGGGGCCTGCGCGGGCGCCTGTGCGGGCGCCTGCGGCGCGGCCGGGGCCTGCGGGGTCTGGGGGGCGGCCGGGGTCTGCTGCGACGCCTGGGCGCCGGTGCCGCCCTGGTCGCCGGTGCCGGTGCCGGGGGTGGCGGGCGCGTCGGACATGGTGGGTCGTCTCCTGTGCGGTCGGGCCCGCCGGGCGGGCGGGGTGCGGACATGCGAAAGGGGGGCCCGCCGTAGTGGCGGACCCCCCTTCGGGGTGGTGTCGAGGTGGGGCTACTCGACGGCCTGGTCGTCGTCGGCGACCGGACGCGTCTCGGCGTAGCCACGGACCCACGCGGTAACCAGGGTCGAGGTACGCGGGTACGGGCACGCGGTCGGCGGGTCGCCTCGGCGGCCTGCCTCGCGGCCGGCCGTGACTGCCTTCACGATCTCCTCGCGCGTGCCCATGGGGTCACCTCTTGTTCTGGTGGTCGATCTCGTTGTGACGGGCGCCGGTGGCCCAACGCTGTTCCTTGCCGGTCACCTGCTCGATGAACTCGGCTTGCGTCAACCGGCCATGCGTCGCCCACCACTCTTTCAGCTCGTCGGACGCCCGCGCGTAGGCGATACGGGCGGGCCCGCTGAACAGGGTTGCCGGGTTGTGGCCGGCGGCCTGGGCCTTCTTGTTGAGCAGGTAGCCGTTACAGGCGTCCTCGGCGGCGAGGTACTGGCGATATACGTACTCGTCGTAGAGCCGGCGGGCCTCGGCGCGGGTGATCTTGTGCCGCTCGTCGTGGTCGTCGTCGTCCCTGAATAGGCGGGCGGCGGCCTGCTTCAGGTCGTCCCAGAATCCGGGGTCGGCGTCGTCGAGGGCCTGGTCGTCGGCGAGGGCGCCCCACGCGTCGGGTGCCGGCGTGGTGTCGCCCATGGCCTCGGCGAGGGCGTCGCGGTCGGCGAGCAGGTCGTCGACGGCGTTCCCCGTGGCGGCCGGGGCCGGTAGGTCGACGGCGTCGCGGCGGTCCATCTCGCCGGCGATCCGCAGTAGTTCGGCCTCGTTGGCGTACTGCATCGCCCACGCGAGGGCGTCGTCGGCGGTGTCGGACAGGTCGTCGAGCAGGCGGCCGGCGGGGAACATCGCGGCGAGCATGTCGCGGCGGTGCGCCTCGGCGGCGAGCTGGTCGACGTCGTCGAGGCCGTGCTCGATGGCGTGCCGGACGCGGGCGGCGAGTTCGTCGTCGGACAGGCCGACCAGATCCGGGCGGACGCCCGGGAGGCGGGCGGCGAGGTCGCGGCGGTCGAGTTCGGCGGCGATCCGTAGCGCGTCGGCGTCGTCGACGTGCCCGATCACGCGGCCTAGCTCGGAGTCGCTGAACTCGGTCAGGTCCGCGGCAAGGTTCCCGCGGGGCGCGGCGCGGTCGAGCAGGGCGTCGAGGTCGCGGCGGTCGGCCTCGGCCTCGATCCGGGCGCGGGCCCGGTCGTCGAGCAGGTTCGAGCGCATGGCGGCGGCGAGCTGGTCGTCGCCCATGGCGCGCACGCTGGCGTCGTCGCCCGACCAGACGCGGGCGGCCTCGACCTGCTCGGGCGTGGCCTCGGTCCGGCGCTCGGGGAGGTTCCCGGCGCCGTGCTGCTCGCGGGTGCGGTTGCGGCGTAGGTCGGGGTGGGCGGCGAGGTGGTCGCGCATCGTGCCTTGCCACTCGCGCACCTTGGCGCGGGCGGCGCGCTGCGCCTCGGGGGTGACGGCGGCGGCCTCGCGGCGCTTCCACTTCCGTATGCCGCGCTCGATCTCCCGTTGACGCTGGCCGGCCGCGTACCCGTCCGGGTCGCTGGTGGCCTGCTCGATCCGGGTAAGGCCGGGTGTGTAGGCGCTCACGGAGTGGCGGCAGTTGGGGTGTTGCAACCCTCGTGCGCGTGCTTCGTCGAGGCTGCCGGCGACGCGGACGTTCACCATGCGGTCGTCCTCGGTGGCGTGCTCGACCTCGACCGTGCGCGCCCCCTCGGGCCCGCCGATCGACAACACCTTGCCTTCCCATGGCGCGCACAAGGGGCACTCGCGCGGTGCGTCGCTGACGACGACCAGGTCGACGCCGTGCTCGGCGAGCGTGCGCATGTGGGCTTCGGTCGCGGCTCGCCCGGTCGCCGTCCTCACTGCCATCTCGGCGTAAGAGGTGAGCTGCCAACGGCGGCCGGCCTGGTCGACGAAAGACCGGATACCGGCATCGGCGAAACGACGCATCGCGTCTTGGGTGGCCTGCCGGCGGGTGCCGGTGCCGAGTAGGGGCGTGGCGGCCACGGACGACACGACGGCGCGATACGTGTCGACGGACGCCCGCAGGATCGACCGATGGGTCGCGGTGACGACGTCGACGGCTTCCTGTGCGAGGCGGTCGACGGCCTGTGCCTGCGGCAAGCGGTCGTCGACCAGGCGGCGGGCGTCGTCGGACAGGGCGCCGAGTTCGGCGACCGCGGCGCGGTGTCCGACGTTGTACGCCTCGGCGACCGCGTCGAACACGTCGAGCGACACGGCTTTGCCCAGTTCGTCGACGACGGCCTGTGCGCCTCGCGTGACCTGCTGGACGGCGGCGAGCTTGGCCTCGACCCACCCGGGCGCGTCGAGGCCGGCGGCGAGCTGGCGCGCGATGATGCCGAGCAACCGTTCTTCGGCGCCGGCGTACAGGTCTCGCGTCGTCGCGGCCAGATCCTCGACCATGCCCGGGTGGATCGGCACGCCTGGTCACCCCCCGTTCGTCATGCGGCGAGCGGGTAGGTATCCCCCGGGTCCGGCGCCGCGGTGCCGGTCTCCCGAAGGATGGCGGCGGCCTCGGCGGCGACGGCCTGGTCGTCCCAGTCCGGATGAAGGATCTTGACCCGGGTCTGTGTCGAAACGGCCTGCGCCCGGTTGAGTAGTTCGAGCGTCGTCGCGGTGTCCATGGGGGACTCGGCGACGCCGTCGGGGAACTCGACGCGCGGGCGCTCCGGGACTATGCCGCTTCGGAACTGCACGGCGTCGACGCCGAGCAGGGCGAACAGGACGTCGGCGAGTCCCTGTTTCCAGTGGCCGGCCTTCTTGCTCCGGGTGATCATCGACCGGTCGTCGTCGCTGTCGACCTCGGTCGCCGTCCTTGCCTGCCCTCCGTCCTGGTCGAGGCCGAACGACCGTGCCGCGTAGCCGGCGGACTGGGCGGCCTGCCTCATCAGGGCCTCGGCGGTGCGCTGGTGCTCGTCGACCCTGATCTCGAACTGAGACAGGGTGATCCCGCCGTTCTCGGTCGGCGGCATGTTGAGCTGTGCGTAGACCTCGGCGTCTTCGTCGAACGATGCTCCGCGGCCGGGCCCGTTGCTGCGTAGGTACCCGTCGGGGACGATCAGGCGGGCGCGGGCGAGGCGGATGTCGCGCATCCATGACGTCCACGTTTCGTCGAGGCTGTCGAGCTGGTCATAGATCGGGGCGGCGTAGTCGCTGCGCCCCATCGGTGACCCCCGGTGCAGCCGGTTGGGCGTCATGTTGGGGATGTAGCAGGCGGTGAGCTGCCGGATTCCGGTCGTCGTCGACTCGCCGTCGCTCTCGATGCTGGCGACCAGGCCGGCCGTGTCGGGGTGCTCGGCGAGCGGGACGCGTCGCCCGATGTTGTCGCCGCTGCCCTGGTACAGCGCGTGCGCGATGCGGCCGGGTTCGTGCCGCTCGACGTGCCGCCACACAAGCTGTGTGGTGCTGCCCGGGAGTTCCCGCCAGAAGTTGACGGCGGCGAGCATCCCGAATCGGAACTCGGGGATCGCGTTGTCGGGCTGTACGGCGGTGAGTAGGGGCCGGTCGACTAGGTCGCGGTCCCACACGGCCCGCAGGAAGATCCCGGACAGGGCGGCGCACTGCTCGGCGGCCGATAGCAGGGTCTTTTGAACGTGGCCGTCGGCGAGTACCTGGTCGAGGCGGGTCTGTGTCCGGGCGTCCTCGACGACGACCCGGGGCATGTCCGCGAACAGCATGTCGGCGGACGTCTGGGCGATATCGCCGGCGAACGGGACGTGCAAGCGGGTGTCGTGGCCGGGGCGGTGAGCGACGCTGCGGCGGCTCCACAGACGCCGGCGCGGGGTCTTCTGCTCGCGGCCGTAGATCCGGGCGAGGCGCTTACGGTCTCCGGAGTACCACGCGTCGTCGACGGCGATCCGGTCAAAGTACGGGGCCCACTCGGGGGGCGGCCACGCTGCGCCGTTCTCGGGCAGTGCCATTCGGGCTCACCTCCTGGTCGTGGTGTCGGGCGGGCGGGCGGTGAGCAGGTGGCGCCACTCGTGCGACGTCGAGTGGATGGCGTACCGGATCGCATCGCAACTGTGGTCGTCGACCTTCAACGGCGCGTCCTCGCCCCGCTCGGTCGCCTTGGGGTCCCATGAGTAGCCGGGGAGTTCGCCGAGCAGGCCGTCGCACGACCGGTGCACGTACAGCCGGCCGGCGGCGAGCAGGGCGGCCACGGAACGGATGCCGTCGCCGACGGTGTTGTCGGCGCGGGCCACGCCCGGGTGGCCGTCCTGCCAAAGCTGGGTTGAGAACGACTTTGCGCTCGGGTCGACGAACGTCCACTCGGGGGCGACGTCCTGCTCGTCGAGCCACTTCCGGACGGCGGCGCTGTACTGGGCGTCGGTCATGGCGCGGTGTGTGGCGCGGGAGTCGTAACGCCACTCGGCGCACGCGTACAGCCGGTCGTCGACGCCGAGGCCGAGCAGGACGGCCGAGAAAGCGTTCGTCGTGCCGTAGTCGATCCCGACCCAATGGCGGCGCATGGCGGGTAGTTCGTCGACGACGTGCCGGTCTTCGTCCCACTCGCTGTAGATGGCGCCCTCGGCGACGACCCACGCGCCGTCGATCATGCGCCGGCGCCATAGGCCGGTGTACTCCGCGGCGAGCGATGCGACGTAGTCGGCCGACAGGCTGGGGTTATCGGCGAGGCGGAAGTGCCACGCCCGCATGTCGAGTTCGGCGATCCGGTCGAGGTATCCAACCTTCAACCAGTGCCGCGGCGAGTCGGGGTTCGTCGTGGCGTACAGGCGGGCGCCCGGGACGCTCAACCTGGCGAGTAGCTGAGTCCAAAACGCCTCGGGGAGTAGCGTCGCCTCGTCGACGTAGGCGAGTTGGGCGGTAAGGCCACGTAGCCGGCCCTCGGCGCGCGCGTCGGCGGCGCCGATCAGGTGGACCGTACGGCCGAGGATCGTCGCGGTCGTCGCCCCGCGGGTGTGCACGACGTGCCGGGACAGGGCGCCGAATAGGGCGCGGTCCTGTAGGGGCTCCAACACGTTGCGCTCGATCGTCTGCAACGACCGACCGACCACGATGATCAGGCCGGACGGTCCGGCCGTGGCGACGGCGATCACGAACGCCAGTAGCGAGGCGATCGTCTTCCCGCTCCGGACGCTGCCGTGCCACAGGTTGATACGGGCGGTCGCCTGTCCGATGCTGCGGAGTTGCTTACGGGACAGGGGCAGACGGTCGAGGTCGAGCAACGCGGCTCACCCCCCGGCGTCGCCCCCGTCGTCGTCGTGGGCCTGGTCGTCGTTGGCGGCCTGCGTCAGGGCCTCGCCGAGGGCGCCCAACATGCTGCGCACCTGTCCGGCGTCCTCTCCGCCCTCGGCCGGGGCGAGGCGTAGCGAGGTGCCGACGGCGGTCTGTACCGACGCGATGATCGCCCGTTGGTCGCCGAACCGGGGTTGCGGTAGGTGGGTCTCGTGCCACTCGCCCTCGCGGCCGGCGAACTCGCCGTGCACGGTGGGGGCCCAGAGCTGCGCCCGTAGTCGTTCGGCGTCGTCCTGCAGAGCGAGGGCGAGGGACGCGCGGCGCGCGGCGAGGTCGGCGGTACGGACGCGGGTTGCGGCCTCGACCTGCTCGGCGCGGTCGAACGACAGGGGCGGGTCGAGGTTGGCGGCGATCTTTGAAACGGTCGAGGGCGACCGGTTGATCTTCCGGGCGATCTCGTTCCGGCTCTTGCCTGCGGCGTGCAGCTCGCGCACGCGCCGGCGGTCGGCGTCGGTGATGGGGCGGGCCATGGCTCACCCCCCGGGGCCGGTCAGGTGTTCAGCTCGACGCGGTGCCGTACGGCCTCGGCGGCGAGCTGCCACGCGTTCTGTACGGGGCGCGTCAGGTCGGCCCACGCGGGCAGATCCTCGCCCTTGACGTTCTTGTTCTCGACGGCCTGGGCGTACGCCTCGTAGGCGTCCTGGCCGAGGCGGGCGGTGTCGGGGCGGACCTTGAAGATCACGGGGCGAGCCTCCGGTCGTGGGCATGGAAAACGCCCCGCGGCGTGATCGCTGCGGGGCGTTCGTCGGTGGCGTTTCCGGGCACGCCGGAGACGGCCCCAACATTAGGTCACAGATCGATAACGGCGCAAGCGTGATCGGCTCGCGTGCGCGTGCGCCGGGGTGCGACCGGTCGGCGCGGCTGCTGACGGCCGAGCATGGCTGCGCCCCGCTCGTCGGCGGTGCGGCGGGCGGGGCGCGGTCGAGGCGCCGACGGTCGGCTACTGGTTGCCGACCGGTCGGCGGACGGCCCGCGGCGGCGTCGGCGGGAGCTGTCGGCGGGCGTCATCAGGGCTGGTGGGCCTGCTGCTGAGCGTCCACATGGGGCCTTGCTCGGTGACCCACGGGAGGGACGGCGGGCCGACGACGGGCGGCTTCTCGACGAACTTGAATGCGGCGAGCGTCGGCGCGGTGCCGACGGGCACGATCCGGTGGTGCCATCCGGTCCGGTACATCGTCGCCACGATGCCGACGGCCGTCCGCATGGCGGTCGTCAGGTCGTCGCCTGTCTGCATGAGAACGGCGAGGTCGCGGGCGAACTGTTCGTCGAGGCGGACGGACGGGCGGGTGCCCGGGACAGGGCGGGCGCGGCGCTGGGTACGCTGCTCGGTAGCCATCTTGGGTCGCTCCTTGGTGGTCAGGGCCCGCCCATACGGTTTGTGAGGAACCGGGCGGGCCCGCTGCTTGTGCGGGCTTACTGGGCGCCGTCGGCGCGGCGCTGCTTCTCCTCGCGGATGAACTGAGTGATCCGGCTCGCGGTGTAACCGGTCTTGCGGGCGATCTGGTCGGGGCTCATGCCCTTCTCGCGCGCGGCGAGGGCGATCCGGCCCATGGCGTCGGCGACCGCGACGGCGGCCGTGCGCAGTGAGCGAACGTCGTCGAGGTCGAGGTCTTCCGCGAGGTCGTCGAGGAACCGTTCGAGAACGGCGGGGTCTTCGTTCTCGCGGGCGTGCTCGTACTGCACGGCGAGGTCCAGAACGTCGGCGTACGGGTCGAGGTCGTAGGGGTTGGTATCGCCCTGGGCGGCACGGGCGGCGGCCCGCTCGCGCTCGTACTCGTTGATCAGGCCGAGCATTTGAGCGGCGAGGCGGTCACTGGCCGTGTCGGGCGTCGCTCCTCGGGCGGCGCCGCCCTGTTCGTCGTCGCGGGGTGGCTGCTCGTTGCTCATCTCGGGCTCTCCTGCCGGTTGGCTACGGGGCCCGCCCCCGGTCGAGGGCGGGCCGGTCGGGCTGGTGATCAGTCGGTCGACGGCCGGTGCGCGAAGACGCACTGACTCGACCTGAGCATCTTCTCGACGGTCCACCCGCGGCGTTCGAGTCGGTCGGCGAGGCAGTCGAGGGCGGGCCCGTGCGGCATCTGGTCGCGTCGGATGATCCGGCCGGCCTCCAGCCAGTAGACGGCGACGCGGTCGCCCTCGCGCGGGTTGATCAGGTACCCGCGCACGTGCTGTTCGTCCTCGGTCGGGTCGCTCACGTCGTGGTGGTTGGTCATGGTCGCGGCGGCGAGGCCGTCGAGGGCGGCCCGTGCGGCGATCACGTTCGGGTGGTCGGCGTCGTCCGGGGTGCTGCCCTGGGCAGTGCCGTTGTGCTGGACGACGACGCCCTCGATCACGCGACGCTCGGGGGCCTGCTCGGCGGTGCGGGCGGCGATCCGGGCGGCAACGGTGTGGGGGGCCGGTACGCCGTGGGCGGCGCACTCGGCGGCGATCTGGTCGTCGGTCGCGGCGCGGCCCGCGGCGCGGTCGGCGTCGGCCTTGGCCTTGATGCGGTCGAGGGCGGCGCGCTGCTGCTCACGGACGGGGCGGCAGTTGTCGGCGATCCACTCGGCGCCCCCCTCGACGACGACGCGGGTCGGCTCGCCGGTGCGCTCGACCGTGCCCTCGACGGTGCGCTCGCGGCCGTCGGCGCACACGACGCGGGAACCGGTGGTGAACAGGGCGCGGTGTTCGACCGTGCCGTCGACGACGAACAGGACATCGGCGGCCGGCTGCTCGCCGATCCACGCGCCCCGCCACGTTCCGTCGGTGGCTTCGGCCTCGGTGACCAGGGCGGCGCCGTACAGCGCTTCGGCGTCCTCGACGGTGGCGACGCCGGCCTCGACCTGCTCGGCGTGCTCGACGGCGTCGACGGCGCGCGCGGTGCGCTCGAATTGCTCGGCCTCGGCCTGGGTGATCTCCCAGTGACGCAACAGGGCCATGACGTCGGGGAGGTACAGGGCGGGGCGCATACCGAGGGCGGGGAACATCAGGTGCACCTCGCGTTCCCCGTGGCGGATGTGGGCGGCGACGGCGGCGCGGACGCGGGCGACGGCGTCGGCGGTGGTGTGTCCGCTGTAGGCGAGGGCGTGCAGGTCGTCGCGGGTGAGGGTCGCCTCGGGGCTGCCCTCGGTGACGCGGACGCGGAGGGCGCCGGCCTTGGGCATCTCGCGGACGACCTGACGGACAGCGGCGACCGCGAGCGGGTAGGCGTTCGCCCCTCGGGAGTCGGCGAGCTGCTGGCGACGCTCGGCGCGCTCCTCGGCGGCCTGGGCGGCGTCGCTGCTCGACGGGCGCCGAATCCACGTCCACGGGTCAACCAGCGTGCCGGGGACCGTCGCCGACTCGTCGGCCGGGGGCGCGGCCTGCTCGGCGTCGGCCTGCTCGACGGTTTCGGCGAGGTCGACCGCGGCGGCGGCGAGGGGCGAGGCGGCGGCGAGGGCGAGGGCGTATGCGCGCTCCTCGGCGGCGCGGATGCACGGGGCGCACAGGTCCGGGTGACGCTCGTCGAGGCCGTCGGTGTACTCGGTGACCTCGCGCCCGCACAGGGTGTCGTCGTTGTTCGAGTAGTGGACGCGGCGGCCCTTGCCGACCAGGGCGTAACGGACGCCGGCGCGCTGGGCGAGGGTGGGGGCGTTCACGTCGCGGTCGGCGGCGGTCTGCTCGGCGGCGACGCGGTCGCGCTTCTCGGCCTTGGCGCACATCTGGCACACGCCAGTCACGTACTTCTCTTCGGTGGGCGTGGCCTCGACGGTGCGCCCGCAGTAGCTCGACGACGTGCCGGGGCGGCGGTAGTGGCCGGCGCCGCGGCTGCGGGGGTTGGCGGGACGGTACAGGTCCATGGGGTCGCTCCCTTGGGTTGCTGTTGGTGCGCCGGGTGAGGGCCGGCGTTCCTGCCGGGGTGAGGGCCCGTCAGGAGTTCCCACAGTAGTCATTGCAGCAATGATTACAGCAACGGTTACAGCAAGCGTTACGGAACCGTGACGCCGTGCGGTCCGGACGGGAACGACGACACCCCCGGGCGCCCATCCCGGGGGTGTGGGGCCTGCTGCGCCTACGCGGCCGGCACAGTGCGCCGTGCGTCGAGGGCGGTCCACAGATCGACCAGGGCGGGCCCACGCCACGCCCGCCGGCCGCGCTCGACGTCGACAGGGGCCGGGCACGACGGACCGGTCGAGCAGGTCGCCACGGCAGCGCGCGGGTCGCCTCCCCCGTTGTGCACGGTGATGCGGCCGGCCTTACAGAACGGGCACGCGTCGTCGAGCGTGATCGTCCGGGCGGCACGGCCGAGGGCGGCCTCGACGCGGCGGCGCGCGGTGCGGGCGACGTCGGCGATCTGGTCGACCAGGGTCGCCGGCGTCATGGTGAACAGGGCGCGGTCGGCGAGGTCGTCGTCGAGGGCTCGCCCCTCCAGCCATACGGCGGCCCAATGCAGGCCGTACGCGCGTGAGCCTGCCGAGGCGACGCTCGCGGGACCCGCGTCGCGGTGGGTGGGCACGTGCCAGAGACGCGGGTCGCTCGCGTCGCCGGCGGGGCGCTGCACGCGCTCGGTCACGGCGTCGCACATGTCGAACACCTCGCGCTCGACGGCGAGGGCGGCGTCGAGGGCCCGCAGGTTGGCCGGTGCCGGGTGCTCGCGGATGGTGAGCGGCAGACGGCCGACGGCGGCCTCGGCGAGGGCCTGGTCGTCGTCGCGGTCGTCGGCGGCGAGCTGGTCGAGGAATCCGCGGCGCTCGTACGGCATCCACTCGGCGACGCGCGGCGGTTCGGCTATGGCGGCGAGCAGGTCGCCCCACTGCTCGCGGACGGCGGCGAGGTCGTCGGCGGCACGCTGGCCGGGGGTGATCGTCATGGGCGGTAGCTCCTGGTGCTCAGTGCGGGGCGGCGGGTGGATCAGGCGCGGGGCGCGGTCTCGGCTGCGCACGTGGCGCACGGGAACGGACAACGGCCGGCGAGGGCCTGCTGTCCGGCCTGCACGAGTGGCAACTCGGCTGCCATGGCGGCACGGTCGGCGCGGCGGTCGCGGCGGGCGGCGAACCATGCGGTCCGGTACCGGTCGGCCTTGTGGTCGGTGGCGAGGGCGTGCCGCTGCCATCCGTCGCCGCGGCGGCGCTCGCGAGCGAGGGCTATGTCGTGGTCGCGCTGCTGCTCGGCGAGGCGGGCCTCGGTCGAGTCGGCGCGGTCGAGGATGCGGGCGTGCACTCGGGCGGCGGCCGGCGACAGGCCGTCGTATTCGGCGACCGCGGCGAGGGCATCGCCGAGGGACTGGGCGTTACGGACGCGGGCGAGGACGGCGAGCACCTGGTCGACGCGCTCGCACGCCCCGCGGTGCCGACGGCGCACCTCGGCGAGGGTGGCCTCGACGGGGGCGAGCTGCTGCTCGGCCTGCTTGGCGCGCTCCTCGGCCTCGACGATCGCGGCGTCGGCGGCCTCGCGGTGCTTGGCGAGGGCGCGGGTTGTGCCGACCATGGCGCGGCGGTTCTCTTCTGCGAGGCGCTGCAACTCGCGCACGTGCTCGGCAAGTAGGGCGGCCTCGGCCGAGGACAGGGCGCCCCGTTGCAGGCGGGCGAGCAGGACGTCGACGACGCGGTCGCGTTCGGTGCGATCACGGTCGCGCCCTTCCGGGGGGCGGTGGTAGGGGCGGCGGGTCATGGGTGCTGCTGCTCCTGGGCGTCGTCGAGGGTGGGGTGTCCGGGCGGGGCGGGGCGCGGCTGCTGGGCGAGGGCCCACAGGTCGCCCCCGTGGGCCCGGACGTCGGGCGGCTGCTGCTTGCGCCGGCACTTGGGCCCGTATCCGTCGGGCGAGGGTGCGCGGAGTGGACGGCGGCACGCCCGACACGTCCGGGCGCGGGTCACTGCTCGGCCTGGTCGGCTGCTGCGCCCTCGGCGAGGGCCTGCTCGTCGGCGAGGCCGTCGGCGTACGCGGTGACGATCTTCCGGGCGCCCTCGTAGCCGGTGAGCAGGCCGCGAGTCGAGCGGGTGAGTCCCCATCGGGTCCGGGTGGCTCGGTGGTGAGCCTCGACAAGGGCGGCTATCTGGCGGGCGTGCGCCTCGAACAGAACGCGGGCGGCGGCGAGGGCCTGCTCGGGGGTGCGCGTGGCGGTGGTGTCGAGCAGGACGTCGCGGAGCGTGGCGAGGGCCGGGTCGCGCTCGTCGGTGTTGAACGCGAGGGCGTCGCGCACGTCGCCGGCGGTGAGCGCGTCGGGCTCCTCGGCGGCGTGGTGTCCGTCGACGTCGGGGGCCATGGCGGCGGCGACGTGGTCGAGCAGGGCGTCGAGGCCGGCGGGGCGCTGCGCCTTGGCCATGCCGCGGGCGAACGCGGGGCCGGCCTGGTCGGCGGCAGCGAGCAGGGCGGCGGCGGGGCCGTCGTGCACGGGGCACGGGCGGCCGGTTGCGAGGGCGGTGTCGCAACGGCCGGCCGGGCTGTCGAGGCCGTCGGCGATCTGGCGCAGTACGGACGCGGCGACGGGGCGCGGAAGGTTGCAAGACACCTCGGCGGGGCCGTCGTTGGGGACCGTGACGATCAAGCGGTGCGTGTCGAGCGAGGCAACGGCGACGGCGTCGGGAATGCGGGTCATGGGTCGTGGCTCCGGTCTCGTGAGGCGGTTGTCGGTGTTCGCGGCGGCACGGAAGTGCATGGATGAATGCGGGTGTCTGCGTGTTGGCGGTGAACCACTGCGCGGCGCTCGCGCGCCCGCGCGTGAGCGGGCCCGCGACCGGTCGCGGCGAGGTCTTAGAACGGGGGCTCGGCGCTGTATCCCTGGGCGGCGTTGTGCCTGGCCCATGGGTCGCCCTGGGCGGCGCCGTATCCCTGCTGTGCGCCCTGCTGGCCGTATCCCTGGGCGCGCTGCTGCTGGCCGTTCTGCTGGCCGTTCTTGACGACCTGGGCGGTCGCTCGGAGCAGGGACGGGGCGACGTCGTCGGCCTGTACCTCATACGACGACTTGCGCTCGCCGTCCTTCTCGTACTGGCGCTGTCCGAGACGGCCGACGACGATCACGCGGTCGCCGCGCTTGATGGACTCGGCGACGTTCTCGGCCTGCTGGCGCCACACGCTGACGGACAGAAACAGGGTGTCGCCGTCCTTCCACTCGTTCGTGGTGCGGTCGAACGTGCGGGGCGTCGAGGCGATACGGAAGTTCGCCACGGCGGCGCCGGACGGGGTGAATCGCAACTCGGGGTCGGCAACGACGTTGCCAACGACGGTGATTGGGGTCTCTCCAGCCATTACGCGGCGGTCCTCTCCGGGGTGGTGTGGGTGGGGATGGTGGCGACGGGGGCGAGCTGGGGCTCGCGGGTGCGGCGGGCGCGGTCGCGGGCGCACGCGCGGCACTTGCGCATTCCGTTGGGGTGCGACGGGGGGTAGCTCACGCGGACGTTGGCCGGGTCGGTGAGGTCGTGGCCGGCCTTGCACTTGGTGCGGCGGGCGTTGACGGCCGATGGGCCGGTCGAGCGCAGAACGTTGGTGCGGTGGTCGACGGGGTCGAGGTGGTCGTCGGCGACACATCGGCGGACGGTGCACAGGTGGTCGAGTTCGAGGCCGGCCGGTATGGGCCCGCGGGCCTGTTCGTACGACCAGCGGTGCGCGGGGACGACTCGGCCGTCGACCCAAAAGCGGCCGTATCCGTCGCGGTCGAGGCTGCCCTCGGGCCACAACAGGCATGGAGTAACGGGGGTGTTGGGGCCAGCGGGAACGGGTCCGGGGGTCGTCTTGGCGGCGAAACGCTCGGCGGCTGTGGGCCGGCTCATGGACGTACCTCCGCGGGATGTGTTCAGGCGCCGACTGTCTTTTCGTGGATGGATTGAACCATCCATGGATGGAAGATACAGCACAGGGGCGGGCCTTGGCCGATCAGTTCCGCCCCTTGCGCTGGGGCTAAGCGGCCTGCTGCTCGACTCGGTCGAGCGGGGCCAAGGTCCAGCCCTGGGCGTGCAGATCGGCCACGATGCGGACGACGGCGGCCTCGGGGTCGTCGTGCTCGCGCTGGGCGTCCTCGACGGCGGCGAGGACGACGGCGAGGGCGGCGCCCGGGATCATCGCTGCGCCCCGGTGATGTGCCGGGCGCGCTGCCGGTTCTCGGGCCGGACGATCGCCGGCGGGCTCATCAGGGCGCGGGCGTCGCGGGTGGCCTCGTCGGCGAGGCGCCGACGGCGGGCGTCGACCTCGGCGCGTTCGCGCTCGGCCTGCTTGTCGGCGAGGCGGGCGGCCTCGGCGCGGGCGTCCATCCATGCGAGCCACGACCGGTGACGGTCGCCGGCGTCGGGCCGGTAGGCGTCGGGGGTCGGCGGGTGGCCGGCGGCGGCGAGCTGCTGCTCGGCGTCGCGCTCGGCGAGCAGGTCGGCGCCGTTCTGCTCGTCGACGGTGCGCCACCGGTCCCACCCGGCGTGTTCCTGGAAGATCACGTATGCGCCCTTGTCGAGCAGGTCGCGGAACGCCTTACGGGCCCGCTTGCGGTCCGATGTCCGGATCACGACCGGGTCGTCGGGGCGGTGGTTCCAACTGGCCTCGACACGCCACTGAGTGACGTTTTTCGTCCGGTCGCGCGGGACGGCCTTGCGGCGGTGGGTGCGGGCCTGCTTCGGGGTCGGGCTCATGCTGCGGTCTCCTGCTCCTGGCGGCGGGCGTGGTGGGCCTGGGCGTCCTCGACGCGGCACGGGTGCGGGTCCTTGCGGGCGCGGTACCCGACGGCGTCGGTCTTGGGGTTGATGCGCCGGCCGCGGCACGGCTTGCCCTCGGGCGCCTGGCACCACGTGCACGGGACGTCGAGGGCGTCGGGGAGGTTGGAGGCGGCCAGACGCTCGCGGGCGGCACGGTGCGGGCGGTGAGCGGCGAGAGCCTGGGCGACGGTGCGCGGCATGTACTCGCCGAGGGCGGCGAGGCGGCGCTCGACCTGGGCGGCGGCCGGGCCGGCGGTGAGGGCGCGGTGCGTGGTCGGGGCCTGTTGGCCGGCGGCGACGGCCTGGCGCTCGGCGCGGAGTGCCGCAACGTAGGCGTTGCCGGTCTCGTCGTCGGGGTTGATCTCCGGGTGCGCGGTGGGTTCGAACGTGCCTACGTGCCGGCTCATCACGTCGGCCTTGTGGGTGTGCCACGGGCGGGACACGTCCGACGGCTGGATGCGGTACGGGCTGCGTGCGATGTGGTCGCGGGCGGTGCGGGCGGCGTCCCACCCGTGCGCCTGGGCGGGGACGTCGGAAAGCAGGTCGCACCACTGGGCGAGGCGGTCGGCGGCGGCGGCCTGGTCGTCGAGGGCGAGCCGGGGGTCGAGCTTGACGGGGGGTCACTGCTGGGCCTCCATGGCGGCGAGGGCTTGGGCGAGGTAGTCGACGGACTGGGCGACGCGGCCGGTCCCGGCTGCGCCCGGGAACGGAACGACGTTCGAGCCGTGAGCGGCTGGGGCCGAGGCGGGGACGGTGCCGGGCGCGGGGGCGGGCGGTAGGGACTGCCACGCCCGCAGGAAGTACCGGGCGTGCGACACGCCTCGGCGGTTGCGGGCGGCGGCCTGCACGGCGGCGGTGGCGAGCATGTCGAGGCCGGAACGCTTCACCAGGGCGTCGACGATGAACCACTCGGCCGGGGCGAGGTTCCACGCGACCAGGACGCCGGCGGCGGTGATTTGGTCGACCAGGGGGCGAGCGAACTCCGGTATCACTGCGACCGCGTCGCGCCCGCGCTCCCTCACTCCTTCACTCACTCCCTCTATGGGTGAGTGAAGGGGGCCGAGATTCGGCCCGGTAGGGGGCTCAGATTCGGCCCCGTACGGGAATCCGAGGGTGTCGGCGAGGGGACCGGACTCCGGCCCGGTAAGGGGGCCGAGATTCGGCCCGGTAGGGGGGAGGGGGCCGGATTTCGGCCCGGGGGCCGTTTCCGTTATGGGGCCGGATTCCGGCCCGGTAGCGCGGTTGCGGACGTACCCGACGGCCCCGGGGATCTTGTAGCGGGTCGCGCGGCTTCCCTGGGCCGGCTCGTCCTCGACCAATTCGCCACTGGCGAGGGCGGCGTCGACGGCGGCCCGCGCGGTCGAGCGGGACGCGGCGAGCCGGCGCATGAACTCGGCCGTCCCCATGCGCGCGGTGGCCTCGGGGCCGGTGACGGCGTCGGCGACGGCGAGCAGGACTAGGCGCGCGTTCCCGCGCGCTTTCGCGCGGTTCCACACCCAATCCATGGCGTCGAGGGTCACGGGGTGTCGCTCCTGTCGTGCTGAGGGGCCGGGGCGAGGGGGGCCTCGCCCCGGGCGCCTCACGTGGTGGGCTTGAAGTAGGGGCGGGTGCGGGCGGGTTGGTGTTCGTCGCACCGGTAGCCGCACGAGTAGAAGCGGATGGGGCGGGCGCCGCATCGGGGGTTGCCGTGGTCGCACGCGGGCGGCGGCTTGTCCTCGCGGGCGGTGGCCGTCACTGCTCGCCCTCTGCGGCGGTCGGGGCCTCCGCGGCGGTCGGGGCTGTTGGCGCGGCCGGGGCGAGGGCGGGCAGGAACTCGACCAGGGCGCCCGCACGCCACGCGGCGGCGACCAGGTCGCGCCCGCTGGTCGGCTGCGCCTTGCTTCCGCGGGTGTAGGTGAGCCGGTGCGAGGCGGCCCGCGACGGCTTCAACTCGACGCCGGGCACGTCGTGCACGACTCCGGACGTTGCGTCGACGTACTGGGCGGTTCCGGCCGCGGTCGCCTCGGCAAGCACCTTGCCGGCGAAACCGGGGCGCACGCTGGTGAGAACCTGGGCGGGCACGAACTCGACGACGTGCTCGGTCGGGTAGTTGTCCCGGACCCACGCGCGAAACGCCTCGGCGTCGACGACCTGGGCCTCGCGCTCGCCCCCCGACCGGGACGACGAACCAACCTTCGTCCCGTTGGGCAACAGGGCGTCAACCTGCGTCGTGCCGCCGGCCTTGTGCGACTTGTCGAGCAGGTCGTCGGCGGCCTTCTTGGCGTCCTTGTACGCGTCCTTGACGTGGTCGAGCAGGGCGCCGAGGACGGCCTGTCGGGTCACGGCGTCGCGGACGACCATCGGGTCGGGCGCGGTCGGCTTGCCCTCGGTCTGGGGCTCGGTCTGCTCGGTCACCGGGTGCCCCCGTTCTCGATCATGGCGCGGAACGCGTCGAGCTGGGCGGCCGGGGCCTGGGCGATCGGCAAGCCGTGGGCGCGCTCGAACGCGGCGTCGAGGTCGGCGAGGTGTGCCCGCGACGCGGCGAGCCTGAGCGCGTTCTCGGCCTCCGCGGCGGCGGCCTCCGGGCTCTTGGTCGGGCTCGGCGGTGGCGTGGGCTGCTCGCCCTGCGGGGCGGCCTGCTGGGGCTGCTGCGGCGCCTGCTGTCCCTGCTGGGCGGCCTGGCGCTTCTCGGCGTCGATCCGGTCGAGGCGGGCCAGGAAGTCGGCGGGGGCGCCGGACTTCTCGGCGCGGGCACGCACTTGGGCGAACTCCTCGGGCGAGGTGGCGGCCTGCGCCGAGGCGAGCAACTGCCGCGCCTGCTGCGACAGGCCGTCGCCCTGCTGCGGGCTCTGGTTCTCCCACGGGCCCGGTTCGGCGCGGTTGCTGCGGCGCGGCTGCTGTCCGCCCTGCTGGCGCTGCTGTCGGCGCTGCTGCTGTCGCTGCTGGCGTTGGGCCTGCTCGGCGCGGTGCTCCTCCGGGGGTTCGGGGTGGTGCCGGTCGCCGTCGTCGATACTGCGGCCGTCCACGGGCAGCATGAACAGGGTGAACAACAGGTACTTGAGCGCTGCCGACTGGGCTTTGTTCGTGGCCTTGTCGGCGTAGTCGAACGCCTCGCCAGGTACCTCGGCGACCAGGCAGTCGCCGGCGGGCCCGTACACGCGGTAGCGCATCGTGATCAGGGTCCGGGTCATCTTCCCGTCGCGCTGCTGCTGGTGGTCGGCGATCGTCGGCAGGATGAACACGCCGTGCGCCCGGAGCGGGCCCGCCATGGCGCTCATGACGTCGTCGATCCCGCGGAACGCGTAGTTCTGCTGTTCGTTGCGGCGGTCCTTCCCGACGGGCATCGCGTCGCGCATCACGGCGTTGATGGCGGTGAACACACGCGGCTGGTCGGTCGGGGCGCCCTCGGGCGCGGGCACGTACACCACGTCGGGCGTGCGGGCGTGCGCGGTAGCCATGGACGGGGCCGGGGCGGCGGGCAGGGGCAGGGCGGTGACTGTCACGGGCGGAACGTTCCTTCCGGGGCGGTGCGGTGGCGTATGTGGGCGGCGAGCCGGGTGATACGGCTGGCGAGGGTGATCGCGTCGTCGGGGGCGAGCAGGTCGTCGAGGTCGGCGGCGACCGGGGCCTCGGCGACCAGGGCCTCGCGGCTCCCGTCGGCGGCGGCGGCCCGCATGGCGCGCTCGTGCTCGGGCACGTCGTGCCCATAGATCGCGCGGTCGAGGGCGGCGACGTGCTCGCCGTGGTGGGCGAGCAGGGCGCCGAGGGTGTCGGGGTCCTCGGCGTACGCGAGGGCGAGGTCGTCGAGCACGGTCTCGGCGCGGGCGGCGATCGGCAGGCGGACGGCGCGGCCGTCGGCGCTGAGCTGGGGGCGGATCACTGGTGCAGCTCCTCGGGCATGGTCGGCTCGTCGACGGCGAGGTCGCCCGTGATCGCGTCGTAGACCTGCGGGCGGGTCCAGTCGGCGGCGGGGAACATGCGGCGGAGCAGGCCGCGGGCGGCGCGGTGCGCGTCGCGGTCGGCCTTGACCGGTCCGCCGAGGGCGTCGTCGAGGGCGACCCACGTTGCGAGGCGTTCGTCGCCGTCGCGGTTGGTGCGCACGGGGACGGTCCGCACACGGGTGGCGCCGGGGGCGATCTGGTCGAGCTGGCGGGCGATCACGCCTGTGCGGGCGCGGTGCTTGCTCTCGGCCTCGGTGTCGGTGTCGGTAGGCTGGGGGGTGTTCACGATCGGAACCTCGGTTTCGGTTGGCGAGGGCCGTCCGGGTCGCTTCCGGGCGGCCCTCGGTGTTTTCAGGCGGCGGTGCGGCGCTCGACGGCGGGCGCCTGGTGGCGCTGCTGGCGTTCGAGGCGGCGGCAGATGAGTTCGACGTCGGGGGCGAGGCGGCCGGCGGCGCGGTCGCGGTCGCGGCGGCGCCGGGCGGCGTCGAGAACGCGGCGGGCCTCGGCGAACGCCTGCTCGCGGGAGATCACACGGCCGGTCATGCGGCGGCCGGCTTGACAAGCTGACCAGTGGAAACGCCGTAGTGCTCCTCAACTGCCGCGGCAACCGCGGCACTTGGGGCGGTGTGTCCGTTCCACAGACGCCATGCGGTGTTACGTGCAACCTTCAACCGTCGTGCCGTGTCTGACGGAGTGCTGTCGCCTGCCTTGCGGGCGGCGGCGACCAGGGCGGCGCGGTCGTACATACAGACATCGTCCTTCCGCGGATGGTTCGTTCCATCTATGGATGGAACATAGCACGGTGGACGGACGTTCGAAACGGCATATGCAAGCGGAGCGCAGGCTTTCGAAAGCGCGTTGACATACGGCATATGCCCAACAACAATCGGTCACCTGTTCGAGCGTGTTGGCGCAGCTCAGGGGGGTGAACCGTGCCATACGTGTATGTTCTGGACGGCTTCACGCGATCACGTGGCCATGACACTCAGGCCGCGATATGTTCCATCCATGGAACGAAGGAACCAACCAGGGAACGACCGGGCTACGCCCGAAGAGTTCGCCGCATGGTTGAAAGATCGTCTCGAACGCCGCGGATATGACCTGCGACCTAGGGGCGGCGGGCAAACCCGCTTCGCCAAAGAGTCAGGCATCGCACAGGCGTCAGTCAGCCGCATGCTGCGCGGTCAGGGTGTCCCAGAAACGCGCGTCGCCGAGGCCATCGGTCGAACCCTCGACGTGCCCCTCGCCGAGGTACTGGTCGCCGCCGGCATCCTCACCCGCGACGTACTGCACGCCATCCGCCAACCGGGCCCGCGCACCGACCCACTCACACCCGAGGCAGCAGCCGAGGAACTGGGGATCACCGACCCCCAGAAAGTCGAGCTGTTCGTCTCCATGACCGAGACCCTGCGAAAGCAGCGAGCCGCGAACGGCGAGGGAAACGTCGCCGAGAACTAACCGCACGGAGGCACAGCAGTGACGCACCGGTACATGCCCATTTTCGCAATTTCCTTGCTCCTGGTGGGGCTGTCCTCCGGCGTCATTGGACTGCTCGGCGACAGCGACGACCTGTTCGGGGCCGGGCTGTTCCTCGTCCTGTCTGCGGTACCCCTGCTCATCATCCGCACTGTGCACAACTCCCAGCGCGTCACGGCCGACCAACTCGCCGAGGCCGACCGCGCCGGGTACGTCCGCGCCCTCGACCACGTCGCGCGCGGCCTGCTCGACGCCCCCGCACCGCGCCGCGGTGGCCACCGGACCGACCCCGTCGAGCAGGTCGCGGGCAACGTGATCAAACTGCGCCCGCGTCATTCCGACCAAGTCGAACGGAAGGCACAGTGACCCAACTCGACATACCCGCGACGTTCCGCGGTTCGCCGGATGATGAGGACGGCGAGCCGTGGCTCGCGTACATCCGCGTCAGCACGTGGAAAGAGGAGAAGATCAGTCCCGAGCTGCAACGGGACGCCATCACCCAGTGGGCCAAGCGCACTGGGCGCCGGATCGTCGCATGGATCGAAGACCTCGACGTGTCCGGCCGCCACTTCAAACGCAAGATCATGCAGTGCATCGAGCGCGTAGAAGCCGGCGAGGTGCGCGGCGTCGCCGTCTGGCGGTACTCACGGTTCGGCCGTGACCGCACAGGCAACGCGATCAACCTCGCCCGACTCCAGCAGGCCGGCGGCGAACTGGAATCGGCGACCGAGCCGGTCGACGCCTCGACCGCGATCGGCCGTTTCCAGCGCGGCATGATCTTGGAGTTCGCAGCGTTCGAGAGCGACCGCGCCGGGGAGCAGTGGAAGGAGACGCACGACCACCGGCGCTACAAGCTGCACTTGCCCGCGAGCGGGCGCCGGCGCTTCGGCTACATCTGGCACCGCCGCTACGACCCCGCCACGGGGAAGGTACAGAAAGAGCGGTACGAACCCGACCCCGTGATCGGGCCGTTCGTCGCCGACCTGTACCGCGACTACGTCGCTGGTACCGGCTTCAGCGCACTGTGCGGGAGGCTCAACCGCGCCGGGCACCGCACCACTCAGGGACGCGTCTGGCAGACCGAGACCCTGACTCGCTACATGGACAGCGGATTTGCCGCGGGGTTGCTGATCGTGCACGACCCCGAATGCCGGTGCCGGAAGACCGACGGCCATTGCCGGAACCGCGTCTACATCCAGGGGGCCCAAGAGGAACTGATCGACTTTGACCTGTGGCAGCGCTACCGGCAGCGCAGGAAGGAAGTTGCCGCGACCGTACCGCGCTCCCGTGAGGGCATCTACGAACTGACCAGCCTGGTCAAATGCTCCGCATGCCGCAAGGGAACCAGCCTGAACACGGCACGCCGCGAGGGGCGCAACGTACCGGGGTTTGCCTACCGGTGCAGCCTGCGAGCGAAGTCCGGCGCGACCGCATGCGAGGGCATCCTCATTGAACGACTCGACGTAGAGAAGGAGGTGTTTCGGTGGCTCCAAGACGAGGCAGCCGACGGAATCGACGCTGCCCCACCGGCCGAGGATGAGGGACCCGAGCGGGACCTCGCCGTCGAGCAGGCCGCCAATATGGCGGCACGCGCCCGCGCACAGGCCGAGGTCGACAGGCAGCGCCAGGCGCTCGCCCGGCTCCGCGCCGACCATGCGGCGAATCCGGACGACTACGGGCCGGGCGAGTACGACGAGGCCGCCGACCTGATTCGCAAGAAGCGGGCCGAGGCACAGGCGTTGCTCGACAGCATCCCGGAGGCGGAGCCGCTACCAGACCGGAGCGAGTTCGTTCCCCTGGTGGTTGGGACCGTCGAGGAGTGGCCGACCCTCGACACCCGCGGGCGAAACATGATCCTTCGGAAGCTCATACGCCGAGTGGCGATCACCCGGAACGGGCCGGGGACCGAAAACCACAAGATCGAGATTCACCCCCTGTGGAAGCCGGACCCATGGCCAGAGCCGGAACCCACGACCAGGAAAGAAGCTACCGAGAGGTAGTGACATACCGCCTGGTATGTGCGCAGAATCTGTGCACGCCGTCGCAAAGTGGCGACGCCCACCGGGAGGACTGCCGTGCAAGGTCTCATGCAAGACGTTCCCCTCTTGATCAGCCGGATTTTGGAACACGGCCGTACTGTTCACGGCCGGTCGACTGTGACGACGTGGACCGGTGAGGCCGAACCCCAGCGCCGCACGTTCGCCGAGATCGGCGCCCGCGCCGCACAGCTTGCCAACGCCCTACGCGATGACCTCGGAGTGACCGAGGGAAGTGTTTTGGGGACGTTGATGTGGAACAACGCCGAGCATGTCGAGGCCTACTTCGCGATCCCCTCCATGGGCGCGGTCCTGCACACACTGAACCTCCGCCTGCCCGCCGAGCAGCTCGTGTGGATCGCCCATCACGCCGCCGACCGCGTGATCATCGTCAACGGCTCACTGCTCCCGCTGCTCGCGCCCCTGCTCCCGAAGCTCCCGACGGTCGAGCACGTCGTCGTGTCGGGCCCCGGTGACCGTTCCCTCCTCGACGGCGCCCGCGCCCGGGTGCACGAGTACGAGGAGCTGATCGCCGGCAAGCCCACGACGTTCGACTGGCCCGAGATCGACGAACGCCAGGCCGCCGCCATGTGCTACACCTCCGGCACCACCGGCGACCCCAAGGGCGTCGTCTACTCCCACCGCTCGATCTACCTGCACTCCATGCAGGTCAACATGGCCCAGTCGATGGGCCTGACCGACCAGGACACCTCACTCGTCGTGGTCCCGCAGTTCCACGTCAATGCCTGGGGCCTGCCGCACGCCACCTTCATGACCGGCGTCAACATGCTGATGCCGGACCGCTTCCTGCAGCCCGCTCCCCTCGCCGAGATGATCGAGAAGGAGCAGCCGACGCACGCCGCCGCCGTCCCCACCATCTGGCAGGGCCTCCTCGCCGAGCTCGGCTCCCGGCCCCGCGACGTCTCCTCCCTCACCCAGGTCACCATCGGCGGCTCCGCCTGCCCGCCCTCCCTCATGGAGGCGTTCGACAAGCTCGGTATGCGGGTCTGTCACGCCTGGGGCATGACCGAGACGTCTCCGCTGGGCACGGTGGCCCGGCCGCCCGCCCACGCCGTCGGCACGGACGAGGAGTTCACCTACCGTCTCACCCAGGGGCGCTTCCCCGCCGGGGTCGAGGCCCGACTCACCGGGCCCGGCGGCGAGCGGCTCCCCTGGGACGGCGAGTCCGCGGGCGAACTGGAGGTGCGCGGCCCGTGGATCGCGGGCGCCTACTACAACGGTCCGTCCGCCGAACCGCTGCGCCCCGCCGACAAGTTCAGCGAGGACGGCTGGCTCAAGACCGGTGACGTCGGCACCATCAGCCCCGAGGGCTTCCTCACCCTCACCGACCGCGCCAAGGACGTCATCAAGTCCGGCGGCGAGTGGATCTCGTCGGTGGACCTGGAGAACGCCCTGATGGCCCACCCGGACGTCGTCGAGGCCGCCGTCGTCGCCGTCCCGGACGAGAAGTGGGGCGAACGGCCGCTGGCCACCGTGGTGTTGAAGGGGGGTGCCACGGCCGACTTCGCCGCCCTCCGCTCGTTCCTGGCCGATGAGCGCGGGATCGCCAGGTGGCAGCTGCCCGAGCGCTGGACGATCGTCGAAGCGGTACCCAAGACGAGCGTCGGCAAGTTCGACAAGAAGGTCCTGCGGCGGCAGTACGCGGAGAACGCGCTGGACGTCACACGGCTCTGACATCGACACGTACGTGGTCGGGGTGCTGTTTCACGTGAAACAGCACCCCGTGCCAACTACGGGCTGAGGAAACTCAGTTCGTGCCGATGCGTGCCAGCAGGTCCACGATCCGCTCCTGCACCTCGGGGCTCGTCGAGCGTTCCGCCAGGAACAGGACCGTCTCCCCCGAGACCAGCCGCGGCAGGTCGGCCGGGTCCACGGCCGCGGTGTAGACGACGAGCGGGGTGCGGTTGAGCAGGTTGTTCGCGCGCAGCCAGTCCACGACCCCGGCCTGCTGCCGCTGCACCTGCATCAGGTCCATCACCACCAGGTTCGGCCGCATCTGCGCGGCCAGCGTGACCGCGTCCGCGTCCGACGCGGCCCGCGCGACCTGCATACCGCGCCGCTCCAGCGTGGCCGTGAGCGCGAGGGCGATCTCCGCGTGCTCCTCGATGAGCAGCACGCGCGGCGGGTGCTGCTCGGAGTCGCGCGGGGCGAGCGCCTTCAGCAGCACGGCCGGGTCCGCGCCGTACGCCGCCTCCCTGGTCGCCTGTCCGAGCCCCGCCGTGACCATGACGGGGACCTCCGCGGCCACCGCGGCCTGGCGCAGCGACTGGAGCGCGGTGCGGGTGATCGGGCCGGTGAGCGGGTCGACGAAGAGCGCCGCAGGGAACGCGGCGATCTGTGCGTCGACCTCCTCACGGGAGTTGACGACGACGGGCCGGTAGCCGCGGTCGCTGAGCGCCTGCTGGGTCGTGACGTCCGGTGCGGGCCACACGAGCAGGCGGCGCGGGTTGTCGAGCGGCTCCGGGGGCAGCTCGTCGTCCATCGGCTGCATCAGGGGCTGGTCGGCGATCTCCACGGCACCGCCGGGACCGTCGAGCGGCTCGGGGCCCTCGTCGGCGTTCTCGTCCGGTGCCCCTATGGCGTACGACCGTCCGGCGCCCTCGGTGGACGGGGCGAGCCGGGACTGCCCGGCCAGGGACGGCTGGGGCGGGACCGGAGCCGACACGGGCTGCGGGTGCGGGCGGGCGGTCGCCTCCGGGCGCTCACCGGTGGGCTCGGGAGGCGTGCCCAGCTTGCGGCGGCGGCCCGAACCGTTCGACGCGTGCGGCGGAGGCGTCGGCGCCGTGGGACGGGGCGGGACCCCCGGCTGCGCCGCCTGCCGTGCGAAGGGCACCCCTTGGCCGAGCGTGCGCACGCTGATCGCGCGGCCCTGTGTCGAGTGGGAGTCGACGGGGGCGGCCGCCTCCGCGGGCAGCGGCTGGTCTGCGCGCGGCTGGGGCGTGCGCTGCTGTTCCGGCGGCAGCGGGGTGCCCGCGGACGGCGTGGTCCCGGGCGTCTGCGGTACGGGCACACCGGCGCCGGTGTCACTGGAACCGGGCCAGGTCTGCGACTGTGGCTGCGGTTGAGCCGGGTGCGGGGGCGCGGGGGTGCCGGGGGCGGGCTGGTGCGGGGCCTGCGGAGGGACCGGGGCGCCGGGGGCTGGTGCGGCTGCCGCGGCCGGTGCTGCCCGCGGGCCGGACCGGGACTGTGGGTGCGCCGCGGGCTGGGACTGTGGCTGTGGTTGCGCCGCAGGCCGGGGTGGTGCGACGGGGTGCTGCCCCGGCTGCCCCGCGACGGGCTGTACGGGCACGGCGGCGGGAACCGGCTGGGCCGGGGCCACGGGCTGCCCCGGGGCCGCCACCGGGTGGCCCGGCGTCATGGGCACGGGCCGAACACCGGGGACGGGCTGGGCCGGGACCGGCTGACCGGGCGCCGCCCGAGCCGGCAGCGGCCCACCGGGCAGCACCGGTCCACCCGGTGCACCCTGTGTTCCCTGTGCCGGGACGGGCTGTGGGCCTTCGGCCCCGGGAACGCCCTGAGCGGGGGCGCCCGGCGTCATCTGCGCGGGCGGGCCCTGGTGAGGGGCCCCCGGGGCGGACGCGCCGTCCGGCACCGGCGCCGGCTGAGGCTGCGGCTGACCGGGATCGGCGGCCGGGCGGGCACGGCGGCGGCCCGTGGGCGCGGACACCGGATGCGGCTGCGGCGGCGTGTGCTCGTCGGCAGCGTCGTGCGGCACCGCGTCATGGCGGCCCTCATCGGCCCGGACGGCGGCGGGCGCGCCCTGCTCCGGTGTGCGGTCCGCCTCGGCGGGCGGCAGCGCGAACACCGTCCGGGGAGCGGCTTCCGCCGCGGCGGCACGCTCGTTCGCGGCTGCGAGGGCACGCCGACGGCGTCCGGTGGGCGCGGGGGCGGCAGCGGCGTCACCGGACGGGGTGTCGGAGGCGGCCGGCAGCGCGGGCGGCAGCGCCTGCTGCCCGGGGTCCCGGCGGGCCCGGCGGCCCGTGGGCGCGGGCACGCCCTGCGGCGGCACGGTTCCGCCGAGTCCGGTGGCTGCGGCCGGGGCTCCCGCGGCGTGCTCGGCGGCGGTCACCACCGAGCCCTGGGACACGCCCTCGGCGAGGTTGGGCCGGCCGCGCCGGCGTCCTGTCCCGCCGGTGGCCTCGACGGCAGCGTCGCCACCGGCCGCCTGCTCCGGAATCGGTGCCTCGGCGGTGGGCTGCTGCGCCGCACGTCGCCGGCGCCGCCCGGTCGGCGCCGCTGCCGCAGCGTCGGACGGGGCGGGGGCGGCGGGGGCGGAATCGCCGACCTCGCTCTCCAGGAACGCGTCCACGGACGACCGACGAGCCCGCCGCCGTCCACCGCCCTGCTGCTCCGTCTGCTCGGACCGCGCGACCTCGGTCCCCGGCTCGTCCGCGGGAGTCTCGGCGGCGGCAGTCTCGGCGTCGGGTTCCGCCGGAGCCACCGCGACCGCGCCCGCGCCGCCGCCGAGCGGCACTTCGAGCACGTACGCGCTGCCGCTCATGCCCGGCACCTCGTGCGTCTGCAGCACACCGCCGTGCGCGCGCACGATGCCGCCCACGATCGGCTGGTGCACCGCGTCTCCACCGGCGTACGGGCCGCGCACCTCGATCCGCACCACCTCGCCGCGCTGCGCGGCCGCCACGACGACGGTGTTGTCCATGTAACCGCCCGCCGAGACCGGCGCGTTGCCCGTGGCGTCGACGCCCGCCACGTCCGCGACCAGATGCGCCAGCGCCTGTGCGAGCCGCTGCGGGTCGACCTCGGCCTCGATGGGCGGAGCGTGCACCGCGAACTGGACCCTGCCCGGACCGATCAGCTCGACGGCGCCGTCGACGCCGGCGGCGACCACCGCGTCGAGCATGACGGGAGTCCGCACCAGGTCGTCCTCGCCGGCGTCGAGCCGCTGGTAGCCGAGGACGTTGTCGATGAGCGTGGTGATGCGCGAGTAGCCGGCCGAGAGGTGGTGGAGGACCTGGTTGGCCTCCGGCCACAGCTGGCCGGCGTCGTCCGCGGCGAGCTTGGACAGCTCACCGCGCAGTTCGTCGAGGGGGCCGCGCAGCGACTGGCCGAGCACCGCGAGCAGTTGGTCGTGCCGGGCGGTGAGCGCCTCGTAGCGGTCCTTCTCGCGCTCGCCGAGGGCGGCGTAGCGCTCCTCCCCGGCCGCGATCTCCTCCGCGTGCCGCTCGCGCAGCCCCGTGAGCTCGGCGGCATGCTCCTCGCGCAGCCCCTCCAGCTCCTCCCGGTGCTTCTCGGCGACCCGCTCGAGCTCCTCCTGGTGCTGCTTGACGGCCTTGTCCCGCTCCGCGACGAGGGCGTCGAACGGGCGCCGGTCGGTGAACGTCATCACGGCGCCGACGATCTGGTCGCCGTCGCGCACCGGCGAGGTCGTCAGGTCGACCGGCACCCTGTCCCCGGGCTTCGACCACAGCACCTGCCCGCGCACCCGGTGCTTGCGCCCGGAGCGCAGGGTGTCGTACAGCGGCGACTCCGTGTACGGGAAGGGGGAGCCGTCGTCGCGGGAGTGCAGGACGAGAGTGTGCAGTTCCTTGCCGCCGAGGTCGCTGGCCCGGTACCCGAGGATCTGGGCGGCGGCCGGGTTGACGAGGACGATCCGCCCGTCGGTGTCCGTCCCCACCACGCCCTCGGCCGCGGCCCGCAGGATCATCTCGGTCTGCCGCTGGGAGCGGGCGAGTTCGGCCTCCGTGTCCACGGTGCCGGACAGGTCGCGGACGACGAGCATCAGCAGCTCGTCGCCGGTGTAGCCGTAGCCGTCGTAGGCCTGCCGGCCGTCCTCCAGGTTGGCGCTCGTGACCTCGACGGGGAACTCGGTGCCGTCCGTGCGGCGGGCGATCATCCGGGTCGGCTTGGTCTGCCCCCGCGGGTCGAGGGAGTCGGGGCGTCGCATGGAGCCGGGGATCAGCCGTGAGTCGAACTGCGGCAGCAGATCGAGCAGCCCGCGCCCGACAAGCGCGGTTCCGGGGGTCTCGAAGGCCTCCAGGGCGATGGTGTTGGCGTTGACGACCGTGCCGTTGGCGTTGACCAGCACCAATGCGTCGGGGAGCGCGTCCAGTATGGCAGCGAGGCGAGCAGCGCCTCGGGATGGCCTGCTGCTCACGAGACGCTTCCTCCCTGTTACCGCACCTTGCTGACCGCGAGGGCCATCTTGCCAACCGGCCCGCAGCGTGTCACGCGAGGGAGTCTACGGGCAGTCCCAGCGCCCGCGGCGCCGGATGAGAGGGAGGTCGCACGCGGAAGTGACGCAGAACCTGTGACCGCGCAGGTAGCCGTGAGACGGGGGCCCGGCGTGCCGTTTCTTTCGGCGATTCTCTACGAACGAAGGTTCGGCAGCAGTGGCACCAGCGCGTCCCAGCGGGCGATCCGGCACCCGTCCCCACGGTCGAACCACGCGTCGACCGGCCGCCCGGCCCACCTGCCGGTGACATGCGCGGTGGCGGGCCCGCCGTACTGCAGGGTGCAGTGCCTGCCGGACGGAACCGGGGCGAAGGGGTCCCGCCCCCAGACGGTCCGCCGCTCGAGGACGGGGCAGGCGCGGCCGGCTGCGGGGTGGGTGCCGCCTGTCGGATGGCACCGCAGCACGTAGGTCCCGTCGGCGCGCCCGGCGTGGCGGACGGTGACGAGCAGTCGGTCACCGTGCGGGGCGGGCCGGTGACCGTGTGCGTGCGCCGGGCCCGTCGCGGCGGCGAGAGGGAGAAGTGCGAGGACGCCGAGGAGGAGGGGGCGGCAGCGAAGACGGAAGAGCACCATGCCCTCTGTAACGGCAGTGGAGTGCGGAGGTTGCGGAGCGTGCCGGCGGCTGCCGTGGCGGCCGGGTCCCGGACCCGATGAGCACTCGGCCGCGTCCGATGGGGCCGGATGCGGCCGAGTGCTTTGCCCTGCGGGCTTTCCGCCTAGTACCGTGGGAGCCGATTGGTGACACCCCGCTCGACTGTGTCATCATCTGCACGCACCACTCGCGCTCGCGCGTGAGCGGTTGTGCTGGAGGCGTCGCCTAGTCCGGTCTATGGCGCCGCACTGCTAATGCGGTTTGGGCCTTAAAGCCCATCGAGGGTTCAAATCCCTCCGCCTCCGCGCTCGATCACCGAAGCCCCGGTCCCCGCGACCGGGGCTTCGTCGTTCCCGGAGCGGGCGCCGGGAGCCGCTTCCACCCCGTCCCCGGAGCCGGCCCCGGATCCGCCCGGCAGCGCGTTTCCGCAGGTCACAAGAGGTGGGGCAAACGGATTTCACATGGCGGCGGCAGTCATGTAATGTTCTTCCTGTCGCCGCGAGCGGGCCGGAAGGGCCGGGAGCGGAGACGAAAACAGAACAAGCACTCGTAGCTTAACGGATAGAGCATCTGACTACGGATCAGAAGGTTGCAGGTTCGAATCCTGCCGAGTGCGCACAGGCCAGAGGCCCCGGAGAGATCCGGGGCCTCTGGCGTTTCGAGGGCGTACAGCAGCGAAGTACAGCAACGGCTGATGTCAGCCGTTGCTGTTCCTGGCGGGCGCGCAGGGCGAACACGCGCGTCAGGTTCCCCGGCTCGATCGCGGTTCCATACTTCGTGGTGACGACCGGGCCGCGGGTGTCCTGCCAAAGATCACCGGCCGCCTTCCGGTCGCCGGTCTGCTGAGCGCGGCGCATGCGGAGCGCCTTGAGGCAGAACTCGGGCAGGGGCAGGAAGTCGTCACACTCCTCGGTCTTGGTCTCCCGGTGGAGGATCTGTCGGCCCGCCCGCTGGATCTGGTGATCCACGTACAGCTCACCCGCCTGGAAGTCGATCGACTTCCAGGTCAGGCCCAGGACCTCACCACGACGCAGCCCCAGGCAGAGGACCAGGACCCAGGCCGCAAACAGCGGATCTTCCCGGGCCGGGGAATCGGCGAGGAAGCGCCCCGCCTCGACGACGGACCACGGCGTGATCCGGCGACGCCGAGGCTTTGGGACCTTGACCAAGGAGGCCACGTTCTTACTGATCTCCTCCTCGGCGACGGCGTGGGTCAGCGCGGCCCGGAGGGCATCCCGCGCCGCCTGGATCACCCGACGGGACGGGTAGGCCTCGCAGCACTCACCGACGGCACAGCACCGCCGCCGAGCCGGGGTGCGCTTGGCGTCCTTGCCCCACCATCGACCCAGCGAGTTGGGACATCGACCGCGACGACGCCTCAGCGACTTCTCCAACTGGCACACGCGGGAGTCAGGAAGACGAGGCACCCTCAGCACCGCAGCCGCCGTCCCCCCAGCCGCAGAACAACTCCTCGTCCGTGCCACGTCCTGGTCCAAGCTATCCGTTTCCCCCACCGCCCCCGCTGTCGGATCTCGATGCGCTCCGGCCGGGTATCAGCGGAACGCCGGCGGCGGGAACGTCGATGCCAGAGGCAGACGCGGCCTCTCCGAGCTTGGCAATGGCTTACGTGTCCCCGGAGGGAGCCATTTTGGCCGCTTGGCGGCAAGTCGAAATTCAGCTCAGGAAGCTGTCGCCGAATCTGCCTGGACCTGCCCGGTCCCTACCGGACCTCATACACAGCCTGGGGCTCCCTGCCGACATCGAGCGGTCTCTCCAAAACTTGCGGAGAATCCGGAACGAGGTCACTCACAGGCAGGGACGTACTCCTAGCCCAGAGGCAGCAGCGGACTTTGTGGAGAGCTGCGAGGCCATGGCCAAGTGGTTGAGCGACTACGGTCGAAGCAGGCTCCCCGTTCCCGTCCCCCGTTCCCCTTACCGGACATAACTTCTGCTGGTCGATGAGAGGTAGTGGCGCTGCCGCAGCTGGGTGTTCATCGTCAACCGGCAGGCACGCCGCGGTAGGCCTCGGAAGGCACCTGACATCCATAGCTGACATCAACGACGCTGGACACCAGCACGCCCAGACGGTTCGGCATGGCCAATGTGGCCGGGCGGCTCCAAGGCAGTGCTCGGCCGGGATGGAACTCCTAAAGCGGTGCTCAGGAGCTCAGGAGCCGTTGCGCGTGGTGGAGCGGAGCCAGCGGGCGAGCTCGGCGAAATCATCGTCGGTAAGGGCTGCGACCGGGTCGACGCGGTGCAGCAGCGACTGTCCTTCGTGCTGCGCAGAGACCCAGAGGCGGTCCATATCGCTGATCTCGTCATCGACCCGGATGAACGAGCGGTGGCCGGCCCACGCGACAAGGTGGCGGGTCTTCCAGTGCAAGCCGCGTGGCCCCTCATCGGTGAGGACTTCTGGCCACTTGACCACAGGCAGCCGCGGCAGCCCGATGCGCGGAGCGACAGCTTCGTTCGCCTCGTCCATCCAAGTCGAGGCCCACACCAAATCGCACCCCAGCGCCATCAGTCGCGGACCAACGGCGGGGTCGAGGCGCTCCAGCAGCGGGTTCCCCGAAACGCAGGACACATCGGAACGGTCGGCAGGGGCCGCCTGCCGGGCCTGCCCTAACGGGATGAGTGGCCCGTCGACGTCGAGGAAGAGAATGGGGCGCTCCGTTGAGCCGGTCACAGGAGAACGGTAGTCCTCTACAAGGGCTCGTCCAGATAGGCGCTCCCCTCGACCAAAGGGCCGCCTTCGTATCCCGGGATCTCCAGCACCCGAGGATCATGGCACGAGGCACGGACACTTCTGCCTCCACGCCTTCGACAGGATGCACCACAAGCGCACCAGAACGAGCGGGGAACAGCGGGGAGCCACGGTGAAAGCAGCCGAGTCCGGCAGGGCCGATCCCTCACCGTTCGTCAAGGTCAGCGCCCGGACAGGCCGCAAAAGCTCGCAGCTTCCCAAGCTGATGCTGCCAACGGAGCAACGGAGTGGCACTCCGCCATCCAAGGTCACATTGAATCAGACCAGGGCTTGCCCTCGACCCAGTGACGGACCCAGCCGGCGAAGCCGGACTCGCCGGTGGTGAAACCGAACTCGGACAGCGCGCGGAAGCCGGTCGCCTGGATGTCGGAGAACTGGCCGAAACAGCCACCCGCGAGTCGAGCATGGCCCATGCCCAGACGTCCGACGGCGTCCGCCCGCAGCAGCCTTCCGCCGTCGCGCAGTCAGACACCTGCGGCCCGTTTGCGCCCCCACTCAGCGGCACCGGTCTAACGATGTGACCACGATCACCTGCGTGGTGTAGCGGCATTTCGGACACAGCGCGAATCAGGAGCCGTGCCGTCGGCGTAGTGTCCGTACTTCTCACTCAGGAGTCCCGGGAAGGGCTCCTGACTGGCACTCACCACCTTGGAGGCTGTAGCCCGGTGAGAATCCGAATCCCCCTTCCCGCTTTGGCCACTGCGACGCTGCTGACCGCCGCCCTGGCGCTGCCGGCCGCCACCGCGTACGCCGACCCGGCCCCGGCCGACGCCACTCCCGCACCGTGGTGCGAAGGCAGGGCGTCCGACGGCACCACCCTGTTCTTCGTGGACACCCAGTTCTCGTCCACCCTGCTCACCTACGGCAACGAGGCCCTGACCGCCACCGGCAAGGTACTCGCCCAGGAGCCCGACGGAACCCTGGCTCCCTACGCCGGCCCGTACACCCTCAGCGTGACGCTCGGGAGTGCAGGTCTATACGCGGCCGTGGGGACCGTCGCCGCCGACGGCAGCTTCACGGTCCACAAGTCGGTACCTGAGTCGGCAGGCAAGCAGCAGCTCACGCTATCGGCTGTCGTCGACCGCATGCACTTCTGCGGGCCGTCCACACAGGTCGACCCGGTGACCGAGCCGACCCGGATCGTGCTCGACAAGGCGACCGCCGCGGACGTGCCGGCCTGGGGAACCACCAGCATCAGCGGAACCCTGGAGTACCAGGGGCAGGACGGCACCTGGCACCCCGCCGCCGACCAACCCCTCACGCTCGAGGGGGCGTACTCGACGCAGGCCGGCACCACGGGCAGCGACGGCCGGTTCTCCTTTACCCAGGACGTATACAACACGCCGACCCACTGGACCGTGGACGCGCGAGACCACACCGGGGGCTGGGACGAGTACCTGACCGGCACGTCCGCCGGTTTCGACATCACCTCGATCGTCCAGCACGCCACGCTCCACCTGGCCTCGGCGAAGGTCGACGCCCACTCCAGGCTCTCCCTGTCCGTGAGCGCGAACAGCACGAACGCCGCGGTGCCCGGCAACGTCCTGTACCTCCAGCAGTCCGCCGACGGGAAGACCGGCTGGACGACGGTGGACCGCATCCCGGCGAATCCGCTTCCCGTCGCCCGGGCGGTCACCTTGACCGTCAGCAACCCACACGGCTATTGGCGGCTGTTCTCGCCGGCCGCGACCGACTTCCCGGCCGCGTACAGCAACACCGTGCACACTTCCGTCTATGCGACGAAGGTGACGGGCGGGAGACCGAACCACACCACGGTCTCCAGGAACAGCTACGTCAGCTTCAGCGGCCACGTCTACGAGCAGGGCACCACCGGCCCCTGGAAGCCCGTGACCCACAGCTACGTGACGCTGCTCTTCCGCCCGGCGGGCCAGAAGACCTGGCTGTCGCGGGGCCGGGTGAAGACCGACGGCAGCGGCGCCTACCGGATCAGCGGCAAGGCGACCACCGGCGGCACCTGGGTCGTCGTCTGGTACACGCCGGACAGCGCGCACGTGGACGCCCAGGGTCCGCAGACCTACGTCCACGTCTGAAAGCGAGCGTGTTCGCGAGCGTTTCCCGGCGGCACGGACCATCTCCGACAGCCTCCCGGACATCACTCGCACGAGATGGCCGGCAACAAGCCCGAGGCCTTCTACCTGCGATTGAAATCGCAGGTAGAAGGCCCAATCGTACGAGCGTTACTTCTTCTTGCCCCGGGTCTTGCCGGGGATCTTGATGAGCGGGATCTCTGCTGGTCAGGGGCGGCGGGCACGTGCGCCTAGCGGTCGTCGTCGGTCCTCATTGGCCATTTGTTCTGGTCGAGGTTCAGCGGGAGGTCGGGTCGGGAGATGAGCTGTGACTCGAGATCCCACGGTTCGTTCTGCTCGATCCAGCACACTCGTGCGTTGTCCGCCATCCACTGGCTCAGGGTGGGCGGGGCTTCGGGTTGCGTCCTGGGAAGTGGTGTACGGGTTCCCACCTGATCCGGGTGTTTGGCCTGGGGTCGGAGTGAGGGCCCGGATATGAGAACGGCCACCGGCTGGTCTTCGAGATGTCGAAGCTCGAAAGAGATCAGCACGATGACCGCACCCGACAGTCTGTTCCTCCGGTCGTTCGACGTGCTGTTCTCCCGGACGACCTCGCCGGCGCGGTCCTACTCAGCGATCCGCTCGAAGGCGTTCGCAGCTCCTCATCAGCGGCCGAGTCGTCGTGAGACACCGGGCGGCCAGGTGAGGGGAACCATCGAGGGCAACCGCATAGAAGCCATACCCAGTGTCTCTGGATCTCGGGACCTTACGGTGGCCCGTCCAACCCACGAACAAGGTAGGGCCGCATAGCCTCAAAGACGAGATCACCGAGTGGCCGTCGATACACCACTCCAGCGGACGTGACCCTTCCCGAGGCCTGACCATCAGACCCGCCTGACCAACGGCGCGACATCACGAGGCAACCCCCGTAAGTCTGGAGAGGGTCCGCCAGGCATCGGCGGGCCCTCTCTGTGAAGATCGATTCTCAATCGGGTTTCACAAAATCAACTTAAGCTGCGCGGGATTGATGCTCAGCACACGCGGGCACTGCTGGCCATATCGTTGAAGGAGCCGAAGCTTGAATATTGGGTGTTCGGCGGAAAGTAGACGACCGCACCCGTGTAGTAAGGATTTTGGTAGACGCACCACCCGACGCCTGTGTTGTTCCGGCCCGAGCTGGCGACGTCATTGAAAAATCGGGTGCCGAAGTTTGGCCAGGCGGTTGTTCCGAAGAGGCTGGGGGTCTCCATGGGACCTGAGAAATTTGCGTCCCACCAGAGACAGAACGATCCGGACGGACAATCCTGTACGGCGGCGCTCGCCGGCGACGCGGCGGACAGGGGGATAATGAGGCTGGCGGTAGTGGCCAGTGCCGCCATTGCCACCTTGGTTATCCGCTTCATTGGATCTCCTGTTCTCAAGTTTGATGCAGGAAAGGCGAACTCGGTCACCGGCAAGCTACAAGCCACGAACCTCGGTGTCCAGTGAGCCTTTTCCATCGTCAGCTTGGCTGACCGCTGCTTTCCCAGCTCCGGCCGGTGAACCTACGTATTCGATTACGTAGGTTCACCGATCCCTCCGGAAGGCACCGCCGGGAGACTTTCCCCATGAGCTTTCCGACGGAGTCGTGGCGTCACGCCGGGAGCCTGCTGCCTCCCTGCTGGGCACCGTCGCCGCCGGTCCAACGGGGAGCGAACGCTGTCCAGTCAGTGGATCCCGGCTGCAGATCGGAGAGGGGAACCGCCTCTCCGTCGGTCAGCAGGCCGTCAACCGATCCCACGCAAAGGTCCGGGCCCCGGTCCAACAGGCCATCGCCACCCTCAAGTCCTGGCGGATCCTCCTCGGGCCCCGCTGCTCGGCGACCCGAATCACCAGCCTCGTCCCAACCGTCCTCACCCTCCATCTGGCCGGCTCGAGCCGAGGATGGAAAAGGCTCAGTGATCCCAGGTGGCCGAGCGCCGTGGCTGGACGTGACGCGTTCCGGGCTTGCTCGGCTGATCGCATCTGCGACACCCGTTTTAATGGAGAGGCTGGGGCGCCGCGCCGGTCTCGAGGAGTACGCCCTGACTGTTCGGTGCCACTCCACGCATCCAGATGTGGTGGATGGCGTACGGCACGGTCGTTCGTCCCCGTCGCGTTGGCGGTTTCACCCGAGAGCGTCAACAATGGGCGTTGATGGCCGGATGCCATCGATCGATGTTTTGCGCGACGGCGGTTGTCATCGGCAGTGGGCTCAGGCTGCGGGTGGCGCCTGCCGCCGTTCTTGGATTCTTTGCGTTTCCAGCAAACCTGTTCCATAGGCCGGTTTGAGGCGACGGCGGTGCCATGGGCAGCTCGTCACCGCCGGAGTCGGATCCGTGTTCGGGCACGAGTGATGCGTCTCGATGACGGCCGGGAGGACGATCATGGCGCTCACCCAAACGGACCTGTACAAGATCGGTGATGCTGACCTGATGGAGCTGTTCCGCTCCAGCCCTGCGGGTGACATGCCGAAGGGTCCGCTGCAGGGGACAGGCTTCCTCAGGTGGGGAGATGGCTCGCTGGCCCGGTCCTTCGCCCGGCTGGTGCCCCTGGTCCTGTGGCGGGGAAAGCTGTTCGTTCCCGATGGCTACCTGGTCAATCGGATATCTGCGTTCGACTTCCTCGCCGTCCTGGCTCAGGTCTATCGCGGGCCGAGCCTGGTGGACGAGCAGGAGTGCATCGTCATCGACTACTCCAAACTCTCACTGGTTGGCCGATGGGTTCGCGATGAAATGCGCGAAGTGAGTCCTGGACTGTATCTGGGCGTGGTCTGGCTGCTGGGGACCAGGGTTGCCTGGTTCTCACTGAAGGTGCTCGAAAGTGCCGATGCGACCGAGGTGAAGGAATCCGACACCGCATGATTCAACTGGCCGGCTGACAGCACTTGTGCAAGATGCAAGCAGGCGCTGATACGAGGCAATGTCGGGCGGTTGGACCGCTGCACCGATTTCTCTGCCTAATTCAGGCACGCACAGCGAAGGGTTCGAGAACTATGAGCACTCCAGGCATACGTGCCCGCAGGCCGGCCTCCCCTGAAGGGCGCGGAGCAAGAAGGCGGTCCAGGGCTCTGCGGTGGACATCAACCACCGCCGCAGCAGCCTGTGCGGCCCTCGCCCTGCCGGTGCTGGTGGGCACCGCGGCACCTGCGCTGGGTGCCGCGCCGGAGGCGGTGCGGGGGACCGTCACAGGGGCGGGGAAGCCACTCGGAGGCGTTCAGGTCACACTCATGGCCGGTTCACGTTCCGGAGTCACGAAGCTGGGCGAGGCAACGACGGACGCACTCGGTTCCTTCCAGATGACGTACACCAGGCCGGCTGACGGAGTGCTGTACGTCGAGGCCACACCCGCGCAGGCGCACAAGCTCCGGCTGCGCTCGGTCGTGGGGTTCGGCGCGGGCGGTGGCGCGCCCGAACGGACCGTGAGCAAGGTGACGGTCAACGAACTGACCACCGTCGCCGCCACGTACGCCCTCGCCCGGTTCAGCGACCAACACGGCGTCACCGGACCCAGCCCGGGGCTGCAGAACGCCGCCGCGACCTCGTTCAACCTGGCGGATCCGGCAACCGGCAGGGTCGGCGGTCCAGTTACCGGCGACAGCGCCAACAGCGACACTCTCGCGACGCAGAACACGCTGGCCAACCTCGTCTCCCTCTGCGTGACGGATGACACGCGCTGCGACAAGGCGCTCCAACTGGCGACTCCGCGAGGCGGCACCAAGCCTGCCGACACCGTGCAGGCGCTCCTCAACCTGGTACACGATCCGACACTGTCCCCTGGCGGCCTGGAAGCCCTGGCGCGCAACGCGAACGTCTTCAGCCCGGCGCTCACCTCAGCTCCCGCGGACTGGATCCTTGCCCTGCGCTACAGCGCTCCGGGGGTCTACGCGCCGGGCCGCATCGCGTTCGACGCCAAGGGCAACGTATGGGCGGCCAACAACTGGAAGCCGGGCACACGGGAGTCCAGCCCTTATGTCACGGTGCAGGACCCCACCGGTCAGCCGGCTCTGGGCAGTCCCATCAGCGGCGGCGGCATGAAGGCCGGAGCGTGGGGAATCGCGGTCGATCACGACGGATCCGTGTGGGTACCCAGCTACAACGGCAACGCGATGTCGAAGTACTCCGCCTCCGGCACACCGCTGTCTCCCTCCGACGGCTGGACGAACGGCGGACTGAACAAGCCGCAGGGTGTCGCCGTCGACCAACGCGGCAACGTATGGATAGCCAACTCCTACGGTGTCAAGGGGAAACCCGGCGTGGGCAGCGTCGTCGTCTACCCCCACGGTGACCCGAGCAAGGCCGTCGTCATCAGCGACAAGAACTTCAACCACCCGTTCGCCGTCCAAATCGACGGCCAGGGGCGGGCCTGGGTCACCAACAGCCATTTCTCCCTGGAAGAGTTCAAGCAAGCGGGACGACCCAGCCGCGCCGGCGGCAGTGTCACGCTCGTCGGCCCCGACTTCAAGCCGATCAAAACGATCACCGACAGTTCGATTCAGGTCCCGGTGGGGCTCGCCCTCGACTCCAAGGGAAACGCCTGGGTGGCCAACTTCGCCAGCAGCGCGGTCACCGAGATCGGACCGGAGGGAACCGTGGCAGGCGTGTACCAACTGCCCAAGAAGGTCTTCCCCTGGTCGACCGCCATCGACGGCCAGGACCGTGTGTGGGTCGCCGGTTTCGGTGACTCCTCCGTGTCGCTCCTGTGCGGGGTGAACAGCGCGGCCTGCCCGCCCGGCGCTTCTGCCGGCACTGTCCTGTCCCCTGCACAGGGCTTCCATAACAAAGCGATGCAGCACCTCACAGCGGTGCAGGTCGACTCCTCGGGCAACGCCTGGGTGGCCAACAACTGGGCAGAAATCGTTCCGCCCACAGGCGGCGTGGGCCTTGTGGAACTCATCGGCGTCGCCACCCCGGTCTGCACCCCCCTGACCCCGGTACCCCTGCGCCCTTCGCCAACGAACGCATGCCCGAAGTAAAGGTGCCGTGCGCCGGACTACCTGGCGTCGGACATCGCGCACCGGCGTGCTCGCGACCGGAGAGCATCCCGGGCGGTCTGGTCGCGGACGCCCTGATCGGGGCTCCGACGCTGCGCGCCGAGCGGCCCACCGGAGCGGACGGTGCCGCCGGCGATCCTGACGGCGACGACGGCACACAGAGACCGTCGTTCACGGCCATCAGCGATCAGCTGGAAGGAAGGTGGGCCCCCGCCCAACAGCCCGCCCGATCCTACGGATCAGAAGGTCGCAGGTTCAATCCTGCCGAGTGCGCACAGATCTGAAGCCCTCCGGGATCCTCCCGGAGGGCTTCTGGCATCAACCGCTGACGTCAACGCGGCCGAGAACGCTGATCATTCCTCGGCGTCCTGCTCCCACTCACCGTCTGCATCTGCTTCCGGGCCGTCCTGCCCACGGGCGCCGTCCACTCGATCGGGCGGTTTTGAGCGTCGTCGGGGCCAGGACCCCGGGACCCCGTCGCACCTGGTCGCCCGGCCCGATACGGTCTCGAGCGTGTTCCCACTGCGGGGAGCCGAAGAGATCCGTCTCGGCCGCCCCGGCAGTTCCCACGCTGAGAGTAGGTTTCGTCAATGGCATGTCGTATCAGTGAGCTCGTGCTCGGTTGCCGCGACCCCGAGGTGCTGGCGCGGTTCTGGTGCGAGGTCCTGGACTTCGTGGTGCTCGATCGCGAAGGGAACGACTGCATCGAGATCGGGCCGCGCGAGGGGTTCGGTGGCCCACAGCCGACGATCGTCCTCAGCCGCAGGGACGAGCCGGAGCCCGGGAAGTCCCGGCTGCACATCGATGTCAACGCCACCGACCGCGATCAGGACGCCGAGCTCGAACGCCTCCTGGATCTCGGGGCGCGCCCGGCCGACATCGGCCAGACCGGCGAGGAGTCCTGGCACGTCCTTGCCGACCCCGAGGGCAATGAGTTCTGCCTGCTCAAGACCCGCCTCAATCCGCTCTGACGGCTCTGCGTCCCGGTGCGGCCGGGTACTGGTCCGGGCCAGGCGGACGGCCTTGCCCCGGAGGCAGCCAAGTCCCGGTGATGTGGGGCTCGTTGACAGGCCTCGTATGCTGAAGGCGCGGAGCGCACTCCGGCCACGAGGGCCGGGTAACCCGAGTCGGGGGAGAAAGGTGCGTGCCCGGTGATCGTCGGGCTTCTGTCTGCGGTTGGTGTCGTCCTCTACGCGGTGACAGCCTCGGTTCTCGCGCTGACCGCGACGTTCGCGCGTCATGAGGTGGTGAGGCGCGAGGCGCGCACCACCCTGGCCGTTCTCGTGGCCGCCCGGGGGGTGGAAGCGGTGCCGGGGGGCCTGGAGGGCCAGGGACGGTAGGACTCGGCGCGACGGCCTGCCGGTCGGCCGGGCGGCGGGCTCAGTGGCCGACCGGGAGTCGTCGGCGTGCTGTGGTCCGGCTGGTCCCGTTGTCAGTAAGGGCGCCTACTCTCGGCAGTGATGACTCAGGTGTGGAGATGCGCGGGGCTGCGGTGGGGTGGCGAAGGGCCCGTGCTGGCGTGGGAAGGGGGGCGGCGCAGTGCGCTGGAGCGGGGGAAGCGGGTCGCCTTCGCGGTCCTGGCCGGGGGCGTGCGGACGTGTGCGGGGGCACGGGGTCACGGGTGTGCGGCGCGGGCCGTGGTACCCGGTCGGAGTACGGGCGGGCGGTGCGAGGAGTGCGCCCGTCTCGACCGGGCCCGTTCCGTCGCCGCTGATACCTTCGCCGACGATCCGCGGACGTACCGCGTCTATCTCGCCTGGTTCGGGCCCGGCATGGTCAAGGTCGGGATCACCGCGGCCGAGCGCGGCTCCGCGCGGTTGCTGGAGCAGGGTGCCGTCTGTTTCAGCTGGCTGGGATGCGGGCCGCTGATGGCGGCGCGGCGCGCGGAGGAACTGCTGCGGGCCGCGCTCCGGGTGCCGGACCGGATCCCGTACTCCGACAAGCGGGCGGTGCGGGCCGCGCTGCCGCCGGCCGGGGAGCGGATCGCCGAGCTGGCGGAGCTGCACGCGCGGGCGGTGGCCCTCGGCGGCTGGCCGGAGTCGCTGGAGCAGGTGCCGTTCCGGGCCGTCGACCACGGCGGGGTGTTCGGGCTGGAGGGGCTGCCCCGGATGGACGGTGCGGTGCGCGAACTGGTGGCGGGCGCAGGGGTGAGCGGGGAGGTGCTGGTGGCCGTGGGGCCTGATCTTCATCTCGCCACCGGGCGCGGGGTTCTCGTGCTCGACACGCGGCTGATGCCGGGGTGGGAGCTGACGGCCACCGAGCGGGACGAGGTGACCGTGCCGGTGCGGGAGGTGGGAGAGAAAGGGGTGCAGGACGGGCTGTTCTGACGGCACGAGGAGGCGCGGAGGCTGGACGCCGGGTGCCGTCTCCTTCATCGTGGTGACATGAGCGATCAACGCGTTGCGCCTGTCACCGCCCATGAACCCCCCTACTACGCCGTCGTCTTCACCTCCGTGCGGGCCGAGGAGGACGAGGGGTACGCGGAGACCTCCGAGCGGATGGAGGAGCTCGTCCACGAGGTCCCCGGGTTCCTCGGAATGGACCAGGCCCGGACGCCGGGCGGGCTGTCGATCACGGTCGGCTACTTCCGGGACCTGGCCGCCGTCGAGGAGTGGCGGAGCAACCTGGAGCACCGCGCCGCCCAGAAGCGCGGGCGTGCCCAGTGGTACGAGGGGTACACCCTGCACGTCGCCAAGGTCGAGCGCAGCCATACGTTCGAGCGGACGCCCGAGTGAGCGAACAGGCGCCCCCTCTCTGAGGGGGCGTCAAGGAATCTTCCCAGGAGTTTCCTGAGCGGCGCCTGTGTGTTTTTCAGGGAAATTACAGAATCGTGAAAGGGCGCTCTCAGAGGATCCCGACAGGGTGTCCCTCATGACCACGACCTCGCCCCAGGGGCGCACCGAACTGCTGAGGCCGGACGGGAGTCCCGTCCGAGTGCTGGTGGTGGACGACGAACTCTCCATCACCGAACTGCTGTCCATGGCCCTTCGTTACGAAGGCTGGCAGATCCGCAGCGCGGGTGACGGACAGGGCGCGATGCAGACCGCGCGCGAGTTCCGGCCCGACGCCGTCGTGCTCGACATGATGCTTCCGGACATGGACGGGCTCTCCGTGCTGGGACGGCTGCGGCGTGAACTGCCCGACGTGCCGGTGCTGTTCCTCACCGCCAAGGACGCCGTGGAGGACCGGATCGCGGGTCTGACGGCCGGCGGCGACGACTACGTCACCAAGCCGTTCAGCCTGGAAGAGGTCGTGGCCCGGCTGCGCGGGCTGATCCGGCGGTCCGGTGCCGCCGACCGTCGCGCCGACTCGGTGCTGGTCGTCGGGGACCTCATGCTGGACGAGGACAGCCACGAGGTGTTCCGGGGCGGGGAGAACATCCACCTCACCGCCACCGAGTTCGAGCTGCTGCGCTTCCTGATGCGCAACCCGCGGCGCGTGCTCAGCAAGGCACAGATCCTCGACCGTGTGTGGTCGTACGACTTCGGCGGCCAGGCCAACGTCGTCGAGCTCTACATCTCGTATCTGCGCCGGAAGATCGACGCGGGCCGGGAGCCGATGATCCACACCCGGCGCGGCGCCGGTTACATGATCAAGCCCGCGGCGTCATGAGCGGGCGACGACGGCCGCGTACGCAGGGGCGAGGACGACAGCCGCGCACGCTGCGGACGCGGCTCGTCGTCTCGGCGGTCAGTCTGATCGCCGTGGTGTGCGCGGTGATCGGCACGGTGACGACCATCGCGTTGCGGCAGCACCTGTACGGGGAGCTGGACGTGCAGGTGGCCGATGTCGGCAAGGGTGTCTCGGGTCCGCCCGGGGGCAGCCCGGCCGGCCTCGGGAACGGTCGTCCGGGCGGCCCGGAGAACCTCAACGGCCATGCGGCGGGGAGCTCCTCCGGCACCGTGACGACGCAGGACAGGCTGGACGACTTCATTACCAAGGGACCGGCGCAACCCGACACCGTCGCCGCGCAGACGGACTCCACCGGTGCCGTCACGAAGGCGGTCATCAAGAAGGAGGTCTCCTCCACCAGCGCCGGCTTCGAGCGGATGAAGGCCGTCGAACTGTCCCGGGCGCAGACCTCCGCGCTCGGCTCCGTCCCCCGTGACAAAAAGGTGCACACCGTCACGCTCCCAGGGCTCGGGGACTACCGGGCCATGTACGTCACCGGCCCCCACGGCGCCTTCTACGTCGCCCTGCCCACCCGGACCGTCACCAGCACCATCGACACCCTCGTCATCGTCGAGGTCAGCGTCACCGCCGCCGGTCTCGTCGCCGCCGGGATCGCCGGCTCGGTGCTCGTGGGCATCGCCCTGCGACCGCTGCGCAAGGTCGCCGCGACCGCCACCCGGGTCTCCGAACTCCCGCTGCACACCGGCGAGGTGACCCTCGACGAGCGGGTGCCGGTGTCCGAGACCGATCCGCACACTGAGGTCGGGCAGGTGGGGGCCGCCCTCAACCGCATGCTCGACCACGTCCACGGTGCCCTGCACGCGCGGCAGCAGAGCGAGATGCGGGTACGGCAGTTCGTCGCGGACGCCAGTCATGAACTGCGCACACCGCTCGCCTCCATCCGCGGATACGCCGAACTGACCAGACGGGGACGTGAGGAGCAGGGCCCCGACACCCGCCACGCCCTCGGACGGATCGAGTCCGAGGCCGGGCGGATGACCCTCCTCGTCGAAGACCTGCTGCTGCTGGCCCGGCTGGACGCCGGCCGCCCGCTCCGGTTCCAGCAGACCGACCTCGTCCCCCTCGTCGTGGACACCGTCAGCGACGCGCGCGCCGCGGGCCCCGACCACCACTGGCACCTCGAACTGCCCGACGAACCCGCCCTCGTGTCGGCCGACGCCGCACGGCTGCAACAGGTGCTCGTCAACCTGCTCGCCAACGCCCGGACGCACACACCACCGGGTACCACCGTCACCGCACGGGTGCAGCGGCGCGGGCCGTGGCTGTGCGTGGACGTCCAGGACGACGGGCAGGGCATCCCGCCCGATCTGCTGCCGCACGTCTTCGAACGGTTCGCGCGCGGTGACTCGGCGCGCTCCCGGTCCACCGGCTCCACCGGGCTCGGGCTCGCCATCGTGCAGGCCGTGGCGACCGCGCACGGCGGCGCCGTCACCGTCGACAGCGTTCCCGGGCACACCGTGTTCACCGTGCGTCTGCCCGCGCCGACCCCGCGCGTGCCCTCGCCCGCCCCCGAAACGGCCTGGGAACAGCACTCACAGGCACAGCACAGCGTCACCACACGGGTGCGACAGGGCGCTTGAGAAGAGTCGGTTCCATGCGAACCGACTCTTCTCCCGGCACCCTGCCGGCGCGGGAGCACCTCCCGGCCGCAGGAGCCGGTACGCCTGTCCTGGACGTGGTGATTCCCGTCTACAACGAGGAGAAGGACCTCCAGCCGTGTGTGCTCAGACTGCACGAGCACCTCGAGCGCACGTTCCCGTACGCGTTCCGCATCACGATCGCGGACAACGCGTCCACGGACACCACCCCGCAGGTGGCCGCGCGGCTGGAGGAGCGGATCCCCGAGGTGAGGTCCTTCCGGCTGGAGCAGAAAGGCCGCGGCCGGGCGCTGCGGACCGTCTGGTCCGCCTCCACCGCCCCGATCCTCGCCTACATGGACGTGGACCTGTCCACCGACCTCAACGCACTCCTCCCGCTGGTCGCGCCGCTGATCTCCGGCCACTCCGACCTGGCGATCGGCTCCCGGCTCGCCCGGAGCTCCCGGGTCGTCCGCGGCCCCAAGCGGGAGTTCGTCTCCCGCGCCTACAACCTCATCCTGCGCGGCTCGCTGCAGGCCCGCTTCTCGGACGCCCAGTGCGGCTTCAAGGCGATCCGTCGTGACGTGGCCCAGGTGCTGCTGCCGCTGGTGGAGGACACCGGCTGGTTCTTCGACACCGAGATGCTGGTGCTCGCCGAGCGCGCCGGGCTGCGCATCCACGAGGTGCCGGTCGACTGGGTCGACGACCCGGACTCCACGGTCCACATCGTGAAGACCGCCACCGACGACCTCAGGGGCGTGTGGCGCATCGGCAGGGCGCTGGCCACCGGGTCGCTGCCGCTGGACCGGCTCGCCCGGCCGTTCGGCGACGATCCGCGCGACCGCGACCTTGCGAACGTGCCGGGGGGTCTGGCCCGGCAGCTCGTCGGCTTCTGCGTGGTCGGCGGCCTGTCCACCCTGTTCTACCTGGCGCTCTACAGCGTCTTCCGGCAGTTCTCGGGCTCGCAGATCGCCAACGCGCTCGCCCTGCTGGTGTCGGCGATCGCCAACACGGCGGCCAACCGCCGGCTCACCTTCGGCGTGCGCGGCAGCGGCGGCGTCGTCCGTCACCAGGCGCAGGGCCTGGTCGTCTTCGGCATCGGCCTCGCCCTGACCAGCGGCTCGCTCGCCGCCCTGAACGCGGCGACGAGCAACCCGACGCACTCCACGGAGCTGGCGGTGCTGATCGCCGCCAACCTCGCGGCGACCGTGCTGCGGTTCCTGCTCTTCCGGGCCTGGGTGTTCTCCGACCGGCGCGACGACGCGCCGACGGCACAGCCCGGCGTCACCCACCCGCCCCAGGCGGGTCCGCACCGGCGGCTCCCGCCGCTGCCCCGGCGCCACGCGGGGCCGCAGTCCTCGTACGACACCACCCCCTTCCGCGCCGGTGCCGACGCGGACCGCACCTCCTTCCGGGACGCCACCACGCCGCTGCAGCCGGTGCGCCCGCAGGACACCGACCCGAGGGACCACCGATGACCACACAGTCCGAACAGTCGACCCACCAGGCGGGTGCGGGCTCCCCCGTCTGGGGGCCGCCCGCGACCGCTCCCGGTGAGGCGCCCGCCCCGCCGCCGGCGCCCGCACCAGGGGCCGGTGAGCCCCAGCAGCCGCTCCCGCGCAGACTCTGGCGCGGGCGGCCCGAGGACCCCCGCTGGGTACGCCCCGCGTTCCTCGGCCTGCTGCTCGCCACCGGGCTGCTGTACCTGTACGACCTGAGCGCCTCCGGGTACGCCAACTCCTTCTACTCGGCGGCGGTCCAGGCCGGCAGCAGGTCCTGGAAGGCGTTCTTCTTCGGCTCGCTGGACGCGGGCAACGCGATCACCGTCGACAAGCCGCCGGCCTCCCTGTGGCCGATGGCCCTGTCGGTCAGGGTCTTCGGCCTCACCTCGTGGGCGATCCTCGTCCCCGAGGTCGTCATGGGCGTCCTCACGGTCGCCGTGGTGTACGCGGCGGTCCGGCGCCGGTTCAGCCCGGCGGCCGGGCTGATCGCGGGCGCGGTGCTCGCGCTCACCCCGGTCGCGGCGCTGATGTTCCGGTTCAACAACCCGGACGCGCTGCTGGCCCTGCTGATGGCGCTCACGGTCTACTTCGTCGTCCGGGGGCTGGAGGACGGCCGCACCAAGTGGCTGGTGTGGGCGGGTGTCGCGGTCGGCTTCGCCTTCCTGACGAAGACCCTGCAGGCCTTCCTGATCCTGCCCGCGCTGGCGCTGGTGTACGGCGTCTGCGCCCCGGTGAGGCTGAGGAAGCGGATCGCGCAACTGGGCCTCGCGACCGCCGCGCTGGTCGTCTCCGGCGGCTGGTGGGTCGCGATCGTCGAGCTGTGGCCCGCGTCCTCCCGCCCGTACGTCGGCGGCTCGCAGAACAACTCCTTCCTGGAGCTGACCTTCGGCTACAACGGCCTCGGCCGCATCAACGGCGACGAGACCGGCAGCGTCGGCGGCGGCGGTGGCGGCAACGGCGGCCAGTGGGGCGCGACCGGCTGGGACCGGATGTTCAACTCCGAGATCGGCTCCCAGATCTCCTGGCTGCTCCCGGCCGCGCTGATGCTGCTCGTCGCGGGCCTGGTGCTCACCCGGAAGAGCAAGCGGACGGACCTGGTCCGCGGCTCGTTCCTCGCCTGGGGCGGCTCGCTGCTGATGACCGCGGTGGTCTTCAGCTATATGGCGGGCATCTTCCACCAGTACTACACGGTGGCTCTCGCGCCCTACATCGCCGCCCTGGTCGGCATGGGCGTCACGGTCCTGTGGGAGGAGCGGTCGAGGACGTGGGCGTCGCTCACGCTCGCCGCCACCGCCACGGCGACCGCGGCCTGGGGGTACGTGCTCCTCGACCGCACCCCGGACTACCTGCCCTGGCTGAAGTGGCTGGTCCTCGTCGGCGGCCTGGCCGGCGCCCTGGGGCTCGTCTTCGTGGCCGGGCTCGGACGGCAGCTCGCCCTCGCGGCGGTGGGCCTCAGCTTCGTGGCCGCCCTCGCGGGTCCGACGGCGTACACCCTCACCACGGTGAACCAGGGCCACACCGGGTCGATCGTCACAGCCGGTCCGGCGGGCGCGAGCACGATGGGCCCCGGCGGGCGCGGCGGCCCCGGCGGCGCGGGTATGCGCGGCGGTTTCGGCGGCGGCATGCCGGGCCGGAACCAGCAGAAGGGCACCGCTCGGGGCGGCAGCGGCCAGGGCTTCCCCGGCGGCAACGGCGCCGGCGGGTTCCCGGGCGGCGGCCTGCCGGGCCGGAACCAGCAGGGCAACGGCATCCCTCGGGGCCGGAACGGCCGCCAGGGCTTCCCCGGCGGGAGCACGGCCGACGGCGGTATGGGTGGTCGCGGCGGCATCGGCGGCCTGCTCAACGGCACGAGCGTCAGCTCCGCGGCCAAGGCGCTGCTGCAGAAGGACGCGAGTCGGTACACCTGGGTCGCCGCGTCCATCGGCTCCCAGAACGCCGCCGGCTACCAGCTCGCCACCGGCTACCCGGTGATGGCGATCGGCGGCTTCAACGGCAGCGACCCGTCCCCGACGCTGTCCCAGTTCCAGAAGTACGTGGCCGAGGGCAGGATCCACTACTTCGTCTCGGGCGGCGGCTTCGGCGGCGGGGGCGGCAACGGCGGCTCCAGCGTCTCCTCGCGGATCAGCTCGTGGGTTCAGCAGAACTTCAAGAAGGTCACGGTCGGTTCGGCCACCTTCTACGACCTGACGCAGAAGACGAGCGGCTGACCGCACTCCGCGGCTCGCTCCGGGCGGTGGGTCCGGGCACCCCGAACGGTGCCCCGGCCCACCGCCCCTTTCCCGCGGGGCCGACGGGGACTGACGGAGGGTCGGGCGACGGGGAAGAGGGAAGACTCGAAGGTGGTGGTCGCTGACCGGCCCGTGGCACCGCGGCCGCGGCCGGAGTCTCGGGGAAGGGGCGCCATGGTGAGGGCAGCCCGGCGGGCCAGGGGCGCGGCGCGGGCCAGTGTCTGGCTGGAGGGCGGGGCGCGTCGTGGCGGGCGCGGCGGCGGGCAGCCCTCCGGGCTGGACCGGGAGCGGATCACCGAGGCGACGGTACGGCTGCTGGACGCCGAGGGACTCACCAGGTTCTCCATGCGGCGGCTCGCGGCCGAGCTGAACGTGACGGCGATGTCCGTCTACTGGTACGTCGACACCAAGGACGACCTGCTGGAGCTGGCGCTGGACGCGGCCTTCGGGGAGGTGCGGCTGCCGGGCACGGACTCGGACGAGGACTGGCGCGACCAGTTGCGGGCGCTCGCCTCCGAGTACCGGGCGCTGCTGGTGCGCCATCCCTGGCTGGCGCCGCTCGCCGGGACGTTCCTCAACATCGGCCCGCCACGCGGTCGCCTTCTCGCTCGCCGTGCAGCGGGTGATCGGGCTGACCGGGCTGCCGGCGCACGGCCGGATGGGTGCGATCTCGGCGGTCTTCCAGTTCGTCTACGGCTTCGGCACGGTCGAGGGCCACTTCATCGAGCGTTGCGCGGCGGCCGGGCTGAGCCAGGACGAGTACGTCCGCCGCGCCATGAGCGCGGTGACCGAGCGCCCGGAGCTCAGCGAGGTCGTACCCCGGTCCGCGGACCTCATGCGGGCCCGCGGCGGCGACACGGTGGAGGAGACGCGTGAGCGGGACTTCGCCTTCGCGCTTCAGACGCTCATCGCGGGGATCGAGGCGATGGTCGCCCGGGGGTAGGGGATCCGCGTCTCTCAGTCCTCGGAGGAGACCAGCCGGGCCGGGAAGCCGCCCGTCGCCACCGGGCCCCAGCGCACCGGGGTGATCCTGATGATCGACTTGCCCTGCTTGACCATGGCCTCGCGGTACTCGTCCCAGTCCGGGTGCTCGCCCGCGATGTTGCGGTAGTACTCGACGAGCGGTTCGACGGAGTCCGGCGTGTCGATGACCTCGGCCGTGCCGTCGATCTGGACCCAGGGACCGTTCCAGTCGTCGCTGAGCACGATGACGCTGACCCGCTCGTCGCGCTTGGCGTTGCGGGTCTTGGCGCGGTCCGGGTAGGTGGAGACGACGATCCGCCCCGAGTCGTCGACGCCGCAGGTCAGCGGTGACCCCTGGGGGCTGCCGTCGGCGCGGCGGGTCAGCAGGACCGCGCGGTGGCGGGGACGCACGAAGTCCAGCAGCTCGTCCCGTGATACGGCGGTGTTGGTCGCGATGTTCGGTGCCATGCCCGCAGCCTAGGCCTCCGGGAGGGCGGGGAGCCTGATCCCGCCGTGCCGACGACCGCGCGGCTCACTCACGACTCCAACGCCTCCGCCAGGCTGTCGTACACGGGCACGTCCCGCCGTACCCCGGTCAGCTCCAGGACGCGGCGCGGCATGCCGAGCGGTTCCGCCACCACCCGTAGCCCGACCCGGGCGGGCAGCCGGTACCGCACGTCCTGGACGAGGCGGGCGCCCTGGGAGTCCATGAAGCCGGTGTGGGCGAAGTCCAGGATCAGCACGCTCAGCCGGGTGGCGCGCGCCTCGGCGAAGGAGGTGATGGCGGCGCACAGCGAGGGGGAGTTGGACAGGTCGATCTCCGGGGGCAGGGCGATCAGGCTGCGACCGGGCAGGTCGCGCACCCGGCACGGGCTCGGGACATGGGTCATGGCACTCACCTGGCAGAGGTTCGTCCGGGCTCGGAGAGGCCGCTTCCTGACCTGTCGGCTCATTCCACCACTCCCGCGTGCCACTCCGAAAGGGGGGAACGCCGAGCATCAACCGGGCGTCAATCTCCCCGCAGAGGAGGAGATAAAATTCTGTCCGTCCTGTGCTCGCAGTCGGGAATGTGCTGCGGAGCTCTCCTGCGCATGGCCATGCGGCCGTGCACGCCGAAGAGGTTCGTGTGCCTGCGTCCGACTTTTCCGATCTGCCTGATTTTCCACGGGGTTTCGAGCTGGCCGAAGCGCTGGCCGAAGCAGCTCGGCAACTGCACGACACGCTCACCCCCCACAGCACGATGAGCACCGCCGTCTGTCTCGCCGTGCGCCTGCTGCCGGGCGCCGAACACGCGGCCGTCTGCGAGGCGGAGCGCGGCGACCACTTCCGTACGCTCGCCTGGAGCGACGAGGTCGTCCGCACCGCCCACGACGCCCACCCGGGCAGCGAGCAGGCCCCGTACTGGAGCCACCTGTGGCACACGCCCGTGGTGCGCGTGGCGGACAGCGAGAACGACGCGGGTGGCGCCGTGCTGTCCGGTCTGGGCCTGCGCTCGGCGCTCGCGCTGCGGCTGCGCGCCGGCAAGCGACGGCTGACCGTGCTCACCGTCTACGCCCGCAAGCCGCACGCCTTCGACGAGGCCGCGACGCGGATCGGCCGGCTGTTCACCGCGCACGTCGGTCTCGCGCTGGAGTCGGTGACCGTGCGAGAGCAGCTCACCGAGGCGATGCACACCCGGGACCTGATCGGCCAGGCCACGGGCATCCTGATGGAGCGCCTGAACATGGACGCAACGGAGGCGTTCGACAGCCTGGTGCGCGCCTCGCAGCGGGAGAACGTCAAGCTGCGGGATCTCGCCCGCCGCATCGTCGATGCGAACCACGCCACGTGACGGTCAGGAGTTGATCGCCGAAACGGGGACAAAAGCATGACATGAGATCCGAGATGCCCTACCCGCTCGACCAGGCGATCGTGCGCAGCGGCGGTCTCGACACGCTGCTGCGGGACCTGACCGACCGCGCGGTCGAGGCCGTGCCCGGTTGCGCCGCCTGCAGCATCACCGTCCGCCGCGGCGACCGCCTGCTGACCCTGGCGGGCAGCGGCACCCTGCCCAGCGGCCTGGACCTGCGCCAGTACGAGAACGGCACCGGGCCGTGCGTCACGGCCGCCGAGACGGGGACCGAGCAGTACGCGCCCGACCTGGCCGCCGAGGCCCGGTGGCCCGTGTACACCGAGTACGCGCTGTCGGTCGGGGTGCGGTGTGTGCTCGCGGTGCCGCTCGCCGTGGAGGGCGACACCGGCGCCGCGCTCAACTTCTACGGCAGCGAGCCCGGTGTGCTCGGCACGGCCCGTGACCGGGCCCGTGCCTTCGCGGCGCGGACGGCCGAGGCCGTCGACGTGGCCCTGCGCGTGGAACGCGAACGCGCCGACGCGTCCGACGTACGCACCGCGCTGCTCTCCCGCAGCGTCATCGACCAGGCGATCGGCATCCTGATGGCGCAGGAGCGGGTCAGCGCCGGCATCGCCCTGGAGCGCCTGCGCCGGATCTCGCAGCACACGAACACCAAGCTCCGCGACCTGGCCACCGATCTGGTCTCCCGGGTCTCGGGCGAGGGCCGTCCGCCGTCAGGCGGACGGTAGCGACTCGCCCTGCACGGCCTGGACGTCCAGCTCCACCTTCAGCGTGGTGCCGATCGCGGCGATGCCCGCCTGGACGATCTGGTTGTAGTTCATCGCGAAGTCCTCGCGGCGCAGTTCCGTGGTGGCGCGGAAGGCCGCGCGGGTGCCGCCCCACGGGTCGGAACCGGTGCCGAGGTAGGCGAGGTCCAGATCGACCGGGCGGACCACCCCGTGCAGGGTCAGCTCGCCGTGGACGGTCCAGCGGTCGGCGCCCGCGGCCGTCAGGCCGGTCGAGCGGTAGGTGATCTCCGGGTACTTCTCGACGTCCAGGAAGTCCGCGGACCTCAGGTGGGTGTCGCGCATGCCGTTGCCCGTGTCGATGGATGCGGCGCGGATGACGGCCTCGACGCGGGACTTCTCCACCTCGTCCGGGGCGATCTCGATGCGCCCGGAGAAGTCCGTGAACCGCCCGTGCACGCTGGAGATCCCCAGGTGCTGGGCGACGGCGCCCACCGAGGAGTGCGCCGGGTCGATGGTCCACGGCCCCGGCGGCGGCAGCTCGGTGCCGCCCTGCCGGGCGAGCGTCACGGGGCCGACCTCGGCCCGGCCGCTCGCGGTCACGATCGCGCTGGAGGCGGCGGGCGCGTACCCGACCGCCGTGACGATCACGGTGTAGGCGCCGGGCGCCAGCTCGGTCGCGTCGCGGACGACGCCCTCGGCGTCGGCCTCGGCGCGCAGGACCTGCGTCCCGGTCGTGTCGGTCACGGTGACGACCGCGTGCGACACGGCCCATCCGTCTCGCGTACGGATCCGTGCGGTCAGCCCCATCGCGTGGTTCCCCTCAAATCCCTTGAATCCTTGATAAATCCCCGTGGCGGCCGAAAAAAATCCGGCCCGAGGGGGCGCCTTGCGCTCACAGCGCGCCCCCACGAGCCGGGCTTCCGGCCTACTCGCCCGGGTGGGCGAGTTCGATGTCGTGGTCGTCGACGCCGTCGCCGGAGAGGGTCACGGCGGTGGCCACCGGCGGGTAGCCCGTCGCGATGACGGTGTACTCCCCGCCGTTCAGATCGGTGAAGGCGTACGCGCCGTCCGCGCCGGTGGTGGCCGTGCCGACCACGTTGCCCGCCGCGTCCACCAGGGTCACCCGGGCGTCCGCGAGGGGGCCGTGCGGGGCCCGTACGACACCCTGGACCTGGGAGCCGGAGTCGAGGTCGATCTCGACGCGGGTCACCCCGGTGGCGCCGACCTCGACGGGCAGGGCCCGCGGGCGGTGCCCGGCGGCGTTCACCGCGACGGTCACGGCACCCGGCACCAGTTCGGCGAAGGAGAAGGTGCCCTGCTCGCCGGTGGTGGCGGTGGCCAGCAGGTCGCCGCGCACATCGGTGACGATGACCATCGCGTCCTTGACCGGCAGCCCGGTCTCGGCGGCGCGGACGACGCCGCTCAGGCCGCTGGTGCCGCTGAGCAGGATGTCGTACGACACCGGTTCGTCGTGCACGACGATCGTGGAGGCCTGCGGCTGGTGGCCGTCGGCGGAGGCGATCAGTACGTAGGAGCCGGTGCCCGGAGCGTCCACCGCGTAGGAACCGTCGGCCTGCGCGACCGACCGGCCCAGCTGCCGTCCCCCCAGCGAGATCAGGGTGACGGCGGCCTGCGGGACGGGCGCGCCCTCGCCGCCGCGGACGAAACCGCGGACCGGGATGCCACCGCCGTCACCGGCCGCCTCCGGCCGGGCGATCGTGGCGACGGCCGTGAGGCGCTGGGTGCCTGTGCCCTCGTCCGTTGCCTCGGTGCTCGCCACCGCCCAGCTCGGGACCCTCTCCTCGGCCGGCGCGGACGCCTCGGCCGGGGTGGCCGCCGTGGGGGCCTCCTGCGGTGCCGAGTCGGCGGCCTGCGCCAGCGCGCCCTTGGTCTTCAACGGGACCTCCTTGATGAACAGCGTGATCAGGAAGGCGAGGGCGGCGAGGCAGCCGGCGATGAAGAAGACATCGGCGATGCCGTGGCCGTAGGCGCTCTCCAGCAGCGTGCGCAGCGGAGCCGGCAGCGCGCCCATGTCCGGGATGCGGTCGGTCGAGCTCGACCCGGCCAGCGCGGCCTGGTACTTGGGGCTCAGGGCGGAGATGCCGTCCTGGACGTAGTGGGTGATCCGGTGGGACATCACCGCGCCGAGCGCGGAGACGCCGACCGCACCGCCGAGGGAGCGGAAGAAGGTGACCGTGGAGCTGGCCGAGCCGAGGTCGGAGGGGGCCACCTGGTTCTGCGTGGCGAGGACCAGGTTCTGCATCATCATGCCGATGCCGAGACCCAGCAGGGCCATGAAGACGGCCATCTTCCAGTAGGCGGTGTCGTACCGGATGCCGCCCAGCAGGCACAGGCCGGCCGTCACCAGGACGCCACCGCTGACCAGCCAGGCCTTCCAGCGGCCGGTGCGGGTGATGAACTGACCGGAGACGGTGGAGGAGACGAACAGACCGCCGATCATCGGGATGGTCATGACACCGGACATCGTCGGGGACTTGTCGCGGGCCAGCTGGAAGTACTGGCTGAAGAACACCGTGCCGGTGAACATCGCGATGCCGACGAACAGCGAGGCGAGCGACGCCAGCGTGATCGTGCTGTTGCGGAACAGGCGCAGCGGGATGATCGGCTCGCTCGCCTTGGCCTCCACCAGTACGAACAGCGCGCCGAGGACGATCGATCCCGCGACCATCGTGTACGTCTGCCACGACAGCCAGTCGTACTTGTCACCGGCGAAGGTGACCCAGATCAGCAGCAGGGAGACGGCGGCGGAGATGAGGAACGCGCCGCCCCAGTCGACCTTGACCTCCCGCTTGACCACGGGCAGGTGCAGGGTCTTCTGCAGCACGATCAGCGCGACGACCGCGAAGGGGACACCGACGTAGAAGCACCAGCGCCAGCCCAGCCAGGACGTGTCGGTGATGACACCGCCGAGCAGCGGGCCGCCGACGGTGGCGACGGCGAAGGTGGCGCCCAGGTAGCCGGAGTAACGGCCGCGCTCACGCGGGGAGATCATCGCCGCCATGACGATCTGGGCGAGTGCCGACAGACCCCCGACACCGATGCCCTGGAACACCCGGAAGGTGATGAGCATGCCGGGGTTCTGCGACAGACCGGCCGCCATCGAGGCGGCGACGTAGATGACGAGGGCTATCTGGACGAGAGCCTTCTTGCTGTACAGGTCGGCCAGCTTGCCCCACAGGGGGGTGGCCGCGGTCATCGACAGCAGGGCGGAGGTCACGACCCAGGTGTAGGCGGACTGGCCGCCGCCGAGGTCGTTGATGATGTGCGGCAGCGCGTTGGACACGATCGTGGACGACAGGATCGCCACGAACATGCCGAGCAGAAGCCCCGAGAGGGCCTCCATGATCTGCCGGTGCGTCATGGGAGCGCCGTCCGGGGAGCCTCCCCCGTGCTTGCGGTGAGCCCGCACACCGGCTGGTGTGGTCGTTGCCATGGAGCTTCCTTTACTTACGTGCTTGCAGGTGTACGGGTGGTCTCGTGGGCAACGGACTGCGTCGCGGATGCCGCCTGTGCGAGCCGGGGAGTGGAACGGCAGTCGCCGAAGCTCTCCCTGAGCCGTGCCATGAGCTGGACGAGCCTGCCGACGTCGTCCTCCGGCCAGTCGCTCAGCCGGTCGGCGAGCAGCGCGGCGGTGCGCCGGGACAGCTCGTCGAGCTGGGCGCGGCCGGGTGCCGTCAGGTGCAGGATGCGGGAGCGCTTGTCCGCGGGGTCCGGGCAGCGCTCGATCCAGCCACGGTCCGCTACGTGTGCGACGTGGCGGCTGGTGACCGACGTGTCGACGGCGAGCAGCTCGGCGAGCTTGCTCATGCGCATGTCGCCGTGGCGGCCGAGCAGGGTCAGCACGGCGGCGGAACCGCCGGGGCAGTCGGGCGGCAGGCAGCGCCCGAGGTCCCGCTTCACGGCGCCGAAGGCGCTGAGCTGACGCGCCAGCTCTTCGTACAGCGCTCGCTCGGCCATGGCACCTCCTTCTTATCGTTGCCTAGAGCAACCATAGAGAGATTGGTTGCTGCAGGCAAATTAATCGGGGCGCCTGAAGGCAAAGAGTTGACCAAGGAAAGCGCTGGTGGAAGTAAATGTGCAGATGGCGGGGCGTGCCTGCCTGTGGCATCGCTGTGAGCGGCCCTCGTGCCATGACTCGGGCGGCCCCCTTACACAACCCTCACTTGGGCAGTCCCCCACGTATTCGCTAGGGTCCGGGGCCATGGCTAACACCCAGGGCCCCCAGGGCAACTACGACCCCGCCGGCAGCACGCAGATGTTCCGCGCGTTCGTCGACGAGGCGGCCCCCCAGGGCCGGCAGCAGGCGGCCGCTCCGGCCGGCCCCCGCATCGGCCTGATCGTCGGCATCGTGGTCGCCGTCGCGATCGTCGCGGCGGTCGCCTGGCTGGCGCTGACGTAGGCCGCCGCCCGCACCTCCTCTGACACCCGGCTCCTTTTCGGCGTCGCATCCACACGGATGTGCCGCCGGTGGTGTGGAAGGAGACGGTCGCGTCCCCCCGCCGACGGCGGTCGGTGGGCTGCCGCTCCGGTCCCGCGGTGAGCGCGGGGGCCGTTCGGCGTGGGATGGGGTGCGGTTGACGTCGGTGAGGAGGAAACCCCGGTCGCCGACGGCGACGTGCCGCCGCCGGGCGGCTCGCCGGCCGGAGCGGTCCTTCGGGGACACGGCGGCCGGCCGGACGCGGCCGTGAACGGCTGCCGTCGACGCACCGGCAGGGATCCGCCCGTGACGGCCTCGCCACCGCGTCGCTGGAAGCATCGCGCCGGAGCGGCTGACGTGTCCCTCGGTGCGGAAGCGCCGTTCGGCAGCGCATGTGCGCGCCCGCGACGACCCGCTCCCCAAGGAGCGGGTCGTCGCGGGCGCCGTCTACCCGGGACGCCCGGGGCCGCCGGGTGGCTCAGTCCGAGATCAGGCCCTCCCGCAGCTGTGCCAGCGTGCGGGTCAGGAGGCGGGAGACATGCATCTGGGAGATGCCGACCTCCTCGCCGATCTGCGACTGCGTCATGTTCGCGAAGAAGCGGAGCATGATGATCTGCCGCTCGCGGGGCGGCAGTTTCGCCAGCAGCGGCTTGAGGGACTCGCGGTACTCCACGCCCTCCAGGGCCGAGTCCTCGTAGCCGAGCCGGTCCGCGAGCGAGCCCTCGCCGCCGTCGTCCTCGGGGGTCGGGGAGTCCAGTGAGGATGCCGTGTACGCGTTGCCGACCGCGAGTCCGTCGACCACGTCCTCCTCCGACACGCCCAGCACGGAGGCGAGCTCGGTGACCGTCGGCGAGCGGTCCAGCTTCTGGGACAGCTCGTCACTGGCCTTGGTGAGGGCCAGGCGCAGCTCCTGGAGGCGGCGCGGCACCCGCACCGACCAGGAGGTGTCCCGGAAGAACCGCTTGATCTCGCCGACGACCGTCGGCATCGCGAAGGTCGGGAACTCCACGCCCCGCTCGCAGTCGAAGCGGTCGATCGCCTTGATCAGCCCGATGGTGCCGACCTGGACGATGTCCTCCATCGGTTCGTTGCGGCTGCGGAAGCGGGCCGCGGCGTACCGCACCAGCGGGAGGTTCAGCTCGATGAGCGTGTCCCGGACGTAGGCGCGCTCGGGGCTGTTCTCGTCGAGTGCGGCGAGCCGCAGGAACAGGGAGCGGGACAGGGTGCGGGTGTCGATGCCCTCCGTGGACGGAAGGTCCGGGGCCTCGGGGGCCGGCAGAGCCTCGGCGCCCGGAAGGTCCTGGGCGGGAAGGGTCTCGGCACCCGGGAGGTCCTGAGGGGCCTGAAGGTCCTGGAGCACGTCGGGCGCGGAGTCGCTCTGCATGAGCGTGAGCACCTTCGAGCTGCCCTGGTCTGCGGACATGCCACCCCCTTTGGGTCGCGGGACGGTCGCGGCGGACGCTCCCGTCGTGAGGAACGCAGCCTCCCCTGAGATACCGGTCGCGAGGCCGCGGCAAACGCGCTGCCGGAAGAATGTCACATGTCGGCAACACGCTGTAGCGACATGTCGACATGTGAAGCGTGAATGCGCCCTGGTTGGAAGGGTTCTGATGGTTTTTCAGTGGAGAGTTGTCGGGAAGAGCGCTTGCGGGTGGTTCGCTCTCGTGGGTTATGCGTCGATTCTGTTTGCGGATCTCAGACGCGCGAAGCTCCGTGCCAGGAGCCTTGACACATGCATCTGGGAGACACCCAGCTCGGCGCTGATCTGGGACTGGGTGAGGTTGCTGTAGTAGCGCAGCAGGAGGATCCGCTGCTCGCGCTCGGGCAGTTGCACGAGCAGGTGCCGTACGAGGTCGCGGTGCTCGACACCGTCGAGGGCGGGGTCCTCGTAGCCGAGCCGGTCGAGCAGGCCGGGCAGCCCGTCGCCCTCCTGGGCGGCCTCCAGCGAGGTCGCGTGGTAGGAGCGGCCCGCCTCGATGCAGGACAGCACCTCCTCCTCGGTGATGCGCAGCCGCTCGGCGATCTCGGCGGTGGTGGGGGAGCGCCCGTACGCCGTCGTCAGGTCCTCGGTGGCGCTGTTGACCTGCACCCACAACTCGTGCAGCCGGCGCGGGACGTGGACCGTGCGGACGTTGTCGCGGAAGTAGCGCTTGATCTCGCCGACGACGGTGGGCATCGCGAAGGTCGGGAACTGCACGCCGCGGTCGGGATCGAAGCGGTCGATGGCGTTGATCAGGCCGATGGTGCCGACCTGGACGACGTCCTCCATGGGCTCGTTGCGGGAGCGGAAGCGGGCGGCGGCGTAGCGGACGAGGGGGAGGTTCGCCTCGATGAGTGCTCCGCGCACGCGGTGGTGCTCCGGAGTGCCCGGCTGGAGCTCCTTGAGCTGGGCGAAGAGCATCTGGGTGAGGGCCCGGGTGTCGGCGCCACGGCGTCTGGCGGCCTCCTGGGGGCGGGCGGAGGTGTCGGGGGGCGGCTCGGAGGGATCGGGGTGGGCGGGGTCCGTGGCGGATGCCTGATGCCGGTCGGAGGACGGGGCCGGGGCCTCGTCCTCCTGGGGCGGCGCAGTACTGGCCGACACGGTCAACGCCACCTCTTCATCCATCAACACATCTGTCAACTCACCGTCAAAAGCGGTCATAGCATCACAAGAAATGGACACTGTGTGCAAGCACCGCATAACTCCGTGTTGGGGGAGAAGCTGGGGCAGAGATTGGGGCACAAGACGCAGGAAAGCCCTCCACTGTTCCCGTGGAGGGCTCCGTCGGTTGTGTCGCCCGGAATCGGTGGGCGCTGTCGCTCAGATTTCGTAGTCGGCGATCACCCAAGTGGCGAACTCACGCCACAGGGCGACGCCCGCCTGGTGCGCCGGGTGTTCCAGATACCGCTTGAGGGCGTCGGTGTCGTCCACCGCGGAGTTGATCGCGAAGTCGTAGGCGATGGGGCGGTCGCTGATGTTCCAGCCCAGCTCCCAGAAGCGGAGCTCCTCGATCAGGCCGTCGAGGGCCTCGAAGGCGCGGACGCCCTCCACGACGCGCGGGTCGTCGCGCCGGACGCCCTCGTTGAGCTTGAAGAGGACCAGGTGGCGGATCACGGGTGACTCCCAGGGGGTGCGGCGACGGCGGACCGCCGGCCGGGCTCGCGCGGGGTGCCGGAGGACCGCGGAGACCTTACTTGGTCCCGTCGGCGAGCCAGGTCATGAAGTGGCCGATCGCCTTGGCGGCGCTCGAGATGCCTTCGAACCCTATCTGCACGTAGTCGGCGGCCTTGGCCGGGTCGGTGATGATCACATAGAGCACGAAGACCAGGATCGCGTAGAGCGCGACCTTCTTTCCCGGTACCGCCACGGTGGCCTCCCCCGTCTCTTCCGCCCCGCGGGGCCGGTTCGCCGCGGGTGAGTGTAACCCGACCAGGTGTTCGGGGCTTTATAAAAGATCCCGTATGCACCATGTCCTCACCGTTCCCCTCCGTGCCGGGCCTTCGGGGACCAATGGCCCGGGGCGAGGGGCCGTTCGGCCGGCTTGCCGGGACGGCGGGAGGCCGGAGGATGGAGAGGAGCCCACCGGACCGGCAGGGGCCCGGAGGGCGGGAGGACCGGACCGGGTGACCGGACCCGGCTGGGATCCGCGGTGCGAGGTCCCCGAGCCGTGAGGCGGCCCCGACGCCCGTGTCCTCAGGGGAGGGACGGCGTCCTGTTCCCCGAGGCCGCCGCCCCGCTCCAGGGGGCGGGCCGAAGCCCCGGCGCAACTGAGCGGCACGCCGGGGCTTCGCGCAGCCCTTCGGGCCCCTGCACTTCCTGGCCCCAGCCCTCTCGGCCCCAGCTCTCCCGGCCCAGCTCTTCCGACCCCAGCCCTCCCGGCCCCGGCACACGCGAAGGGCCCCGCCTGTCGGCGGGGCCCTTCTCCAGCGGTAGCGGAGGGATTTGAACCCTCGGTGACTTGCGCCACACTCGCTTTCGAGGCGAGCTCCTTCGGCCGCTCGGACACGCTACCGAGGGAGACCCTACCCCAAGGTGGGCCATGGTCTGAAATCCGTTTCCGGGGCCGTCCGGGGCCGTCCGGGGCCGACGCGGCGCCTACGTCTCAGCGAGTCCGGAAGAAGTCTGTCAGGAGCCGCGCGCAGTCGTCCTCGAGAACGCCGGCGACCACCTCCGGGCGGTGGTTCAGGCGCCGGTCGCGCACCAGGTCCCACAGCGACCCGACCGCGCCCGCCTTCTCGTCGCGTGCGCCGTAGACCAGCCGCTCCACCCGGGACTGCTGCACCGCGCCCGCGCACATGGTGCAGGGCTCCAGGGTCACGACGAGCGTGCAGCCGGGCAGCCGCCACTCGCCGAGCGCCGCCGCGGCCCCGCGGAGCGCGACGATCTCCGCGTGGGCCGACGGATCGCCCGTCGCCTCGCGCTCGTTGTGACCGGTGGCCAGCACCGAGCCGTCCCGGGACAGCACGACGGCACCGACGGGCACGTCACCGCCCTCGACGGCCCGCGCGGCCTCGTCCAGGGCGAGACGCATCGCGGCCCGCCACGGGTCGCGCACCGGGTCGGGGGCCGGCGCCCGCTCCTCGGTCACGGGGAACACCTAGCGGACGGTCTCCAGGACCTCCGAGGCACCCAGGGCCTCGGCGATCGCGTTGAGCGCGTCGTCGGCGTCCAGGGCGCGCAGCTCCTTCTCGGAGACGCCGAGGTCGTCGAGGACCTCGCTGTCCCCCACGGGACCGTGCGGCACGGCGGAGGCGTCCGTGCCGGGCGCGTCCTCGTCGGCGTCCTCGGGCTCACCGTCCTCCGTGCCGTCGAGGTCGAGGGAGTCCAGGTCCGGACCGTCGTCGCCGGGCTCCCTTCCGAGCAGTTCGTCGGTGAGCAGGATCTCGCCGTACGAACTACGGGCTGCGGCCGCGGCGTCCGAGACGTAGATACGAGGGTCGTCCTCACCGTCCACGCGGACGACGCCGAACCACGCGTCCTCCTGCTCGATCAGGACGAGCACCGTGTCGTCGTCGGCCGAGGCCTCCCGGGCCAGGTCGGCCAGGTCGGCCAGCGTCTCCACATCGTCGAGCTCTGTGTCGCTCGCTTCCCACCCGTCTTCGGTGCGCGCGAGCAGTGCGGCGAAGTACACCGTGACTCTCCCACTGGTCATAGGCGTGCCGGTTGGGGGTCCCCCCGGCGGAGGTTCTGGGCGGAGAGAGCTGGGCTCCGAGCCCCACCCACTCGGAATCGTGGCAGAAACAAGGCGTTCAGGGGACGTCTTCGGCTCCCTGTGTCTGGCTGTTTTGATCGCGGGCACTCGAGCAGAGCGGTCCACTCACCAGCGCACTCGTTGCCGCCACCAGCGGATCGTACGCGGCCTTGGCCGGTGTGGCCGCACGGCCACCCCGCCACGGCCGCGTCGCTACCAGCGGAAGGTGCGCATACGCATGGCGTGACGCAGCCGTGCGGCCTTGGCGCGGCGGGGCTGGACGCGGGCGCGCAGCTCCCGTGCCTCCGCCAGTTCACGCAGGAACCTGGCGCGGCGCCGCCTGCGCTCGGCGTCCGGCTCCTGTGCTTCCGGCTCCCTGGGGGACTCCTGGTCCGGCATCGTCACACCACCCCTGTTCCGTTCCTCCCACTTTCCCTCTGATGGGGGGTTCGATGCCAGGTCCGGACGGACGCCGCCGCCCGGTTACTGTGGGGGCATGCGTCTCCATGTCGTCGACCACCCCCTGGTCGCCCACAAGCTCACCACGTTGCGCGACCGGCGCACCGACTCCGCGACGTTCCGTCGGCTGGCCGACGAACTCGTCACCCTGCTCGCCTACGAGGCCACGCGGGACGTGCGCACCGAGGCGATCGACATCGAGACGCCGGTCGCCACGACCACCGGCGTGAAGCTGTCCCGCCCGCGCCCGCTGGTGGTGCCGATCCTGCGCGCCGGGCTCGGCATGCTGGACGGCATGGTGCGGCTGCTGCCGACCGCCGAGGTGGGTTTCCTGGGCATGATCCGCAACGAGGAGACGCTTCAGGCCTCCACGTACGCGACCCGCATGCCGGAGGACCTCTCCGGGCGGCAGGTGTACGTGCTGGACCCGATGCTCGCGACCGGCGGCACGCTCGTCGCGGCGATCCAGGAGCTGATCAAGCGTGGTGCGGACGATGTGACGGCCGTGGTGCTGCTGGCCGCCCCGGAGGGCGTCGAGATCATGGAGCGCGAACTGGCGGGCACGCCGGTCACGGTGGTGACGGCCGCGGTCGACGAGCGCCTCAACGAGCACGGTTACATCGTGCCGGGCCTCGGGGACGCCGGGGACCGCCTGTACGGGGCGGCGGAGTAGGGGCCGGCCAGGATTCGTACGGGGCTCGTACGCGACACAGGAGGTGCCGTGCGGCCTCCACACGGAGGCGCGCGGCCGCGCGTCGACCGCACGGCCCTGACCGGCCGGGACCGGGACCCGGGACCGCGGTCCGCCGAAAGCTCAGCAGCTCTTCTTGCCGGTGCCCGGTGACGCCGTCGGCGTCGGGTTCTTCAGGGCCGCCAGGGCCTTGTCCGCGTCCGGCTCGGCCGTCAGGGACTTGAAGCCGTCGCCCAGGATCAGGTCGACGGACGCGTCCGTGCGGGCGTCCGTGCGCTGGTCGGCGCCCGCGAGCTGGGTGGCGAGAACCGTCAGCGCGGTGTGCAGGGAGGTCTTCGGGCCGAGCAGCATCCCCACGCCCTTGATCTTCTTGTCGTACTGCTCCGTGGCGTTGCCCACGGTCCCGATGTGGAAGCCGCGCTTCTTCAACTCGTCCGCGGTCTCCTTGGCGAGGCCGCCCCGCTCCGTGGCGTTGAGGACGTTGACCGTGATCCGGCCCGGCTCGGGCAGGGCCTTGGCGGCGGCCGGTGACGCGCTCACCCTGGTCGAGCAGCCCGTCTTGGCGCCGGCCGCCGACGTTCCGCCGCTGCCGCCGGTGAAGACGTCGATGAGCTGCAGGGTTCCCCAGCCGATCAGCCCGACGGCGACCAGGGACGCGACGACGGCGACCACGAGCCTGCCGCGGCGTCGGGGCGGGCGCATCCGCGGGTACTTGTCACCCGTGATCCGGTACTGGCCACCCATGCCGGGGGGAGTCAGCATGCTCATGGGCGCAGCGTAGTGCGCCCGGGCAGCAATGCCTACTAGATGATCATTGAGTCCCGCGCGGTGCAACCCGAAAGGGTCAAAGGAGCGTCCGTACGGCCGCCCGGACGGCTCAGGCGGAGCGGCCCGGAGGAATCAGTCGAGTTCGAGCACCCGGGCGTGCAGCACCTGGCGCTGTTGCAGCGCCGCGCGAACGGCGCGGTGCAGGCCGTCCTCCAGGTACAGGTCGCCCCGCCACTTCACGACGTGCGCGAAGAGGTCGCCGTAGAACGTCGAGTCCTCGGCGAGCAGGGTCTCCAGGTCGAGCTGCTGCTTGGTCGTCACCAACTGATCGAGGCGGACCGGGCGCGGTGCGACGTCCGCCCACTGCCGGGTGCTCTCCCGGCCGTGGTCGGGGTACGGCCGGCCGTTTCCGATGCGCTTGAAGATCACACGGAAAGCCTACCGGTCGACACGTTCCGGGCGCAGCCATGGCGACGGAGTGCGCCCGCGGAAAAGATGCGGTAAACGGTGCAAAAAGGGAGAGGGTTGGGGATCTGGTCGTGCGGCAAGAGGGGCGGCCGCCCGGCTGGGGGCGGCCGCTGTCGTGGGTCACGGGTGGGGGCGGGTCCACGGGCGCCGCGCGCGGTTCCGTTCCGACGGGGCCGTCGGGGGTGGCTGGTCCACCGTGTCGGATTCCGGTGGTTCGGGTTCCTGATCCGGTTTCGTGCTGCGCAGGGCCTCCGCGCGCACCAGGGCGTGCAGGACCGCGTAGGGGTCGATGAGCATGAAGGGTTCCTCGCGTTGCCGGTGGTGTGACGGTTCCGGGTGGGCCGGACCTGTCAGCAGCGCAGGACCACCGTGCGCAGGGCGTGGAGCGCGGCCGAGCGCGACACCGGGGCGGGGGAGGGAGGCGGATTGTCCGGGCCGGACGGCGCGGGGGCGGCGGCCTGCTGTACCGGCCGCAGCGGTGTGACCGTGCGGGGCCCCTGGAGGGTGGCGGTCCGCGGCGCGGGAGCGAGGGCGTCATAGTCCGTGTCGCACGCCTGGACTGCGGACGCGGGGACGGAGCCGGTCTCCACCGCATCCGTGTACGCGCCGGCCGTGAGAAGGGTGACGAGCACCACGAGCACCCGGAGCCAGGCATACCGTCGAGCGGTGCGTGGGGGGCGCGGTGCGTGGGTCACACGGGGTCATCTCCCCGTCCGACGCACGTTCTTCATCGTGTCGGCACCGACAACCGCCCGCACGGTGTACCGTCCGGGCGCACGATTGACCCTCTCCCCGAGACCGTCACGAGGCCGCCACGTGGTCTTCACACGGTGCGCGGGATGCGCCGCGTCCCGCCCCGGATCCGTACGGCCGTGACGATCTCGACGATGCCGACCACGACCAGCCACCAGCCGGCGACCAGGGTGAGCAGGGCGATCGACCGGAACGGCGAGACGATCAGGACGATCCCCGCGACGAAGGTGACGATGCCGAGGAAGACCTGCCAGCCGCGCGCGGGCACCGCCGGATCGTGGGCGGCGGCCACGGTCTGGGTGATCCCGCGGATCAGCCAGCCGATCCCGATCCACAGCGCGAGCAGCAGGAGCGACTCCAGGCGGCCGCGGAAGCAGAACAGGCCGAGCAGGATCGACAGGGCACCGCTGATGAAGGCCAGGACGCGCAGCGAGGCGGTCTTGTGCGTGCCGAAGGCGGCGGCCAGCTGGAGCACACCGCTCACGAGCAGGTACACCCCGAAGAGCACCCCGGCCGCGAGCAGGGACGGGCCCGGCCAGAGGAGGACCAGGACGCCGAGGATCAGCGACGCGACGCCGGTGAGCAGCACGACCTGCCAGGCGGTGCGGGCGAGGACGTGCAACGGCCCCTCGAAGGGCGGTTCCTGCAGGTCCCAGGCCGGTCTCGTCGTGTGCGTGCCGCGCGCGGCGTGGACGTGACGGTCGTCGTATTCCGGGCCACCGGGGGGCCCGGTCGGTGCGTCGGTCATGAACCATGCTGGGAACGGGTCCCGACGCCCCGCCACCCGGGCGGTCCGACGGACTGACTCCTGCGACGCCGTCCGCGTGCCGTGACCCGACGATCTCCTCGCCCGGTACGGCCTGGAGCCCGTCCCGCGTGCGGGCGGCCGGTTCCGCCGGACCTGGACGGGGCGCCCCGGGCCGACGGACGCCCGCAGGGCACCGCCGTCGTCGCCCTGCCGGCCGCGGACGCCCACCGGCCGGCCGGGGGACGTCGGCGACGCCTGTGTGGTGGACGACTCCATCCGCGTGTCCGCCCCCGAGAGCCACCGGGTTCACACCGGCAAACAGGAACTCGCGGACGGTCGCTCGGACGCGGTCGCCCGCGTGTTCGCGCGGCGCGGGCTGCTTCCGGCCGGATGGCGGACGCTGCTCGCCGCCCCGCCCGCCCGGCTGCTGCTCCGGGGCCCGTACGAGCGCGGCAGCGGCCGGGCGACGGTGTTCGGACTCACGGTGCTGCGGGAGACGGGGACGAGCCGGCCGGGCCCCGCGCTGCTGGTGCGGGCGGCTGCCGGCGGTGGCGGCACCGGTCGCGGTGCGGGCCGGGGTGCTGCGCTCCCCGGCCGACGGGCGTGGCCCGGCGGTTCCGGCCGGCTCCGGTTCGCGATCGTGAGCGTTCTGTCGCTCGGCCTGGCCCTGGCCTGGGCGGTGTTCGATCACGCGTCCGCCGGGATCCGGGTGCCGCTCGCGATGGTCTCGGCCGTGCTGCACCTGCTGGCGGCGGCGGGGTGGCTCGGCGGCCTCGCGGCCCTGGTGACCGTGGTGCAGCGGACGCCCGGGGAACCGACCACCCGGGCGGTCGCCCGCCTCTCCCGGCCGGCGTTCGCGGCGGTCGCCGTCCTGGGCGTCACCGGCGCCCGGCCGAGCCGGGCGGCCGAGGGGGCGGGGAGGGCGACGGCCGCCGCACAGCCCCTCGGTTCCGCCACGGTGATCCCCTTCGACGTGGGCAGCCCCGGCGGGCAGGGCAAGGCGCGGATCGAACTGGCGCCCGGCCTGGGGGGGCGAGAACGGGGTGCAGGTGCTGGTCTTCGGGCGCGACGGCGGCATCGCGACGGTCCCCGAATCGCGGCTCACCTTCCCCCGTTGAGAGCCGGGGCGTCGCCCCGCTCGACTCCGGGCTCGTCGACCGGGCGGCTACCGGGCCACCGGCACCCTCAACCTCCCGCTGCCGGGCGGTGGACGGCGAAGGCCACGGTCCGCACCGGCGACATCGACCAGGTCGCGGTCTCGAAGACGGTGCGCGGCGGCTGGCGGAGCCACCGGTTCCGCAGCCGCCGACCACCGGGTCCACTGCGGCCCGCAGATAGGTGTTGTCTGAAACTGTTTACTTTCTTTGCCGGAAGCTGCCCTTGACGCCGGCCGATGTAAGGGCTGTCGATCAAGGACGTGTCGGTCACGTTTCAAAAACGGCCCCCGGCGGCTCTTGACGTATGAGCGGACATTCGCGTCTTATGACGCCCACGATGTTTGGTCAAGTTGGATTCTGATCGTTTCTGACCCCCTCGATCGGAGCCGGCAAGACCCACTGCCCTCAGGAGCCGACATGCCTCACTCACCCTCCGGTCTCTCCCTCCCCGGCCCGAGCCGCCGCACCCTGCTGCGCGGGATAGGCGGCGCCGCAGCGCTGGGCGCGGCCGTGCCCCTCCTGGGCGCCTGCGCCGGCAGCGGTGGCTCGGGTGGTGACGCGAAGACCGTCACCCTGGGCTCCAACGCCTCGGACGCGGTGCCGAAGAAGGCGTTCGCCGACATCTACGCGGCCTTCCAGAAGAAGGACGGCATCACGGTCGCGGTGAACACCAAGGACCACAACACGTTCCAGGAGCAGATCAACTCCTACCTGCAGGGCACGCCGGACGACGTGTTCACCTGGTTCGCCGGCTACCGCATGCAGTTCTTCGCGGCCAAGGGGCTCGCCTCCCCGATCGACGACGTGTGGCAGAGCATCGGCGGGAACTTCCCCGACGCCATGAAGCAGCTCAGCAAGGGCGAGGACGGCAAGTACTACTTCGTGCCGCTGTACACCTACCCGTGGGCGATCTTCTACCGCAAGAGCGTCTTCCAGCAGCACGGCTACAAGGTCCCCACCACCTGGGACGAACTCGTCGCCCTGTGCAAGCAGATGAAGAGGGACGGCCTGGTCCCGATCGCCTTCGGCGACAAGGACGCCTGGCCGGCGATGGGCACCTTCGACCAGATCAACTTCCGCCTCAACGGCTACGACTTCCACAAGTCCCTGATGGCGGGCAAGGAGTCGTGGACCGACGCCAAGGTGAAGGCCGTCTTCGACCACTGGGCCGAGCTGCTGCCCTACCACCAGGACGGCGCCGTCGGCCGCACCTGGCAGGACGCAGCGCAGACGCTGGTGTCGAAGAAGGCGGGCATGTACCTGCTGGGCTCCTTCGTGGCGCAGCAGTTCACCAACAAGGCCGACGTCGAGGACCTCGACTTCTTCGCCTTCCCGGAGATCAACTCCGCCTACGGCCAGGACACCGTCGAGGCGCCCACCGACGGCTTCATGCTCAGCAAGAGCCCGAAGAACCACGCGGGCGCCGTGAAGCTGCTCGAGTACCTGGGCACGCCGGACGCCGAGGCCATCTACCTCAAGTCCGACCCGAGCGTGGTGGCCGCCTCCAGCAAGGCCGACACCTCCGCGTACACGGCGCTGCAGAAGAAGGCGTACACGATGATCTCGGGCGCCAAGAACCTGACGCAGTTCATGGACCGCGACAGCCGCCCGGACTTCACCTCCACGGTGATGCAGCCCGCACTGCAGAACTTCGTCCGTAACCCCAAGGGCGTGGACGGCATCCTGTCGTCCATCGAGCGCCAGAAGAAGACGATCTTCGCGTCCTCATGAGCATCGAAACCGGCATCCAGAACCCGGAGGCGACCGAAGTGCCGCCTCCGGGCGACGCGCACGCCCGGAAGGCCAAGCGCGCCACGCAGGGGCACCGCCGCCTGCTCACCCGCCGTGACCGCCTCACCCTGGGGCTCATGGCGGGCGTTCCCACGATCCTGCACGTCGCGCTCGTGTGGGTGACGGCCCTCGCCTCCATCGCGCTGGCCTTCACCACATGGGACGGCATCGGGTTCGACTCGATCAAGTGGGTCGGACTGCAGAACTTCAGGCAACTGTTCACCGACAACCCGCAGTTCTGGCCGGCGGTCGAGCACAACATCATCTGGTTCGTCGTGCTCATCCTGATCCCGACGCCGATGGGCCTGTTCCTGGCCGTGCAGCTGGACAAGAAGATCCGCTTCAGCCGCGTCTACCAGACCGCATTCTTCCTGCCGGTCGTGGTGTCGCTCGCGGTCACCGGGTTCGTCTGGCAACTCGTCTACAACCCCGACACCGGTCTGATCAACAGCCTCATCGGGGCCAACAAGCCCGGCCACTACATCGACTGGATCGGCAACCCCCATCTCAACCTGTGGGCCGTCCTGGTGGCCGCGTCCTGGCGGCACAGCGGCTACATGATGATCCTCTACCTGGCCGGTCTGAAGGGCGTCGACCCGTCCCTGCGGGAGGCCTCCGCGCTGGACGGCGCCAACGAGTGGCAGACGTTCAAGAACGTCATCTTCCCGACGCTGCGGCCCACCAACACCGTCGTCCTGGTCGTCACCATCATCGAGGCACTGCGCGCCTTCGACCTGGTGTTCGTCTTCAACAAGGGCGCTCAGGGCACCGAGCTGCTGTCGATCCTGATCACCAACAACATCATCGGAGAGTCCAGCCGGATCGGATACGGGTCGGCGATCGCCGTCGTCCTGCTGGTCATCTCGCTCGCGGTCATCATCCCGTACCTGATCGCGACCTTCCGGAAGGAGAGGCGCGCATGAGCACCCCCACCGTCGCGCTCGGCGCCAGGCAGCGCACCCCCCTCCGCCCGGCCAGGGTCCTGCTGCACGTGTTCCTCGTCGTCACCTCGCTGGCCTGGCTCGCACCACTGCTGTGGGCGGTCTTCGCGGCCCTGCGTCCGTACTCGGAGACCAGCACCAAGGGCTATGTCTCCTGGCCGGACAAGCTGAGCTTCGACAACTTCACCAACGCGTTCGAGCAGTCCGACATGATGCACTACTTCGGCAACACCCTGCTGATCGCGGTGCCCGCGGTCCTGCTGACGCTGGTGCTGTCGTCGATGGTCGCGTTCTACGTCAGCCGCTTCGACTTCCGGTTCAACATCGCGCTGCTGCTGGTGTTCACGGCGGGCAACCTGCTGCCGCAGCAGGTCATCATCACCCCGCTGTACCGCATGTACCTGCTGATCGACCTGCCGGGCATCACGGTCAGCGGCAAGCTGTACGACTCCGCGCTGGGCCTGGTGCTCATCCACGTGGCGTTCCAGTCCGGGTTCTGCGCGTTCGTGCTGAGCAACTACATGCGGATGCTGCCGCACGAGCTGACCGAGGCGGCCCTCGTCGACGGCGCGTCGGTGTGGCGGATGTACTGGCAGATCGTGCTGCCGCTGTGCAAGCCGGCGATGGCCGCCCTGGCGACGTTGCTGTCCATCTGGATCTACAACGACTTCTTCTGGGCCATCGTGCTGATCTCCACCGGCGCGAACATGCCGATCACCTCGGCCCTGAACAACCTGTCCGGGCAGTACTTCACCGACCCCAACCTGGTCGCCGCCGGCGCCCTGCTCACCGCGATCCCCACGCTGATCGTGTACTTCGTGCTCCAGCGCCAGTTCGTCAGCGGCCTGACCCTGGGCGCCAACAAGGGCTGACCGACCCTTTTTTCCGAGAAGAGAACCACTGTGCCCCACCCCTTCACGCCGCTCGCCTCCGTGCCCGTGGACGTCGCCCGCGCACGGGTCCACGAGGAGGGCTGGCAGTCCTGGAGCCCGACCGGCGCCTACGCCCTCGGTGAGAAGCCGCACCGCCCGGCGAACGACAACTGGGCGACCGTCTGCTACCGCCCCGGCCGCACCGTCCCCTCCGGCACCTTCCAGGGCGAGGGGCTGCTGGCGCTCGACCCGGGCGACGGCACGCCGGTCAGGCTCTGGGCGGCGGCGGACCCGTACCGCGCCGTGCCCTCCATCCGGCTTCAGGTGCACGGCGACCGGGCCGAGGTGAGCGCGGACGGACCGGTGGAGGAGCTGACCGGGCCGGACATCCAGTCCGTCCTCGCCCGGTGGGCCGACGGTCTCGGCGTGACGCCGCCACGGCCCGCGCCGACCGTGTGGTGCTCCTGGTACGAGTACTTCACCGAGGTCACCGAGGACGACATCCACGAGAACCTGCGGGCGATGGACACCCTGGACCTGCCCGTCGACGTGGTGCAGATCGACGACGGCTACCAGAGCGCCCTCGGTGACTGGCTCACCCTCTCCGGCCGCTTCCGCTCCCGCGCCGGCATCGCCGACACGATCCGGGCACGCGGACGCAGGGCCGGCATCTGGACCGCACCGTTCCTGGTGGCCCCCGACAGCGAGCCGGCCACGGCCCACCCCGACTGGCTGGTCCGGGACAGCGAGGGCGCGCCCGTGCACGCGGGCCGCAACTGGGGCCACGGCCTGTACATCCTGGACACCACCCACCCGGACGCGGCGGCCTACCTGACGCACGTCTTCGCCACCCTGCGCACCGAGGGCTACGACTACTTCAAGGTCGACTTCCTCTACGCGGGCGCCCTGGACGGCGTACGGCACTCCGGTGCCGACCCGCTGGCGGCGTACCGCGCGGGCATCGCCCTGATCCGGGACGCCATCGGCCCGGAGTCGTACCTGCTGGGCTGCGGCGCGCCGATCCTGCCGTCCATCGGCCTGTTCGACGCGATGCGGGTCAGCCCGGACACCGCCCCGCACCGCCTTCCGGAGGCGGACGACTTCAGCCAGCCCGGTCAGGCCGCCGCCGAGTTCACCGGCCGGGCACGCCAGTGGCAGCACGGCCGCCTCTGGATCAACGACCCCGACTGCCTGATGGCGCGCCCCGCGGTGGAGACCCGCGAACGCTGGGCCGCCCATGTCGAGGCCACCGGAGGCCTGATGGCCTCCAGCGACCGCCTGCTGTCCCTGGACGCGTGGGGCGTGGCCACGACCCGCCGTCTCCTCACGGGAGGTTCCCGGTGAAGCGCACCCTGTCCGTCCCCGGCATCGCCTACGGCGGCGACTACAACCCCGAGCAGTGGCCCGAGGAGGTCTGGGCCGAGGACATGCGCCTGATGCGCGAGGCCGGGGTCACCATGGCCAGCGTCGGCATCTTCTCCTGGGCCCTGCTGGAGCCCGTCGAGGGGGTGTACGACTTCTCGCGCATGGACCGGATCCTCGATCTGCTGCACGAGAACGGCATCGCCGCCGACCTCGCCACCCCCACCGCGGCCCCGCCCGCCTGGTTCTTCCGGGCCCACCCCGAGGCGCTGCCGGTCGACCGCGACGGCCGCACCCTGTCCTACGGCAGCCGCCAGACCTTCTGCCCGTCCAGCCCCGCCTACCGGGAGGCCGCCCTGCGCATCGCGGGCAAGCTGGCCGAGCGGTACGCCGACCACCCGGCCGTCGCGATGTGGCACGTCCACAACGAGTACGGCTGCCACAACGCCGAGTGCCACTGCGACACCAGCGCGGCGTCCTTCAGGGGCTGGCTGCGCGCCAAGTACGGCGACGACCTGACGGCGCTCAACCGGTCCTGGGGCACCACCTTCTGGAGCCAGTGGTACTACGACTGGGACGAGATCCTGCCCCCGCGCGCGACGGGCGCCGTCCCCAACCCGACCCACCAGCTGGACTGGCGCCGCTTCTGTTCCGACGAGCTGCTGTCGCTGTACACGGCCGAGCGGGACGTGCTGAGCGCGGCGGCCCCCTCGATCCCGGCCACCACCAACTTCATGGTGAACTTCAGCTTCGAGGCGCTGGACTACTGGCGCTGGGCCCCGGAGCTGGACGTCGTCTCGAACGACCACTACCTCCGCTCCACGGACCCGGAGTCGCAGATCGACATCGCTCTCAGCGGTGACCTGATGCGCTCGATGGCGGGCGGCCCCTGGTTCCTGATGGAACACTCCACCGGAGCCGTCAACTGGCAGCCCGTCAACCGCGCCAAGCACCCGGGCGAGCTGCGCCGCAACGCCCTCGCGCACGTCGCCCACGGCGCGGACGGCATCGCCTACTTCCAGTGGCGGGCCTCCAAGGCGGGCGCCGAGCAGTGGCACTCGGCGATGCTGCCGCACGCGGGGACGGACAGCCGGATCTGGCAGGACGTCGTCCGCCTGGGCACCGACCTCAAGGCCCTCGCGGAGGTGCGCGGCAGCACCGGCACCGCCGAGGTGGCGATCGTCTGGGACTGGAACGCCCGGTGGGCCCTGGAACTCCCCTCCCAGCCCAGCGCCGACGTCCGCTTCGCGGACCTGGTCCGGGCCTGGTACGAGCCGCTGTGGCGCGCGGGCGTCGCCGTCGACTTCGTCCGGCCCGACGCGGACCTGTCGCCCTACCGCCTGGTCCTGGCGCCCAGCCTGTATCTGGTCGACGACGCGGGCGCGGCGAACCTCACCGGGTTCGCGGAGCGCGGCGGAACCCTCGCCGTGGGCTTCCACAGCGGGGCGGTGGACGAGAACTGCCACGTCCGGCTGGGCGGTTACCCCGGGGCCTTCCGCACGGCGCTGGGCGTCAGGTCGGACGAGCTGTTCCCGCTGCTGCCGGGCGAGACGGTGCCGCTGAGCGGCGGCGGGACGGCGACCCTGTGGTCGGAGCGGCTGCGCCTGGCGGGCGCCGAGGCCGTGTCGTCGTACGAGGAGGGCCCGCTGAAGGGTGTGCCCGCGGTGACGCGCCACGCCCACGGCGAGGGCACCGCCTGGTACCTGGCCACCCGGCCCGACCCGGAGACCCTCGCCGCCCTGCTGGCCCGCATCCGCACCGAGGCGGGCGTGGAACCGGTGCGGACCGCCCCCGAAGGCGTGGAGGTGGTCCGGCGGCGGGGTCCGTCCGCGGACTACCTGTTCGTCATCGACCACGCGGGTCGCGGCGCGCGGGTCACCGTGGCCGAGGACGCGGTGGAGCTGCTGACGGGCAAGCCGGCGCCCGGCTCGGTGACGGTGGAGCCGGGCGAGGTGGCGGTCGTGCGGGAACCCCGGCGACCGTGACGCGGGAGTGACGGCGGCTGTGGTCGTGACGCGAGGGTGACGGTGGCCGTGGCCGTGACGCGAGGGTGACGGTGGCCGTGGCCGTGACGCGAGGGGGACGGCGGCCGTGTCCGTGACGCGAGGGTGACGGCGACCGTCAAGGGGCCCCGGCCGGGATCGGCCGGGGCCCCCGTTTTCACCGGGTTCACGGGGTCGCCGGTGCCTCGCTGGTATCACCGGGTCTCACTGGGCGCGGGCGACGAGGAGGGCGACGTCGTCGTGGTCGTCGGGGTGGCGCAGGCCGTGCAGCAGGAGGTCGCAGATCTCCTCCAGGGGCCGCTGGGGCTGGTCGAGGAGGCCGAGGAGCACGTTCAGGCGGTCGTCGATGGAGTGGTGGCGGGTTTCCACCAGACCGTCGGTGTACAGGACCAGCAGGTCGCCGGGGTTCAGGTCGGTGGTGGTGGTCTGGAAGGGGATGCCACCGACGCCGAGCGGGGCCCCGCTGGGCAGGTTCAGCAGGGTCGGGGCACGGCCGGCGGCGGCCAGTGCGGGCGGCAGGTGTCCCGCGTTGGCGATGTGGCACAGCCGCAGGTGGGGGTCGTACACCGCGTACAGGCAGGTGACGATGTAGTGCTCCAGATCGCAGGTGATCTTGTCGAGGTGCTGGAGCACCACCTCGGGGGCGAGGTCGAGATCCGCGTAGGCGCAGGTCGCGGTGCGCAGCCGGCCCATGGTGGCGGCCGCGTCGATGCCGTTGCCCATGACGTCGCCGACGACCAGGGCGGTCTTGTCACCGGTCAGCGGGATCACGTCGTACCAGTCGCCGCCGACCTCGCTGGTGGTCTGCGCGGGCTGGTAGCGGGTGGCGAGATCCAGGCCGGTGTGGTGCGGGGCGTGGTCGGGCAGCAGGCTGCGCTGCAGGGTGAGGGCGGTGTTGCGGACGCTCTGGTACCAGCGCGCGTTGTCCATGGCCACGGCGGCCCGCCCGGCGAGCTCGGTGGCCAGGACGACGTCGTCCTCGTCGAACGCCAGCGGGTTGCGGGTGCGTTTGAGGTCGAGGGCGCCGAGCACCTCGCCGCGCGCGATCAGCGGCACCGCGAGGTAGGAGTGGACCCCGGCGCGTGCCAGCAGCGTGGTGCCCTCGGGGTCCCGGGCGATGCGCTGCAGATCGTGCTCGCCCACATGGCGCACCAGGACCGGCCGGCCGGTGTGCACGCACAGGGTGACGAGCCGGTCGCCTTCGTAGGCGGCGAGGTCGCCGGGCGAGTCGGCGGCGCGCAGGGCCACGGTGGGATGGGCCGCCTTGAGGGCCAGGGCGCGGAACAGCTCCGGGCCGCTGTCCAGCTTGCCGGTGTGGCGGAAGGCGAGGGCGGAGTCGAGGACGTCCACCGCGGCCACGTCGGCCAGCTCCGGCGCGGCGACCTCGGCCAGCTCGCGGGCGGTCTGCTCCACCTCCAGGGTGTTGCCCACGCGGGCGGAGGCGTCGGCGATGAGGGCGAGGCGCCGCCGGGCCCGGTCCGCCTCGGTGGCCGCGCGGTGCCGCTCGGTGACGTCGATGACCGAGGCGGCGGCGCCGAGGACGCGTCCGCCGGGGTCCTCCAGGCGGTAGAAGGACAGGGACCAGGCGTGGTCGTGGTCGGGGTCGGCGGGGGTACGGCCCACGTGGTACTGGTCCACGAGCGGAGTGCCGGTGGCCAGCACCTGGTGCAGCGCGGACTCGATGGTGTCGACGTCGGCGAACGGTACGGTCTCCCGCAGATGCCGGCCGATGTGCTCCTCGGCGGGAATGCCGTCGAACCGCTCCAGGGCGGGGTTCACCAGGAGGTAGCGCAGGTCGGGGTCCATGAGGGCGAGGCCGATCGGGGACTGGTTGACCAGCCGCTCGCACAGCGCCAGGTCGGTCTCCAGACGCTGGAGGATGGTGTGGTCGGCGGCGATGCCCAGGGCGTACACCTCCCCTCGGACGTTCCACAGCCGCATGTTGCGGAACTCCATCAACCGGGTGTCGCCGTTCTTGTGCCGGATGGGGAAGGACCCGGCCCAGCTCCGGCCGGTCTCCATCACCTCGGCGAACAGGCCGAGCACGGTCTGGAAGTGCTCGGGATGGACCAGCAGCCGGGCCGCGTACTCCCCGAGCGCCTCCTCGGGGGTGTAGCCGAACAGTTCCTGGGCCTGCGGGCTCCAGAACACGATGCGCCCGCTTCGGTCCAGCACCACCGCGGCGACGCTGAGCACGTCCAGCAGACCGGTCCGCCGGGGGTGCGCCGGACCGGACTCGTCGCCGTCCACCGGGAAGGACTCGGCTGACATCGGGACCTCCCTCCGCCTGCCAAGCGCGGCATGGCGCCCTGTATGGCCATCGCTCCACGTCTGAATCAGGCTTCCGGTATCTCCATGCTGCCCCTGGGCGGGTGACCTGGACAGCCGGGGACGGAGCCGGCCCGGATCCGCGCCGGGCGGCTCCGGGGTGCGGACGTCGGCGGGCCTGCGCCCCGGAGCCGGGAGACCGGAGGCCGGGCGGGCGTCGGGCGCGGGCCGTGTGCCGCGTGCTGGGGTGTGGGGGCGGCGTGGCGGGGTGTCTGTCCTGTGCCGTGGGTGGGTGCTGGGTGGCGGTGGTGGGGGTCGGCGGTGTGTCGTGCGTCGCCCTGGTGGGCGGGTGTCACCGCCGAGGCCGGGCGTCGGGCGCCCGGCCGCTCGCCGTCGCCGAGCGGCCAGGGGTCCGACAGCGGGCGTCGGTCGTCGTGATCGGACATGCCCGAGAAGGTCGGCGCCCACCGCCAACAGCGGGGCGTCCGCCGAAGCCGGGCGTACGCGCACCCCGGCCGCCGGGCGACCGCACCCCACGCCCCGGGACGGCCACCGGGCGCCCCCGCCCCCTGTCGGTCGTCGCGAACGATTACGAGAGGGCGCCCCCGCCCCGGCTTGCGCGGCGCCGGGCCAGCCACAGTGTCGCGGCACCGGCGGCGGCCACCAGCAGCACGGTGCGCTTGTCGCGCGCCGCCCGGGCCCCCTGCGCCGCCTTCCGCCGCAACGGCTCGGGGGCCTTCTCCTCCCACGCCCGACCGGCCTGGGAAGCCTGTGCACGGGCCTCGCCGACCGCCCGGGTCGCCTTGTCCCTGACCGCGTCGGGCAGCTTGTCCTGCACCTGGTGCGCGACGCCGGCAGCCTTGGCCTTCAGCTCGGTGGCCTTGGCAGTGGCCTGCTCCTTCACCTCCGCCGCCTTCTCCTGGGCGCGGGCCTTGACGTCGGTCCTGGCCGCCAGCGCCTCCACCGTCCGCCCCAGCTCCTCGCGGCTGTGCTCGAGCTGTACGCGCACTTCCTCCGTGCTCGTGCCCATGCCTTTGCCCGTCTCCGTGGCGGTCCGTTCGCCGCCCGTCGGCTTGCTCATCGGTGCGCACTCTCCTTGATCTCGGCCAGATCGGCCTTGACGTTCTCGATCGTCTGCTCGGGCGCGGGCGGCGCGGCCCGGCCCACCTGCTTCTTCCCGGTCACGGCCAGGACCGCGGTGACCACACCCAGTGCCACGGTCACGATCAGGGCGGCGGCCCACACCGGCAGCGGCACCGCCAGCGCCGCGACGACCGTGGTCACCAGGGCCTGCAGGGTGAGCAGACCGGCCACTCCGGCACCGCCGAACAGTCCGCCGCCCCTGCCGTATCGCCTGCCCTTCTCCTTCATCTCCGCCTGCGCCAGCCTCAGTTCGCCGCGCACCAACTCCGTCAACTGCTGCGAAGCCCGCTGCACCAGCTCGCTCACCGGCTCCCGACCGGAGCGGTTCCCGCTGCGGTCGTGTCCGGCGTAGTGCGGCTGCGTGCTCGTCACGGAGATCACCACCCATCCGTCTCGCGTCCTGCGATCGGCCGGCGCCATGGCGCCCCGACCGTCCGGTTGCGTTCGCGGGTACCCCGATCGGGCCGTTCCAGGGCGCACAACTCGGCCACGCCGGTCGCCCCGGTCCGCGCCGTGCAACGGCGACTGTCCGACCCTGATCAAGGATTTACCATCACCTGATTGTTTCTGGTCGAACAAGGCGGATAACGTCCCCGCCAGCGGCCTCCCTCACTCACCGGACCCTGGGTCGGGGAAGGTTTCCAGGAGTGTTTCCGGTGTCACTGACGGGGGGTCAGCAACGTCCTCCGCGGCCGTCCGCGGCCGCCCCGAGGCATCTCTCCGGTCCCCGCGCGCACGTCACACGGCGTCGACCGGCCGCGGCGGCGCAGCCGCAGCCGTCGCCCGGACGTAGGCCGAGCCCTCCTCGAAACGACGGTCACGGTCGGACCATCCCGGACCGGTCGCTCTCCGAACGCTCCCCGACGGCACCCCACAGAAGGGCAACTCCTTGCGCTCAAGCGCCGAACACGCGACAGCGGAGCAGCCGCGCGGCAGACGCAGGCGCCGGGCGGGCTCCGCCGCGGCCGCGCTGCTCTCCGCCGCGGCACTCCTGGCGGGCGGACCGCTCACGGTGACCGCGTCGGCGGCCTCGGCCACCTCGGCGGCCCACGTGAAGCACCTGTGCGCCCACGCCTCCAAGCCGGGCCAGATGGCGTGCCTCGCCGAGGCCAGGACCGACATCGTCCAGCACATGACGCTCAGCCCGAACACCACACCGTCCGGCTACGGTCCCGTGGACCTGCAGAGCGCCTACAACCTGCCGTCCTCCACGGCCGGTTCGGGCCGGACCGTGGCGATCGTCGACGCCTACGACGACCCGACCGCCGAGTCGGACCTCGCCACCTACCGGTCCCAGTACGGCCTCCCCGCCTGCACCACCGCGAACGGCTGCTTCCGCAAGGTCGACCAGACCGGTGGTACCACCTACCCGAGCGCGGACTCCGGATGGGCCGGTGAGATCTCCCTCGACCTCGACATGGTCAGCGCCGTCTGCCCGCAGTGTCACATCCTGCTCGTCGAGGCGAACTCCGCCGGCATGTCCGACCTCGGAGCGGCCGAGAACAAGGCCGTCGCCCTCGGCGCGAAGTACGTCTCCAACTCCTTCGGCGGCACCGAGGACCCGAGCGAGACCACCGCGGACGTCCAGTACTTCGACCACCCCGGCGTCGCTGTCACCGTCAGCGCCGGTGACAGCGACTACGGCGCCGAGTACCCGGCCAGCTCCCCGTACGTCACCGCCGTCGGAGGCACCTCGCTCTCCCGCGCGAGCAACGCCCGCGGCTGGAGCGAGTCGGTGTGGTCCACCGACTCCGCCGAAGGCACCGGGTCCGGATGCTCCGCTGACGAGCCCAAGCCGTCCTGGCAGTCGGACACCGGCTGCTCCCGTCGCAGCGCCGCGGACGTCTCGGCGGTCGCCGACCCGGCCACCGGCGTCGCCGTCTACGACACCTACGGGGCCTCCGGCTGGGACGTCTACGGCGGCACCAGCGCATCGTCGCCCGTCATCGCGGCCACCTACGCCCTCGCGGGCACCCCGACCGCGAACAGCTACCCCTCCTCGTACCCCTACGGCCACACAGGAGCGCTGAACGACGTCACCGCGGGTTCCAACGGCACCTGCTCACCCACCTACCTGTGCACCGCGGGCGCCGGCTACGACGGCCCCACCGGCCTCGGCACCCCCGACGGAACCGCTGCCTTCGGGGGCGGGCCGAACAGCGTCAACGCGCTCCAGCCCGGACAGCAGCTGACCTCCGGGCACCGGCTGAGCAGCGCGAACGTCACGCTGTCCATGCAGAGCGACGGCAATCTGGTCGCCTACCTCAGGACGGGCGGATCGGGCAGCGGCCCGGCAATCTGGTCCAGCCACACCTCCGGCCACTCGGGCGCGTACGCCTCCATGCAGAGCGACGGCAACCTGGTCGTCTACAGGAGCGGCGGCGGCCCGAGCACCGGCGGTGCCCTGTGGTCCAGCCACACCTACGGCCACTCCGGCGCCTACCTGCTGCTGCAGGACGACGGCAACCTCGTGGTCTACGGTCCCGGCGGCGGCCCGAGCACCGGCGGCGCCCTGTGGGCGGACGGCACCAACGTGCGCTCGACGACGATCGGGTCCGGCCAGAAGCTGAAGGGCGGCTGGTGGACCCAGACCCGGTACACCCGCCTGGTGGTGCAGTCGGACGGCAATGTCGTGATGTACCGCAAGCACGACGGCAGGGCCATCTGGTCCTCCGGCACCTACGGTCACGCGGGCGCCTACATGTACATGCAGTCCGACGGCAACCTGGTCGTCTACAGGAGCGGCGGCGGCCCGAGCACCGGCGGTGCCCTGTGGTCCAGCCACACCTACGGCCACTCCGGCGCCTACGCCCTCCTGCAGAGCGACGGCAACTTCGTCGTCTACAGGAGCGGCGGCGGCCCCGGCACGGGCGGCGCCCTGTGGGCCAGCAACACCTACAGGTCGGTTCCCTGACTTCCCCCACCCTCACGCCACCGGATGCCCCGCCCGACCCGACGGGCGGGGCATCCGCGTCCGCCCGCCGGACGCGGGGCAGGTGCGGGCCCCGGAAACGCACTGCCGGGGAGGCTCACTGCCGACGGCGACAGCGCCTCGCGAGGAATTGCAAAATTTCGCAATTGGTTAGATGCTGTATTTACTGTTCTCGTAAGTAGCCGCGGGCACAGCTCTTCGCACCAGCCCCGGGCCGGGGCTCAACAGGGGAAGCCGAGGTCGCCGCGCCATGAGGAGGGCAGTGAGCTTGGGGTGGGGCCGGATCACGGCGTTGCTGCCCGGTCGCACCGATCTGGCGGAGATACGCCGCGATCCGCGCCGGGACCTGCTCGCCGGCCTGACTGTGGCGATCGTCGCGCTGCCCCTTGCGCTCGGCTTCGGCGTGTCCTCGGGTCTGGGCGCCGAGGCGGGCCTGGCGACCGCCGTGGTGGCGGGGGCGCTCGCCGCGGTGTTCGGCGGATCCGGTCTGCAGGTGTCCGGGCCGACCGGCGCCATGACCGTGGTCCTCGTTCCGATCGTGGGCGCGTACGGTCCGACGGGCGTCCTCACGGTCGGTGTGATGGCCGGCGTGATGCTGGTGGCGCTGGCCGTACTGAAGGCCGGCCGCTACGTGCGGTATGTTCCCGCGCCCGTGGTCGAGGGCTTCACTCTGGGCATCGCCTGCGTGATCGGGCTCCAGCAGATCCCGAACGCCCTCGGCGTGCCCAAGCCCCGGGGCGACCGGGTGCTGCCGGTGGCCTGGCGGGCGGTCGAGGAGTTCACCGCGTCCCCGCACTGGACCGCAGTCGGCATCGCTCTCGCGGTGGCCGCGGTCATGCTCGTCGGTGCCCGGTGGCGTCCGACGGCCCCGTTCTCCATCCTGGCCGTGATCGCCGCGACGGCCGTGGCGCAGCTCGCCCACCTCGGCGCGGCGAAGCCGATCGGCGCCCTGCCCTCCGGCCTGCCCGCGCCTTCGCTGTCCTTCCTGGAGCTCGGCTCCCTGGGCTCCCTGCTCGCCCCGGCGGTGGCGGTCGCCGCCCTCGCCGCGCTGGAATCCCTGCTGTCCGCGTCCGTCGCCGACGGCATGACGGTCGGCGAGCGGCACGACCCGGACCGCGAACTGTTCGGCCAGGGCCTCGCCAACATCGCCGCCCCGCTGTTCGGCGGCGTACCCGCGACCGGCGCGATCGCCCGCACCGCGGTCAACGTCCGCACCGGCGCGAGCTCCCGGCTGGCCGCGCTCACCCACGCGGCCGTCCTCGCCCTGATCCTGTTCGCTGCGGCACCCCTGGTGTCGAAGATCCCGCTCGCCGCGCTGGCGGGCGTCCTGCTGGCCACCGCGATCCGCATGGTCGAGGTCGGCTCGCTGCGGGCCATGGCCAAGGCCACCCGCTCGGACGCGCTGATCCTGGTACTGACCGCGGTCGCGACCCTGGCCCTCGACCTCGTCTACGCAGTCGTCCTCGGCCTGGCGACGGCGGGCGCCCTCGCCCTGCGTGCCGTCGCGAAGCAGGCCCGCTTCGACCAGGTGCCGCTCGAACGCGGCGACCACACCGCCGAGGAGCACGCCCTGCTTGCCGAGCACATCGTCGCCTACCGCATCGACGGACCCCTGTTCTTCGCCGCCGCCCACCGTTTCCTGCTGGAACTGACCGAGGTCGCCGACGTGTGGGTCGTCGTCCTTCGCATGTCCCGGGTGTCGACGATGGACGCCACCGGCGCCCTCGTCCTCAAGGACGCTGTGGAGAAGTTGCGGCGCCGTGGCATCAGCGTCCTCGCCTCCGGCATACGGCCCGGCCAGCGCCAGGTCCTCGACTCTGTCGGCGCGCTGGACCTGCTGCGCCACGAGGGCGGGGAGTACGCCACCACCCCCGACGCGATCCGTGCCGCTCGCGACCGTCTTCGGACGGCCGGAGCGCTGCCCCCGCTTCCCGCACGGAAGCCCCGGTCCTCCAGCGAGGAAGCCCTGCGATGAGTACCCCTGCCGTCCCCCTTCCACATGGTCGAGCTCTCCGGCGTGGCGGCCCTGTTCCTGCCGGAGGGCACCGGCCTGTGGCAGCCGGCGCGAAGCCCGTCACCGGCCGCCGGCTCACCCGTGCGGAGGCGTGAGCGATGTCCACGCGACTCGAGGCCCTGCCCCACCGGCACGTGCTCACGCTGCCCACCGAACCGTCCGCCGTCCGCCTCGCCCGCGAGACCGCCGAGCAGGCCCTGGTCGAGTGGGGGATCGGGTTGGACCATCCCACCGTCGGCCCGGCTCTGCTGATCCTGAGCGAGCTGGTCACCAACAGCGTCCGGCACGCCGCCGTCCTCTCGCCCACGATGACCGTGATCTACGCGGCCGGCACGGACTGCCTGGCCTTCGCCGTGCACGACCGCCACCCCTACCAGCCTCTGCTGTACGGGGCGGCCACCGGCGCCGGCCACGGAGGTCTGAGCACCGTCATGGAGCTCGTGCTCGCTCTGGACGGCACGGCGGTGGTCCGCGCGGATGCCGACGGCTTGGGCAAGGGCATCCGGGTCACCCTCCCCCTCTGACCCGACCCCGACGAGCCGCACGCAAGGAAGATCCCCGATGACCGTCGACCGGCGTCACAGCGTTGAGGAGAACGTCCGCGTCCTCTCCGTCGCCGGCCACCCGGGACCGGACGCGTCCGCCGCTCCCCGGGCGGGCCCGGGCGAGCTGCGCGGTCGGCCGGCCGAGGGCCGGACCGCGACCGCCGAAGCCGCTTCGCCGTCTCGCAGGGGCGGGCCGCGGCGCGGAGGTCGTCACTGCCGGATTCCGCGGCCCGCTTTCCCGGCGCGGATTCGGTCCGGCCGGGGCGGCAGGCGAGGATGGGCCGCATGTTCTTGACGAGTGGGTGGATGCGATGCGCCGAGCCGTGGCCGATAGTGCCGTGCCGCTGCACGGGGGAGGGGCCGGCCCGGTGAGCACGCCGCTGTACCAGCTGAAGGCCGAGTTCTTCAAGACCCTCGGCCACCCGGCCCGCATCCGCGTCCTGGAACTGCTGAGCGAACGCGAGCACGCGGTCGCGGAGATGCTGCCCGAGGTGGGCATCGAGCCCGCCCACCTCTCGCAGCAGCTGGCCGTGCTACGGCGGGCGAACCTGGTCAAGACCCGCAAGGAGGGCTCGACCGTGCACTACTCGCTGACCAGTCCGCACGTCGCCGAACTGCTGCGGGTGGCGCGGACCATCCTGTCCGGGGTGCTGGCCGGCCAGGCCGAGCTGCTCGCCGATCTGCAGGCCGCGCAGGGCGAGGGGAAGCCGCCGTCGTGACAGCGGCCCCTGAGCGGCGGCCGGTTCCCCCGTGTCACCGTGCACGCGATGTGCCCGGGGATCACCGGGCCTGGATGTGCTCCTGCACCCAGGTGGCCACCTGGGTACGGGAAGTGAAGCCGAGCTTGCGCAGGATGCGCTGGTCGCCGCACCACCGAAACCCCAGGTCACAGCCCCGGACCAAACGGGTTGGCACCCAAGCCCGGCGTTCAAGGTACCGGGCAGGGAGCGGATCGCGGCCGGTCCGGACCGGGAGGACAAGGGGTACGTCTTCGCCTCGCCAATCGGCGGGTCGCTGAGCCCGAACACCGACTTTCACGTCTGGAAGCGGCTTCTCCGGGATGCGGGCGTGCACAACGTCGCCTCCACGACGCTCGCCACACCGCCGCGGCCGTTTTCCTGATCCTCGGAGTCCCGGAGGTCGTGACCGAGGCGATCACGGGTTGGGAGACTGGAGGAGCGGCGCGGATGCGCACCCGGTGGAGGGCGGTGGACGGTGCTGGACGGGTATGAATGAGACCAGAACTGAGACCAGGGCGCCGGGTCATACCTTCTTGACGACGGCGGTGTCCGGGAGGAGCTTCTCCAGGTCGTGCACGTCCGAGGTGAAGACGGTGACCTGCCCCTTCTGCTGGCGTGCGATGACAGCGAGCACGGCATCGATGGCGTACTTGTGACCGTGTGGCTTGGCGTCGGCCGGGAGGGCGCCACGAACACGGGCGGCTACGAGGCGATCGACGGAACCTCGCCGGCCTGTGCACTGGTCGCCGGTGTCGTGGCCCTCATGTACGCGAAGAACCCGAAGCTGACTCCGGCGCAAGTGAACGACATCCTGAGCACCACCGCCCATCACCCAGCGGGTGGAAACAGCGCCTTGCTCGGCTACGGACCGATCAACGCGGCCGCGGCGGTCAAGGCCGCTGCCTCACCCCCCGAGGACGGCACAGCTCCGGTGGCGTACAAGGGCAAGCTGCACCTGGCGACTCCGGTCGGCACACCGAAGACCAAGGACGCGCCGCCGGCGCAGGGGCTGTGGACGACGGGTCTGGTCGCTGCCGGCGGGGGGTTCGTGTCCCTGCTCGGCGGTGTGCTCCTCGCAACGTGGGGCCGGCGCAAACACTCGGCCGACGCTCACGGCATGCCCCAGCCTCAGGGAACGTTCCCGGGTTGATTCCCATGGACGAAGAGCAAGGCTCCTGGCGGGCGGCAGTCCGTTCTTGGCCTTCGGCGAACGGGAGTTCTTGCCTTCTTGCCGCGGCCGACCGGGCTGGGACGGCCGCAGCTCAAGGAGGAGAACACCACTTGGTGCTTGTGTGCCAGACCTCGAACGTCATAGGCACGGGGGCAGCCGCACCGCGACTGCGCACCGGGCCGGCGTCCTGGTTTACTTGGGCGGTATGAGGAAGCGCGACACGGTCGGTGCGTGTGCGAAGTCGCACTGTCCCACGACACCGGCCGACGAGTACGACGGGGGAGAGGGCGCGTAGTGGCGCAGCCAGAATTGACGCCGCTCGCGCCGATCACGACGCTCCCCCGACCTGGCGTCATGGGCCGTGCTCTCGGAGGACTGTTCTTCGTTCTCGCTCTGGTGGTCTTCGGGATCGGCCTTTATAACGCGTCCCACGCGGCCGGCGTCGTCGGGACCCATGGCACTCTGACCGTGGAGCGCTGTTGGGTCAAACAAGGTAGCCGCAGCTCCAGCGACACCACGGTATGCGGGGGGACCTTCAGGTCCGACAACGGCAAGGTCGTTGACGATCAGGCGAGCATCCGGGCGAAGGTGCAACCGGGGAGCAAGGTTTCCGTGCAGCAGGCCGGGGACTGGTACGTGAAGGTCGGCTTCGGCGAGACGACCCGGTGGATCGCCGTGTTCTTCCTCGGCTGGCTCGTGGCGGCGTTCGGCATGGCGTTCGCCGCCACAGGCATGTTCCCCCGCAGCGGAATGCAAGTCGCCGTGATCACCCGGGCGGTATCAGGAACCAGGGTCGGCCTGGTGCGCAAGTGGTTCGTTCGCGGAGGCCTCGCCGGTGCTGGCGTCTGTCTCCTCCTGACGCTGCTGGCCGGGCTCCTGAGCTGAGAGCGACTACACCGCGGGATTGTCGTAGCTCTTCCCTGGCTCGGGAAAGCTTTTCAGGGCGACGCTGAGCCTGCCGACCACCAATCCACTGGCGGTCGTGGCCACATCCACGGCTTGCTGGACAGCGCTGTAGGCTTCGGTGATACGTCCCCACGTCTTGATCATCTCGGCGATCTCCAGAGCAGCAGCCGCGTAGCCCACGACAGCGCCCACACCTGTCTCGGCCAGCAGCGTGCCCGCCGCGAGCTCGGCCTCGGCGATGATTGCCTCATCCGCCAGTTGTTCGAGCAGGCCCTTGATGAGGTCCGCGCCCCTGGCCACGGCGAGGCCGACATCGTTGTAAGCGTTCTGAATCTCCTTCAGGTCACCATCCAAGGAGTCGATCTTCTTCGCCAGCTCACTGAAGTAGACGTAGGCGGCGTCGGCCGCGTTGCCGTTCCACGTCGCGTCCAGCTCTTTGCTGCCGGAATTCAGGTTCGCTGCCACGTCCTTGGCGAGCTTGCCTGTGTTCGCCCACATCTCACCGCATTTGACGTACGACTCCCAGTCGCCGGTGAACCAGGCGATGGCTTCTTCCAAGGGGTTGAAACCGAAGACGAACTGAATCGTCGAGAGTGCCCATTCGCTGGGGCTGAGGAAATCGCTCACCGTGCTGACGGTGTCGCCGACAATACCCTTGGAGAACTCTTCGGGCTTGCCGGGTGCTTTGAGGTTGTCGACCGGTTCGACAACGTCTGTGAAACTCATCTGAGCGATGTCTCCAGGTACGTCAGCGCTTGCTCGGCGGGTAAGTGGCGTCGAGCTTCGACGCCTGGTCCTGATCGGTTGTGCGGTAGTAGTCCGCGGACTTCGACAGCTCCTTTGCGCTGGCGGTCAGGATGCCGTGAAGTCGCGTGACCACGTCGTCGACCCCGTCCATGGCCTGCGCATGCATGCCGGTCGCCCACAGGAACAGCCCCTGCCCGGTCACGGCCCCCATATCGCCGTACTTCTTGAGGTACTCCTGCGCCTGACGTACGTCTTCGGCTGCACGCTCCACCTGGCGGCTGTACCCGTCAAGGTCATCCGGCTTGACCGCGAACGTCATTCCTCACCCCGTCGACATGCTTGCGTTCCATAGCCGCCAGCTACTCTAACGCTGTGCAGGAAGCCCCATGTGAGGAGCTGTGCTCATGGATGGACGCGAGGTCGGTGACGAGGAATTCCTCGACATCGCCAAGGACCCGGCTCGAGCGCGGGCGTTGCGCAGGTCGCTGCAGAAGCTCGCCGGTAGCGGAGACGAAACCGTGCGGGAGATGGCCCGCGAAGTGCTGGCCGGCAGGGTCGGGTTGCGCCAAGCGATGCGGACGGGCACCTACCGGGAGGCGCTGCACGAGAGGGCCGCGCTGGGAATGCGTGCGTACGAGCAGATGAGCGCTGAAGAGCGCCGAGCTGCAGAAGCCGAGGGCCAGCGGCAATTGGACGAGTACCAGAAGGAGATCGACCGGGAACAAGCTGAGCGGCAGAGCGAGCGGGGAACGGGTAAGAAGGGGGCGGCAGCGCGACATCATGGCCGTGGCTGGCAGTTGTGAAGCGTTCTCGGAGGCAGATGCCGGACCTCACCCTTCACGCGGCGAGGCCGGCTGGAAGCGGTCGGCAGCCCAGGCGCCGAGGTTCCCCACAAGCCGATGGGCTGATCGAGCCCCGGCCGGCGTGTACCTCGTACCGCCGCACACCGTCGTACTTCCCGTCCTTGTGCGCGCGCACCACCGGAGCGCGGACCTGACGTGACGTTCGTGGGGCTGGTGACGGCCAAGGACGCCGCCGGCCCGGACCGCGCCCTTGTCGGCCGCGTGGACAGCGACGCGCACCCCAACCCCTTCAAGGACCAGGTTCGGGTGGAACAGACCAGGCGCACCGCACCGCCCGGACCGCGCTCGGGGAAGCGGTACGGCGCGGCTACGCGGCGAAGAACGCTGCTGCGCTGGCGAAGCCTCCCCGGATGGAAGAGGACGAATCGGAGTGAGAGCCCTACTCCGTGGAAGAGGTTCAGTGCCTGCTGCTCAAAGCCAACAAGCGCCGGACCAGCGCACGTTGGATGCTGGCACTGGGGCTCGGGCTACGGCAGAGTGAGACGCTCGGGTTGCGCTGGTCTGACGTCGACCTCGCCAACGAGTACCTGAAGCTGCACCGGACCGTCTGCGTCCCAGTACAAGCACGGGTGCCCGGAAGCCTCACCACGCGGCCGTGCGAAGGCGGGTTACTGCCCGGACAAGATGCAGGTCCGGCGCGAGACCAACACCAAGTCCCGCGCCGGCCGCCGCGCCGCGCCCCTGCCCGGCCCGCTGGTCGCCATGCTCCGGGCCCACGCCGAGACGCAAGAGCGCGGGCGCAAGGCGGCTGGCGACCTGTGGGCCGAGTCGGACTACGTGTTCACCAAGCCGCTGGGCGGCCCGCTGAGCCCGAACACGGACTATCACGGCTGGAAGCGGCTGCTGGAAGACGCGGGAGTCCGGAAAGCCCGGTTGCACGACGCCCGGCACACGGCCGCCACCGTGCTCATGCTGCTCGGAGTCCCGGACCGCGTCATCGATCAGATCACGGGATGGGAGCCGGGCACCTCCGCGAGCATGCGCGCGAGGTACCCGCATGTGCCGGACGCCATGCTCAAGGACGTGGCCAAGAAGATCGCCGATGCCATCTGGGGACCCCTGGAAACGCCCCCTGTGGACAGAAACCAGGACAACGACGACTGAGTGAACAACGAAGCGGCCCCACTGTGATCAGCGGGGCCGCTTCGTTTCGCCTGTTCAGGCGGCTGCGGAGGATACGAGATTCGAACTCGTGAGGGGTTGCCCCCAACACGCTTTCCAACTGTGGTGGTGGCCGCGGGCGCCTTGGGCGGGGCTGTTCACCTGCGTTCATGGGCGGCCGGTCGGTCTGGGCGGCTACCGCCCCTGGTCTCGTCTGAACGGCCGTGACCGGCGCTGAATGAGACGGAAACTGAGACGGAAGAGGGCCGAACCTCGCTCCTGACACGGTGGCTGTCCCGCGTGTCATCATCTGCACGTGCTCAAGATCCCCGGATACGAAGGCGGCCCCTTGGTGCGGGGCGACGCCTACCTGGACGACCCGTTGTTCTGGCCTGTGCACCTGGGCTCCTGCCTGCGTGGGGAGGACGCACAACGAGCCGCGTTCGGCGCCGACTGGGATGCGGCCATGGAGCTGTATCGCACACTGTCCGCCGAGCATGAGTGGCCGGTGTTCAGTGTGCCGCTGCGCTCCGGTCACACCATCTACATCGTCTACCGCAACGTCGTGGACGGATGGGGCGTGGACTATCTGATCCATCAGCCGGCTTGGTCCGAAGCGGAAACCCTCGCTGTGGTCGACGGTCACTTCATGGGGCCCGGCATGGCCTGGCCGGAACTGCTGTCCGCTGCCCGGCAGTCGGCAACAGAAGGCATTGGTGATGCTGACGCCCGTCTCTTGCTGCTCTTCCCCACACTCGGCGACGTGCTACTTCCCGACGATGCAGCCGTGGCTCTCACCACGTCGCTCGCGGCTCTCACCCTGATGGAAGAGCCCGCTGAGGTGGCAAGGATGCTCCTTGAGAACCAGGGCCAATGGGCTCCCGCTCGGTGGAGGTCGGCGGGCGGCGTCTGGATCAACGACGGTGGGCACTCCTATCGAAACCCAAGCAACGCATTCGCTCTGCCCGAGGGGCGCCTTCTGGAGATCAGTAGCGCACTGCAGGGTGGGAGCTGAGCTCCACTTTATTGATCCGAAACGGTAGGTGTTCCGGGTCGTTGATCCCTGT
>NZ_JCAJZO010000021.1:0-127093 GCF_059510295.1 Streptomyces sp. PTL18 | reverse complement strand
AAGAACGCCAAGCTCAGGGAACGGCTGACCCAGTCGGAACAGACGATCGACGAGCTCACCGACTTCCGCTCCCAGGCTCTGGCCCGGCTCGCCGCCCAGCATGAGGAGATCGTCCACCTCCGCGGGGCCGCTGACGCCTCGAATCGTGTCACCCGCCTCCCTTCGCCACGGACGACCGTCATCGGGTCGTGCAGCTGAGATGCATCGTCAGAAGACACCTCACGATGCCAACAGGTCACGCATCGTGAAGCTCGGTGGCGAGGTGCTTGCCGTTCGGTTCGGCGTCGTTGGACGGGCAGCCAAACGGCAGGTGCCCCATCCTGCCCCTGCCGCCACCACACGAAGCGAAAATGGCTACCGGAAGTCCCCCATACTGCTCAGGCGCGGTCCGTCAGCTCCTCCGCGAACACCTGCGACAGAGGCTGCGGTCCCACGTATTGCTGGCAGTTGCACTGGCCGGCCTCGAAACGCAGCGGCTTCTTGTTCTCGTCCCAGGCCGTTGGCACCTCGACACGTTCATGGCACCGGCCTTGCTTGTCGTGCTTGGCGAGATGGTGCGTGCATCCGCACACCGGCTCCGGCGGCTTGTGCGCCGCTTCGACGGCCAGGCGCTCCTGCTTCGCCGCCTCCAACAACTGCAACTTGCGCTCATGCCGATTACGCAGTGCGGTGCGGACGTTGTCGGCCGCCCACGCGAAACCACCCGTCCAGAAGATGATGAGAACCCACCAGAACCAGTCCACCAACCGCCCCTTCCCCGTGTCCTGCTGCAGGCCAGCCTAGAACTTTGTCATGTAGGCCTCAGGCAAAGCTTCTCACCTCCTTCATGGCTCGAAGCAAAGGAACCGAGGTCGCGATGACGAACAGGCCGAAGAGCGTGATGGCCAGGAGTCCGACAGGCTGCAGCAGCCATGCCGGTTTCTCCTTCAGCTGCGGCCAGTTGACGATCCAGTTCGCGATGACGTCCAGCACCATCACACCGCTGGACAGTCGGACACCCGCCAACCGAACACGTCCAACCAGTACAGCGGCCATCGGGTCGAGGACCACCAGGCTGACGAAGAACACCTGCAGCGGCACAGGGGCGAAGGATGCATACACGTGGATCCCACCGCTGATCAGATCCAGGAAGTGGGCACCAGCCCCTTCAACGAATCCGATCAAGTACACCGCGAGCGTCCATCTCACCCACCGCGGCTGCCCCCTCCACCGCTCCCGCAGTCCACCCCTCACCAGGCCAACCTATGCGGGGCGCCGGGCATCGATCAAAGAAGCGACCACCCCACGCGGCCCTGTGATCTGCCTCACGACGGCATCGCCGAAATGCAACACGACCGATGGTGGATGTTGCGAACGTGGCCTTTACGGACGGCCTGCGCTATCGCAACACGCACCTTGCCGCACACGGCTTCTGCGGACACAAGGCACACCTACGTCACCCACCTCACGGAGGACGGGGTCGACCGGCGGTTTCTGCAGCAGCAAGTCGGTCACGAGAATGACAGCTCCACCGCCATCTACACGCACGTCAGCGACGACTTCATGAACACCATGCTCCACAAGGCACTTGCGCCCGCGCTCGCCCCGACCTTTGCAGACAAGGACCGCTGATGGCCGCCAAGCTCGATTACCAATGGCACCTGCGCAAGGTCATGGCCGACCGCGGGCTCTTCTCCACCACCGACCTCATCCCGCTGCTGGACGAACGTGGCATCACCCTGTCGTCCAGCCAGGTCTACCGGCTCGTCGTCGAGCGCCCCGAGCGGCTCAGCCTGAAGATCCTCATGGCCCTGCTCGACATCCTCGACTGCACCATGGACGACCTCATCGAGCCCGTGGCCGCAGCCGGAGCCGGATCAACCACCCGGACGAAGAAGGCCGTTGGCGCCGAGACCGGTGTCGGTGACCTGCGGCCCAAGCGGGCCCGCATCCGCGGTGCCGAGGGGCCGTGACCGCCCCCGGGCACCCCGAGCGGGCCGTCTGCGATCCGATCGGACTGATCGTGGACCTGGTCGCGGCCGTCGAAGACCGACTGGAGCCCGACCGGATCCGCGCCGTGGTCACCGGCGTCGCGGGCGGCCGCGCGAAGTCACGCCGCCTCGCGGCGCATCTGGCCGAGCATCCCAGCGTGTTGGGCAACGGACGCTCTCCGGCGCCCAGGGCCGTCGGCGACCTGCTCATCGCCCTGCGTGAGGCCGGAGCCCAGACGATCTCGCCGCCGTGCTGCGCCGAGTGCGGCAGGCAGATGCGAACCCTCCAGCGCCGCGGCCAGGACTGGTACTGCGGGAACTGCGGACCGAGGCCCGAGTCCTGTGCTGCCTGCGGAAACACCCGCCGGGTCGCTACGCGGGACCGGGCCGGGCGACCGCGATGCGCCAAGTGCCCGGACACCGACGGACGCGACCCCATCGCGGTGATCAGCGCCCTGATCGCCGAACTGGATCCGCAGGCAAGGCGGGAAGTGATCGCCGACGCGGTCCGCCGGTCGGCACCCCGCCCCTCCTACCAGCAAAAACTCGCCTGGGCCCTGGAAGCCAACCCCGCCCTGCTGACCGGGGACGGCCACCTCGCACCCCACCGCGCGATCCTCCGGCTGATCGACCTGCTGCACGAGGCCGGCGTCGCCGGAATCGTCCGGCCGTCCTGCCCCGGCTGCCACAGAGTCGTACGCATCGACAAACCCCTCGGTGGACAGCGAGTCTGCCGCACCTGCATCGCCCACTCCCGCATCGAGGAGTGCTCAGGCTGCGGAGCCCGCCGAGAGCCGGCCACCCGCGACCACCATGGCCGGCCGCTGTGTCCGAACTGCCTGGTCAATGACCCGGCGAACCTGGAGACCTGCATCAACTGCGGCCGACGCAAGGTCGTGAACACCCGCACGCCGGACGGTCCGCTCTGCTCCAGCTGCCCCTCCCTGCCCACCGCGACGTGCAGCATCTGCGGCGAGGAAAAGCCCTGCGGCACATCCCGCACCACAGGCCGGCCGTGGTGCCCGGACTGCCAGCGTCACTCAGCACCGTGCTCGGTCTGCGGAGGTGTCGCGACGGTTGCCTTCGGCACCCTCGGCCAGCCCCTTTGCGCTGACTGCACCGCCCCTGAGGTCTGGCACACCTGTCCCACCTGCAGCGATCCCGACTACCCGCACCCCGGCCAGTGCGCCCGTTGCCTCATCAACCGGCGGCTCAACGAGCTGCTGGGTCCCCCGTCCGCTGCCCTCCACCCCGGCCTCGAAGCCCTCCGGCACAACATCGCCACCACCGAGCACCCCATCACCGCCAGGCGGTGGCTGAACAAGCCGTCCGTCTCCCCGGTCCTGTCCGACCTCGCGTCCGGCCGGCGAGCACTGACCCACGAGGCACTCGACGAACTGCCCGACAGCCCGCCCCTCGCCCACCTCCGCCAAGTCCTCGTCGGCGTCGGTGCCCTGCCCGAGCGCGACGAGTACATGGTCCGCCTCGAACGCTTCCTCACCGACCTCCTCGCATCCCAGCCGGACCCCGAACAACGAAAAGTCCTGCACCGGTACACGATCTGGCACCTTCTCCGGCGGCTTCGCCGACGCAACAACGGCCGCCCTCTTACCCCGCAGCAGTTCATGTCCGCACGTCAACGCACCCACGCGGCCGTCGCCTTCCTGAACTGGCTGGTGGCCCACGACCTCACCCTGGCCACCTGCCGGCAGGCCGACCTCGACCGGTGGCTCACCGACGACTTGGCCACCTACCGCCAGACGGCCGGGCACTTCATCCGCTGGGCCCGCACCAACAAGCTCACCACCGTCCACGTCCCCGCCGTCCGCTGGAACGGCCCCACTCAGCCGCTCGACGACGAACATCGCTGGAAGACCGCACGCCGGCTCCTGCACGACGACACCCTCAAGCCCGAAGACCGCCTCGCCGGGCTGCTTCTCCTCCTCTATGCCCAAGGGCCGTCGGCGATCCACCGGCTGACCACCGAGGACGTCGAGGTCGGCGCTCAGGAGGTACGTCTCCACCTCGGCAATGCCCCCATTCAGCTGCCCGAGCCCGTCGCCCAGCTGGCCCGCACTGTCGCCGCGAACCGCAAGGGGCACGCGACCATCGGCGCCCTGGCGCCCTCTCCGTGGCTCTTCCCTGGCGGCCAGCCCGGACGGCCGATCAGTACCACGCAGCTAACGCAGCGACTGAACAACCTCGGCATCCGCCCCAACCAGGCCCGCAGCACCGCTCTCTTCCAGCTCGCCACCGAGATCCCCGCCGCGATCCTCGCCCGCACCCTCGGCATCCACACCGATGTCGCCGTCGCCTGGCAACGGCTCTCCGCAGGCGACTGGGCCACCTACGCCGCCGAGGTCAGCCGACGCGCGAAGCCGACGTGACGCTCACTCACGGCCACTCCAGGACCGTCAGCTCGGGCCACTGCTCACGCCACCGCGTCGCCTTGCTCTCATAGACCGACTGCGGCGCGAGCACCGGGTTCGGACGAACGACGAGGTTGAACACGTCCGAGAGCCCGTGCGGCGCATACACACGCCACCGGCCGTCGGTCTCCACACGAACTCCCAGACAGCACGTCGTCGCGGCGAAGCTGTCGATCGCCGCCTCGGTGGAGTCATACGGCGGACACGCCACTCCGAACTTGTCCTCATACCAGAGGTGAACCCGTGCCTCGTTCCGGATCTCGACCTCTGCAGGCAGGTCGGCGAAGACCTCCCGCCCGGTCTTGATCACAGCATCTTCCGCTTCCCAGGACAGATCGCTCTCGTCGAAGTAGAAGACGTCGTAGTCCTTGATGCCGCTGGTCGGCGGCCTGTCCGTGACTACGTTCCACACGGTCAGAAACAGGCATCCTGCCGTCACATACCACCCAGGCAGATACAACGTCGCAGTCCGCGCCAGCACCTCCGTCAGCACATCGTTACGCGACAGCACCGCACGCAGGGACTCAAGTTGCTCGTCGAGAGGAAGTCGGCTGATCACCAGCCCTGCCTACCACAGCTGACCCCGGGCCGGACCACAACCGCCTCGGGCGACCCCTCAGCCCAGAGGCATTCGGACAGTTCCAATACCCGACGTCACCATTAGAGCCCTTCCGCGACCTGGACGTCTCGCGGCTGATCGAGCACGCTCACGGTTTTGCCCTGTCGTCCCTGATGGCGTCCATGTTCGCCACGCACCCGCAGGTCCTGTCCGACCCGGTCGGCGTGGTTGCTCGTCGGCCGCCCCGGGGCGATGAGCGAGGTGGCCGCCGATGGGGGGAAGGGTGTCAGCCTTCACGGCTGGGGAGCATGGCCAGGGCCTGGGAGCGCTGTGCGACGAGGTCGTCGTAGGTGCCTTCGCGCTCGGCCCAGCGGTGCATGAGGACGCCCTTGACGAGGATTTCGTGGGGGGTGGGGTCCTCTGAGAGCAGTTGCATGACCTCGGTGGCGAAGTCGTCGAGCGGCAGCGCGTGCGGGTTCACCTTTTCCTGGCCTGCCGTGGCGACGGCCGGGGGGACGAGCTCGACGACGCCGACACCGGTGCCGTCGAGTTGCGCGCGCAGTGCCTCGGAGTAGGCGTGCACTGCGGCCTTCGAGGCGGCGTAGCTGGGCATGGGCGGGAACGGCAGGAAGGCGATGCCGGAGGTGACGGTGATGAAGGTGCCGGCGCCCCGCCGGACCAGGTGCGGGGTGAAGGCGTCGATGACCCGGATGGTGCCGAGCAGGTTGGTGTCGATCGTCGTCTGTGCCGCCTCGAAGTGCGCGGGGTCGCGCAGGTCCTCCAGGAGCATGACGCCCGACATCGTCACCACGGTGTCCAGCTCGGGGTAGCAGGCGAGCGCGGCGTCACGGGCAGATGCGACGGAAGCACTGTTGGTGACGTCGATGCTGATCGTGCCGAAACCCTCCCCGGCGAGTTCCGAGAGCGCCTGAGGGCTGCGGCCCCCAACGGCCACGGTGCTGCCCGCTGCGGCGAACCGCCGGGCCAGCTCTCGCCCGATACCCGAGGTCCCGCCGACGATGAGAACGGTGCGGTTGGAGAGATCCATGAGATCTTCCCTTCGGTCCAGGGCGCCGCCGGCGTTCAGGCCCGCGGCGCAGACAGTGATGTTCTCTGTCTCTTTCGAAACAGTGCTGTCGCAGTCTTGACGGCATCCGCCGGGTGTGGCAGAGCCCCTGTCTTCCCTGGTCCTGGCAGGGCCCCCTCTGAGACACTCGCACCGCATTACGGTGTCGGTATGAAGGATGAGGAATCCGGCAACCGGCTCGGCAGCTACCTACGTGCCCGGCGTGAGCTGGTCTCCCCAGCGCAGGCAGGCCTCCCGCCCGGGGGCAACCGTCGCGTGCCCGGCCTGCGCCGTGAGGAAGTCGCCCTGCTGGCCGGGATCAGTCCTGACTACTACCTGCGCCTGGAACGGGGCCGTGACAAGAACCCCTCACCGCAGGTACTCGAATCACTCGCGCGGGTCCTGCAGCTCGATGACATCGAGCGGGCGTATCTGCTCGGCCTCGCGGCGGCACGCCCCAGGGCGCGGCGCCGCAAGCGGCCCGAGCATGTACCGGCGCGGGTGCACGAGCTGCTCGCCCACCTTCAGATCCCCGCGTTCGTCGAAGGGCGCGCGTTCGACGTCCTGGCCTCCAACCCCATGGCAGTCGCGCTCTCCCCCCGGCTGCGGCCCGGCCAGAACCGGCTGCGTTCTCTCCTCCTCGATCCTGAGGAACAAGCCTTCCACCAGGACTGGGCGAAAGCCACCGCCGATTTCATCGCCGCCCTGCGCACCACCATCGGGGACGACACCGATGACCCCCGGTTCGTCGAGCTCGTCGGAGAACTCGCACTGTCAAGTCGGCGGTTCCGTACCCTGTGGGCCCGCCACGACGTCCGCAGTCTCGACGGAGGCACAACTATGGTCCACCACCCCGTCGTCGGTGAACTACGCCTCCACCGGGACAAACTGCCCATCGACGACGTCATCCTCGTCGTCTACTACCCCGACAAGGACAGCGACAGCGACGAGAAACTGCGGCTCCTCGCCTCACTCTCACACACCGAGTCCGCCGGCACAGCACACGACAGGCCGGCGGACATCCCGAACCCGAAGACACCCTGACGAACACGCGCCGTCCCGGCGTCGCAGCCAGAACGCCCGCGCCGGGGGTTCCATCACCCGCGAGATCGCCCAGGGCCCTGGTCACGAGCCGTCTGCGTCGTCCTTGTCGCGCAGCGGCCGCAAGCCCCCGGGCAGCTCGGGGAGCTGGAAGGAGTACCGGCCAAGCATGTTGATGTGGTGCCGCACAAACGGCGAGAGGCGGCCCACGTCCTCATCACGGACATCGAAGCCGTCCGGCGCAGCTGGTTCACCGCGGCGTCCATGTACCTGGTGTTGAACAAGACGAGGGCGTTCAGGACGTGCCCCAGTGCCCCGATCTGGTCCTCCATACCGTCCTGGTAGCGCTGGTAGAGCTGCCCGTGCCTGCCGTGGAAGATCTTCCGGGCGAGGGAGGGGCGGCCCTCCTGGAGGTTGGCCTGCACCTTGATCTGCCTGCGGTAGCCGGGCTCGTCGGCCAGGCGCAGGATGTGCAGGGTCTTTGCGATCCGCCCGTAGTGCGCGATGGTATCGCCGAGCGGGGTGGGGCGGCCGTCACGGGACAGCATCCGGATCGCGTCGTACGCGCGCACAGCGCCGGTATGGATGGAGCCGATGATCCGAAGGATGTCCTCCCAGTGGCGTTCAATCCTGGCGAGGTCAACCCCGCAGCGGGCCGCGTCCTGGAAGGCGCCGTGGTCGGCGGCGCGGTCGATGCGCCACATCCTCTGATCCGGCAGGTCAGCCAGCTGCGGCGCGTACGTGAACCCCGCCAAGGTGAGCAGCCCGAAGACAATGTCGCTGTAGCTCGCGGTATCTGTGACGATCATCTCGGGGCGCTTGCCGCCGTCGCGGTCGTAGAGGACGTCCAGTACGTACAGCGAGTCGCGCGCGGTGCCAGCCACGACCTTCCCGCCCAGCCCGGCAGCCTGGTCGTTGATCATGTTGAGCCAGGTGGCTCCGCCCCGGCGTCCGAAGTACTTCGGGTTCGGCCGCGCGTACACCGACGGAACGGGGACGACGAACCGCATGCCGTCCACGGAGGCGACCAGGCCGCCGGCCCACGCCTGCGCGAGCGGGATGGCTGCCTGGTAGTCGATTGGTGTGGCGTTCGCGGCCCGGTACGTCGCCAGCCGCAGATACGTCTGGTCGACATGGGACAGGCGCCCGCACTTCAGCACGTCCGCGGCCCCGATGACCGGGGTGTAGCCGACGTTGCAGCTGTGCGCGACCAGGGGCCCGCCGCAGCTCACGGACGTGATCGAGCCGGGTGTTCTCCCGCTCGCCGTACACCTTCAGCACCGACGCATTCGCGATGCCGAGCTGATCGGCAAGGTAGTCGGCGACCTCCGCCGAAATGTCGATCGGGTCGTCCAGGAACACCCCGAGGTAACGCGGGTCGTGAGCTGGGCCGCGAAGCCCAGCCGGTTGTGGGCCCGCCGCTTGCCCTCGATCAGCTCCCGGTCCGCGCCGTCCAGGAAGAAGAACCGCTCCAACTCCGCACGGCCGGCGCCCCGTCGTACGCCGCATACTTCGCGGCCTGCTCATCCATCAGAAACTCGACCGGCACTCCGGACCTCCAGACAGTCAGTGATCAACACGACTGCCGAAGGCTCTTCCTCTCACGAACCCCAGGTCAAAGCGCTATCGCACGTGGTGTATTTCCCCGGAAAGAGAAGGAATCGATTCCCGTCGCCTGTCGGTCGGCGGTCAACGGTGGGGCAGCGGTGTCTGCCCCGGGGGGGCCTCAGGTCCAGGTCGGCACGTTTCCCCCGGCGTAGCGGGCGCCGAAGCCGCCGTGGGGCAGGATCTCGTCGATGGCCTTGAGGTCGGCGTTGGTGAGGGTGAGGTCGGCGGCGCCGACGTTTTCCTCGATGCGCTTCGGGCTGCGGGTGCCGGGGATGGGCACGATGTGCTCGCCCCGGGTCAGGAGCCAGGCCAGGGCGAGCTGGGAGACGGTGGCGCCCTTGGTCGCCGCGAGGGCGGCGAGCCGGTCGACGGCTTCGACGTTCTTCTCGAAGTTGCCCGGCTGCCAGCGCGGGTCGACGTTGCGTATGTCGTTGCCTTCGTACCGGCCGGCGGGCTTGGCGGTGCCGGTGAGGAACCCGCGGCCGAGGGGTGAGTAGGCGACGAAGCCGATGCCGAGTTCGTCCAGGACCGGGAACAACTGCTCGACGTCCCGTTCGAACAGGGAGTACTCGGTCTGCAGGACCGAGACCGGCTGCACGGCGTGCGCCCTTCGGATCGTCTCGGGCCCGGCCTCGCTGAGACCGAAGTATTTCACCCAGCCCGCGTCGATCAGCTCCTTGACGGTGCCCGCGACCTCCTCGATGGGCACCTCGGGGTCGACGCGGTGCTGATAGAAGACGTCGATGTGGTCCACGCCGAGGTAGCGCAGGCTGTTGTCGGCGACCTTGCGGATGGTGTCGGGCCGGCTGTTGAGAGGGCCGCCGATCTGCTCGGGCGGTACCGACATGTCGACGCCGAACTTGGTGGCCAGGACCACGTCGTCGCGGAAGTCCCTGACTGCCTTGCCGACGAGGATCTCGTTGGATCCGGTGCCCCAGCCGTACATCTCGGCGGTGTCGAAGAAGGTGACGCCCAGGTCGTGGGCGCGGCGGAGGGCGGCGACGCCGGCCTCCTCGTCGGTGGGTCCGTAGGCCATCGTCAGGCCCATCGCGCCGTAGCCGATCGCCGCGACCTCCAGGCCCTGGCTTCCGAGCGTCCGGTTCTGCATGGTGCGCTCCTCTGAAAGAAACTGCAAAAGTGACTTCTGAACGAAAGGCCCTTATGGGTGGTACGCCTCGCGCGTCCTCTCGCCGAACCGGACGATTCTGCTGGGCACGCCTGCCGGCATGACCCTTTGGACCGGGGCAGACCCCACCCGTGACTTCCTGGGGAGTTGCTTTTCGCCCGTGCAGGGCGGGGCTGCCGGGGCGGTTCACGGACGGTTGTGTCAGTGCGCTGCGGCGGTCAGTCCGGCGCGGTGGATGCGGGTGTGCTCGGCAACGCGCCGGCCGAGGTGGCGGGCGGTGTTCAGGTCTGCGTCGTGGACCGCGGGGGTGTCGTTGAAGCTTTGCGCGCCGGCGCCGAGGTAGAAGCCGAGGCGGTTGTCGTCCTGGGGGCTGGATGTGGTGGTGTTCCAGCCCGGCAGGAGGTTCAGGCTCACCCAGAGCATTCCGTGCTGGGCCGCCAGGAGCGCCAGGTACTGCAGGGTGTGCAGTTTGTCGCCGCTCATGGAGCCGGAGTTGGTGAATCCTGCCGCGAGCTTGTCGCTCCAGGCACGGGTCATCCACCGCTTGCTGGTGGCCTCGGCGAAGGCGTGGAACGCCCCCGACGCGGTGCCCATGTAGGTGGGGGTACCGAAGATGATGGCGTCCGAGGCGTCCATCAGTTCCCAGTCGGCGTCGCTGAGGGAGGCGACGTCCACGCGGTGGACCTGCGTCCCAGCTATGGAGCGCGCGCCGTCGGCCACGGCCGTGGCGATCTGCGCGGTGTGGCCGTAGCCGGAATGCGACGCGATGACGATCGAGATGTCGGACACGGGTGTTCCTATCCTGCCGCGATGGCGGCGTGTTCGGTGGTGTGCCGGCAGACGACGAGCTGCCCGGTGCGGCGGTCGGCCGCACTGCTCCACGAGTGGGGGGACGTCCCGGGCCGGGGCGCGGCGCATGCCCAGGTGTCGCGGGCCGGCGCCGACCACCAGCAGCATGGATCGTCGTTCCGCTTTGAACAGTAGCACCGATAGAGCGGCGACACGCAATGTGGGATATCGTTGTTCCATGAACGAGGGACGACGCGCCGCGCGGCGCCAGGTACTGCAGGTGGCAGCCAAGCTGCTGGAGGAGGGCGGCAGCGAAGCGGTCTCCACGCGCGCGGTCGCCGCAGCCGCGGGCATCACGGCCCCCGCGCTGTACCGGATGTTCGACGACAAGGACGGACTCCTGGCCGAGCTGGCCGCCTACGGGTTCGAGATGTACCTGGCCGAGAAACGGGAGGCACTGGCACTGACCCCGGACGACCCGGTGGCCGACCTCTACCGCGGCTGGGACCTGCACGTCGACTTCGGACTGCGGCACCCCGCGTTTTACGTGCTCATGTATGGCACTGCGCGGCCCGGGCGGCGGCCCCCGGCCGCGGACGAGGCGCACGCCCTGCTGGTGAGACTGCTGGGCCGGGCGGCCGAGGCCGGGCGCCTTCGGGTTCCGGTGGAGCGGGCGACCCGCGTCATCCATGCGGCGACGACGGGTGCCACGCTGGCGCTGATCGGCGAAGAGCCCTCGCAGCGGGACCTGACCACTTCGGCGCGGCTGCGGGACACCGTCATCGCCTCCATCACCACGGACTCGCCCGCCTCATCCGGGTCCGACCTGGCCTCGCACGCACTCGCCCTCGACGCCGCACTTGAAACCGCGCTCGGCACCGGGGTACCTCTGCGAGACACGGAGACGGCTCTGCTGCGCGAATGGCTACAGCAGTTGGCAGGCTGAAGAGGCCGCCAGTCAACTCGCCTGACAACGGGTCTCCTTGCTCGTGACCGGCCTCAACAACCACGTCACTACCAAGGAGGGCAGCCGGAGTACGCCAGAAACAGGCAACAGGCCGAACCCAGAGGGAACGTGGCAGGCAGGCGACGGCCCGTCGCCGGGGCTTGTCCTGCGAGCCCGCGAGGGGGACGGCGCAGTCGCCGTGATCTTGCCCGGCGCCGGGAAGCGGCCAGCGTTTCAGTGGCGCCGCCGGGCGGCGGGGTCGCGGGAGGCGAGGTGTCGGGCGACGGCGTCCACGCCGGGGCGGGCGTAGCGCTCCAGGGAGCGGACGGAGGCGTGGCGGGAGCGGGCCAGCAGCATCGGCGTGGAGGTGCCGTCCTCGGCGTCGTGGGTCAACGCAGAATGCCGTATCCGGTGGAGTGTCCACCCCTCCAGGTCGCCGAAGTCCTCCTCGGTGGCGAGCGGGTTGGCCAGCAGTCGGGTGCTGGTCTCGAAGATCTCTTCGGCGCGGCGGTAGGACAGGCGGGCCCGGCCGGTCTCCGAGCAGATGTCGGCGGCCGGGGTGCGGGCGGGGGCCTTGCGGTCGGTGAGGAAGAGGGGGCCTTCGCGGCGGCCGGCGATGAGGCGGGGCAGGAGCTGGGCGGTGCCGGACTGCCAGTGGATCCACTCGGTGGCGCCGCCCTTGGCGCCCACCCGGCCGCGCTTGTCGGCGGGCAGCAGGTCCTCCACGTTCAGACACAGCACCTCGTCGGCCCGAGCGGCGGACTCGTAGAGGAGCTTCCAGAAGGTCTTCTCCCGCACCGTGGTGTCGAGCCGCCACAGGGCGGTGATCTGATTCTCCGAGAGGGCACGGGTGCGGTCGGGCGGGGCGGGGCGGCGCTCGATGCCGTGGGTGGGGTCGCCTTCGATCCAGCCTTGGGATCGCCACCAGCCGATCACCTTGCGGGCGATGGACAGTTCGCGGTTGACGGTGTCGGCGTCCAGTTCGTCGGCGCGGGCGGCGGCGAGCTCGGCGAGGACGGGTGGCAGGCCCGCATCGTCGAGCATGGTGAGGTCGAAGGCGGGCGGCCGGGCGCCGCGGCGGGCCGGTCCGGTCGGCGCGGTCTGGCCGGCGAACATCCATCCCCACGTCGTAAGTGAGATCCGGTAGATGCGGGCGGAGGACTTCGCGATGCCGGCTGCGGTGAGGTAACGCTCGACCGAGGTGGCGTAGGAGCCCGGAGAGGGCGACAGGGGCACGACGCGGGCGCGCGGCAGCCGCAATGCGCCCTCGGGTTTCGCGACGGCTGTCTGTTCGAGTGCCACGGTTGCGCCCCTCCCGGCCCTGCCGCAGTAAATGCGTACACCTCGCCGCCGGACGTGATCTTGGGTCGTGATCGAACATGCGAGGCCATCGCCGGGGGCGCGATCGGAGGGTAGCGCTCTGTCGCAGTAAATCCGGAGTTTACTGCGACAGAGCCGCGACACACGGGGTTTCTCATTGCCTCGCTGCCTGACCGGCCCGGGCTGTCTAATGCGGTTTGTCATGATTTTGCATCAGGTGTCCCGCGACGTTTTTGTCTTGCCGTGTGGCGGGTGCGGGGCGCTTTGCTGGGAGGAGAGGTGAACTCGCGGATGAGCGCTCGTGCGCGTAGGCAGGGCGATCTGTCGTGGTCTCGGGTCGACCGTCGGTGGCCCGTGGCCGTGTTCCGGGCCCTGGGCGCTGGGACGGTCCCGTTTCGTGCCGTCGGTGCGTCCGGTCCGGTCGGCTCGGGTGGACGGCGTGGGGAGCGCGGTGTGGGGGTGGTGTCGGTGGGGAGCGTTTTGCTGTCCGGTATGGCGCTGCTGGCGGCCACGGCTCCACCCGTGGCCGCCGCGGCGGTGGGGGCCGTGCCGGTGCGGGCGCAGAAGGCTGATCCGTCGCAGACCTTCACCTTCACCGGCGCTCCGCAGACCTTGACGGTTCCGGCGGGGGCGGTGGTCACGATCACCGCGGACGGCGCGGGCGGCGCCGACAACACCGGCACCCCCTGTTCCGTCACGGGGACCGGTGGGACGGGGGCGCGGGTGGTCACCACCCTCCCGCAGACCACCGCCCCGACGACCTTCACCGTCAACGTCGGCGGCACCGGCGGCAAAGGCTGCAACGGCACCGGGACAGGGGGTGCCGGCGGGTTCAACGGCGGCGCCCCGGGAGGGAGCATCCCGTTCAGTGGTTTTCATTTCGAAGGTCCGGGTGGAGGCGGGGCCTCCAGCATCAGCACGGGCGGCTCCTTGCTGGTGGTCGCCGGGGGCGGCGGCGCCTCCGGCGGCACCGGAGTCTTTACGGGGCAGAACTCTAAGGGGGGCAACGGAGGCAACGGCGGGACAGAGGATGCCACCGGCGGTACTGCGGGCAGTGCCACCGGTTCTGGGGCTTCGCCGGGGCAGGGTGGGGGCGGTGGCAGCACCAGCACCAGCACCGGGGGTGCCGGCGGGGCCGCAGGCACCGCTCCACCCTGTGTGGCCACGAACGGCGGGCCAGGCACCGGGTTCTCCGGTGCCACGGTCGGCACCGGCGGCGCCGGGGGCAGCTTCGACGGCGGCTGCAGCTCCCAAACCAGTGGCGGCGGGGGCGGTGGGGGCGGGTACTTCGCCGGCGGAGGCGGCGGCAGCGCCGCCGTCAACAGCAGCGGCACCTCGGCGGGTGGCGGCGGCGGTGGGGGCGGCAGCAGCTTCGCCACCCCCACGGGTACCGGCACGAGCTACGCGCTTTCGACGATCGGCACGGCGAACAACAACGGCCAGGTGACCATCTCCTACACGGTCCCGTCCTTGACCATCACCAAGACCCACACCGGGCACTTCACCCAGGGGCGGGATGGCACCTACACCATCACCGTCGGCAACGCCGCCGGGGCCGCCCCGACCAACGGCAGCCCGGTCACCGTGCACGACACCCTCCCCGCCGGGCTCAGCGCCGACAGCATCCGCGGCACGGGATGGAACTGCACCCTGAACACCCTCACCTGCACCCGTAGCGACGTCCTCCCCGCCGGGAGCGGCTACCCCCCCATCACCCTGCAGGTCGACGTCTCCTGCCACGCCCCCCGCCGGGTCACCAACACCGCGACAGTCACCGGGGGCGGCGACACCACCGCCCACACCGCCACCGACCCCACCACGATCAAGAACCACGAACACCACGAGCACGACGAGTGCTGCGAGCACCACGACCACTCATAACCCAACCGACCCGTGACAACGGCGGGGCCCGTCCATGAGGACATGCCCCGCCGCTGGCACGCGCTGCCGACCAGTGACAAGCGTGTCCCGAAGACCGCCGGAAGCCGGGTCCACCTGCTTTCCGCTGAGCGTCGTGAACGCCATAACCGGCATGGCCGTCGCCGAGAACTCCGCTCTGGGCACCAGCACCCTGGCCGATCTGCGCGGACAGCTCTGCCAAACGCACAGCCCGCCCCGTCGCGGACTTCCTCGACCTCACCCGTATAGGCTCCGTTCAGGCGGCCAGCCGCAGCTGCCCGACCGCCTTCCCGTCCGGGGGCTCCATGTCCAGGTGCCACGTGCCGAAGCGCCTGATCTTGCTGGTGATGTTCAGCGCGGCCGAGGACGGTTCAGCTTCTCGGACGTGATGTGCTGGTTACCCGCGAGCGACAGCTCGTGGACGGAGACCTTCTGCCGCATGTGCCGGGCGACCTGCGCTGGGCCCGCGTTGGTCCCATAGGTGAAGACTGTAGGACGTAGCGGGCGAGTTTGTCGCGGATCTTCGGGTCCGATCCGGAGGCCGGGCCGAAGTGCCTTCCCCGGCGGCACCCCCCGAAGCCACTTCGCCGTCGGCCCCAGCAGTTCCAGTTTGCCCAGGTGAGCCAGGTGCTCGCGCAGGTGCGACACCGACGGCGCCTTCGCCGGTCGCTTCAGCTCGTCGAACCGGCTGCGCGAACCCGCGACGACCCGCACCAGCCCCAGGATGCGGGCCTCCTCCACGTCGTCGATCCGGGAGGCGATCAGCTCGAAGAACGTCGTGTTCACCTCGGTGCGGATCTCCGAAGCCATCGCGTCCAGCGTGGTGTAACCGGGCAGCTCAAACCGCTCCTTGACCAGCCGCTCCAGCGCCACGTTGATCAAGTCGGCCGGATTGTCCTTGGTTTGCACCGCCTCGTGGATCGCCGCCGAGGCGATCTCACGGGCCGTCTCCTTGTCGTACTCCACGCCGAGCCGCTCGCGGACGATCGTGCGGTGATGCCTCAGCGTACGGTCGGAGTCATGCCGCGGCTGGACATCCTCCTCCAGCCCCAGCAGGCCGCACACATGCCCGACGGCCAGCTCCGGCACCTCGTCCAAGGCAGGAAAGGAACCCAGCTTCTGGAAGCTCTTGAGCAGCACCACGAGCGCCAACAAATGCTCCGGCGACCGCGCCTTACCCCGTGCCCACGCCACCTCGGACGGGCCAGGGGTGAACGAGTCGTGCAGCTCGCGGGAGGTGATCGTGCGCTTGAACCGCGGGTACGCGGTACGTTCCACCGAAGCCATGCGCCGCGTAATCCCCGCCGCTCACCCGTACGGAGCACGCGCGGCAACCGCCCACAGATGCATCACGGGCGCGTGACCAGGGAAGGGACCGCCAAGACGCCTCGTCGTGACTCATACGAAGACCATCCGAACGGGCGGGTGATCAGGTCTCGGATCATGCTCACCGCGCCCTATTGCCTGTTTCTGGCGTACTCCGGGCTGCCCTCCACCAAGGGGCCCGTTTCTTCATGCCCACGACCACACTGGCATCTCTGCCCGGATGATCACCCGCACCGCAGGGTTCGAACGAGATCCGGTTTGCCACAACGCACTCAGATCGCACACGACTACGGAGCGTCTTCGTCATGTCGTGACTGAATCAGAGCCAGCCACCGACATCGAAAGCAACAGCTCGCAATAGGCGAGAGAACAGGGGGACGGAACCGCTCCGGCGGTCCCGTGCGTGTCGGCCGGAAGAGGGGGCGGGAGCTCCACGGGGGTGACCGAGGGTGATGTTCGAAACAGCGCAGCGGGCGCGGCGCCGGTTCCGGGACCGGCGGGGAGGGCGGACACGACGGGCGGGCCGGGAGGACGGCCTCGGCGGGCGGGCGGCGTTCGTCGGTTGCGCCGCCGTCCTCCTCGCCGTGGCCGTTCTCCTGGCCCGTGACCCCGCGTTCCGCGACGCCCTGTGGGCGTTCGTCCGGAGTCTGTGAGGGGCTGACCTCAGTCCCCGTGACCGGTGGCGGTCTTGGAGAAGGCGTCGTGCCAGGCGGCCTTCGCGCCGGAGTCGCCTATCCGGTACACGTCCACGACGGCTCCCGTCGCCACGGCCAGCGACAGGACCGCCGCAGCGACCCGGACCGGCGTGGTGGACCAGCGGCCGGCCCCCGAGGTCTGGGCCGCCGACTTGCGAGCCGCCCACCAGACGAGGGCCGTGAGGACGAACAGTCCGAGGGCCCAGGGAAGCAGGCCGTCGCCGAGTTCGGTGTGCTTGCGGACCAGGGGGTCGCTGTCGACGTGCCGCTCCAGCCATTCCCCTGCCTGGGTGGTGAGCGGCACGCTCACGAGCGTGACCAGACCGAGCAGCGGCAGTACCACGCCCAGGCGCCGAGCGGCCGTCGGCCAGATCGCGCAGACCACGACGGCCAGCGCGGTCAGGGGGACGAGGACGACGACGAAATGGACGAGCAGGATGTGTGCGGGCAGGCCGTTGATCAGGCTCATTGGATGATCCTCCAGGGGGGTGGCAACAGCGCGCCAGCCTGGCACAGCAATCTCTCAGGTTCTTCTGAGATCACTGTGGACTCGTGCGGAACAAACACCCCTGGGAACGGTCCCTACTCCGCCGGGGCCAACTGCCGCGCCAGCCACGTCGGCACGCCTCCCAGCAGCCGGAACAGCCGCCCCGCCTCCGCGCGCAGCCGGGACGCCTCCGGTCCGGACTCCGCATCCGCGAGCGAGGCCAGCGCCGGTGCCGTACCGACGAGGTAGCCCAGCTCCTCCCGGATCCGCAACGACTCGGTGAAGCCGTGCCGCGCCTCCGCCACCTCGCCGTCCCGCAGGGCGAGCCCCGCAAGGTGCCGCCAGGTGAAGGAGAGCAGCAGCTCGTCGCCATGCGCGGCGGCGCCCGCGTGGGCGCGCCGGTAGGCCGCACGGGCCGCCTGCGGGGCGTCGGCGAGGTTCTGGGCGACCAGGCCGCGCCGGAAGTCCAGCAGGGCCCTCCCCGGTGTCTCCGGAGGGATCAGCGCCGCCGCCCGGCCGAGCGCGGCCCGCGCCTCGTCCGCCCGGTCCCGGACCCCGAGCAGCGTGGCGGCGTACGCCAAGTACCCGCGTTCACAAGCGGCGGCGCCCCGCTCCTCGTCGCTGTGGGCCTGCGCCTCGGCCGTGCGCAGCGCGTCCTCGGCCTCCTCCCAGCCCCGCTCCGTGTACAGACACCGCTCGACGAGCAGCGCGGCCCGCTGGAGGGAGGCCCCGGCCGTCTCAGGGCGGAGGAGGGCCGCCGCGTCGACCCAGCAGGCGCGCGAGCGCAGCCGCCATACCGCGGTCTGGAGTGGATCGTCAGCTGCGGTCGTTCCGGTACCAGACATGGCGGTATGCGCCACGTTGCCCTCCCCGAGCACGCCATCGAGCCTTAGGTGGTGGCGGCATTCCAGCACCAACCGCAGCACCGGGCCAAGAGGCCGGGTGAAGGATTTCACAAAGTCGTGGACAACGGCGGTGGGTGGCGCCCCCACCGCCGTACCGCCCTGACCTCAGCTCATGCGCAACGCGAGGAAGAAATCGAGCTTGTCCTCCAGGCGCGAGAGGTCCCGGCTCGTCAACTGCTCGATACGCCCCACCCGGTATCGCAGCGTGTTGACGTGCAGGTGCAGCCGGGTCGCGCAACGGGTCCAGGAGCCGTCGCACTCGAGGAACGCCTCCAGCGTGGGGATCAGCTCCGCGCGGTGCCTGCGGTCGTACTCGCGCAGCGGATCCAGCAGACGGGCCGTGAAGGCGCGGCGCACGTCGTCCGGGACGAACGGCAGCAGCAGCACGTGCGAGGCCAGCTCCTGGTGGCCGGCCGCGCACACCCGGCCGGGGCGGGCGGCGGCGACCCGGCGGGCGTGCCGCGCCTCCTCCAGGGCGCCGCGCAGCCCCTCCGCCGAGTGCACCGCGGCGCTGACGCCCAGCGTGAGCCGGCCGTCGTCCGCGAGCCCCGCGGACAGCGGTTTCCGCACGGCCTCGAGCAGGGTGTCGGCGAGGACGCCCGGACCGGAGCCGTCCTGCTCGCCGGGCACGGACGAAAGCGGAACAAGCGCGATCGCCTCGTCCTCCGTGTGGGTCACCGCGATGCGGTCGACGTGCTCGCCCGAAGAGCCGGTCGAAGGGCCGACGAGGATCTCCTCCAGCAGAGCCTGGGCGACCGGCCCGCTCTCGACCTCCCCGCCGTCCCACTCGACCCGCGCCACCACCACCTGCCAGTGCGGCGCCGACCCCAGCCCCGGCAGCAGCACGGGAGCGGCGACCCGCAGCCGGGCCGCGATCTCGGCGGGCGCGGCCCCCGTCTGCACCAGTTCCAGGACCTCCTGCGCGAGCCGTCGCCGCACCGTGCGCGCCGCGTCGCGCCGATCCCGTTCGACCGCGATCAGCTGGGTGACACCGTGCAGCAGGTCGAGCCGCTCCTCGGCCCAGTCCCCGGCGTCCGCCTCGACGGCGAGCAGCCAGTCGGACAGCACCGTCTCGCGCACGTCCCGCGAGCCGCCGCCGCGGCTGCCGCTGCGTACCGGGAAGAGGGAGTACGTCGTCGCGCCCAGCGTCACCCGGTGCGGTCCCCGGCGCCCGGTGCGCGTCGCCGCCAGGTGCTCGGCCGCCAGCTCGGCGCACACCTCGGCGGCCGGTCCCGGCGCCGGCCCGGCGATCGGCAGCCCGGTGGGGGAGAGCACCCAGGCCCTCAGGTCCAGGTCGGAGTGGAGCAGGTCCAGGACGACGTCCGGGCCGCCGCCCGCCGGTCCCGGGGTCATCATCCGCCGGTGCCGGTCCACCACGGCCGCCAGGTCCCCGGCCCGCTCACCGGAGACCTGGCGTACGACATGCTCGGTGACCGTGGCGAACGCCACCGACTCGTGGACGGCGAACAGCGGGAGCCGGTGCCGGGCGCAGGCCACGATCAGGTCGTCCGGGATGTCGCCCAGCTCCGCCTCGCCCGCCGCGAGCGCGGCCACACCGGCGCTCGTCAGGATGCGCACGAAGGGCTCGGAGTCAGCGGGGCCGTGCCGCCACGCCAGGCCCGTGAGGACCAGTTCACCACCGGAGAGATACCGGCTGGGGTCCTTCAGGTCCGTGGTCATCACACCGCGCACGGTCCGGTCGAGTTCGTCCTCGCCGCCGAGCAGCCGCAACCCCAGCGCGTCGGTGTTCAGCAGTGCGCGCAGCCGCATGTGTCGTTGCCGCCGTTCTTGTCCGGAAATCCATGGTCGGTCGGCCAGGGCGTCGGCCCGGGCGTTTCGGAAGCCGTGCTCGCGGCCGCCGCCGGTGCGTCGTGTTTCCAGCGGAAACCGGAGAGGTTACCGAGGGCCTCCATTCATATGAATCTACAAGATGGCCACCCTCACCAGCCAACTCCTTCATGTCTTCGGTGACTGACCCCGTTGGAGTACCCGGCGGTGTACTGACACCACTCCCCGTGAACAGCACTTGAACGAGCCGGGCCGCCGCACCGGACATGGCTCGATCCGCACCGCCCCGAGACGAAGCAGAAAGAGCCGGTCATGGATTTCCTTCGCCCCGCAAGCTGGGAGGACGCGCTCGCCGCCAAGGCGGAGCACCCCAGCGCCGTACCGATCGCGGGTGGCACCGACGTGATGGTCGAGATCAACTTCGACCACCGCCGGCCCGAGTACCTGATGGACCTCACCCGCATCGGCGACCTCTACGAGTGGGAGGTCGGCGAGGACGGCGTGCGGCTCGGTGCCTCGGTCCCCTACACCCGGATCATGGAGAACCTGCGGGCCGAGCTGCCGGGTCTGGCCCTCGCCTCGCACACGGTGGCCTCCCCGCAGATCCGCAACCGCGGCGGCGTCGGCGGCAACCTCGGCACCGCCTCCCCGGCGGGCGACGCCCACCCCGCCCTGCTCGCGGCGGGAGCCGAGGTCGAGGTGGAGTCCGCGGCCCGCGGCACCCGCCGCATCCCGATCGACGCCTTCTACACCGGCGTGAAACGCAACGCGCTCGCCTCCGACGAGCTGATCCGCGCCGTCCACATCAAGAAGGCCGACGGCCCCCAGCAGTACGCGAAGGTCGGCACCCGCAACGCCATGGTGATCGCGGTATGCGCCTTCGGACTCGCCCTGCACCCCGCCTCCCGCACGGTCCGCACCGGCATCGGCTCGGCCGCGCCCACACCGGTACGGGCCGGAGCCGCCGAGGAGTTCCTGAACGCGGCGCTGGAGGAGGGCGGCTTCTGGGACAACGGCAAGATCATCACCCCGTCCCTCGCCCGGCGGTTCGCGGAGCTGTGCGCCGCCGCCTGCAACCCGATCGACGACGTCCGGGGCACCGCGAACTACCGCCGCCACGCGGTGGGGGTCATGGCCCGCCGCACGCTCACCTGGACCTGGGAGTCCTACCGCGGCACCCGCCGCACCTCGAAGGGAGCCGCGTGATGCGCGTCAACTTCACGGTCAACGGACGTCCCCAGGAGGCCGACGACGTCTGGGAGGGCGAGTCCCTGCTGTACGTGCTGCGCGAACGGCTGGGCCTGCCGGGTTCCAAGAACGCCTGTGAGCAGGGCGAGTGCGGCTCGTGCACGGTCCGCCTGGACGGCGTGCCGGTGTGCTCCTGCCTGGTCGCGGCCGGGCAGGCGGAGGGCCGCGAGGTCGTCACGGTGGAGGGTCTGGCGGAGTACGCCGAGCAGCGCGCGTGCGGGACCGACTCCCGCGGCACGTCCCTCGACGAGGCCAAGCGATGGCAGGCCAAGGGCACCGACTCGCAGACGGACGAGGCAGCCGGTTCATCCCCCCGCGCGGCTCTCTCTCCGGTCCAGCAGGCGTTCATCGACGCCGGCGCCGTCCAGTGCGGTTTCTGCACGCCCGGCCTGCTGGTCGCGGCCGACGAGATGCTGGAGCGCAACCCGAACCCGACCGACGCGGACATCCGCGAGGCCCTGTCCGGCAACCTGTGCCGCTGCACCGGCTACGAGAAGATCATGGACGCGGTCCGCCTGGCGGCCGCCCGGCAGTCGGAGGGGCGCTGACCATGGCAGCCGACGGAATTCCCGCGAAGGTCACACAGGGGTCCGGGACCCAGGGCGGCATCGGCGAGTCCACACTCCGCCCGGACGGCACGCTCAAGGTCACCGGCGAGTTCGCGTACTCGTCCGACATGTGGCACGAGGACATGCTCTGGGGCCACATCCTGCGCTCCCCGGTCGCGCACGCCGAGATCGTGTCGATCGACACGAGCGCGGCGCTCGCGACGCCGGGCGTGTACGCGGTGATGACGTACGACGACCTGCCGACCGACGTGAGGAACTACGGCCTGGAGATCCAGGACACCCCGGTCCTCGCCCACGGCAAGGTGCGCCACCACGGAGAGCCCGTCGCGATCGTCGCCGCCGACCACCCGGAGACCGCCCGTCGCGCGGCCGCCAAGATCAAGGCGGAGTACCGCGAACTCCCCGTCATCACCGACGAGGCGTCCGCGACGGCCCCGGACGCGATCCTCGTCCACGACGACCGCACCGACCACCACGCGGCCCACGTCCCTCACCCCAACATCGTCCACCGCCAGCCGATCGTCCGCGGCGACGTGGCGAAGGCGCGGGAGCGGGCCGACGTCGTCGTGACGGGCGAGTACCACTTCGGCATGCAGGACCAGGCCTTCCTCGGCCCCGAGTCCGGTCTCGCCGTCCCCGCGGAGGACGGCGGCGTGGACCTCTACATCGCCACCCAGTGGCTGCACGCCGACCTCCGCCAGATCGCACCCGTGCTCGGCCTGCCCGAGGACAAGGTGCGGATGACGCTGGCGGGTGTGGGCGGAGCCTTCGGCGGCCGCGAGGACCTGTCCATGCAGATCCACGCCTGCCTGCTCGCCCTGCGCACCGGAAAGCCCGTCAAGATCGTCTACAACCGGTTCGAATCCTTCTTCGGCCACGTCCACCGCCACCCCGCCAAGCTCCACTACGAGCACGGCGCGACGAAGGACGGCAGGCTCACCCACGTGAAGTGCCGGATCGTCCTCGACGGCGGCGCCTACGCGTCCTCGTCCCCGGCCGTGGTGGGCAACGCCTCCTCGCTCGGCGTGGGCCCGTACGTCGTCGACGACGTCGACATCGAGGCGATCGCCCTCTACACCAACAACCCGCCCTGCGGCGCCATGCGCGGCTTCGGCGCGGTCCAGGCGTGCTTCGCCTACGAGGCGCAGATGGACAAACTCGCCACCAGGCTCGGCATGGACCCGGTGGAGTTCCGGCAGCGCAACGCGATGTCCCAGGGCGCGGTCATGCCCACCGGCCAGGTCGTCGACTCCCCGGCGCCGGTCGCCGAACTCCTGCGACGCGTCAAGGCGATGCCCCTGCCGCCGGAGCGCCAGTGGGAGAGCTCCGAGGGCGTGGACGTACGGCAGCTGCCCGGCGGCCTGTCCAACACCACGCACGGCGAAGGCGTCGTACGCGGTGTCGGCTACGCGGTCGGCATCAAGAACGTCGGCTTCTCCGAGGGCTTCGACGACTACTCCACCGCCAGAGTCCGCATGGAGGTCGTCGCGGGCGAGCCCGTCGCCACCGTGCACACGGCGATGGCGGAGGTCGGCCAGGGCGGCGTCACCGTCCACGCGCAGATCGCCCGGACCGAGCTGGGCGTCGCCCGGGTGACGATCCACCCGGCGGACACACAGGTGGGCTCGGCGGGCTCGACGTCCGCGTCCCGGCAGACGTATGTCACCGGGGGCGCCGTGAAGCACGCCTGCGAGCTGGTTCGCGAGAGGGTCCTGGAGATCGGCCGCCGCAGGTTCGGCTCCTGCCATCCCGCCTGGGCGACGGCGGAGCTGCTGCTCGAGGGCGGCAAGGTCGTCACGGACGGCGGCGAGGTCCTCGCCGACCTGGCGGACGTCCTCGGCGACGAGGTCGTGGAGATCGAGCGCGAGTGGCGGCACCGCCCGACCGAGCCCTTCGACCTGCGCACCGGCCAGGGCAACGGCCACGTCCAGTACTCCTTCGCCGCGCACCGCGCCGTGGTGGAGGTCGACACCGAGCTGGGCCTGGTCAAGGTCATCGAACTGGCCTGCGCCCAGGACGTCGGCAAGGCGCTCAACCCGCTGTCCGTGACCGGCCAGATCCAGGGCGGCACGACCCAGGGTCTCGGCATCGCGGTCATGGAGGAGATCGTCGTCGACCCGAAGACGGCGAAGGTGAGGAACCCGTCGTTCACGGACTACCTGATCCCCACGATCCTGGACACGCCGGCGATCCCGGTGGACGTCCTGGAACTGGCCGACACCCACGCCCCGTACGGCCTGCGCGGCGTGGGCGAGGCGCCCACGCTGTCGTCGACCCCGGCTGTCCTGGCGGCCGTCCGCAACGCCACGGGCCTGGAGCTGAACAGGACGCCCGTGCGACCTGAGCACCTCACGGGCACGGCATGACCCACGCCCTCCCGCCCGCGGTCGCGGGCAGCCGCCGGAGGCACCCCGGGCGGGGCAACGCTCCACCCGACGGCCACCCCGGTGCCGGTCGCACCACCGCGGTGACCCCGTTCGTCTCGGGCCGTCCCCCGGGTCGTGCATCCCGATCCCCTCTGGAACGTGGGAGACCGCACCATGACCACCGGTGTCGCCGCGGGCGTCGTCTCGTGCGTCGCCATCAAGGCCGCCCGGGGCGGGGGGTGGGGGAGCGGCGCCTCGATGCGGGGTCTGACGGCGGTGTTCCGGATCGACGTCGCCCTCCACCCGATCGGGAGCCGGTCGGGCGTGCTCCGGCCGCTGTCCCGAGGGACCCTCTTCACAACCGCCTCAAGGAGACCGACAGATGTTGGACATCGCCGAGGAGCTGACCCGGTGGGTCGAGCAGGGCCGCGACTTCGCCGTGGCCACGGTGGTGGCGGTCGGCGGCAGTGCCCCCCGGCAGCCGGGCGCGGCCCTCGCGGTGGACGCCGGCGGTACCGCGATCGGCTCTGTCTCCGGGGGCTGCGTGGAGGGCGCGGTGTACGAGCTGTGCCGGCAGGCGCTCGAGGACGGCGAAACCGTCCTGGAGCGCTTCGGATACAGCGACGACGACGCCTTCGCCGTGGGCCTGACCTGCGGCGGCGCCATCGACATCCTGATCAGCCCGGTCCGGGCGGCCGATCCCGCCCGCCCGGTGCTCGCCGCCGCGCTGGCCGCTGCGGCGCGGGGGCGGGCGGCGGCGGTGGCCCGGGTCGCGTCGGGCCCGGCGGAACTGCTCGGCAAGGCGCTGCTCGTCCGCCCCGACGGCACGTACACGGGCGGCTTCGGCGCCCACCCGGAGCTGGACCGCACGGTGGCGGCCGAGGCGGGCGCCTTCCTGGACTCCGGACGCACCGGCACGCTGGAGATCGGAGACCAGGGGTCACGGTGCGGAGCCGCGCTCACGGTCCTGGTGGAGTCGTCCGTTCCGCCACCTCGCCTGATCATTTTCGGAGCGATCGACTTCGCCTCCGCGCTGGTCCGCATCGGCAAGTTCCTCGGCTACCGGGTCACCGTGTGCGACGCCCGGCCCGTCTTCGCCACCCGCGCCCGCTTCCCGGAGGCCGACGAGGTCGCCGTCGAGTGGCCGCACCACTATCTGGAGCGCACGGAGACCGACGCCCGCACGGTCCTGTGCGTCCTGACCCACGACGCCAAGTTCGACGTACCGCTGCTGAAGCTGGCGCTGCGCCTCCCGGTCGCGTACGTCGGCGCGATGGGCTCCCGCCGCACCCATCTGGACCGCAACCGGCGTCTGCGCGCGGTCGGCGTCACCGAACTGGAGCTGGCGCGCCTGAGGTCCCCCATAGGCCTCGACCTGGGTGCTCGCACACCGGAGGAGACGGCCCTGTCGATAGCGGCGGAGATCGTCGCGGCCCGGCGGGGCGGAAGCGGTGTCCCCCTCACCGGCGCCCACACCCCGATCCACCACGACACGGCACCGGCGCCGGCCGGGCGGATCGGGTCGGTGGCCTGACCGGGCCCGCGCCCCTCGTCATCGGCCGGAGGACGCGCGCCGTGCGGTGAGAACGGGCTGGTAGTACCCACTGAGCTCCGGGGTGTGCCAGGTGATGCCGGTGAAACCGGCTTCGGTGGCGAACCTGGCCAGCTGGGCACGGGTCAGGGCCCAGTAGGTGGTCCGGCGCACCCGGACGTCCCAGGTGTTTTCCTCGGGTACCAGCTGGAAGTGCTCCAGGTCGTAGCGCTCGCCGTCCTCGTGCCAGTGCCAGAGCTGGAAGGTGATCAGCGGGCCGTCGGGCGTCCGCGTGACCCGGGGCGCTGTCGCCGTGGGTCTGTCCCTGCGGGCCTCGTCGTAGTCCCGGACCGTGATCACCAGCAGCCCGTCGTCGCGGAGCACCCGTCGCACACAGAGGAGCGCGGCCTCGACGTCCTGCGCGGTGAGCAGGTGCGGGAGCGAGTTGTCGGCGCAGACGACGACGTCGAAGACCGAGGACGTGAACGGCAGCAGCCGCATGTCCGCGGCAGCCGTCGCAAGGCGGGCCCCACGGGCGGACGCCTCGGCGGCGGCACGTGCGGCGGCGACGGGGCTCAGGTCGCTGCCGACGACCCGGTGCCCGGCCAGGGCCAGCCCGATCGCCTGGGTCCCGATCCCGCAGGAGCAGTCCAGGACCCGGTACGGTCCCGCCCCGAGACGGCGGCGGATCAGCCCGCCCAGTACCTCCGCCTGGTGGGCCATGCTCGTGTCCCAGTCCGCGAAGATCAGGTGGTAGTCCCGGGCCAGTCGGTCGTAGAAGTCCCGCACCGAGGAGTCGCGCATGCCGGCGCCCCAGCCGCTACCGTGCCCGCTTGCGGGCGAGGAGGTTCCCCTGCGGGGACTTCTCCCCGCCTTCGGCCGCGCGTACGAGCCGGCCGGCGGCCGGCACCCGCTCGGCGGCCACGCCCGGCATGGCCCGGTCGAAGGGATTGTCGTCCAGGGCGTTCCCGATCAGCCGGTCGTGGCCGGCGGCGACGATGGCGTGGGAGGCCCGGGTGATCTCCAGGTGCCTGGCATCGGTCATGACGGGTGACTGTAGACGCCGCCACCGACACCGGGGTCCGGATCCGGACCGAGCAGTGCGGCCGTCACACGCCCGAACATCCGCCGGGCCAGCCACCCGAGCGGCCGGTCGAACAGCCCGGGCAGCAGGCGCACCGCCAGTTCCTCCCGCCACACCGCGCGTGAGCCCGTGTCACCGTGGGGACGTACCTCGATCTCCGCCCAGCCGGTGACGACACCGCCCCGTTTGACCAGCCGGCACCGGGTCGGCGGCCGCCATTCGACCACTTCCATCGGGTCGTCGAAGCCCAGCGGTCCGACCCCCGAGCGGGCCACGAACACCGTGCCCACGCCCGCCGGTCCGGACGTCAGCACCGTGATGCGGGTCAGCGGCACCGCGTCGGCGTGGCGCGGCCAGTCCGTGAGCCGGAGCCAGGCCTGCTCGACCGGGAGCGGGGTGACGCGTTCGAGCCGGAAGAGGACCACCGGGGGATCGTACGCGCGCGGGTCCTCCGGCGCGCGGCGACGCGTCCGGCCCCCTACCGTCCTCGCACGCACGTACGACACCGTGAGGCGACCCCGACCCCGACCCCGACCCCGACCGGAAAGCGCCTCCCGGGCGTGAACCCATACCACCTACACCACCCGTCGCACGACGAAACGGGGTCCTTCAGGCGTCCGTCGCGGCTCCCCGCCCTCTTCGACCGCTTCCCGGAGCCGGGGCCGGACGGGGCCCGGTCGAGCGGGTGCGGTCGTTCATCGCCTACGGCTACCGGGAACTCCCGGTGCGCCTGTGCCGAGCCGGCGGCCCGTCAGGGCCGGTACACCTCGCCCGGCTCCGCCTTCCCCGGCGCCAGCAGCTGCGGCACGGTCACGAACACGTATCCCCGCTCCTTCAGCGCGTCGATGATCCCGGGCACCGCGGGGACGGTACCCGGGTACAGGTCGTGCAGCAGGATGATCCCGTCCCGGGACGCCTGGTCCAGGACGCGCTTCTTGATCACGGTCGGGTCGTAGGTCATGTAGTCCTTGGCCGTCACGCTCCACAGCACCTCGGCGAGGCCCAGCTCGCGGCAGATGCCGTGCACGGTGTCGTTCGTACGGCCCTGCGGCGGGCGCATCAGCGTGGGCCGGTGCCCGGTGAGCCTCTCTATCGCCTCGTCCGGCCTCCGGAGCTCCTCACGTATCTGCTGCGGCGAGATCCGGGTGAGGATCTTGTGGTCCCAGGTGTGGCTCGCCACCTCGTGCCCCTCGGCGGCCATCCGCTTGACGAGCTCCGGGTACTTCTCGATGTGCCGCTTGCCGAGCAGGAAGAAGGTCGCCGGGACCTTCTTCTCCTTCAGGATGTCGAGCAGTTTCGCCGAGTTCTCGCTCGGCCCGGCGTCGAAGGTCAGCGCGATGCACTTGGCCTCGCGGCAGTCCACGGTCCCGAACCGGGCCGGTGCGCCTTCGGCGGCGCGTGCCCGGACGGCGCTGGGCTCGGTGGTGTGCAGTGTGGTGCAACCCGAGAGCGCGAAGGTCGTGGTGGCGAGCAAAACCGCCGTCGCGCGCAACCCGGCCGCACGTTTGTTCATCTTCCCCGTCGAAGGCATGGAGCGACTATACATGCAGTGTATACACTGCATGTATAGTCCGGTGGGGTCGTCCGGCCCGAAGTCCGGTCCGGGCCTTGCGGGCCTGCGCCCGCCCCGAGTCGCCGACCCACTGGCCGACGGCGGCGGGCGCGGCGGCGGCCGTCCGGGACGCGGGCGGAGCGCCCTCGTCCTGCTCGCCCTGGTGACGGTGGGCCTCTGCGCCTGGATGCCGGTGCCCCTGGCGTTCCTGGCGCCGGGCCCGACGGCGATGGCCGTGACGGCGGTGGAGGGGCGGGGCCGGAAGCAAGGAGTCGCGGCCGGCTGACCTGTGATCCGCGCGAGAGACCCTAGCCGTCCGGGCGTGGTGCGCCGGTCAGCCAGGTCACGACACGGCTGATGTCGGCGAGTGTGACGATGCCGACCAGGCGTCCGTCGTCCAGCACGAGGGCCCTGCGTTCCCTGCTCTCCTGGAGGCGGGGGAGCAGGTCCACGACCATGTCGCCGGGTGCCGTCGTCTCGATGTCCGCCAGCGGCCGCATCACCTCCCCGACCGTGGTGGTCGGCCGGGCGTGCGGCGGAACGTCACGGACACTGCCGACGGTGACCAGCCCGGCCACCCCGCCGTCGGGCGCCACAACCGGGAAGGCGGAGTGGCGGAACCGGTCGAAGGGCGTTCCCGCGAGGAACTGGCCGATGGTCATCGCGGTGGGGACGGTGACCGGGTCCCGGGTCATCACCCGGCTCACCGGGACACCCTGCAGGGCGCTGCGCACCTCCGCCTGGCGGGCCTCCGCGGTCGCGGTGGCGACCAGGAACCAGCCGATCAGCGCCGACCACAGCCCCGACAGGTTGCCCGCGAAGAGCACCGCCGCGAACCCGCCGGCCACCAGGAGCCAGCCCAGAACCCGGCCCGCGGCCGAGGCGTCCCGCGTCGCCCGCACCCGGTCACCGGTGCGGTGCCACAGGAACGACCGCAGCAGCCGTCCGCCGTCCAGCGGGGCCGCCGGCAGGGCGTTGAACACGGCCAGCACGATGTTGATGGCGGCGAGCCAGGCGACGGCCTCCACCACGAGACCCGAGACGTGCAGGGCGTCGAGCCCCACAGCCAGGCCGGCACACACCCCGCCCGCGACCAGGCTGGTCAGCGGCCCCACCCCGGCGATGCGCAGCTCGGCACCCGGCGTCGGCGCCTCGGTGCGCAGCCGGGCGGCACCGCCCAGCATCCACAGCGTGATGCCGTCGACCTGGACGCCGTTGCGGCGTGCGACGACCGCGTGGGCGAGTTCGTGTGCGAGCAGCGACGCCAGGAACACCAGCGAGGTCAGCAGCGCCGCCACCCAGTAGGCCCAGCCCGGCCGGCCCGGGTGTGCCGCGGGAAGCCGACCGCGGGCCAGGGCCACGGCGACCAGCACGATGATGACCAGCACACTCCAGTGCAGGCCGACGCGCACGCCGGCGATGCGCCCGAGAGACAGCGTCTCCTTCATGAACGCCCCGCCTTCCCGGCACACGGCCCGTCGGCCGCGGTCCGGTCCGGGCGGCCGCCGGGTGCGCGCCGCCCTCGTCACGACGCTCTCCAGCGGAGATGGCTCCTGCGTACTCTCATCCCCGCACTCTCATCGTCCGCCCGGCACGCAAGAAGGCCGAACCGAGTCCCACGCGGCGTTGGCCCCTTCCGCCGGTCCCGTGCCATCGTGGCCCGTATGGGGACAGGACTGGACGTGGCCGTGCTCGTCGGGCTGCAGGCGTCCGGGAAGTCGACCTTCTACGCGCAGCGCCTGTCCGGCCGCTACGAGCTGGTCAGCAAGGACCTCTTCCCCCGGCGCGCCCGCAACAAGCAGCAGCGGCAGATGCGGCTGGTCCAGGAGGCGCTCGCGGCGGGGCGGCCGGTGGCGGTGGACAACACCAACCCGTCGCCGCTGGAGTGGGTCCCGCTGGTGGAGGCGGGCCATGCCCACGGCGCGACGGTCACGGCGTACTGGTTCCCCCCGGACGTCACGGGCTCCCTCCGCCGCAACGCCGCCCGCGAGGGCCGCGAGCGCGTCCCCGAGGTCGGCCTGTTCGCGACCCTCAAGCGGTTGCACAGGCCGTCCCCGGCGGACGGGTTCGACGCGGTCCGGGAGGTGCGGTTCGACGGGTGCGGCGGCTTCGAGGTCCAGCCCTGCCGGGCCCTTCCGGCTGTCAGTTCGGTGCGGCCGGCGTAACTCCGGGTCACTCGTACACCTGACCCGGCAGGGGCCTGGCCGGGGCGAGGAGCTGGGTGACGGTGACGAAGGTGTAGCCGCGGGCCTGGAGGGCGGAGATGATGCCGGGAATCGCCGCGACCGTACCGTTGTAGCCACGGTCGGTGGGGTCCACCAGGTCGTGCAGCAGGATGATCCCCCCGGGACCCGTCCGGGCCAGGATCCGTCTGGTGATCAGCGCCGAGTCGGTGGTCTCGTAGTCGGACGCGCTGGCGCTCCACAGGACCTGCGCCATGCCGAGCCGCCTGCAGATCGCCGTGACGGTCGCGTTCGTCCGGCCCTGCGGCGGACGCAGCAGGACCGGCCTGTGGCCGATGGCCTTCGCCACCGCATCGCGGCCCCGGGTGATCTCCTCGCGCGCGTCGGCCGGGCTGATCCGGGTCAGGATGCGATGGGACCAGGTGAGGGTCTCCACCTCGTGGCCTTCCGCGGCCATCCGCCTGACGGTGCCCGGGAACTTCCGAACGTGGTGCTCGCCCAGCGTGAAGAACGTGGCGTGCACGCGGTACCGGCGCAGGACGTCCAGGATCCGCGGGGTGCGCACGCTCGGTGAGTCGTCGAAGGTGAGCGCCACGCACTTCGCCCTCCGGCAGTCGACGGACCGCTGCGGGGTGCGGGCGGACCCGGTCGTCCTACCGCTCGTCGACGGTGCCTGCCTGGTGGTCCCGGCCCGTGGAGGGATGCCGCTGCCACCGCAGCCGGACGGGCCGAAGACCAACGCTGCCGTCACCAGGGTGGTGACGCAAAGGCCCCGGTGAGGGATACGAGGCATATGGGCAATTCTAGTGCCGCAACAGGCGACGTTCGCCCGTCAAGGAGCGGCGTCCGGTGCGTGCTCCGGGGGCACCCCCTGCTCGAAGAGTTTGGGGGAGCGTGCCGGGCGTCGCGACGGGGTGAACGTCGCCTGTTGCGGCACCGGCGAGGCCGCGCACCGCGGTCGCCCGGAGGGACCGCGGGGTACGACGTCGCCGAAAGCCGGTTGAGACGCTGCCCCGCGGTGCGGAACAGTCTGCGGTCATGGAGTTCTTCTGCTATCACCGCGACCGGCCCGGCTCCGTGGCGTTGCGCGACGCACTGCTGGAGGAGCACTGGTCGTACATGGACCGGTACGCGAAGGAGATGATCGCTCGCGGCCCGACCTTCACCCGCGACGGCGACATGCCCACCGGCAGCGTGCACATCGTCGACCTGCCCGATCCGGCCGCCGCCCGCGCGTTCGCCTTCGATGAGCCCAACTACCAGGCCGGCGTGTACCGGGACGTGCTGCTGCATCGGTGGCGCGACATGCTGGGCCGCGGCATGTGGGACTTTCCCGGCGGCCGGACCGGCGGCAACCGGTACCTGGTGCTCGGCCTCGGCCCGGAGCAGGGCGCCGACCTCTGCGTGCCGCCCGACCGGGACGAGCTCATCGCGTTCGGGCCGCTGCTGTCCGACGACGCCACCACCTGGCTGGGTACGGCGGCGCTGCTCCGGGCCCCGGACCCGGACCAGGCGCGTGCCGTCCTGGAACCGGGCCGGTACGCGGACATGGAGATCCACGACTGGGAGTTCGGCGGACGGCGGTCCTGATCCCGCGGCTGTCGCGAATCCAACGGCCGTCAGGCTGTCTCAGAAGCTGAGACAGCAGCTTCTCGGAACGCGGGGAACGCGTGGGAACTCCTCGAAAGGCGGCTCGAAGGCCCCTCTCCACCGTGGCGGCCGCAGATCACAACCTGGACACACCGTCACACGGGGATCACTCAAAGTGCGTGTTCGGGTGCATGATTCGGCCACCCCGGCTTCCAAGGAGACCCATGCGCCGCAACACCATCTCCCTGCTCGCCGCAGCCGTGCTCATGCTGACCGGATGCTCCGCCTTCGGCTCGGGCGGCGGCACGACCTCGACCCCGAGCCCTTCCGCCTCGGCCGGAGCGGCCGCCGGCGCGGAGGAGATCGCCGCGTGCACCAAGGCGATCGTCGCCGCGAAGAACGACACCGCGGACAACGGCCTGCCCGAGTGCGCGAAACTGTCGCCGGACGACTACCTCAAGGCGATCGAGGACGCGAAGAAGCAGGGAGGCGATCGGTGACGCCCCGGCGTCCTCCGCCGCCCGCCAGGGGAGGGCAGGGAGCCGTCCCGCCGGAGTTCCGGCGGGGGCGCCGGCTCGATCCGTCCCGGCTCCCCGCGGACCGGGGGTGCGGTCAGACATGGAAAGGGGGCGTTGCGGGCCGCTCGTGGAGGCCCGCAGCGCCCCCTGGTATCTACCCGGGGTGTTACCCCAGGAGCCTTCTGGGGCGTGCGAGCGCAGTCGTCGCCCCAGGAAGTGATCCCTGCCAGGACGCCCCCGGTGAGCGGGGGACCGCCGCTGTCGCCCTGGCAGGAGTCCACACCGCCGGAGAGGTGTCCGGCGTCACGGAGCCCCCGTCGGTGGCGTCCGTGCGGTTCAGGTCGGTCCGGATGGCCCCGGCTCCCCCGGCCGTGCCCGTGGCGGCGGCAGTGGTCGCCATCGCGGCAGCGGCGGCCTCTCTGTCGCGTCGCGGCCCGGACATGGGTCTCCTCGTGGGGTTGCCGGTGAGGGGCTCGCGCGGTGGGGACGGACCCCGGTCGTGCCCGGCGAGCGGCATGCCTCCACGCTAGAAGCCGCAGTGGTCTCCTCCCAATGAGGGAACCCCCTAGGCCGGTTGGGCAGGGAAAACCCTCGGTCCGCGCGTGTGGACGGGGGCAACGGCGTGCGGTGCGCGCTCGTTCAGCCCGCGCGGTGCCCGGCCGCCAGCCGCACGATGTCCACCCGTGACCGGATGCCCAGCTTGCGGTAGACCCGGGTCAGCGTGGCCTCCACGGTCTTGACGCTGATGAACAGCCGGGCCGCGATCTCCCGGTTCGTCGCACCCTCCATGACCAGCGCGGCGACCTGCCGTTCCGTAGCGGCCAGGTTGTCCAGAGCGGCCGCCGCGGCCGCCGCGGCCGGCGCCGGTGCCGCCGGTCCCGTGACCGCGGCCGTCTCCACCTGACGCAGCCACGGCATCGCCCGGCAGCGGCGGAAGAGGCGGGCCGCCTCGTCGTACGACACCGGTCCGGGCCGCCCGGCGCGCACCCCCGCCAGCGCGTAGGCCGCCCGGGCCTCCTCCAGGCCGTAGCCGAGCCCGGCGAGCCGGTCCCGGGCCGCCGTCAACTGACGTTCGGCCGTGTCCACTTCGCCGCGTGCGGCTCGGACCAGGGCCTCCGCCCGGTCCAGCACCGCGAGCACACTCTCCCGCCGGAGCCTGAGCGCGTGGGCGCGGGCGGTGTCGATGACGTCCTGCGCCTCGGCCGGCTCCCCGACGCGAACCAGCGCCTCCGCGAGGTCGCCGTGCCAGCGGCCCCGGGCCGGATCGGTGACCCCGAGCCCCTCCTCCAGCTCCCTGACCCGGCGCAGGGACCGGACGCTCCCCGCCGCGTCCCCCGCCACCAGCTGGGCGTGCCCCAGCGCGGCCAGCGCCCGCGACAGGTAGATCACGTCGCCGTCCTCCTCGGCCCGGGACACGGCCTCCTGGGCCAGCGTCAGCGCCCGCTCCGCCTCGCCCCCCGCGGCCTCCGCGAGAGAGGTGAGCATGGCGCTCGCGGCCTCCCCGATCCCGGTGTCCCGCGCCAGCCGGAGGCTCTCCCGCGCAAGGTCGAGGGCGCGCCCGCAGTGTCCGGCCCGCAGTTCGGTCTCGGCGAGCCCGCGCAGGAAGTGCACCTCGGCCTCGACCATGCCGCGCTGCCGCACCTCGCGCAGCAGCGCGCTGACCGTCTTGCGCGCCTCGGAGAGCTGGTCGCTCATGACCAGCCAGCGGAACCGCACGGCCCCGACGCCGTTGTGGTCGCACGCCACCCGCGCGTCCTGCGGTTCCCTCATCGCCCGCTTGATGGTGTGCGGCGCGTCCGGATGCCCCATCAGGGTTTCCGCCTGGGCCTGGAAGGCCAGGGCCAGCAACTCGTTGCGGCGGTCACCGGCCCGCGCCGCCAGCTCCGCGGCGAGCGCGCCCTCCTGCCGGGCCCGGTCGAAATCGCCCTCCACCAGCAGGGCCCGCCAGGCGAGCTGGTAGTGCACCAGGGTGAGCAGGCGGGGGTCGTCGCCCGCGTCCGAGAGCGCCTGCGGGAAGACCGCGTCGACCTCGGCCATCGCGTGCCCGGCGGCGTCGATCACCACCATCCACGCGCGTACCCGGTCCGCGGGCTGCGTCGCGTGGGCCAGCACCTCGCGGGCGATGTCGCGGGCGAGATCGGTCTCCCCGGCGGTCAGCGCGTCCTCGGCCGCCTGCAGCCGCCGCTCGTCGGGGCCCGGTACCGCGTCCGGAGGGGTGTGCCGGGCGGCGAGCAGCCCGAGCCCCGCCGCCACCGAGGGCGCACCCCGGTCCCGGGCGGCGGACGCGGCCTCGCCGAGGCGGGCGGCCACCCGCGGATCGGTGCCGACGGTCGCCAGCGCCAGGTGCCGGGCCCGCTCGATCGGGTCGGAGGCCGCGGTGGACAGGGCGGCGTGCACGTCGCGCCGCTCCTGTGGGCTCGCCTGCGCGTACAGTGCGGCCGATATCAGCGGATGTGCGAACCGTACGCCCGGTGCGTCCCGCTCCGTCACCAGCAGCCCCAGCGCCGCGGCCTGCGCGGTCTCCGCCTCCGCGTTCTCCCGGCCGGCCGCGCGCAGCAGGGCCAGGGTGGGCCGGGCGCCCGCGCTCGCCACGAGCAGGGTGCGGCGGGCCTGGTCGGACAGCGCCTCCAGCCGGTTGAGCACCAGCGTCCTGAGCGAGGTCGGCACCGGCAGCGGCTCACCGGGCCTCGGCGGTGTCGGGCTCTCGGCGAGGGCGCGGCCGAGCTCCAGAGCGAACAGCGGGTTGCCGCCGCTGGTGCGGTGGATGTCCCGCACGGTGGAGCGGGGCAGTCCCGTGTAGCCGCGGTGGTCGAGGAGCGCGGCGGTCTGAGTGCGGGAGAGCGGGCCCACCCGGAGGGCGAGGGTGTCCGGCGGGGAGGCGCCGAGATGGCGGTCGTACTCCTGGCCCTGCTCGGCCCGGGTGCGCACCGCGCACAGCATCTGCACCGGTGTGCCGCCCAGGCGCCGGGCGGCGAAGCCGAGGAGTTCGGTGCTCGCCGGGTCCAGCCACTGCAGGTCGTCGGCGACGATCAGCACGGGACCGCGGGCGGCGAGCACGCGGAGCGTGGAGAGCACGGCGAGCCGCAGTGCGAGTCCGTCCCGTTGCAGCGTGGACTCGCCGCGGCCGGTGAGCGCGGACTCCAGGGCGGTGCGCTGGGGGGCGGGGAGCCGGTCGGCGACCTCGTCCATGACGAGCCCGAGCAGGTCGGCGAGGGCCAGGAAGGGAAGGTGGGATTCGGACTCGGTCGCCGAGCAGCGCAACACGGTGCGCGCCGCTTCGCCGTATTCCGCGGCCAGCGTGCGCAGGACGGTCGACTTTCCTATTCCGGCGGGGCCGTGCAGCAGCACACTTCCCCCGTCGGCGAGCTGCCGGCGCGCCGCCGAGCACAGCTCCTCCCGGCCGATGACCAGGTCATGGTGGGGTCGCTCAGGCTCCTTGAAGTCCCGTCGCACGGTGCCGCTCCCCTCCGGTCGTCGTGTCCTGGCCAATATTAGGCGTCCCGTCATTGAAAATTCGGACGGCGCTGCGGTGCGGGAAACAGCAACGCGTGACACCGGGGAATTCATCGGAGTGCCGAATGAATGGACAACCGACAATCCCGGGGTGCAAAAAGTCCGGTGCAGTGCAAAAGGGGCGGGGGCGGTGACCGCAGGAAAGGCTGCCCGCCGCGCCGCAGGGCTCCGACAAGCCCTAAGGCAGCACCCCCGCCCGCCGCGCCGCCACCACCGCCTCCCATCTGCCGTGCGCGCCCAGCTTCCGCATCGCCGAGCGCAGATACCCCTTCACGGTCTCCGGACGCAGCCCGAGCCGCTCGGCGGCCGCCGCGTTGGTCGACCCGGCCGCAACGCACGCCAGGACGTCCACCTCCCGCGGGGACAGCCCCACGTCCCCCGCCACGGGCCCCGGCAGCGCCGCCCCGGCCAGCCGCCCGCACACAGCGAGCAGCTCGGCGCGCAGCGCCGGGTCCTCCACCCGCTGGACGAGCGCCCGTAGCGAGCCGTGCGCCTCGCGCACCTGCTCCCAGGCCGCCCCGGCCGGGGCGGAGGGCTCCCGCACCGCCGTCAGCAGATTGCGCGCCTCGTCCCGGGCGACCAGCGCCTGCTCCACGTCCCGTGCCGCCGCCACCGCCGCGCTCAGCGTGCGGTCGCCCAGCGGCTGCGCCGTCCGCAGCGCGCCGTAGAGCACCCCGCGCACCCGGCGCCGTACGACGACCGGCACCGCGAGGACCGACCTCAGCCCCTCCGTCGCCACCGCCGCGTCGTACTCGTGGCTGATCTGCCGGGACGCCGAGTAGTCCGTCACCGCGCAGGGCCTGGCCAGCGCGGCCACCTTGCCGCCGAGGCCGCTGCCGGAGACGACGGCGAGCGAGCTGAGCGCCGTCGTCGCGGTGCCGCTCAGTTCGCTGATGCGGATCTGCGGCCGCCCGTGCTCCACCAGGCCGCCGAAGGCGACCGGCAGCCCCGTGGCGCGCCGCAGCCGCACCAGCGCGCTCCGCACCTGAACCGTCTCGGCTGCGTCAGCTGCCACGTACCCGCCCTCCGTCGCGGCGCCCCCCCGTTCGGGGGTGGTGAGACCTGCGTCACCGATTACACGATGTGAGACGGCTGTCCGGCAATGAGGAGGACACATGACGGCGAACACCGACGCGACGGACGCGTTCCGGACCGCGCGGGATTTCCTGCTGGCGCACCGGGAGGACTACGCGACGGCGTACGAGGGCTTCCGCTGGCCGCGTCCGGCGCACTTCAACTGGGCGCTCGACTGGTTCGACGTCATCGCGGACGGCAACGACCGCACCGCGCTGCACATCGTGGAGGAGGACGGCTCCGAGGAACGCCGCACCTTCGCCGAGATGTCCGAGAGCTCGAACCGGGTCGCCTGCTGGCTCCGGGAGCGGGGCGTGCGCGCCGAGGACCGCGTCCTGGTCATGCTCGGCAACCAGACCGAGCTGTGGGAGACCGCGCTGGCCGCGATGAAGCTGCGTGCGGTGGTCATCCCGGCCACCCCGCTGCTGGGCCCCGCGGACCTGCGCGACCGGGTCGACCGGGGACGGGTCCGGCATGTGATCGTGCGCGCGCAGGACACGGGCAAGTTCGCCGAGGTGTCCGGCGACTACACCCGGATCGCGGTCGGCGGCGCGCCGGAGGGCTGGCGGGCGTACGAGGACGCGTACGCGGCCGACGCGGGCTTCGAGCCGGCCGGGCCCACCCACGCCGACGACCCGCTGATGCTGTACTTCACCTCGGGCACCACCGCCCGGCCCAAGCTGGTCGAGCACACCCACGTCTCCTACCCGATCGGCCATCTGGCGACGATGTACTGGATCGGCCTCGAACCCGGGGACGTGCACCTGAACATCTCCTCGCCCGGCTGGGCCAAGCACGCCTGGTCGAACCTGTTCGCCCCGTGGAACGCGGAGGCGACGGTCTTCATCCACAACTACACCCGCTTCGACGCGGCCCGGCTGATGTCCGAGATGGACCGCGCGGGCGTGACGACGTTCTGCGCGCCACCGACCGTGTGGCGCATGCTGATCCAGGCGGACCTGACCCAGCTGCGCACCCCGCCGCGCGAGGCGGTCGCCGCCGGTGAGCCGCTGAACCCCGAGGTGATCGAGCAGGTGCGCCGGGCCTGGGGGGTGACCGTCCGCGACGGCTTCGGGCAGACCGAGACGGCCGTGCAGGTCTCCAACAGTCCCGGCCAGCCGCTGAAGACGGGCTCCATGGGGCGGCCGAGCCCCGGCTTCCGCGTGGAGCTGCTGGATCCGGTGACCGGCGCACCCGGCGCGGACGAGGGCGAGATCGCGCTCGACCTGTCCGTGCGGCCGGTCGGCCTGATGACGGGCTACCACGGCGACCCGGACCGTACCGCAGAGGTCATGGCGGGCGGCTACTACCGCACCGGCGACATCGGCTCGCGGGACGCGGACGGCTACCTCACCTACGTCGGGCGGGCCGACGACGTCTTCAAGGCCTCCGACTACAAGATCTCCCCCTTCGAGCTGGAGAGCGCGCTGCTGGAGCACGAGGCGGTGGCCGAGGCTGCCGTCGTACCGGCGCCGGACGAACTGCGCCTCGCCGTGCCGAAGGCGTACGTCGTTCTCGCCGCCGGCTGGGAGCCCTGCCCCGACACCGCCAAGGTCGTCTTCGAGCACTCCCGTGAGGTGCTCGCCCCCTACAAGCGCATCCGCCGTCTGGAGTTCGGTGACCTGCCCAAGACCGTCTCCGGCAAGATCCGCCGGATCGAGCTGCGCGAGGCGACCGCCGCGGGTTCGCACAACGAGTACCGCGAGGAGGACTTCCGGTGACGGCACCGACGGAGCTGTCGTACACGCACGGGACGAGCACCACGCCGCTGCTCGGCGACACCGTCGGCGCCAACCTCGACCGCGCGATCGCCGCGTACCCCGACCGCGAGGCGCTGGTCGACGTGCCGTCCGGACGGCGCTGGACCTACGCCGAGTTCGGCGCCGCGGTCGACGAGGTGGCGCTCGGGCTGCTCGCCAAGGGTGTGCACAAGGGCGACCGGGTCGGCATCTGGGCGGTCAACTGCCCCGAGTGGGTGCTGGTGCAGTACGCCACCGCCCGCATCGGCGCCATCATGGTGAACATCAATCCCGCCTACCGTGCCCACGAGCTCCAGTACGTGCTGAAGCAGGCCGGGATCTCGCTCCTGATCGCCTCCCTCGCCCACAGGACGAGCGACTACCGCGCCCTGGTCGGCCAGGTGCGGGGAAACTGCCCGGAGCTGCGCGAGACCGTCTACATCGGCGACCCCACCTGGGACGCGCTCACGGCCGGCGCGGCATCGGTCCCGCGCGAGCGACTGGCCTCCGTGGCGGCCGAGTCGGGCTGCGACGACCCGGTCAACATCCAGTACACCTCGGGCACCACGGGCTTCCCGAAGGGGGCCACCCTCTCCCACCACAACATCCTCAACAACGGCTACTGGGTGGGCCGTACGATCGGCTACACGGAGCAGGACCGGGTGTGTCTGCCGGTGCCGTTCTACCACTGCTTCGGCATGGTCATGGGCAACCTGGGCGCCACCTCCCACGGCGCCTGCATCGTCATCCCGGCACCGTCCTTCGACCCGAGGGCCACCCTGGAGGCCGTCCAGCGGGAGCGCTGCACCTCCCTGTACGGCGTACCGACGATGTTCATCGCGGAGCTGAACCTCCCGGACTTCGCGGAGTACGACCTGTCGTCCCTGCGCACCGGCATCATGGCGGGCTCGCCGTGCCCGGTCGAGGTGATGAAGCGGGTGGTCGGCGAGATGCACATGGAGCAGGTGTCCATCTGCTACGGCATGACGGAGACCTCCCCGGTCTCGCTGCAGACCCGAATGGACGACGACCTGGAGCACCGCACGGGCACGGTGGGCCGGGTCCTGCCGCACATCGAGGTCAAGATCGTCGACCCGGCGACCGGGGCGACCGTGCCGCGCGGCGCGGCGGGCGAGCTGTGCACCCGTGGCTACAGCGTGATGCTCGGCTACTGGAACGAGCCGGAGAAGACCGCGGAGGCCGTCGACCCCGGCCGCTGGATGCACACCGGTGACCTCGCGATGATGCGCGAGGACGGGTACGTGGAGATCGTCGGCCGCATCAAGGACATGATCATCCGCGGGGGCGAGAACATCTACCCGCGCGAGATCGAGGAGTTCCTGTACGCGCATCCGAAGATCGCCGACGTGCAGGTCGTCGGGGTCCCGCACGAGCGGTACGGCGAGGAGGTCCTGGCCTGCGTGATCCCGCGCGACCCGGCCGACCCGCCGGCCCTCGAGGAACTGCGGGCCTTCTGCGAGGGGCGGCTCGCCCACTTCAAGATCCCGAGCCGGCTGCAGATCCTGGACGCCTTCCCGATGACGGTCTCGGGGAAGGTGCGCAAGATCGAACTGCGGCAGAGGTACGCGGAACCGGCGTAGAGCCCCGGGGCGGGAGTCGGTTCAGGCCAGGCCGGCGGCCAGTTCGTCGGCCTGGCTGTTCACCGGCTGGGGTGCGCCGGTGAGATCGAGGACGAAGAGCGGGACGCCGAGGCGGTCTGCGGCGGCACGGGCGTCGTCGGTGTATCCCGCCAGTGAGAAGCAGACGCAGTGGACGGACTCCGCGAGGGCGGTGAGCCACAGGCACTCCACGTCCCGCAGCGACGCCGGGTGCACGGTCGGCTCCACCAGTGCCCGCATCCCCTCCGCCGTGAGGAGCACCCCGCCGCGCGGACGCCCCTCGGCGCTGCGGACGTCATGATGACCCAGCCGGCGCAGGCAGAGCGCGGCTGCGGCGACGGCGTCGGCGGCCGTGCGGATGGTGACGGGCCGCAAGACTGGCTCCTGCGCACGCGATCCGCCCGTTGCGTTCGTGCCGGCCGCGTCGTCCCCGGCGGAGCCCCGGCGCGGCGCCCCGCTCACCGGGACACGGAGGGTCGTTCCGCACGAGCAGTCCAGTTCGGGGCAGGGCCACTGCCCTTCACGGCCGCAACTCCCGCAGCGGGCCGCGACCCAGCCGTCGTCCCAGGTGCGGTGGGTGACCACGGAGGGCGCGGAGAGGCGGTTCAGCGGCGGTGCGACGGGTGCGCCGCACACACAGGGATACGACGGCGCGGTGTAGACGTGCTCGCGCCCGCAGACGGGACAGGACACGGGCACGCTCTCGGACATGGCTCCCATGGTGCTCGTGTGGGTGCCCGCCTGTCCTCGACTTCCGCGATCGCGCACGCCTGAAGGGCCGTCTCTTGACGGCTCTCCTCGCCATTCCTCCCTACCTTCCAGGTGGCAGAGAGCGCATTTCGTATTCCGGAAGTTCGGGTTCGGGAGATCCGCCAGGTGTACCGGTAAGGCGCAGTGCTGCGGCCGGGCGGGCCCCTGGGCCGGACGATCCCGGCCGCGCCGGCGTGGCGAAAGGACGACCCGGAGGCGCTGGTGGTCGCGCTCCGCGGCGACCACGACTTCCCGTTCATGATCGAGGAGTTGGCGCTCGGTGCCCGGTGCGGGGTCCCGTGGAACCGAGCCGGGCGTCCACGGCGGCGACCGCGTCAAGGTCGCCGAGGGCCTCGGCTGCAAGGCGATCCGGGTGACGGACCCGCACGGCCTGGCCCCGGCCTTGGAACAGGCCGGGAAGCTCGCCGCGGAGTACCGGGTGCCCGTGGTCGTCGAGGCGATCCCGGAGCGCGTCACCGACACATCCCCAGGTCGACGGCCAACGACATCGGCGATGTCGCCGAGTGCGAGGAGACCGTTCGGTGAGGAGCACACCACCGTGGCCCGCCCCCACGGGCCGCGGTGGTCGGATCGCCCCCCGGCGGGGCCCGCCGCCCCCGTGCCGGCGGGCCCCACGTGTTCGAGAATGTGCCCAGGGCCAGGCCTGGTTGAAGCCCCCTGACCGATGTTCAGAGGTTCATCTGAGGGTTGCGTAGACGGGCTACGCCCGCGCGCGTAGACGACGCCGTCCTCACTCGATCTCGTGCTCCGACAGCCCCGGCCAGTCCTCGGGTCCGCCGCCCTGCCACTCGACGATGTCGCTCTCCTCGACCTCGATCCGGTCCAGATCGGCCAGGCGCAGGATCTCGATGACGTCGTCCAGGTGGGAGGCGATCCCCAGGATCACATCGCCCTCGGTGACCCTCCGGGATCCGTCCAGGGCCGGGGCGTGCACCACGATGTGCGGATGCCGCGCTGACTGTTCCATGGGTTCAGAGTCCTGCGGCCGCTCCGGATCCGCACCCCGGGACGGGTTCCGGGCCGCGGCGGCGCCCGGCGCGACAGGGCAGGAGTCGGCGCCGGCGCGTCCCGGAGTCCGGGGGGGCAGACCTGGGCGCCGGACAGGCGCTGCACCCCTCGCCGCCCCCGCGTCACCCCCGATCCATCCGCATCGTGGAACATCCGTTCTGTTCAGTGCCCCCGGGCGGAGCGCACGGAGGCACGGGGGACGGGCGGGGATCACAGGGCGTCGACGGCGCTCACCTTCCAGCCCGTGGAGGTGCGGGTGAGCGTCATGCGCACCCGGTTCAGATCCAGGCGCGATCCCGACACCTGGGTGCTCTGCGTGGACTGGTTGACGAACAGCAGGACGACCGCCTTGTCGGGTGCGGCCGACACCACGGAGGCCGCAGCCACCGTCGCCCTCACCACGCCGTGGTACTTCGCCGCCGTCGGACCGACCACCGTCTTCGTGGTCTTCAGGTACTGGTCGCGGAAGGCACCGGTCAGAAGGCCACGGGCCCGGGCGAAGTCCTGGTCGAGGTGCCGGTAGTCGTACGACAGCACGACCGGCGCGGCCGTCCGGGCAGCCGTCAGCGCCTCCCCCCGCGCCTGGTCCGCCCGCCGGTCCTCCCGGTACCGCCATCCGAGTACGGCGACGGCTGCCAGGCCCGCCACGAGCACGACGCACAGCGCCGCGGTCAGCAGCCTGCGTCCGCGCGCGGGCCCCGGCGCGGGCTGCCCGGGCTCCTCCTCGACGGTCGGCTCGGGCGGGTCGTCCCAGCCGTCGGGTGGTTCGATCAGTACAGTGCGCGAGGCGCTCCGGTCCTCGCGGTCCTCGCGGTCCTCGCGGTCCTCGCGGTCCTCGGGAACCTCGCTTTCCGACCGTGCGGAGCGCTTGGCCGCCGCGCGTGCGGCCGCGGTCAGGGCGCGCCGGGTGGGGGCCCCCGCGCCGCGGGCTTTGGTGGTCGGGTTCGCCACGGTCTGTCTCCTCAACTGTGCTGGCGTGGGTCAGCCCACGAACTCGACGTCGGAGGTCAGCCAGCGCCCGTGCTCGCGCACGAGGTCGAGCTGCAGCCGGTAGGTGCGGGCCTGTCCCTCGGGCGCGGCGGTGTTGGTCACCTTGCTGTCGGCGACCACCAGGACCCGGGCCGAGCCGGCGTCGGAACGGACGATGCCCGCCTCGAGGACCTGTCCCTCGGACACCGACTTGTTCTGGGCGACGAGCTTGGTCAACTCCGCGGTCTGCGCGGCGAACTCCTTCTTGAACTCCCCGGTCGCCCCCTTCAGCACGTTCCCGCTGTCCCGGTCGTAGTGCCGGTAGTCGAGCGAGGTGAAGTTCAGCGCCGACTGGCGGGCCGCCGCCAGGATGTCCTGCCGGCGCTGGTCGGCCGTGTGCCGGTCGGCGAGGCTCAGGCCCAGCCAGACGGACAGCACGGTCGTCAGCACGGTGGCGGCCACGAGCCCCGCGGAGAGCAACCGCGAGCGTTCCCACCTCGTGACGTGGAGGCGTCCCCATCTCATGACATCGGTCCGACCAGCAGCCATTGCCACGACTCCTTTCCGAAGACGGTCTGTTCGCCGCCCGCCGAGCCGATCTCGACGGGCGTCCCGTCCGGGCCGGTCGCGGTGCCGGTCTCCGGGTCGTACGGGGTGACGTACGCGGTCCGGTTCGCGCCGCCCGAACCGGAGGACGCGCCCGGCGCGTTCTGCGCGCCGCGCACCGAGGTGGCGCTGCCGCGCGGCGCCGTGCAGTGGGCGCCGGTGTTCGCCCGGCGCGCCGAGGTGTCCGAGGGGTCGCGCCGCCGGGTTCCGTAGCCCTGGGTGCAGGCGGGCGGGTCGTTCGCGTTCACGGTGAGCCCGAAGTGGGTGGTGCCGTCGCCGGGGATGACGGTGTAGCTGCCCGCGACCACCACCGGGAGGGTGACGAGGGCCTGCTCCACCCCGGGCAGCCGGGCCACGGTGACCTGGCCGCCGCTGATCAGGTTGGCCAGCAGGACCGGCAGGGTCGGACGGGTGGACCGCAGCAGGGAGTCCACCTGCTGCGCGGCGGGCGCCGCGTCGCCGACGACCCGGCGCAGGTCCCCGTCGCTCGCCTTCAACTGCGCGGTGAGCGCGGCCAGATCGCGGGAGAACGACTTGATCGCCGATCCCTTGTCGGCCTGCGTCTTGAGCACCTTCCGCGAGTTCTCGATCAGCGACACCGTCTGCGGGAGCGAGCCGGACGCCGACTCGACCAGCTGGTTGCCGGAGTCCACCAGACGGCTCAGGTTCGGTCCGGTGCCGGCGAACGCCTTGCCCAGCTCGTCGACGGTGGTGCGCAGATCGTCCTTGCCGACGGAGTTCACCAGCCGGTCCAGTCCGAGGACGAGGTCGGTGACCGGCAGCGGCGTCCGGGTGCGGCTGCGCGGGATCGGGCTGCCGTCCATCAGGTACGGACCGCCGGAGCGCCGGGGTTGCAGATCGACGTACTGCTCGCCCACCGCCGACCGGTCCGCGACCACCGCCAGGGTGTCGTCCGGGATTCTCGGGGCGCCGTCCTTGATGTCCAGGGCCACCGTCACCCCCGAGCCGTTCAGCCGCAGGGCGCCCACCCGGCCCACCGGCACCCCGCGGTAGGTGACCTCGGCGCCGCTGAAGATGCCGCCCGAATCCGCGAAGTCGGCGGTGACCGTGTAGCCCCGGCCGAGCAGATCGTCCACCAGGCCGGTGTACTCGGCGCCGACGTACGACACCCCGACGGCGGTGACCGCGGCGAAGGCGAGCAACTGGGCCTTGACCAGACGGGTGATCACGGCTGTATCCCCTTCAGCATCAGCTCGGCGAGCGCGAGGTCGATCCCCGGCGGCAGACGGCGCGCCCCGCCGGACGTGCCGTAGCTCGCGGTGCACACGGGCGGGCACAGCACACCGCCGCCGCCCGTGGGCCCGGAGGGGGTGGCCGTCGGCTTCGGCACCTTCGGCAGGCCGGGGGCGCCGGGCAGCGCGGTGGGCACCGGCACCGGCACGCTCGGCAGGCCGGGAAGGGAGGGCGTCGGAACCGGCTGCTTCCCGGACCCGCCGCTCCTGCCACCCTTGCCGGGCTGATCGGCGAGGTTGCCGTACAGGTCCGCGAGGTCGAGGTCGGCGGTGATCCTCAGATTGACGTAGTCGCCCTTGACGGCGCCGACCACGTTGCGCGGGAACGGGTACGTCGTCAGCAGCTCAAGGGAGTTCGGCAGGTCGTCGCCCGCCTTGTCCACCTGTTGCAGGATCGGCTGGAGCTCCTTCAGGTCGGCGACGGTGTCGTCCCGGGAGGCGCGCACGACCCTGGTGCCGGCCGTGCCGAGCTTCGACAGCGCGGTGAGCATCTTGGTCAGGTCGCGGCGCTGGTCGGCCAGGACCTTCAGAGCGGGCGGGATCGTGTCGACGGCCTGGGCGATCGTCTCCTTCTCCGTCCCGAGCCGTTGGGACAGCCGGTCGATGCCGTTGAGCGCGCGGACGATCTGGGAGCGCTGCCGGTCCAGGCCGCCGAGGAAGGCGTCGAGCTGCTTGAGCAGTGACCGGACGCGTGTCTCGCGGCCGTCCAGGGCCTTGTTCAGCTCCACGGTGATCGTCTTGAGCTGGGCCACGCCGCCGCCGTTGAGGAGCGCGGACAGCGCGGACAGCACCTCCTCGATCTCCGGGTTGCGGCCGCTGCGGGACAGCGGGATCACGGCGCCGTCGCGGAGCCGGCCCACGGACGCGGTACCGGTCGGTGCGGACAGCGCGACGTACTTCTCGCCGAGCATGCTGGTCTGCGCGATGTCGGCGACCGCGTTGGCGGGCAGCTTCACCGAGTCGGCCACCCGCAGCCGCACCCGTGCGTGCCAGCCGTCCAGTTCGACCTTCTCGACGGCGCCGACGGTGACGTCGTCGACCTTGACCGCCGACTGCGGCACCAGATCGAGGACGTCCCGGAACTCCACCGTGACGTGGTAGGCGTGGCCGTCGGAGGCGGCGCCGCCCGGCAGCGGGATGTCGTACCAGCCGTTGAACCCGCATCCGGACAGCAGCAGCGAACCGGCCGCCGTCCACGCGGCCCCCCGGCCCGTGCGCCGCGCGTTCATGCCGCACCCCCGAGGATTCCGCCGAGGGTCCGGTCGACCGGGCCCGCGCCCGCGGGCGCGGCGGGAAGCTCGGGCAGCGAGTCGAAGAGCTTGCGCAGCTGTGCGCAGTCCGGGTTCCCGCCGCCCTCGTCCCCGGTGGTCTTCAGCAGGGAACACAGCAGGGACGCCGGATCCTGCGGGGTCTGCGCGTTGTTGCGGGTGTCGAGGGTGCCGGCGGACGGGTTGTAGGCGTTCTGCAGGTTCGACAGGCCGGTGGGGGCGACGTCCAGGAGTTCCCGTAGCGCGGCCCGCTGGGTGACCAGGACCTGAGTGACCTTGCTGAGTCCCGCGACGTCCGAGGTCAGTGCAGCCTTGTTGTGCTTCACGAAGTCGGACACCTCACCGAGCGCCGTCCCCAGGTACTTCAGCGCCGCCGCCAGGTCCGCGCGCTCCCCGGCGAGCTGCCCTGCCACCTCGGCCAGGTTGTCGTCGAACGACCGCACGCTCTGGTCGTCGGCCGCCAGCGCCGCCGTGAACACCTGCAGGTTGCGTACGGTGCCGAACAGGTCGCCCCGTCCGTCGGACAGCGTGGTGACCGCCTGGGAGAGGTCCTCGACGGCCTGGTTGAGGTTCGTGCCCTGGCCCTTGAGGTTCTCCGCGCTCACCCCGAGCAGCCGCGACAGCGAGCCGTCCTTGTTGGCGCCCTTCGGGCCGAGTGCCTCGGCCGTGGTGTGCAGGCTGTCGAAGATCCGGTCCAGCTCGACGGGGACGGCGGTGCGCGACTCGGGGATGACGGCACCGTCCGCCAGCACCGGGCCCTTGCGGTACACCGGCAGCAGCTGCACGTAACGGTCGCTGACGACGGAGGAGTTGATGATCGCGGCCCGGGCGCCGGCGGGGACCTTCCGCCCCGCGTCGTACTCCAGGTCCACCCGCACCCGGTCGCCCTGCGGCGTGATCTTCTCGACCTCGCCGATGCGGACGCCGAGGACGCGGACGTCGGAACCGGGGTAGATGCCGACGGTGCGCGGGAAGTACGCCGTGACGCGGACCGTGCCCGGGCGCGGCCAGAGCACGACGGCGAGGACGGCGACGACGGCGAGGGCGGTCAGCAGGGCCAGGGACCTTCTCAGGCGTGTTCTCACCGGGAGCCTCCCGTGCGCGGCGCCACCGGGGCGGCGACCAGGTTCTGGACGTAGGAGTCGAACCAGCGGCCGTTGCCGAGGGTGTCGGTGAACAGCCGGACGTAGGGCGCGAGCAGGTTGACGCTGCGGTCCAGGCTCGCCTGGTTGCGCTGCAGCATCCGGACGAACCTGTTGAGGTTCGCCAGCGCGGGCCCGATCTCCTTCCGGTTGTCGTCGACCAGGCCCGACAGTTCGATGCCCAGCGCCGCCGACGTCTTGAGAAGTGTGTGGATCGCCGCGCGCCGTTCGCTGATCTCCTGGAAGAGCCTGTCGCCGTCCTTCACCAGCGCGGAGAAGTCCTTCGTGTGCTCGGCGAGCACCCCGGTGACCCCGTTCGCGTGCTTCAGGAGGTCGCCCAGGGCCTGGTCGCGTGAGGCGATCGTCCGGGAGATCCTGGACAGCCCCTGGACGGAGGCCCTGACCTCGGCCGGGGAGTCCTGGAAGGTGGTGGAGATGGTGTCCAGGGCCCTCGCCAGCCGCTTGGTGTCCACCTTCTCCGTCGTGGTGGTCAGATCGCTGAACGCCTGCACGACGTCGTACGCCGACACCGTCCGCCCGATCGGGATCTCGCCGCCCGGCTTCAGCCGGCCGGGCCCCTTCGGGTACAGCGCCAGGTACTTGGCGCCCAGGATCGTCTTCACCCGGATCGCGGCGGTCGTCGCGGTGCCCATCGCCGGGTCGCCCTTGACCTTGAACGTCACCTTCACGTGGTCGCCGTCGAGGTCGACGCCCTCGACCTTGCCCACCTTGACACCGGCGATCCGCACATCGTCGCCCGGCTTCAGTCCGCCCGCCTCGGAGAAGGCCGCGTCGTACGTCCGGCCGTCGCCGATCAGCGGCAGGCTGTCGGCGTTGAACGCGGCGAGGGTCAGCAGGGCGAGGACGGTGAGGCCCACGGCACCGACCACGACGGGGTTGCGCTCACGGAACGGCTTCAGGCGGGGACGCCGCAGCCGGATCGCCGGCAGCCTCGGCGGCAGGACGTGCACCTTCACCAGGGGTTCCCGGCCCCCGCTCCGACGCGGCAGCGGACGGGGCCTCGGCAGCCTCGGCGGCAGGACGCGCACCCTGACGAGATGTTCCGGGCGGTTCGGCCTGCGGGGCGGCAGCCGGACCGTCGGCGGCTTGGGGGGCAGGACCCGCACCTTCACCAGGGGCTCGGGGCGCCGGGGCCTTCGGGGCGTGGCGGGTGTCCTCATGCGCCGCACCTCGCCTGCGCCACATGGAAGTCGGGGGTGATGACCTGCTTCGTCTTCGGCAGCACGATCCGCCCGTCGAAGTCGCAGAGGTAGAAGTTGAACCACGAGCCGTACGACGCCGTCCCCGTCAGCGCGTTCAGCTTGTTCGGCAGCCGCTGCAGCACACCCTCCACCGTCTTCTCGTTCCTGTTCAGCGTTCCGGTGAGCCGGTCCAGCCCGGCGATGTCGTCCTTCAGCGGGGGACGCGCGTCCCGCAGCAGCCCCGAGGTGGCCTCGGTGAGGTCGCCGATGCCCACCAGCGAGTCCCCGATGGGCTTGCGGTCGGCGGACAGCCCGGAGATCACCCGCCGCAGCTGTGTGATCAGCCCGGAGAAGCGCGCGCCCCGCTTGTCGAGCGTGTCCAGCACGGTGTTGAGGTTGTCGATCACGGAGCCGATCAGCTGGTCCCGGTCGGCGAGGGTCGTGGTGAGCGACGCCGTGTGCGCGAGCATGCTGTTCACGGTGGAGCCCTCGCCCTGCAGGGTCTGGATGATCTCCGTGGCGAGCTGGTTGACGTCGTCCGGGCTGAGCGCGGCGAACAGCGGCTTGAAGCCGTTCAGCAGCGCGTTGAGGTCCAGTGCCGGCTGGGTCCGGGACAGCGGAATGGTGCCGCCGGGCCGAAGCCGGGTGCCGTCGCCCGCACCCTCGGTCAGCGCGACGTACCGCTGACCGACCAGGTTCCGGTAGCGGACGACCGCGTGGGTGCTGGTGAGCAACGGACGGTCCGCCTCCACGGTGAAGGTGACCTCGGCCAGCGTCCGGTCCTTGATCCGGATGCCCTCGACCTGGCCGACCCGCACCCCGGCCACCCGGATGTCGTCGCCGTTCTCCAGGCCGGTGACGTCGCTGAACACCGCGTGGTAGGTGTCCTTGGGAGTGAGGGAGACGCCCACGACGGTGGCCGCGAGCAGGGCCGTCGCCGCGATGGTGACCAGCGCGAACAGGCCGAACTTGATCAGCGGTGCCGCGGTCTGCCGGGCTCCTGACGTCCTCATGCCACGCTCACCGCCGTTCCGCGGGCCAGCGGCCCGAACAGCAGGGTCGCGACGGGCGGCACCTGATCGGCGGGCACGCCCATGACGGGGGCCACGAGCGAGCCGACGGCCCGCTGTTCGGCCCGGGTGGCGGACACGTCGGTACCTCCGGGAAGAGCGCCGCCGTCCGAACCGCCGGACGACGTGCCGTCGTTGAGCTTGGGTTTCGGCCCGGGCACCGGCGGATCGGGCAGGCCCCGGCAGTCGGGCCCCGACCGGTCCGCGTAGCGCGGCTCCTCGCCGGGGCTGTACGCGCCCTGCGGACGGACGACTTCGAGGGTGATCCGCATCTCGCCGCCCCGGAACGCGTCCTCGGACGCCTGCTCCTGGTGCACCAGGCCCTTCAACAGGCAGGGGTACTCGGGGGAGTAGCGGGCGAAGAGGTCCAGCGTGGGACGGGAGACCCGGCCGAGGGTGATCAGCCGGTCGCCGTTCTCGTCGAAGAAGTCCCGTCCGGTGCCCGCGACGGTCGCGGTGGTGCGGAGCGCCGCGGCGAGCTGGTCCCTCTTCTCGACGAGGGTGCGGCTGGTGGTCACGGTGTTGCGCAGGATCGCCATCAGATCGGGTGCCGCGTCCCCGTACACCTGGGCGACGTCCGCGAGACGCGAGATGTCCTGCTGCAGGGACGGCAGATGGGGGTTCAGGCGGCGCAGATACGCCTCCACCCGGGTCAGGTTGTCACCGATCCGGTCACCCCGGCCCTCCAGTGCCGTGGCGAACGCCGAGAGCGTGGCGTCGAGTTCGCCGGGCCGGATGGTGCGCAGCAGCGGCAGCAGGTCGTTCATCAGCTGCTGCAGCTCGATCCCGACCTTCGTGCGGTCCTGGGTGATGACGTCGCCGGCGCGGATGGGCCGAGCCGTGGAACGGGCGGACGGCACCAGGTCGACGTACTTCTCGCCGAACAGCGTCTTGGGCAGCAGCCGGGCGTGCACGTCGGACGGGATGAACGACACGTACTGCGGCTTGAGGGCGAGGTCGAGCGTCGCCTTCGTGCCGTCCGCGTGCACCGCCCTCACCTCACCCACCAGCAGCCCGCGCAGCTTGACGTCGGCGCGCGGCTCCAGCTGGTTGCCGAGGCTGCCGGCCTGCAGCGTCACCCGCACCACGGAGGTGAACGCCTGCTGGTAGACCGCCACCGCGAGGGACAGCAGCAGCGCCAGCACGGCGATGAACGCGACGCCGTACGCTCTCAGTCTCAGTGCTCGCACCGGCTCACCCCGCGATCCGTACGGTCGTGTTGGCGCCCCAGATGGCGAGGCTGAGGAAGAAGTCCAGGACGTTGATCGCCACGATGGAGGTGCGCACCGCACGGCCCACCGCGACCCCGACCCCGGCCGGTCCGCCGCTCGCGTGGTAGCCGTAGTAGCAGTGCACCAGGACGATCAGCACGGCGAAGACGATCACCTTGCCGAACGACCAGAACACGTCCACGGGCGGCAGGTACTGGTGGAAGTAGTGGTCGTACGTGCCCGTCGACTGCCCGTAGTAGCCGGTCGTGATGGTGCGGGCCGCCAGGTACGACGACAGCAGCCCGATCACGTACAGCGGGATCACGGCGACGAACCCGGCGATCATCCGGGTCGTCATCAGGAAGGGCAGTGAGGGCACGCCCATCACCTCGAGCGCGTCGGTCTCCTCGCTGATCCGCATCGCGCCGAGCTGCGCCGTGAAGCCCGCGCCGACCGTCGCCGACAGGGCGAGCCCGGCCACCAGCGGGGCGATCTCCCGGGTGTTGAAGTACGCCGACAGGAACGCCACGAAGTTGGAGGTGCCGAGCTGGTTGAGGGCGGCATAGCCCTGCAGGCCCACCTCGGTGCCGGTGAAGAACGACATGAAGGCGATCACCCCGACCGTGCCGCCGACGACGGCGAGCGCGCCCCGGCCGAAGCTCACCTCGGCGAGCAGCCGCAGGATCTCCTTCTTGTAGCGGCGCAGGGTGCGGCCCGTCCATGCCAGGGAGCGGCCGTAGAAGGAGAGTTGGGTGCCCAGGTCCTCCAGGGAACGCAGGGGGCGTTGGAAAAGCCGCATCGCTAACCCCTCTGCGGGACGACCTGGAAGTACACCGCGGTCATCACGAAGTTCGTCACGAACAGCAACATGAAGGTGATCACCACCGACTGGTTGACGGCGTCCCCGACGCCCTTCGGGCCGCCTTTCGCGTTGAGCCCCTTGTAGGAGGCGACGATCGCGGCGATCGCCCCGAACACCAGCGCCTTCACCTCGGCCGCCCACAGGTCGGAGAGCTGGGCGAGGGTGGTGAAGGACGCCAGGTAGGCGCCCGGTGTGCCGTTCTGGAGGACGACGTTGAAGAAGTAGCCGCCGGCGACACCGACGACCGACACCAGGCCGTTGAGCAGGACGGCGACCACCATGGAGGCCAGCACCCGGGGCACGACGAGCCGGTGGATCGGGTCGATGCCGAGCACCTGCATCGCGTCGATCTCCTCACGGATCTTGCGCGCCCCGAGGTCCGCGCAGATCGCGGTGCCGCCCGCGCCCGCGATCAGCAGCGCGGTGACGATCGGCGACGCCTCGCGCAGCACCGCCAGCACGGAGGCCGCACCGGAGAACGACTGCGCGCCGAGCTGCCGCGTCAGGCTGCCGATCTGCAGGGCGATGACCGCCCCGAAGGGGATCGACACGAGTGCCGTGGGCAGAATGGTGACGCTCGCGACGAACCACGCCTGCTGGATGAACTCCCGCCCCTGGAACGGCCGTCGGGGCAGCGTCCGCGCGACGTCCAGGGCCAGCGCGAACAGGTTGCCCGAGTGGCGCAGCGGCGCGGTGGGGGACAGGCTCATGCGTCGGCCGCCTCCTTCCGGTTCAGTGCGGCCTCACGCCTGGCGATGGCCTCCCAGCGGGGCGGGCGGGCGATGCCCGGGCCCGGCAGCAGCCGGGGAGTCAGCTCCTGGGGGGTGCTGTCGCCCAGTTGGGCCAGCTCCTGCTCCACCTGGGCGGCGTCCTTCTCCTCCGCCATGCCGATGGGCCCCTGCATCCGGCCGTTGAGGAACTGGCGCACCACCGGCTCGTCGCTGGTCAGCAGCTCCTCCCGCGGCCCGAACATCACCAGTTCGCGCCGGAACAGCAGCCCGATGTTGTCGGGGACCTGGCGGGCCGAGGCGATGTCGTGGGTGACGATGAGGAACGTGGCGCCGGTCTGCGCGTTGAGGTCGACGATGAGCTGGTTGAGATAGGCCACGCGCACCGGGTCCAGACCCGAGTCCGGCTCGTCGAACAGGATGATCTCCGGGTCGAGCACCAGCGCCCGGGCGAGTCCGGCCCGCTTGCGCATACCGCCGGAGATCTCACCGGGCAGCTTCCCCTCGGCGCCGAGCAGGCCGACCATGTCCATCTTCTCCAGCACGATCCGCCGGATCTCGGCCTCGGACCTGCGGGTGTGCTCGCGCAGCGGGAAGGCGATGTTGTCGTAGAGGTTCATCGAGCCGAACAGCGCGCCGTCCTGGAACAGCACGCCGAACAGCTTCCGGACCTCGTACAGCTCGTGCTCGCGCAGCCTGGTGATGTCCCGGCCCGCGACCTGGACCGAGCCGCGGTCGGGTCTGAGCAGCCCGACGAGTGTCTTGAGGAACACGGACTTGCCCGTCCCCGAGGGGCCGAGCATCACCGAGACCTCCCCGGCGGGCAGCGTCAGCGAGACGTCCTGCCAGATGACCTGGTGCCCGAAGGACTTGGTCAGCCCCTCCACACAGATCTCGACACCCATCCGCGCTCCACCCTTCGCCCGCGTGAGCAGCTCCGACATCTGCTCTACGGCCGGGGGCGGGGGGTCCGTCGCTCGGAAGCGGAGGTTTTTTCGGACGTGTGGACGGGGCCTGCCGGAAGCCTCCGTGGGCGGGACCCACGGCAGCGGCGTCGACGACCGCTACGGCAGCGTCACGGAAGGCGTGCTCGGGGCGGGCACGGTCAGCGAGGCCGACGGTACGGGGGGAGTGCCCGGCATCGACGGAAGCGACGGCGCGTCGGAGGGGACGGGCAGCTCCGGCACCGTGGGCACCGCGGACACGCCGGGTACCCCGGGCGCCGGCAACCCCGGAAGCGGGGCCGACGAGACCTCCGGCAGGGACGGCACGGACAGGGGCAGCGGTGCGTTCGTGCCCGGTGTGCGGGCCGTCTCCGGGCCGGTCGGCGTCGTGTGCGCGGCTGACGCGGCTGTGCGCGTCCCTGGCGTACCGAGCCGGTCCGTGCTGTCGGTGCTGCCCGTGCGGAGGACCTCGGCGCTCTGCGACACGGCCGGGTGCGGGACCGGCGTGTCGGTGGCGCCCCCGCCCAGCGCCTGTGGGAGGACGAATCCCGCCACCACCAGCGTGGCCGCCGTCGAGGTGACCGCCACCACCTGTGCCTTCCCGGCCCCGGCTCCGCGCGGCCGCCCGCGCCCGATCAGGAACAGTGCGACGCCGAGCGTCCCGGCCAGCGACGCGCGCAGCGTCCGCCGGGCCCGCGCCAGCAGCGACTCGACGGTCCGGTAGCTCAGGCCCATCCGCACGGCGACCTGGCCCACGTCCAGGTCCTCGGACTTCAGCCGCAGGGCCTCCGCCTGGCGTGCCGGCAGCTCCCCGCTGCGCACGGCCAGCCACCGGGCCTCGGCCCGGTCGCACACCGCCTCGTCGACGGGCACCGGACCCGGTGTGAGGAGCGTGGGGCTGGTGCGCACCCAGGCCTCCCGGTTGACCTGGCGGTACCGGTCCACGCACAGCCGCATGGTCACCGTGGTCAGCCAGGCGACGAGGCGCTCGTCGTCGAGGTCCGGGCGCTCCGCGGCACGCAGCATCGCCTCGTGCACCGCGTCCTCGGCGTCCTCCATGCTCATCGACCGGCGCCGAGCCACTTTCAGCAGGTGCTCCCGGTGGCTCCACATACGCTTCCACCGGTCCTGGGCCGCCTGCGTCTCCGCATCCCCGGCCGCCCCTGTCTCGGCAGGCATGTCCGTCGCCATGAGGGCCCCTTCGCGCTCACCCGCCGGTCCTGTGCACCCGGCGGGTGGCGACATTACCGCCCGGTATCCGCGGTTGGGGAGGGGGCGGAGCCCATCGTGTCCGCACCGTTGCTGGTCAGCGGCCCCCCACTGGCAGCAGCCCCGAGCCGGGCAGCCCGATGCTCGGGATGGGCACGGGCAGTGACGGCGCGTCCGTCGGCTGCGGCGCGCCCGGCTCGGGGCTGGACGACGGGGTGGGGGAGGGCCGGGACACCGTGGCCGACGGGGCCGGGGACGGTGCCGAGCCCGGGCCGTGGCCCGACGGCTTCGGCGAGGGGTGCGCCGCGGTGCCCTTCCGGGACGGCTTCGGGCCGTGCGGCGCGGCGGCGCCCCCGGGCAGGTCCGGCACCACCCGGTACCCCTGCAGAAAGTACGCGTACCAGGCCCTGACCGTCCGCAGATACTCCTGGGAGTCGTTGTAGCCCAGGATCGCCCGGTCCAGTTGCGCGGGGTCCGACAGGTCCCGGCCGCCCGCGCACAGGTAGCGGCCCGCGGCGAGCGCCGCGTCGAAGACGTTGTCCGGGTCGTCCCGCCCGTCGCCGTTGCCGTCCGCGCCCCACCGGGCCCAGGTGGAGGGGATGAACTGCATCGGCCCGACCGCGCGGTCGTACACCGGGTCCCCGTCGTAGGCGCCCCCGTCGGTGTCGCGTACGACGGCGTAGGGGCCACCGGCCAGCCGCGGTCCCAGGATCGGCGTCACCGTCGTACCGTCCGCCCGCACCCGGCCACCCTCCGCCTGCCCGGACTCCACCTGCCCGATCGCGGCCAGCAGCTGCCGGCGCAGATGGCATCCGGGTGCGGTGCGCGCCAGCTCCGCCTCGGCGCGCCGGTAGGCGGCGAACACCGTCGCGGGCAACGCCCCGCCCACCACCGACCGGCCGCCCCGGGGGTCCGGCTTCCCGGCGCGCAGCGGTGGCAGCTCGGTGCGGTACGGGGCGTCGCCGGAGACGCTCGGCCCGTGCCCGGCGGGGGCGTCCGGCCGCGCGGGCTCCGAGGCCCGGGCCGCCACCGCGCCCGGCGCCTGCGAAGCGGTGAGTGCCGCCATGACCGCCGCCGCGACCGCGGTCCCCCTGACCCCCCTGAACGCACCTCCGAACGCATGCCTGAACACTCGCCCTGCCACAGAGCACTCCCCTCCCGGTACGGATCCCTTCCTCTGCTCTACGCGGCAGGGGGGCGCGTCCGTCGCGGGAGGCGGGGACGGCACCCGGCGCCGTCAGGATGTATCGGCTGGGATCATCCCGAATCCGGTGAAACTCACGACCCAGTACAGGACATACAGAGCGAGCAGCACGACACCGTGCCGGCGTCTGAGCCGCCCGGTCGAGACGGCATACGCTCCGACCCCGTTCACCACGAGCAGCGCGGGCAGGTGCCAGGTCAGGACGTTCCGGTCGATGACCACGCTGCCCGCCAGCAGCACGATGCCCAGCTTGCCCGTGACCGAGAAGACGACGCTTCCGATGACGTTGCCGATCCCGATCTCCGGTGCCCCCTTCCGGGCCGGCTCCACGGTGAGGAACACGTCCTCGACGGTCAGCACCGCCGTCACGACGGTCGCGCCGAAGACGGTTCCCTCGAGCCCGTACGTCCGCAGGATGCCCCTGGTGCCGATGCCGGTGACCGCGGAGCCGGCGACGAGGCCCGCCAGGGCGAGCACGGCGAGGCAGAGCCCCCTCCAGCCGGACCGTTCACGCACCCGGGCCGGCAGTCCGCCACCCGGCGGTGCCCCCGTACCGGTCCGCCGCGCCGCGACCGCGCAGGCGTCGGCCTCCCGCCGGACCGGTGCGGCGGCCCCGGGGCCCCGGGCGGGGGAGTACGCCTCGTACAGCTCCGCGTCCCGGAAGACCGGCGTGTCGTCCCGTGACTCCCGGACCGCCACATAGGCGAGGAACAGGGCGAACAGCCCGAGGAGCGCGACACCGTCCAGCGCGGCGAGCGGCGCGGTCAGCGCGCACACGACCGTCACCAGGGGAGCGCAGGCGAAGATCAGGACGTAGTCGCGCGGAACGGTGACCCGGGTGGGCGTGAGGATCGCCGCGAGGGCCAGCACGACTCCCGTCATGGACAGCGCGGTGCCGATCACCACGCCCAGGGCCACCCCGCCGAGGTCCTCCAGGTTGAGCGCGACACCGAGGAAGATGTCGTCGAACTCGATGCCCGTGAAGACGACGGAGACCAGGAACAGGGAGATGTGGAAGCCGCTCGCGATCCCCACGAGCCGGCGGATCAGCTGCTCGGCGCTGAACACCAGCAGGGCCGCCCCGGCGGCGAACAGCAGGACCGAGGGCACGGCGGACTCACCCCCGACGGCCCGGATGCGGCCGGGGCGCGAGGACGTGCTCGCGTCGACCGGCCCTCTCGTCGGCGGCCCGTACCGCCGCGGTCACGAGCCCGTGGTCGGGGGACAGGTGGCACACCGGGTCGGTGCGGGCGGCGTCGCCGGTGAGCAGGAACGCCTGGCAGCGGCACCCGCCGAAGTCGACCTCGCGGCGCGGGCACCCGCGGCAGGGCTCCGGCATCCAGTCCGTGCCGCGGAAGCGCCGGAACAGCGGTGAGCTCTCCCAGATCCATGCCAGGGAGTGCTCGCGCACACGGGCGCGGGGCAGCGGCAGCGCGTGCGCGGGCGGGCAGGGCAGCACGTCCCCGTTCGGGACCACGGTGAGCTGCCGTCGGCCCCAGCCGCCCATGCAGGGCTTCGGGTACCGGTCGTGGTAGTCGGGGACGACGTAGACGATCTCCATCCGGCCCCCGAGGCGTTCGCGTGCCGCCCGCACCACCGGCTCGGCGCGCTCGAGCTGGGCCGTGCCGGGCAGCAGCGCCTCCCTGTTGCGCCAGGCCCAGCCGTAGTACTGCGTGTTGGCCAGCTCGAGGCGATCGGCGTCCAGTTCCTCGGCGAGGGCGAGGATCCGGTCGACGCGGTCGATGTTGTGCCGGTGGAGCACCACGTTGATCGTCAGGGGCCAGCCCAGCTGCTTCACCAGCCGTGCCGCGGCCGTCTTGCGGGCGAAGGACGGCGCCTGGGCGATGCGGTCGGACAGCACCGGCTCGTCGGCCTGGACGCTGATCTGCACATGGTCCAGGCCCGCGCCCCGCAGCTGTTCGGCACGGCGGGGGGTCAGGCCGACCGCACTGGTGAGGACGTCGCACTTGAAGGACAGGGCGGCCAGGGCGCCCGCCCGCTCCACCGGGCTCCCGCAGTACGCGGTCACCACCTCCAGGGCGTGCTCGGCGTCGCGGGGGGCCTGGGTGAGGCGGGACCGGAAGTAGGCGAGCCCCGCGCCGTCGATCCACGGATAGTGGCGTTCGAACGCGGCGAGCCGTTCGGCCATCAGGTCCGGCGCGAACAGCTCGGTCAGTGAGGACGCCACCGCCTCGGTCCACGGCCTGGTGCGGGCGAAGGTGACGTAGGCGTCGACGGCGAACCGCACCCCGGGCACGACGTGCCGCTCGTCCAGCATCTCCTCCCGGGGCAGCCCCAGCGCCTCGCCCAGACGCAGCCAGGCCTCGATGCCGCCTTCACCGTCCGTCGTGCCGTCCTGCTCGACGATGCGCAGGATCCAGCGGCGGCGCACCTCGCGATGGGGGCAGTTGGCGAGGATCGCGGCGTCCTTGCGGGGCAGGTTCACCTGGTAGTGGAAGCGGTTGGCCGCCCATGCCGCAGCTGCCGACGGGACAGGGCGCCCTCGTTCATCGCCCGGTGGAAGGGATGCCGGTCGTGGTAGCGGCGGGACTGCGCGCGCAGCGCCGCCAGGAATGCGTCGGTTTCCGTCGCCGTCGCCATGGTCCTCAGATCCACAGGTCCAGCCCGTCCACGGCGACCTCCATGCCGTGGCGCTCGACGGCGCGCCGCTCGGGCGAGTCCTCGAGCAGGACGGGGTTGGTGTTGTTCAGATGGGTGTAGATCGTGCGCTCGACGGAGAGCGGGGACAGCAGCTGGAGGCTGCCGCCGGGCCCGGCGATGGGCAGGTGGCCCATCTGGCGCGCGGTCCGGCGCCCCCTGCCGAGCCGGATCACCTCGTCGTCGTCCCAGCAAGTGCCGTCGACCAGCAGGCAGGCGCAGCCCGCGAGCCGGTCGCGCACCTCCGGGGTGAGCTCCTGCACGCAGGGCAGGTACACGAGCACCCGGCCGCTGCGCTCGTCGGTCAGGCGGTAGCCGACGATCCGCCCCTGCTCGCCCCAGTCGCAGCAGAAGCGTGCCTTCTTCGTCGTGGGGACGTCGAACGCCCGGTACGACAGCCCGTCCGTGAGCCGGACGTCGGTCTCCGGCTCGACCGGGTGCCAGGTGACCGGGCAGTAGGCGATGAGTGTGCGCAGCAGGGAGGTGCCGTCGTACAGGGTGTCGTGCACCGCCTTGGTGGCGTGCAGCTCGATGCCGTCCGCCTCCCGGAGCAGCAGCAGACCCAGTGTGTGGTCGAGTTCGGCGTCGGTGAGCACGACCACCGGCGGGGCGGTGGAGCGCAGGGCGGGGAACGCCTCGATCTGCGCCCGGATGTCCGGAGAGGCGTTGAACAGGAACCAGCCCTGCCCGTCCGGGCTCACGGCGATCGACGACTGGGTGCGCGCACGGCACGGCCGGGAACCGTCCCGTACCGCACGGCAGGACGCGCAGGCGCAGTTCCACTGCGGGAAACCGCCCCCGGCCGCCGATCCCAGCACCCGCACCCACACGTCGATCCGCCGTCCTCCCGGTGTCCGGCCGCCGCACGGCCGTCATTCCGCGTCGAGTTCCCACACGCCCATGTAGGCGGTCACCTCTGCGGACACGCTGATCTCCTCGAACACGGGCGTCTCCCACGCGTCCGGGCAGGCCTGGTCGATGACGCCGTCCCGGTCCATGGCTCTCACCTCCTCCCGTGTGTCCCGCGCTTCCCTGACGGCTTCGGTCGCCGGCACGGGCGGGGGCCGTGCGCTACTGCGGAAGTGCGAAGGCGAACACCGCGTCGCCGTGCGAGGCACCGAGCATCGCGGGGACGATGCCCTCGATCCAGCTGCCCCAGCCGACCGGCACGGCTATGAACTGCCTTCCGTCGACGCTGTAGGTCGTGGGACTGCTGTGGTGGCCGCTTCCGGTCTGGAACTCCCACAGCGGCTCGCCGGTGCGCGCGTGGAACGCGGTGAACTCGCCGGACGGCCTGCCGACGAACACCAGGTCCCCCGCCGTGGCCAGCGCCGAGGCGCTCATCGGCGTCTCGTTGCGCCACCTCCACACCTCTTCGCCCGTGGCGGCGGAGATGGCCTTCACGAAGCCCTGCATGTCGTCGGCGTCCACCGTGACGCTCGCGCCCCAGTAGGGGATGCTCTCCTTGAACTCCCGGTGGCGCAGGGTGACCTCGGAGCCGACGTCCTGGACCGGTACGTAGAACATCTCGGTGCGCGGGCTGTAGGCCGCGTGCGTCCACTCCTTCGCCCCGGCCGGACCCGGCCAGAAGTGGACCGGCTCGCCCTCCTACTCGGGGAACACCTTGGGCGTCACATCGCCGTCGCCGTCGATCTCGCCCCAGGTGATGCGTTCGCCGAAGGGGGTGATCCGGACCCGTTCACCGTTCCTGCGGTCGAGCGTGAAGAGGTATCCGTTCTTGTCGAAGTGGGCCAGCAGCTTCTGCCCGTCGAGGTCGTAGAGGATGCACTCCATGTTGCTGTCGTAGTCCCACAGGTCGTGCGGGGTGCACTGGTAGTGCCAGCGGATCTCGCCGTTGTCCGGATCAAGGGCGATGACGCTGTCGGTGTAGAGGTTGTCGCCCTCACGGACGGCCCCGTCGAAGTCGGGTGCCGGATTGCCGGTTCCCCAGTAGACGAGATTCAGCTCCGGGTCGTAGGTGCCCGTGACCCAGGCGTTGCCGCCGCCGCGCGCCCAGGCCGGCCCGTCCGGCCAGGTGTCCGATCCGGGCTCGCCGGGCCTGGGCACCGTGTAGGTGCGCCAGGCGCGCTCTCCGGTCTCCAGGTAGTAGGCGTCGAGGTGACCGCGCACCCCGAACTCTCCGCCGGAGCTGCCCACGATGATCTTGTCTTTCACGACGAGGGGAGCGACCGTGGCGCTCTCGGCGGCCCGTACGTCACCGTTCGTCGTGTCCCAGACGAGCTCGCCCGAGACGGCGTCGAGCGCGATCACATGGGCGTTCAGCGTGGTGGCGAAGACCTTCCCGTGGGCGACCGCGACCCCGCGGTTGACGTTGCCGCAGCAGAGGGAGACGTCGAAGGGGATCGCGTGCTTGTACTGCCACAGTTGCCGCCCCGTCCGTGCGTCGACGGCCCAGACCCAACCGTCCCAGCCCGAGAGGTACATGACCCCGTCCACGACGATGGGAGCGGCCTCGAAGGCGTAGGTCGACTGGCCCGCGTGGAAGCCGGACGAGCCGAACTGGAACACCCAGGCGGGAGTGAGGTGTCTGACGGTCTCGGTGTTGATCTGGTCCAGCGGACTGTACCGCTGCCCGTCGTAGGCGCCGTAGTAGGTGAGCCAGTTCTGCGGCTCCGAGCGCGCCCGGAGAATGCGTTCGTAGGTCACGTCCTGTGCCACCGGCGGCGCGGTGCCGACCATGGTGCTCAATGCGGCGAAATCGACGGCAGGCGGCGCGTCGAGGTACTCCATGGGATCCTCCTTGCCGGCCCGGCGGTCATCGGGCGGCTTGTTCCACGGCGGCTCCTACGGCCGTGGCTGTTCCGGGCGGTCGAGACGTGCCTCCTGCGGAACATCCCCCAGCACGGCGATCACCCCGACGAGGCCGCGCCCCTCGTCGTTGCCGACGTTGGATCCGAACCAGTAGTAACCCGGTCCGTCCAGGTTGAGCACGGTCTTCCCCCGCGAGTACACCGGAAGCCACATCCATTTGCTGTCGCCGTTGCTCGGCAGGAGCGCGCAGTGGGTGTTCGTGTCGTCGTTGAAAAGCTCGATCTCCAGGTCGCCCCCATGGGGCATGACGACGATGGAGGGCTCCCACATCAGCTCGTCGGGGGGAATCCGCACGTGGGCGTGCAGTCGGCCGTCGGGTCCCTCCTCGGCCCGTCCGAGGCCCCCGTGGGCGAGGAGCCGACCCAGTGTCGCCTTGTTCTGCCCGTACAGCTCCGGCAGTTCCTGCTCGGCTCTGGTCGTCATCGGCCCGGCCTCCCGTGAGTGTCGGATTCGAGCACCAGGTCCGGGTAACCGGCGACGTACGGCACAAAACTCCCACAGCGTATTCGGTGGAAAGTCTGGTAATTATTGCGAATTCCGTTCCGGAGGCGCATCATATGCACGGCGAATTTCGTATCGGTGTGCGCCGTCGAGTCGCCTGCCGTCGACTCGGTGGGAACCGGTCGTGCCGTCTCGGGGTGTGGGTCTCCCGCTCGGCGCTGTGGCCGATCAGCTCGATATGCCCTGCATATACCCCTTATGCCGCTCACGTTTTTGATGTTGTGATTGGCGGCATAATGGACCTAAGCTGAAGGGCTGGGAGCATGCCCTCCGTGAGGGAAGTGAGCGCGGTGTCCGTCGCCTGGGACGACATCGGCGGTCTCGTCGATGCACATGAGCGTTTTCTGGCCGGTGCACGAGTCGACACGGACGTCCGGCTCTCGGTGCTCGAATCCTGGCAGCGGTGCAGGTCCGAAGGGGTCCAGCCGCACCGCCTCCTGGTGCCCTACGCCGCCGAACTGGCACTGGACGACCGGCTTCTGCGCGCGGCGGACCCCGTCCTGAAGGATCTGACCGCGTCACTGGCCAACGTGAGCATGGCGATCGCGTTCTGCGACGCGCGGGCCCACATGGTCCAGCGGCACGGCGGTGACCGGCAGCTGCGCGAGCGTCTCGACGCGGTGAACTTCGCCCCCGGCTTCGACGCCTCGGAGCGGGCCGCGGGCACCAACGGCGTCGGTACCGCACTGGCCGGCCGCAGCCCGATCTATGTCGTCGGCCGTGAGCACTTCGCCGACTGCCTGCAGCCGTTCGCCTGCGCGGGCTCGCCCATCCGCGACCCGCTCAGCGGGCGGATCGAGGCCGTCCTCGACCTCACCTGCCTGCGCGAGGACGGCGACCCCGCCATGCTGCGGCTGGTGCGGCAGGCCGCCCGCGACATCGAGGGCCGGCTGCTGGAACAGGCCACGGACCGGGAGCGGGCACTGCTCGCCGCCTACGAGCGGGCCTGCCACGACTCGGGCGGCGCCCTCGACTGGCCGCGGCAACCCCAGCACATGGGTGACGGGCTCGGCTTCAACGGCAACGCCCTCACCCGCACGGACCTCGCCGTGCTGCGGGAGAAGGCGGAGGAACTGATCGCCTCGCCGCAGCGCACCCTCGACGAAGTGGCCCTGTCCGGTGGGCGCGTCGCCACGCTGCTGCGCCGCCAGGTCAGGGGAGCGGCCGGTGAGACCGGCGTGGTCGTGGAGGCCCGCGTCGCCGGGGGGCCGCACCTGCGCCATGTCGAACTCGCCCCGCCGGTCGAGCCGCTCGCACCGCCGCGGGCCGCAGTGCCCACCTTGATCACCGCACCGCCGATCACCGCACCGGCGCCCTCGCCCGCGCCCCCGGAACCGGACGGAACCCCGCCGGTCGTCCTGCGCGCCGTCGCACCACCGCCCCCGGTCCCCGCCGTCACGACGCCGGCATCACCCGTGGCCCCCCAGTCCCGCACCCGGCCCGAGACGACCGCGGACGACGGCGACACGGGCGCGGACGGCTGGCTGCTGCTCGTCGGCGAGCCCGGCGTCGGCCGACTGGCGGTTCTGGCCCGCAAGCGCCTGGAGCTGCTGCACGACGCCAGCGTGCGCATCGGCACCACCCTGGACGTCACCCGCACCGCGGAGGAACTGGCGGAGGTGACCGTCCCCCGGTTCGCCGACCTGTCGGTGATCGATCTGCCCGACTCCGTGCTGCTCGGCGAGGAGCCGGGGTCGCTCGGCAGTCAGATTCCGCTGCGCCGGGTCGCGCTCGGCAGCGTCCGCCGGGAACTGCCCGTGTACGGCATCGGAGACCTCGTCCGGTACGTGCCCTCCACCCCGCAGGTCCGCTGCCTGGAGACCGGGCAGTCCGTGCTCGAACCCGTCCTGTCCGAAGCCGACGGCTGGATCGCCCAGGACCCGGCGCGGTTCGGGCGGGCGCTGACGAAGGGCATCCACTCCCTGATCACCGTACCCCTGCGGGCCCGCGGCACGATCCTCGGCGTGGTGAGCTTCTACCGTTCCGAGAAGCCCACCCCCTTCGAGGACGACGACCTGTCCCTCGCCCAGGAACTGGCCGCCCGCGCGGCGATCTCCATCGACAACGCCCGCCGCTACACGCGCGAGCACAACACCGCCCTCGCCCTGCAGCGCAGCCTGCTGCCCCGGGGCCGGCCCGAGCAGAACGCCGTCGAGGTCGCCTACCGCTACCAGCCCGCCCAGGCGGGGGTCGGCGGCGACTGGTTCGACGTCATCCCGCTGTCCGGCGCCCGGGTGGCCCTGGTGGTCGGCGACGTCGTCGGGCACGGACTGCACGCCGCGGCCACCATGGGCCGGCTGCGCACGGCCGTGCACAACTTCTGCTCCCTGGACCTTCCGCCCGACGAGCTCCTCACCCACCTCGACGACCTGGTCGGACGCCTGGACCGGGGCGAGGGCTGGGCCGTGGAGCCCACCTACCCGGACGCCGGAATCGTCGGAGCCACCTGTCTGTACGCCGTCTACGACCCGGTGTCCCGGCGGTGCACCCTCACCCGGGCCGGCCACCCGGTCCCCGCGGTCGTCTGCCCCGACGGCAGCGTGGACTTCGTCGACCTGCCGTCGGGACCGCCGCTCGGGCTCGGCGGGACGCCGTTCGAGACGGTGGAGCTGGAGCTGGCCGAGGGCAGCCAACTGGTGCTGTACACCGACGGTCTGATCGAGGACCGGATCCGGGACATCGACACGAGCCTGAACAAGCTCCGCAGTGTCCTCGCCTGCCCGGGCCGGGCGCCGGAGGACACCTGCGAGGCCGTCCTCGACGCACTGCTCCCGTCCCGGCCGAGCGACGACGTGGCCCTGCTCGTCGCCCGGACGCACGCGCTCGGCCCGGAGCGGGTCGCCGAGTGGGAGCTGCCCAGCGATCCGGCGGTGGTCTCCCGCGCGCGTGAGGCGGTCACCGGCCAGATGTCCGCCTGGGGTCTGGACGAACTCGGCTACACCACCGAGCTGGTCGCCAGCGAGCTGGTCACCAACGCCATCCGGCACGCCAGCGGCCCCGTCCAGCTGCGCCTGCTGAGGGACCGCGCGCTGATCTGCGAGGTCTCCGACGGCAGCAGCACCTCGCCGCGGCTGCGGCGTGCCCGCACCGAGGACGAGGGCGGGCGAGGCCTGTTCCTCGTCGCGCAGCTCACCGAACGCTGGGGCACCCGCTACACCACCGACGGCAAGATCATCTGGACGGAACAGTCCCTGGAAGAGCCTGTGCCCTGACCGCCGTCCGCGGTGGCCCCGGTTCCGTTAGAGTCGCTGCCGGGCATGCCCCCGCAGTGGGCGGTCCTGGGAAAGACGCAGGTCACGTCGGTTTCTGGGGGCAGTATGCGTTTGAGAGTGGAGTTCACGACCGAACCCTTCGACCTCGATGAGGCGCCCGCGCACGCGCTGGTCGCCCGCGACGTCGTCGGGGCCGCCGATCTGGACGCCGTGGACGTCGGCCCGTTCGGCAACACCGCGGAGGGCGGCGCCGACGCCGTGCTCACCGCCGTCGACACGCTCCTGCGCAGGACCCTTGAGGCCGGTGCCACCCGGATCTCGCTGCAGGTCAACGTGATCGGGGAGGACAGGTGACCGGCACCGGGGACGAGCCGTTCATCACGGCCGTGAAACCGCTGGTCGACGCGATAGGGGGTGAGATGCTGCCCCCGGACCAGGCCGGCCCCGACGACGTGGTGCTCGCCTGGCAGGGCGCCGGTGTCGTCGCCGTGCGTCTGCCGCAGCTCGCCGACTCGCTCGATCACATCCTGGCCGCCATGGAGCGCAAGCGCGGCAAGCCCCTGTCCGACCTGGACCGGAAGGCCAAGCAGGAGGTCGTACGGACCCTGGAGGCGCGCGGCGCCTTCTCCGTGCGCCACGGAGTGGAGACCGTGGCGAGCGCGCTCGGCGTCAGCCGGTTCACCGTCTACAACTACCTCAACCGGGAGAAGGAGTCCTGAGGGCCACGCCCCGCTTGTTACCCGGAATTTTCAACAAACTGTTGACCTCGCTCGGCCCCAGGGCGTTAGCTGTTCGCACCCGTCCAGGACCAAGGCCACGGAGGCACCGTGACGTCACCACCCACGCCACCGGGCCTCGCCCGCTTCAACGGCCTGGACGAGTCCGCGGCCCTCGCCGCCCTCCACGAGGTGTGCACGTCCACGACGTGGGCCGGGCGACTGCTCTCCGGGCGCCCCTACGCCACCGCCGAGGACCTCCGCTCCGCGAACGACGCCGCCATGGCGGAGCTGACCACGACGGATCTCCGGGAGGCGCTGGCAGGGCACCCGCCGATCGGCCGTCCCAAGCCGGGTGACGCCGCCTCGGCACGGGAGCAGCGGGGCATGGCCGGCGCCCCCGAGGAGCTCCAGGCGGAAATGCTCGAGCTGAACCTGGCCTACCAGGAGAAGTTCGGCCATGTGTTCCTGATCTGCGCCACGGGGAAGTCCGGTGAGCAGATGCGGGACGCGGTCAGGGAGCGGATCGGCAACGCGCCGGAGCAGGAACGGGAGATCGTCCGCACCGAACTGGGCAAGATCAACCGCATCCGGCTGGCACGCATCGTCGAAGAGGGCGACACCGCATGAGCACCCGCACCACCGCCTCCGTCTCCACGCACATCCTGGACACCAGCATCGGCCGTCCCGCCGCGGGCGTGGCCGTCCGCCTCTCCGCCCGCCCGGGCCGCCACGCGGACTGGCAGGCGCTCGGCGGCGGCGCGACCGACGCGGACGGCCGGTGCGGGGACCTTCCGGCCCTGCCGCAGGAGACCACCCACGTACGACTCGCCTTCGAGGTGGAGCCGTACTTCGAGAAGAACCGAGCCGATGTGCAGCAGGACGCCCCCGCGAACCGGGACAGCGGTGCCGAAGGAGCGTTCTTCCCGGAGGTGACGGTCACCTTCGCCGTCGTGCCGGGCGAGCACTACCACGTACCGCTGCTGCTCAACCCGTTCGGCTACTCCGTTTACCGAGGGAGCTAGCAGACAGATGGCAGACAATCCCCGCCCGTCCCGCCCCGTGCTGGGACAGAACCAGTACGGCAAGGCCGAGACCCGGGTCGTCAGGATCACACGGGACGGCGCCACCCACCACATCAAGGACCTGAACGTCTCGGTGTCGCTGAGCGGCGACATGGACGAGGTCCACTACTCCGGCTCCAACGCCAGCGTGCTGCCGACCGACACCACCAAGAACACGGTGTACGCGTTCGCCAAGGAGCACGGCATCGACTCCGCCGAGCAGTTCGGCATCCGTCTCGCCCGCCACTTCGTGACCTCGCAGGAGCCGATCCACCGGGCCCGCATCCGGGTCGAGGAGTACGCCTGGGACCGGATCGAGCACTCCGGGAAGGGCGCGCACTCCTTCGTCCGCGCCGGGCGGGAGACCCGACTGACGCAGATCACCTACGACGGCTCGTCCTGGGAGGTGGTCTCCGGTCTGAAGGACCTGACGGTGATGAACTCGACCGACTCCGAGTTCTGGGGCTACCTGAAGGACAAGTACACGACGCTGCCGGAGGCCCACGACCGCGTCCTGGCCACCGAGGTCTCCGGCCGCTGGCGCTTCAACTGGACCGACGACGCCCAGGAGACGCCCGACTGGGAGACGTCGTACGAGGAGACGAAGAAGCACCTGCTCCAGGCCTTCGCCGAGACCTACTCCCTGTCCCTGCAGCAGACGCTGTACCAGATGGGCGCCCGTGTCATCGACCACCGTCCCGAGATCGACGAGGTCCGCTTCTCGCTGCCGAACAAGCACCACTTCCTGGTGGACCTGGAGCCGTTCGGGCTGAAGAACGACAACGAGGTGTACTTCGCCGCCGACCGCCCCTACGGCCTGATCGAGGCCACCGTCCTGCGGGACGGTGGCGAGGCACGGATCCCGGTGGACCTGACCAACCTGTGACGGAAGCGAGAGACACCCGCCATGACAGTCCAGCGCGTCGTCATCGAGAACGCTGCGATCGCGACCGTCGACACGCACGACACCGAGTTCGCGAACGGGTACGTGGTCCTCGCCGGCAACCGCATCGAGGCGGTCGGCGGGGGCAGGGCCCCCGAGGGCCTGGAGAACGTCGTACGGCGTATCGACGCCACCGGCCACCTCGTCACTCCGGGCCTGGTCAACACCCACCACCACTTCTACCAGTGGATCACCCGGGGTCTGGCCACCGACCACAACCTGTTCGACTGGCTGGTCGCGCTGTACCCGACCTGGGCGCGCATCGACGAGCCGATGGTGTACGCCGCGGCCCGGGGATCGCTGGCGATGATGGCCCGTGGCGGCGTCACCACCGCCATGGACCACCACTACGTCTTCCCCAGGGGCTCCGGCGACCTGTCCGGCGCCATCATCCGCGCCGCCCGCGAGATGGGCGTCCGCTTCACCCTCGCCCGCGGTTCCATGGACCGCGGCGAGTCCGACGGCGGCCTGCCGCCGGACTTCGCCGTCGAGACCCTGGACGACGCGCTCGCCGCCACCGAGGCGACCGTCGACGAGCACCACGACGCCTCCTTCGACGCCATGACGCAGGTGGCCGTGGCCCCCTGCTCGCCCTTCTCCGTCTCCACCGAGCTCCTGCGGCAGGGCGGCGAGCTGGCCCGCAGGAAGGGCGTACGGCTGCACACCCACGGCTCGGAGACGGTGGAGGAGGAGAAGTTCTGCCACGAGCTGTTCGGCATGGGTCCGACCGACTACTTCGAGTCCACCGGCTGGCTCGGCGAGGACGTGTGGATGGCGCACTGCGTCCACATGAACGACTCCGACATCGCCGCCTTCGCCCGTACGAGGACGGGCGTCGCCCACTGCCCGTCCTCCAACGCCCGCCTGGCCGCCGGCATCGCCCGTGTGCCCGACATGCTCGCGGCGGGCGTCCCGGTCGGCCTCGGCGTGGACGGCACCGCCTCCAACGAGTCCGGCGAACTCCACACCGAACTGCGCAACGCACTCCTCATCAACCGTCTGGGCGCCCATCGGGAAGCCGCCCTGAACGCCCGCCAGGCGCTGCGCCTCGGCACCTACGGGGGCGCGCAGGTGCTGGGCCGCGCGGCGGAGATCGGCTCGCTGGAGCCGGGCAAGCTGGCCGACCTGGTGCTGTGGCGGATGGACACCCTCGCCCACTCCTCCATCGCCGACCCGGTGACGGCGCTGGTCTTCGGGGCGGCGGCGCCCGTCACCGCCTCCTTCGTGAACGGCCGTCAGATCGTGGAGCAGGGCGGGCTGCTGACCGTCGACGAGGACGTCATCGCCCGCTCCACACGGGACGAGGCCCGGCGCCTGGCGCGGATCTCCGCAGAGGGCTGACCGGCCGGCGGGGGAGCGGTATGGGGAGAACACCTCATGACGTCTGCCGTGGCGTGGGCGATGATCGGGACATGACGATGATCAGAACGTCCGCGGGCAGCCTCGGGATGTTGTCGATGGCGTTGCTGGCCGTGCTGGCGGCGGGATGCGGAACCCAGCGGGCCGGGGACGGCGTCGCCGCGGGCGGGCCCTCCCGGTCCGCGGTGCCGGCGCCGAGCGCGCCGGTGGACTTGCCGTGCCCCGGTGAGAGTCCCACGTCGGCGCCACCGACGACCGCGCACCCGTCGAGCCCGACCGCCCCGCCGACCGACCACTACGCCGAGAACCACGGTTTCAGGGTTCCCATCCCGCTGCACGGCCGCAGCCGCTGTCAGGGGCTCGCGGCCGTCGCACGCGTCGAGCACGCGCTCGAACCGCTGCGCAGGCGCGGCGACTTCCGCCCGGACAGCACCCGCAGAGCGCTCACCGCTCTCGGCTACCGGAACGTGCAGTCCTACGGGGACGGCGCCACCGGGGTCGGCTTTCTCATCGACGCCGACCCGCTGTGTGTGGAGGGCACGATGAGCCGCGACACCACCCGTGCGGACGCCTTCGGCGGCTATCCCGACGGCACCGACTGCCAGCCCCCGAGCGGTGGCCACTGACGCGAGATCCGGGCGGTGTCACACGCGTCTCGGTGAGGCCAGCACGTACCGCTCCCGCGTCCGCGGCTCGGTGTGCTCGCTCACCTGCCAGCCCGCCTGCTCCAGCGTGGCCGCGCAGGCGCGCAGTGCAGTGAGGTCCGGCTCGTGCACCGCGACCGCCTCCGGCTGCGGGGTCGCGCGCACCCGGTAGCCGGTGCCCAGGTCGCCGGTCGCGGGCCGGTGCCCGGCCGCCTCCAGGGCGAGCGCGGCGGCGCGCACCAGATGCTGCCGCTCCCAGCCGCACGGGCGGTCCGTGGCGCCGCCCGGATCGGTCATCCGGCGCAGCTCCAGCAGCCCCTGCCAGGCGCTGTGCACCTCGCGCCGCCGGGCGGGTCCCGCGTCCTGGGCCTCCTCACCGCCGACCCGCGCCGTGAACACGCCCGCGTCCGCCGCGGCCGGAGCGCCCGGGCCCGCTTCCTCGGCGGGCGTCTCCCGTACGCGATGCCCCGCCGGGGTCAGAAAGTGGTCGTGCGGCGGACGCGGGTGCCGGAAGGCCAGCCCCCGCTTCACCAGCGCCGCCAACTGGGCCTCCGTCCCCCGCAGCCGCCCGGTCACGGGGTCGGCGGCCTCGATCAGGCGCCGCTGCGCGGCGGTCGGCGGTCGGATCACGGCGTCCTCCCCTCAGAGCGCCGAAGGAACTCTCAGTGCCCCTCGGAAGGCCCCTCCTCCCCCGCGGAGAGGGACCCATGGGAACAGTACGCGTCGGGTCTGACATTCCACCCGGCCACGACATGGCGGCGGTGCTCCGTGCTCAGCCGGCTCATCGTCCCCGTGGAGAGCTGGAACAGCGCCCCCGACGAGACCGGCAGCCCGAGCCGTCGCGCGGTCAGGGCCCGCAGGAAGTGCCCGTGCGAGACGACGACCACGCTGCCCTCCGACTCCGCGAGCGCCGCGTCGATCTTCGCGAGCATCCGCTCCGCCCGCGCCCCGACCTCCTCCGGGCTCTCCCCGGGACGCTCCGGCGGCCCGGGTGCGACACCGTCCGTGAACAGGAACCAGTCCGGCCGCGTCCGGTGGATCTCGACGGTCGTGACCCCCTCGTAGCCGCCGTAGTCCCACTCCGCCAGGTCCGCGTCGACCTGCGCCCCGCCGATGCCGGCCAGCCGTGCCGTCTCCCGGGCGCGCTGCAGCGGGCTGACGAACGCGGCGGCCACATGGTGCCGGGCGATCAGCGGAGCCAGCCGGCGCGCCTGCTCCCGGCCGCGCTCGGTCAGCGGGACATCGGTCCGCCCGGTGTGCCGGCCGGACAGGGACCACTCGGTCTCGCCGTGCCGCACCAGAAGGAGGTCACCCACGCCGTGTCCTTCCTGTTCCGCTCACCGGAACCGTGTCATACCCGCGCGGCGGCGCGCAGCACGGACTGCGCCGGACGGCCGCTCCCCCGGGGAGGCGCCCCGCGCCGCCGGCGCCTCGGCCTGCTCCGGCGTACGGGGTGGTCGGGGGGCTCCCCTCAACGCCCTCTCCGGCCCACAGGTCCACCACCCGGCGCCCGTTCACGTGGGCGGCGAGCCGGGCACCCGGTGCGTACGTCTCCTCGGCGGGGAAGGCGGCGAACTCCTCCCGCACGCCCTGGATCCCTTCGGCCACCGTTCCCCCCTCGGCCACCGTTGCGTGCACGTTCTGCGACATCCGTTCCCCAATTCGGTGATCAGCTTTCGTTGATCGGCCACGGAAGATACCAACCCGGGCTGAGGCAGAGGCATTCCCGCACCCGCGCCGGAGCCGCCCCCTCCCGACCTCCGGTCTCCCCCGCAAACCGCACCGCCGCGCCGACCACCCGGGCGGCCGTACGGCGCCACCCCGTCGGCCCACCCCGGCGGGCCGGACGGCGGGAGCGCAGGAAGGCTCACCGGGGAAGTGACCCTCGGAAGGAGGACGCCCATGAGCGCCATCCGACGCTCCCGGTCTCCGCTGAAGCCCCGGTCCGGCCTGACGGCGCTGCTCACCACCGCGGCTCTCGCGGTCGTCCCGGCCCTGGCCACCCCGGCCGCCGCCGCCACGCCCAAGGCGCCGTGCGGCGACCCCAGAGCGACCCTCGAACCCGGCGCCCAGGCGTTTCTCGACAAGCTCGCCGCGGCGGACGGCCCTCCCATCCAGAACCTGAGTCCCGCCGCCGCCCGCCAGGCGCTGCTGAAACTCCAGGCCGCCTACCCGGTGGCCAAGCTGCCCGCCGACATCACCACGCGGACGATACCCGGCGGGCCCACCGGATCGGTCTCGATCCGCATCGTCCGGCCGCACGGCGTGACCGGCACGCTGCCGGCGGTGATGTACTTCCACGGCGGCGGCTGGGTCCTCGGCGACGCCTCCACCCACGACCGGCTGGTACGGCAGATCGCCAACGGCGCCAGGGCCGCGGTCGTCTTCGTCGACTACACCAGGTCGCCCGAGGCCAGGTACTCCGTCGCCGACGAGCAGGCCTACGCCGCCACCCAGTGGGTCGCCCGGCACGGCAAGGAGATCCGCGTCGACGGCTCCCGGCTCGCCGTGGCCGGCGACAGCGTCGGGGGCAACATGGCAGCCGCCGTCACCCTGATGGCCAAGCAGCGCGGTGGCCCCAAGTTGGCCCAGCAGGTGCTGTTCTACCCGGTCACCAACGCCGACTTCACCACCGCCTCCTACCGGCGCTTCGCCACCGGCTGCTGGCTGACCGCCGCGGGCATGAAGTGGTTCTGGAACCAGTACGCCCCCGACACCGCGGTCCGCAGCGAACCCACCGCCTCACCGCTGCGCGCCTCCACCACCCAGCTGCGCGGCCTGCCCAAGGCGCTGGTCATCACCGACAGCGACGTACTGGCCGACGAGGGCCGCCAGTACGCCGCCAAGCTCAGCGCCGCCGGCGTCCCCGTCACCGCCACCCACTACCCGCGGATGATCCACGACTTCGTGATGCTGAACGGCCTCGCGAACACGCAGGCCGCCCGGTCGGCCGTCGCGCAGGCCACCACGGCCCTGCGTCAGGCGCTGCGCAGCTGAGACGCCGACGGACGGGACGACGTTCCCGCACCCCGTCGCCCCGTCACTGCCGGTAGCCGCTGAGGAAACGTCCGATCCTGCTGATCGCCGTGTCCAGGACATCGGCGTGCGGCAGGGTCAGGATGCGGAAGTGGTCCGGGGCCGGCCAGTTGAAGCCCGTGCCCTGGACCACCTGGATCTTCTCGCGCAGCAGCAGGTCCAGGACGAACTTCTCGTCGTCGTGGATCCTGTGCACCGTGGGGTCGAGGCGTGGGAACGCGTACAGGGCGCCCTTCGGCTTCACGCACGTCACGCCGGGGATCTCGTTGAGCTTCTCCCAGGCACGGTCGCGCTGTTCGTGCAGGCGGCCGCCCGGGGCGGTCAGCTCGTCGATGGACTGGCGGCCGCCGAGCGCGGCCTGGATGGCGTACTGGGCGGGCGCGTTGGCGCACAGGCGCATGGAGGCCAGCATCGTCAGGCCCTCCAGGTAGTCCTTCGCGTGCTGCTTGGGGCCCGTCACCACCAGCCAGCCGGAGCGGAAGCCCGCCACGCGGTACGTCTTCGACAGGCCGCAGAAGGTGAGGACCACCAGGTCGGGGGCGAGCGCGGCGGTCGAGTGGTGGACGGCGTCGTCGTAGAGGATCTGGTCGTAGATCTCGTCCGCGAGGACCATCAGGCCGTGGCGTCGGGCGAGGTCGAGGATGCCCTCGAGGATCTCCTTCGGGTACACCGCGCCGGTCGGGTTGTTGGGGTTGATGACGACCACGGCCTTCGTGCGGTCCGTGATCTTCGACGCCATGTCGTCCAGGTCGGGGTACCAGTCGGCCTGTTCGTCGCAGAGGTAGTGGACCGCCTTGCCGCCCGCGAGCGTCGTGACGGCGGTCCACAGCGGGAAGTCGGGGGCGGGGATGAGGATTTCGTCACCGTCCTCGACCAGCGCCTGCACGGCCATCGAGACCAGCTCGGAGACGCCGTTGCCGAGGAAGACGTCGTCGACGCCGACCTCCAGACCCCGCTCCTGGTAGCGCTGCGCCACCGCTCGACGGGCGGAGAGGATGCCGCGCGAGTCCGTGTAGCCGTGCGCCTGCGGCAGCATCCGGATCATGTCCTGGAGGATCTCCTCCGGCGCCTCGAAACCGAACAGCGCGGGGTTGCCGGTGTTCAGGCGCAGCACGCTGTGGCCCGCCTCCTCCAGCGCGTTCGCGTGCTCGATCACCGGGCCGCGGATCTCGTAACAGACCTCGCTGAGTTTGCTCGACTGCCGGAACTCCATGGCCGCTTCCCCTCCGGTGACTTGTGTTGCTTGGTTTTACCAAGTGGCGGCTTGGAAAGTCCAACAACACGTCTAGACTGCGTCGCATGTCACCTCGCCGAAGCTACGACCAGTACTGCTCCACGGCCCGCGCGCTCGACGTCGTCGGCGACCGCTGGACCCTCCTGATCGTCCGCGAGCTGCTCGCCGGTCCGCGCCGCTACACCGATCTGCACGCGGACCTGCCGGGCGTGAGCACGGACGTGCTGGCCTCCCGGCTGAGGGACATGGAGCGCGACGGGCTCACCACGCGACGCAGGCTGCCGCCGCCCGGGGCCGCGTACGTGTACGAACTCACGTCGCGGGGGCGGGGGTTGCTGCCCGTGCTCCAGGCGCTCGGGACCTGGGGTGCGCCCGCGCTGGGGGAGCGTCGGCCGACGGACGCGGTGCGCGCGCACTGGTTCGCGCTGCCGCTGCTGCGCTGCCTCGAGGGGGAAGGGCTGGTCGAAGTCCACTTGGACGAGGGGGTGTTCCACCTCCGGCCGGGCGCCGAGGGCGGCCCGGTGTACGGCGACGGAGCCGCTCCCGAGGAGCCCGACGCCCGGCTGACCCTGGACGCGGAGACGTGCGACGCCCTCGGCCGCGGCGCCTTGACGCTCCCTCAGGCGGTCGCGGAGGGACGCGTCGAGGTGTCGGGGGACAGCACGCTCGCCAAGGTGTTGCGGGGAAACTGACCGGAGGGGCCCCCGGCGTCGACGGTGACGCGGGGGCCCGGTGCACGGGGGGGCGGCCTCGGACTCCTTGGGGGGTCCGGGAGGGACGCGCCGAGCCGTGGGTCAGCGCGTGGCCGCCGATGCCCGCCAGGGCGGCGGGGATGCCGCCGATCCCGGTCCAGGGGGTCGGACCACCGGCGCGAGGTGTCGGGGGACCGCGCGCTCGCCGAGGTGTTGCGGGGAAACTGACCGGAGGGGCCCCCGGCGTCGACGGTGACGCGGGGGCCCGGTGCACGGGGGGGCGGCCTCAGACTCCTGGGGGCATCCGGGAGGGACGCCCCGAGCCGCGGGTCAGTGCGTAGCCGCCGATGCCCGCCAGGGCGGCGAGGATACCGCCGATCCCGGTCCACACCCAGCGGTCGGACCACCAGCGCGAGGTGTCGGGCCGCAACTTCGAGAGAGCGGCCCTGTCCGGGGTGTCCGCGACGGAGGACACCTCGGACCGCGTCGCTATGCCCGGTACCAGCGGCTCCGCCAGCGCCCCGTCCACCGCCGCCGAGCCGCCGATGTCCTTGGAGTCCACCCGGACCTCGGTGTTCACCGGCTGTCCGAGGTCGGCTGCGCCCACGCCCACGACGGCGAGCCGGACGTAGTACGTGCCCGGCAGCGGGTCGTTCGCCCACGGCTCCGACCAGGCACGGACCGTGCGCAGCGTGCAGGACAGGTCCACGGACGTGGCGTCCGGGGCGGCGGTCCGGGTCTGCGCCCCGTACTGGCACGCCTGGCGGCGCCGCAGCCCGTCGTACACGTCGAGCTGCCAGGTCTGCGCCGAACTCCGCGAGGACGACGACAGCTTGACCGTCGCCCTGACGGTGGGACGCTGCTGCGCCTCCGCCGGGAACTGCCAGTACAGGTAGTCACCGGTGGAGGCGCTCGCCGTCGCCTGCCGGCCCTGCTCGATCTCCGTCGCCGTACGGAACGACGTGCCCGCCGAGGTGGGCGCGGCGCCGTCGCCGGACGGGCTCGCGGAGGGCGAGGAGCCGGCCACGGCCGGGGAGGCGGCGGTGCCCAGCAGCAGGGCCGCCACGGTCAGCACTCGTGCGATACGCATCAGTTGGTCCTCCAGACCGCGATCCGCCAGCGCGACAGCCAGCCCCACACCAGACCCGCGAGGAAGCCGGTGAGGACGAGCGCGCCCAGCAGCCACCAGCCGCGGCCGAGGCCGAAGGCGGCCACGTCGCTCGCCTTGCCGGGGCCGTCGACCACGTCGACCGTCAGCTCCAGCGGCAGTCCGGGCGTGGTCTTCACACCGGCCGCCGGGGAGAAGGAGTTGGCGACCTGGAGGCACACCGTCTCGGCGGGCGCGTCCTCGTCGTCGCTCTCGGCCTTCGGATAGCGCAGCCCCGTCGACAGCACGTCCGTGCGGCCCGAGCCGGTCGCCTCACCGCGCACGATCTCCCGCCCGTGCACCGTGACGGCCCGCAGCGTCACCCCGTAGTCCGGGGTGACCTGCCGGTCGTCGGACACGCTGACGGAGGCGCGCAGCTCCTGGCCCGGCTTCACGTCCACGCGGTAGAAGCGGTGCTGCCCGAACTCCTCACGGTCGGTGTACAGGCCGGACTTCAGCGGGGGCGCCGTCGCGCACCGGTCGGTGCCGTCCACGGCGACCGGTGTGACCGTCCTGTCCGCCGTGCGGTCCACCAGCTGGTTGACCTTGTCGGACAGCTGCTCCTTGTGCTGCACCGACGTGTACGTCCCGCCGGTCGCCTCCGCGATACAGCTGAGCTGCTTGTTCAGTTTGGCGTCCGGCACCAGCCCCAGCGTGTCGATGGTCAGCCCGATGCCCTTGGCGGCGATCTCCCGGGCCACCTCGCACGGGTCCAGCGGGGCGCAGGTGTCCTCGCCGTCGCTGATGAGGACGATGCGCTTGGAGCCCTTGCCGCCGTCCAGGTCGTCCGCCGCCTTCAGCAACGCGGGGCCGATCGGCGTCCAGCCGGTGGGCTGCAGCGTAGCCACCGCCGTCTTGGCCTCGGTCCGGTTGAGCGGGCCGACCGGGTAGAGCTGCGCGGTGTCCTTGCAGCCGGTCCTGCGGTCGTTGCCCGGGTAGTTGGCGCCCAGCGTCCGGATGCCGAGCTGCACCTCCTCCGGCGTCGCGTCCAGGACCTCGTTGAAGGCCTGCTTCGCCGCGGCCATCCGCGAACCGCCGTCGATGTCCCGCGCCCGCATCGAACCGCTGACATCGAGGACGAGATCGACCTTGGGCGCGTCCTGGGCTGTCGTCTCGTCGGCGACGGCATCGGCCGGAACGGCGATCCCGGCCGCCAGGGCGGCGAGCAGGACGCAGACTCCCGCCGCCAGCCGTTGTCTTGTGATCATCGGCGGATCCTATTGATCAATGGCCCCGCGCTTCAAAACGATCAAGCAACGGGCAGGGGCGATGCGAGGAGTGATCAAGGGGCCGATCCGGGGCCGATCCGGGGCCGATCCGGGGCCGATCCGGGACCCACGCAAGGACCGAGCGGGACCGCTCACAGAAGAAGCGGGTTGGGCAACCGTGCCCACAGGTCCCCGGGCTGTCCGGGGGACAGCCGCATCAGCGTCAACGCCTTGGTGGGCAGCGGCTCTTCGCGCAGGACCGCCAGGTCGGGGGTGTCCGGCAGATCCCGTACGACGGCCTCCAGCGCCGCCCGCAGTGCGGGCGCCGACCCCGCCGTGGCGGCCAGCGCGCCGGCCACGAGCGAGCCGAACAGCTTGCGGCGCAGCGTCGTCTCGTCGTCCGTGACGATCCGGTCGGCCACCTCCGGGGCCTTGACGCCGTGCCGGGCCAGCCGGGCGGGGCTCACCCGGATGTCGGCCAGGTCCCGGTAGACCAGCCGCAGCGGCTCACCCGTGGGCGAGAGCACCACCAGCAGGTTCTGCCCGTGCGCCTCCAGGGCCACGCCCGCATCCAGCATGCGCAGGCCGACGGTGAGGGCCAGCCGCGAGAAGGCGGCGAGCCAGGCCGGGCAGGAGGGCAGGCCGGTGAGCGGCAGCGCGGCCACCGGGACGATCCGCTCGCCGGCCGCCGTGTCCGCGTACGTCTCGGGCGGCTCCCGCAGCATCGCCGCAAGATCGGGGGAGCGGGCGCTCGCCGCGCCCAGGGTGCGGGTGACGTGCAGCAGGCCGTCCATGCGCGCGGACGCCGACTCCAGGAAGCCGGACAGCGCGAGGGCCGTCTCGACGGAGGAGACCGAGATGTCCCGCACGGAGGACGTCAGCCGTGCGCTGACCGCGGTCTTCACGTGCGGGCCACCGTCCGGCAGCGCCAGCGTCCGCAGGGACATCAGCGGACGGGCGGCCGGACCGTCCTCGGCCGCCACACCGAGCACATGTGCCGTCTGCCAGGGGTGGACCGGGATCAGCGTGCGCTCACCGTCCCGCAGCCACGCGGGCCACTCGCCCCGCACGAGGGCGTCACCCACGGGGGCCAGCCCGAGCCGTACCAGCGGCCGGTGCTCGGGCCCGTACGCCAGTTGCTCGGCCACCGAGAAGCCGGGGCGCGACCGGCAGTTCGGGTGATAGGGGTGCCCGTCGACCACTCGCTGCTCCCACGCCCAGCTCGTCACCGGTTCGGGCGCCTCACGCGGCCGGCCGGACCGCGACAGCGCCAGCGAGGCCGTGCTGTGGCCGAGTTCGGCGGCGAACGCGTCCCCGTGCGGGACGGCAAGCGCCGCGACCAGCTCCGCCGCGTGGTCGTACGCCCGCCCGTCGAGCCGTACCTCGGTCACGTACGAGGTGGTCGCGTACGGGTCCGTGACGGGCCCGTGCAGCCGTCGCCCGTCCCCCAGACGCAGGGTCAGCCCGTCGGCCGTCGGCTCCCGGCGCACGACCCACGGCAGCGGTTCATGGGCCAGCGCCCGCCACAGACGGGTGAGGACGGCGGCCCGGGCGCCGGGGAGCGCCGCCGCGAAGGAGGCCGACAGATCGGGCCGTACGGCGGCCAACTCGGCGGCGAACGCGGCCTCGGCGGAGACCTCGGCGGGACGGCAAGGGGGCACGGTCGGGGCTCCTCGGTGACGGGGCGATGCGTCGTGGCACGGGTCCACGACAGACATACTGACCGTCAGTGCACCGTACGGAACGAATGGATCGCATGGACCCCATGCTCCCGAGGGACGACGTCCCCGCCCGCGCCGACGCCCACGCGGCGGCGCCGCTGCTGAACTGCCTGCTCCGGGAGGTGGCCGAACCCGCCGGCGAGCAGGGCGTCCACCGCCTGCGGGCGGGCGGCCGGCTGCTGCGTGTGCTCGGCGCTCGCCGTCCCCGCGACCCCGAGGTGTACGCGGGCGGGACCTGGCACCCGCTCACCCACGCCGAGCTGGTCAAACTCACCGCCGACGAACTGCGCCGGGCCACCGGCCTGTCCAACCCCGAACTGCCCGGCGAGATGCTCGACAGCCGCGACGCGGTGGCCGCCATCCTGGCCGCCCGCGCCCGTGCGACGGCCCCGGACGACCCGTACGTACGCTCCGAACAGTCCCTGGTCACCGGGCACCCCCACCACCCGGCCCCGAAGGCGCGCGGCGGAGGACCGGTCGCGAGCTGGCTGCCGTACGCCCCCGAGGCGTACGCCCGCTTCCCTCTCACCCTTTTGGGGGTACGCGAGGACGCGGTCGTCGAGGACGGCGACACGACGGCGCTGGACGCGCTGGGCACCGCCCCGCGCGGCTACCGCCTGCTGCCCGCTCACCCCTGGCAGTTCGCCCTGGTCGGATCCCGCCCCGAGCTTCGCGAGGCGTTCGAGGACGGGCGCCTGATCCGGCTCGGCGAGACCGCGCGGCCCGCATGGCCCACGGCCGCCATCCGCACGGTGTACGCCCCCGAGCACGACCTGTTCGTGAAGTTCAGCCTGGATGTGCGGATCACCAACGACATCCGCCGGCTGTGGCGCCATGACCTGCTCGAGCTGCGCCGCACCGACGCGGCGGCGGCATCCGCGTTCGCGGCGCACCACGGCCCGGCGGCCTGGCTGAGCGACCGCGGCTGGCGCACGGCCGCCTTCGCCTTCGAGGAACTGGCGGTCCTGGTCCGCGACGGACTGCGCCCGCACCTGCTGCCCGGTGCCACGCCGCTGCTCGCCGCGGCGCTGGTGGAAGGGTTCGACGGCAGCCCGCTCGACGCGCTCACCGACCCCGCCGCATGGTGGACGGCGTATCTGCGCCAGGTCGTGCCCCCGGCGCTCGAGGCGTTCGAACGGCACGGTGTCGTCCTCGAGGCGCACCTGCAGAACACCCTGGTCGCGGTGGACGCCACGGGACTCCCCGTGCAGGCGCTGTTCCGCGACGCGGAAGGTGTGAAGCTGCTGACGGACGTGTCCCGGGAGGCGGGCTGGGAGCGGCTGGTGTACTGCCTGGTCGTCAACAACCTCATCGAAGTGGCCGCCCTGCTCTCCGAACGCCACCCCGGCTGGAACCCCTGGTCCGCCGCCCGCGCCGAACTGTCCCGCCACCCCGTTCCCGAGATCCCCTCCCTGCTCGCCTCGCCCACCCTGCCCGGCAAGACCAACCTCCTGCTGCGCTGGACGGGCGCGGACGGCGCGGACGCGCGCTATCTGCCTCTGCCGAATCCGCTGGCCTGCCGATGACCTGCCGGTCGGACCTCCCCGATCCGGTACGACATCGACGATGTGACCGGTACGCCGAGACCACCTGCGGCGCCCCGGTCCACCGCCGGCATCCCGACCTCTTCGGCGTGACCGGCCCGCCGGTACAGGTCCAAGCGGCCTGAGGCCGAACGGGACCGTTTCCACTCATCCCGGCGGCCGTCGCGCGCACGGCGTGCCCGCCGTGCGCGCGCACCGCGACCGTGCGTCGCCCCGGCTACGGGCGGGGGCGACGTCCCACGGCCCGGTGGCGGTGAAGCGGTCCATGCCGGACAGCGGACCGTGCGGCCGCCACCCCTCGGCCCCTTGGCCCCGGTTCAGGAGTCGTCGTCGTACGTGTCCAGGCGGATCCCCCCCGCCGTCGCCCACGACCATCACCACCGGTCCGCGGGCGCCCTCCCGGCGCATCCGGTCCGGGAAGGGGAAGACGCCCCACAGACAGCTCCCGGAGGAGGGGCCGGCCGGCAGCACGGTGACGGCGTGCGGAGGGCGCATCGCCGCCACGCGATCAGGCCGGAGGCAGGGGAGTCCGTGGGGGCGACGGCCCGGGTGCTCCTCGTCGGCTGTCACGCCTGGTTACTATGCTCACCTCAGGCCGGAGGCCCGAGACCGGAGATCGGAGACCGGAAGCAAGGGGCGCACCGTCATCGACGGACTGCCGGGGAGACAGGGAGACGAACACGCCGGCCGGAACTCCCCACGCCGCGGATTCCCCCCGGGACTGATCAGGGAGGTTCCCTGGAGCGCACCGCGTGGAGCCAGTCGTGGAATGTGTCGGATGCAAGGCGGACCAGCCGGGGGGCCCGGAAAGATGCTGAGGGTGGTCACTGCGACCCGGTACCTCGCGCCGCTGCGCTCCGGCGGCTCGGTCCCCGGCGTCGTCGAGGCCGACGACCTCGGCACCTACGTCGTGAAGTTCACCGGCTCCGCACAGGGCACGAAGGCCCTGGTCGCCGAGGTCATCGTGGGGGAGTTGGCGCGTCGGCTCGGGCTGCGCGTCCCGGAGCTGGTCCTCGCCCACTTCGACCCCGCGATCGGCGCGCACGAACCGCACCAGGAGGTGCGCGACCTGCTGAACGCGAGCCCCGGCCTCAACCTCGGCATGGACCACCTGCCGGGCGCCCGGGACTTCACCCCCGAGGTCGCCCAGGTCTTCCCCGTCGACCCGGTGGAGGCCGGCAGGATCGTCTGGCTCGACGCGCTGACCGTGAATGTGGACCGCACGGTGCACAGTTCCAACCTGATGGTCTGGCCGACCCTGGGCGTCGCGCCGCCGCGGCTGTGGCTGATCGACCACGGTGCCGCGCTCGTCTTCCACCACCGCTGGGACGCCTCCGCACCCGAGAAGGCCTACGACTTCCGCCACCACGCTCTCGGCCACTTCGCCCCGGACGTGCGGGCCGCGCAGGACGCCCTCGCGCCGCTCGTGACCGGGGAACTGCTGCGCGAGGTCACCGAGGAGGTGCCGGACGCCTGGCTCACGGGCGAGCCGGGCTTCGCGACGCCCGGCGACGTCCGTGACGCCTACGTGGACTACCTCTCGGCCCGGGCCAGGGCGTCCGAGTCATGGCTGCCCACCGACTTCCCCTCGCGGGAGGCGCGCGCCGCCGAGGAGGCCCGGCGCGCGGCGCGGACACGGCAAGGCCGGCCGGACTGGCTCAAGCGGGTCCCGGACCTGCACGGCAAACCGGCCGCGGAACAGGATTGGTCGGTGCACCTGGGATGACTCACCGTGTCCAGATCGAGTACTGCACCCGGTGCCGCTGGCTGCCGCGGGCGGCCTGGCTGGCGCAGGAACTGCTGACCACCTTCGAGGCGGAGCTGACGGAGCTCTCGCTCAAGCCCGGTACCGGCGGTGTGTTCGTCGTGCGGGTGAACGACGAGGTGGTGTGGGACCGGCGGGAGCAGGGTTTCCCGGAGCCGACGGCCGTGAAGCAGCTCGTACGCGACCGAGTGGCCCCTGGCAAGGCCCTGGGCCACTCGGACACGTCGGACGCGTGACGGCGGGAGGTCAGCCCTCCAGCTGCTCGTACGCCGGAAGCGTCAGGAAGTCCGCGTAGTCCTCGTCCAGGGCGACCTTCAGCAGCAGGTCGTGGGCCTGCTGCCAGTTGCCGGCCGCGAAGGCCTCCGTGCCGAGTTCCGCCCTGACGTTCTCGAGTTCCTCCGCGGCGACCTTGCGGGCGAGGTCCGCGGTGACCCGTTCCCCGTTGTCGAGGACGACCCCGGCGTTGATCCACTGCCAGATCTGCGAACGGGAGATCTCCGCGGTGGCCGCGTCCTCCATCAGGTTGAAGATGGCGACCGCGCCGAGGCCCCGCAGCCAGGCCTCGATGTAACGGATGCCGACCTGGACGGCGTTGACCAGGCCCGCGTACGTCGGCTTGGCGTCGAGGGAGTCGACGGCGATCAGGTCCGCCGCCTTGACGTCGACGTCCTCGCGCAGCCGGTCCTTCTGGTTCGGCCTGTCGCCGAGGACCTTGTCGAAGGACTCCATCGCGATCGGCACCAGGTCGGGATGGGCGACCCAGGAGCCGTCGAAGCCGTCGTTCGCCTCGCGGTCCTTGTCGGCGCGGACCTTCTCGAAGGCGACCCTGTTGACCTCGGGGTCCCTGCGGGACGGGATGAACGCGGCCATGCCGCCGATCGCGTGCGCGCCGCGCTTGTGGCAGGTGCGGACGAGGAGTTCGGTGTACGCGCGCATGAACGGGGCTGTCATCGTCACCGCGTTGCGGTCCGGCAGGACGAACTTCGGCCCGCCGTCACGGAAGTTCTTCACGAGGGAGAACAGGTAGTCCCAGCGGCCCGCGTTCAGTCCGGAGGCGTGGTCGCGGAGTTCGTGGAGGATCTCGTCCATCTCGTACGCCGCCGTGATCGTCTCGATCAGGACCGTGGCACGGATGGTGCCCTGCGGGATGCCGACGTGGTCCTGCGCGAAGACGAAGACGTCGTTCCAGAGGCGGGCCTCCAGGTGCGATTCGGTCTTGGGCAGGTAGAAGTACGGGCCCTTGCCGAGGTCGAGCAGGCGCTGGGCGTTGTGGAAGAAGTACAGGCCGAAGTCGACGAAGGCGCCCGGGACCTGCTCTCCGTCGACCTGGAGGTGACGCTCGTTCAGGTGCCAGCCGCGCGGACGCATGACGACCGTCGCCAGTTCCTCGTTCGGGCGCAGGGCGTAGGACTTGCCGGTCGCCGGGTCGGTGAAGTCGATGTCCCGGGCGTAGGCGTCGATCAGGTTGAGCTGGCCGAGGACCACGTTCTCCCAGGTGGGAGCGGAGGCGTCCTCGAAGTCCGCCAGCCACACCCGGGCGCCGGAGTTGAGCGCGTTGATGGTCATCTTGCGGTCGGTCGGACCGGTGATCTCGACCCGGCGGTCATTGAGCGCGTCCGGTGCGGGGGCCACCTTCCAGCTGTCGTCCGCGCGGATCGCGGCGGTCTCGGTCAGGAAGTCCAGCGTCGAGGTGCGGGCGATCTCGGCGCGGCGCTCCGCGCGGCGGGCCAGCAGCTCGTCACGGCGCGGCGTGAACCGCCGGTGCAACTCGGCCACGAAGGCGAGCGCCGCGTCGGTGAGGACCTCCTCCTGCCGGGGCAGGGGCTCGGCGTCGACGACGGCCGCCGGGGACGGCGCTGGTGCGGACATGATGCTGTCACTTCCTTCGGCGAGCGGGCATGAGGACGTCGCAGCACCGCGTGCCAGGGGCCTCGTACGCGGCCGGCGGCGCCTGGGGAGCGGTCAAGCGATTCTGTTTGGTGGATACTAGTTTCCTCATAGTGGAAGTTCAATGGACTGTTGATGGCGGCGTTCTCCGGGTCGAGGCGGGGTGGCGCTCGGTGCCGTTCCGCTCACTCGAGGTGGCTCAGGTCGACCGACGTGTCGATGTCGTACGGCCGTGCCACGTCCCCGCACTCGACGAGCGCCAGGGTGTCCTCGCGCGCCTTCAGATAGGCGCGTGCCCCACGGTCGCCGGCCGCGGCCCGGGCGGCACCGGCCCAGTGGGCCGAGCCGAGCAGGACCGGATGTCCGCGTACCCCCGCGTACGCGGCCGACGCCAGCGACTCCTCGTCCCGGAACGCGCCGAGCACGCGAGCCACCGCCTCCGGTCCGATGCCTGGCTGGTCGACGAGCACGACCAGGGCCGCCCCGGCGCCCGTCCCGGCGAGTGAGGCGAGCCCGGCCCGCAGCGACGAGCCCATGCCCTGTTCCCAGTGCGGGTTGTCCACCAGGACGCAGCCGGTGAGGTCCGCGCGCTCCCGTACGGCGGCGGCCGCCGCCCCCAGCACCACGTGGACGCGGTCGCACCCTGCCGCGCGCAGCACTCCCACGGCGTGCTCCACCAGCGGCCGTCCCCGGTGTTCGAGGAGCGCCTTGGGCCGCCCGCCGAGCCGCCGCCCACCGCCTGCCGCGAGGAGCAGCCCGGCGACGCGGCCTTCGTTGCCTGTCATACGTCCTGCTTACCTGACCCGGTGTCGACGGCACGGTTTCCAGGGGCTGAATTTCTGTCCACACGGTGGCGCCCGGCGCGCCCGGTGGCGTTTACTGGCCCGCGTCCCGGAGCCCGACCACGCCCCGGGGCAACCGGGGGGAGGCGTACGAGCACAACGGCGTTTCGAGGGGGACGGCTGTGGTGCGGAGCTTGGGGCAGAGACCAGTGACCGGCAGTGAAGAGGACCCGAGGGTGGCGGAGCTGCGGACCGCCGTGTCCGGGTTGCGCCGTCAACTCGCCGCCCATCCGGCCGAGTTCCCCGACCGGGCGATAGCCGAGGACGAGCTGGCCGCGCTCGCCGCGATGGTCGCGGGCGGCGTTCCCGAGATCCTCCGCCTGCGCCGCTCCCTGCTGCTGATCGCGGGAGCGATCGGCTCGGTCAGCGCCCTGACGAACGGCTTCACGGAGGTCCGCAAGGCGGTCGAACTGTTCGGGGAGCCACCGCGCGGCTCGTGATCAATGCGCCTGGGAGGCGGCCGTCAGCGTCCGGGACAGTTCCGCCGCCACCTGCTGGAGCACCGGCACGATCCGTTCCGTGGCCTCCTCGGTGACGCGGCCCGCCGGCCCCGAGATGGAGATCGCCGCCGCTGTCGGAGACCGGGGCACGGACACCGCGAGGCACCGGACCCCTATCTCCTGCTCGTTGTCGTCGACCGCGTACCCGAGCCGGCGCACCTCCTCCAGCGCGGCGAGGAACGCCTCCGGCGTGGTGATCGTCTTATCGGTCGCCGCCGGCATCCCCGTACGGGCGAGCAGGGCGCGCACCTCGTCGTCGGGTGTGTTCGCCAGGAGCGCCTTGCCCACGCCGGTGGAGTGGGGCAGCACCCTCCGACCCACCTCGGTGAACATCCGCATCGAGTGCTTGGAGGGCGCCTGCGCCACGTACACGATCTCGTCCCCGTCGAGCAGCGCCATGTTCGCGGTCTCGCCGGTCTCCTCCACCAGGCGCGCCAGATGCGGACGCGCCCAGCTGCCGAGCAGCCGGGACGCCGACTCGCCGAGCCGGATCAGCCGGGGGCCGAGCGCATAGCGTCGGTTGGGCTGCTGGCGTACGTACCCGCAGGCCACCAGGGTGCGCATCAGCCGGTGGATGGTGGGCAGTGGCAGCCCGCTGCTCGCGGAGAGCTCGCTCAGGCCGACCTCGCCACCCGCGTCCGCCATCCGCTCCAGCAGATCGAAGGCGCGCTCGAGGGACTGGACGCCACCGCTCGGGGCGGACTTGGCGGGGGCGTCGCTGGCGCGGGACGTCGACCTCGGCACGGCGCGATCCTTTCGACTGTGTTCTGCTTTCCGGAATCTTAATTCCGCCAGGCGGAAACGTCCAGGGTCGGCCGCACTGGTGTGCCGAGGGGGTAGGACGCATTGTGCCCTTGACGGCGCGCGGACGGGACGGGAGACTCCTTCAACAGAACGTTGAATTCCGTTACGCGGATGTAAATCCCGTCATCCGGAACTCGACCGGAAGCGGGACGGCGGCAGAGAGGGGCCCGGGTGTCCGACGCCGAACTGGTGCTGCGCTCCACGCGCGTGATCACCCCCGAGGGCACGCGCGCCGCGTCGGTCGCGGTCGCCGCGGGCACGATCACGGCCGTCCTGCCGTACGACGCCGCCGTACCGACCGGGGCCCGCCTTGCGGACCTGGGCGACGACGTCCTGCTGCCCGGCCTCGTCGACACCCACGTCCACGTCAACGACCCGGGCCGCACCGAGTGGGAGGGCTTCTGGACCGCCACCCGCGCGGCGGCGGCCGGCGGCATCACCACCCTGATCGACATGCCGCTCAACTCGGTGCCGCCGACCACGACGGTCGGCCACCTGCACACCAAGCAGGAGGCCGCGGCCGGCAAGGCCCACATCGACGTCGGGTTCTGGGGCGGCGCGCTGCCCGACAACGTCAAGGACCTCAGGCCGCTGCACGACGCCGGCGTCTTCGGTTTCAAGGCGTTCCTGTCCCCGTCGGGCGTGGACGAGTTCCCGCACCTCGAGCAGGAGCAACTGGCCCGCTCCCTGGCCGAGATCGCCGGGTTCGACGGGCTGCTGATCGTGCACGCGGAGGACCCGGGCCACCTCGCCGCCGCCCCGCAGCAGGGCGGTCCCCGGTACGCGGACTTCCTCGCCTCCCGGCCCCGGCACGCGGAGGACACGGCCATCGCGCATCTCATCGCCCGGGCGAAACGGTTCAACGCGCGCGTGCACGTGCTCCATCTCTCTTCCAGTGACGCGCTGCCGCTGATCGCCGCCGCCAGGGCGGAGGGCGTACGGATCACGGTGGAGACCTGCCCGCACTACCTCACCCTGACGGCCGAGGAAGTCCCGGACGGGGCCAGCGCGTTCAAGTGCTGCCCGCCCATCCGCGAGGCCGCCAACCAGGACCTGCTGTGGCAGGCGCTTGCGGACGGCACGATCGACTGCGTCGTCACCGACCACTCCCCGTCCACGGCCGACCTGAAGACGGACGACTTCGCCACCGCCTGGGGCGGCATCTCGGGCCTGCAACTGAGCCTGGCGGCGGTGTGGACCGGGGCCCGCAGGCGGGGGCACGGCCTTGAGGACGTGGTCCGCTGGATGTCCGAGCGCACGGCTGCCCTCGTGGGCCTGGACCGCAAGGGTGCCATCGAGCCGGGTCGTGACGCGGACTTCGCGGTGCTCGCGCCCGAGGAGACCTTCACCGTCGACCCGGCCGCCCTCCAGCACCGCAACCGGGTCACCGCGTACGCGGGCAGAACCCTGTACGGCGTCGTCAGGTCCACCTGGCTGCGCGGCGAACGCATCGTGGCGGACGGTGAGTTCACCGAACCGAAGGGGCGGCTGCTCCGCAGAGCCGACTGAACCGCACCGACTCCCGCGCCCGCAGCGGCCGGCACCGAAAGGAACGACTGATCACCGTGACGGCGCAGCATCAACCGGGCCGGACGGCCTTCACCGGCGACGCGAACCCCTACCGGGGCGGCGACCCGTACGCGGACTACCGCACCGCCGACTTCCCCTTCACCCGGTACGCCGACCTCGCCGACCGCCGGCTCGGTGCCGGGGTCGTCGCCGCCAACGACGAGTTCTTCGCCGAGCGCGAGAACCTCCTGGTGCCCGAGCGCGCCGAGTTCGACCCGGAGCGTTTCGGGCACAAGGGCAAGGTCATGGACGGCTGGGAGACGCGCCGCCGCCGGGGTGCCTCGGCCGGGGACCCCTGGCCCGCGGAGCACGACCACGACTGGGCCCTGGTGCGTCTCGGCGCACCCGGCGTCGTACGGGGCATCGTGGTCGACACGGCCCACTTCCGGGGCAACCACCCGCAGGCGGTGTCCGTCGAGGGCACGTCGGTCGCCGGCTCCCCGTCGCCCGAGGAACTGCTCGGGGACGACGTGAAGTGGACGACGCTGGTGCCACGCACCCCGGTCGGCGGCCACGCGGCCAACGGCTTCCCGGTGGACGTGGAGCAGCGCTTCACCCACCTGAGGCTCAACCAGCACCCCGACGGCGGCATCGCGCGCCTGCGCGTGTACGGCGAGGTGGTGCCGGACCCGGCGTGGCTGGAGGCGCTCGGCACCTTCGACGTGGTGGCCCTGGAGAACGGGGGCCGGGTGGAGGACGCCTCCGACCTCTTCTACTCGCCCGCCACCCACACCATCCAGCCGGGCCGCTCCCGGAAGATGGACGACGGCTGGGAGACACGGCGGCGTCGCGACCGGGGCCACGACTGGATCCGCTACCGACTGGCGGCACAGGCGCGGATCCGGGCGATCGAGGTCGACACGGCGTACCTGAAGGGGAACGCGGCGGGGTGGGCGTCGGTCTCGGTGAAGGACGGCGAGGACGGTGAGTGGCGCGAGATCCTCCCGCGCACCCGCCTCCAGCCCGACACCAACCACCGCTTCGCCCTGCCCTCCCCGGCGATCGGCACCCACGCGCGCGTGGACATCTACCCGGACGGCGGCATCTCCCGTCTGCGCCTGCACGGCTCCCTGACCGACGAGGGGGCGCACCGGCTGGACGCGCGCCACCAGGAACTGGGCGGCTGACCCACGCCACGCGCGCGTGGGGCGCACCGGTCCGGCGGCATCGGTGCGCCCCCGTGCCTCACGCGCGTGCCGGGCGCCAGGTGCGACCCCGGCACGTCGGCGGCGGACGGACACGGTTCTCGGCAGTCCGGAACTCTTCGGCGCCTCCGCCACGTTCTCCTCGCGTGACTCTTCAGCAAGAAATCGTCGGCAACGCCATGCAGATGGCGGTCGTCACCCTGCACCCGGGCCAGACCGTGTACTGCGAGGCGGGCAAGTTCCTCTTCAAGACCACGAACGTCACCATGGAGACCCGCTTGTCCGGCCCGTCGAACAGCGGCGGCCAGACCCAGGGCGGACCCGGTGGCGGGGGCATGGGCGGCTTCCTGCGCCAGGCCATGGGCACCGCCATGCAGGTCGGCCAGCGCGTGCTCGCGGGCGAGTCGCTGGCGTTCCAGTACTTCACGGCGCAGGGCGGCGAGGGCACCGTGGGCTTCGCGGGCGTGCTGCCCGGCGAGATGCGCGCGCTCGAACTCGACGGCAGGCGCGCGTGGTTCGCGGAGAAGGACGCCTTCGTGGCCGCCGAGTCGACCGTCGAATTCGGCATCGCCTTCGCCGGCGGGCGCACCGGCATGAGCGGCGGCGAGGGCTTCGTCCTGGAGAAGTTCACCGGGCACGGCACGGTCGTCATCGCCGGGGCGGGCAACTTCATCGACCTCAACCCCGCCGACTTCGGCGGCCGGATCGAGGTCGACACGGGCTGCGTCGTCGCCTTCGAGGAGGGCATCCAGTACGGCGTCCAGCGCGTCGGCGGCCTCAACCGCCAAGGGATCATGAACATGGTCTTCGGCGGCGAGGGCCTGTCCCTGGCGACCCTGGAGGGCAACGGCCGCGTGATCCTGCAGTCCCTCACCATCGAGAGCCTCGCCAACGCCCTGAAGAAGGCCCAGGGAGGCGACAAGCAGGGGCCGACCGGCGGACTGTTCTCGACGCACGCGGGGTGAGCGCTCCCGGCGGGCCGGTGGAGGCGGAAGGTTAACTCGCCGAGAACAGATGACACTTGAAGAGGGAACTTCTCTTGTTGTCGCTGACATGACATGCTCTACGCGCGTCATCATGCCGCCATGAGAACCCCCACACGCGCCACCCGAATCGGCGCCGCAGCCGCGCTCCTGTCCGCCCTCCTCGTGGGCGGCACCGTCTCCGCCACCACGGCGGACGCCGCCGCCACCTCGGTCGGCGACATCTGCTACAGCGCCCTGCCGTCCCAGGCCTACGACACCCTCGACCTGATCGACCAGGGCGGTCCCTTCCCGTACTCCCAGGACGGCGTCGTCTTCTCCAACCGCGAAGGCGTGCTCCCCGGTCAGTCCTACGGCTACTACCACGAGTACACCGTCAAGACGCCCGGCTCCTCCACGCGCGGCGCCCGCCGTATCGTCACGGGCGAGGAGTACCAGGAGGACTACTACACCTCGGACCACTACGCCACGTTCGACCTGATCGACTTCGGCTGCTGACCGAACGCCGACACCTCCTCGCCCCGCGGACCGGCTCTCCCCTTCGGCCGCGGGGCGAGCCCTGTCCGACGGAGGTCGAGGGCTCGGGGAGGCGCGGCACCGAAAGTCGGCGGTGCCGCGACCTCGGCCGCGGACGACTGCCGCGGGGAGGGGCCCGCTGCCGTCCGCGCCCGGATTGGTGGACCGTGAGCGGACACGGCGCGCGGCGCCGGCCACGGTGCGTCGGCCGGCCAGTGCTCCAGGGCGTCGGCGGCGCCGCAGAGGTGATCCGTGCGGCTGTCGCTGCCCTGTGCCGCTGCGGCGTTGGTCGCGAGCAGAGCCCGTCGACCCGCGCTCAGGTGCCGCCATCGGGGTACCGGGAGCGCGGCGACGCGCTCGCAGGCGGGCGGACGGCAAGCGAAGGGCGGAGCTGGACGCGTCGACGCCCGACGGGCGAAGCCGCGCGCGAAGCCCCTGGTGGAGACGGCTATCTTGGTCGAAAAGTCTGCACGTCCAACCGTTCCGACCGCCGACCGGCGAACCGAAATACTTCCTAGGGGCGGCGGGCCAGCAGGTGGGCGTCGAGGAAGCCTCGCTCGGAGGCCGGGTCGTGGAGCAGCCGGGCGAACGTGACAAGCCCGGCCGCGGCCAGCGACTCGGCGAACCGGTCCACCGGCCAGCTATAGGCGGGCGTCACCTTGTGGTCGAAGCGGACCGGCTCGGGTCCGTCGGTCGCGAAGAACGAGACCAGGAGCAGGCCTCCTGGCGCCAGAACACGTACTTGCTCGGCGAGCAGCGCGGGCAATTCCCCAGGTGGGGTATGGATCATTGAGTAGTGGGCCAGCACTCCGCCGAGCGCGCCGTCCTCGACCGGCAGGGCCTCCATTCGCCCTTCGTCGAACCGCAGCGCCGGATGGGCCCGCCGGGCGTGGGCGACCATGGCCGGGGAGAGGTCGAGCCCGAAGGCGTCCAACCCCAGGTCGTGCAGCATGGCCGTCAGATGACCGGGTCCGCACCCGACGTCCGCTGTCCGCAGGTTCCCCGTGTCACGCACGAGCTCGGCGAAGGTGTCGATCATGTTCCGCGCGAACGGCCGCGTCTTCAACCGATCAGCGAACATCGACGCATACAGCTCGACGACCCCGTCGTAGGCCGCCTTGGTCTCGTCCTGGTGTTCTAACACGGGAAGGGAATCTAACACCCGCGCCGTTCGCAGCCGTTCTCCCGCCCCCTACCGGCCCTCCCCTCCCCTCGGGACTGACGGCCCCTCACCCGATCACACGGGACGCCCCGGTGGTTCGGAGAGGCCGGGTCGAGTACCAGGTCGGCTCGCCTCCGGGCCGGTCCCGGTCGGCGCCTCCCCGTGGAACCCGACCCGCGCCATCGCCGGCGAGCCGGAGAGGAGCGTGCTGCGTTCTGCTCCGACCGGCCCGGCGAGTCCGGATACAACGGGTGACGCAGCATGCCAGGACGGGCACTGATCCCCGGTGCCGTTCGTTGTACGGGTGAGTCGAGGTGTGAGGGGGACCCGATGAGCGTGATCGACCTGGGGGAGTACGGGGAGCGGTTCGTACAGGACCCGCATCAGGTCTACGCGGAGCTGCGCGAGCGCGGCCCTGTGCACTGGGTGCGGACACCGCCGCCGGACATGTACGAGGGCTGGCTGATCGTGGGGTACGAGGAGGCGCGGACCGCCCTCGCCGACCCCAGACTCTCCAAGGACAGCACGAAGAAGGGGCTGGTCAGCGCCGAGGAGGAGGTGATGGGCCGGCATCTACTGATCGTCGACCCGCCGGAGCACACCCGGCTGCGCTCCCTCGTCGCCCGCTCGTTCACCATGCGCCGTGTGGAGGCGCTGCGCCCGCGCGTGCGGCAGATCACCGACGAGCTGCTCGACGCGATGGTGCCCAAGGGCCGCGCCGACCTGGTGCAGGACCTCGCCTACCCGCTGCCCATCACCGTCATCTGCGAACTGCTCGGCGTCCCGGACATCGACCGGGCCGCCTTCCGCGCCCTGTCGAACGAGATCGTGGCCCCGACCACCGCGGAGGCCCACTTCACCGCCGTGGAGCAGCTGGCCGCGTACCTGGACGAGCTGATCGAGGACAAGCGCTGCGCCGCCCCGGCCGACGACCTGCTCGGCGACCTCATCCGCACCCGCGCGGAGGACGGAGACCGGCTCTCCGGCAGCGAACTGCGCGCGATGGCGTTCCTCCTGCTCGTCGCGGGCCACGAGACGACCGTCAACCTGATCACCAACGGCGTGCACACCCTGCTCACCCACCCCGGCCAACTGGCCGCACTGCGCGCCGACATGACGCTCCTGGACGGCGCGGTGGAGGAGATGCTGCGCTTCGAGGGCCCGGTGGAGACGGCGACGTTCCGCTACGCGGCCGAGCCGCTGGAGATCGGCGGCACCGCCATGGCCGAGGGCGACCCGGTGATCATCGGGCTCGACGCGGCCGGCCGGGACCCGGCCCGCCATCCCGACCCGCACCGCTTCGACGTGCGCCGCGCCCCGCAGGGCCACCTCGCCTTCGGCCACGGCATCCACTACTGCCTGGGCGCGCCCCTGGCCCGTCTGGAGGCGCGCACGGCGCTGCGCGCCCTGCTGGACCGCTGCCCGGACCTCTCTCTCGACGGCGATCCCGGTCCGCGGCTGCCGGGCATCCTGATACGAGGAGTGCGGAGCCTGCCGGTGCGGTGGTAGCGGACCGGGGCGGCGGCCGGACGGAGGACGGCAGCCGGACGGACGGCGGCGGACGGACGCGCCCCCGGCCGCGACGAGGGCGGGAGACGCGGTGACACGGCCGCGTCACCGGCCCGGACCGGGTCAGTCGCGAGCGCCCGGGATCTCCCCGAGGTTCACCGGGCGGCGCTCCCGGCGGGACAGTTCGCAGGCCTCCGCGATGCGCAGGGCCTGCAGTGCCTCCCCGCCGTCGCAGGGGTTGGCGCGCTCGCCGCGCACCACCTCGACGAACGCCGCGACCTCAGCCTCGTACGCGGGCGCGAACCGCTCGAGGAACCCCGTCCACGGCTTGTCCGCGGGCGGCGGACCGGCGGGCTCGGTGGACGCGATCGGCGTACGGTCGTCCAGGCCCACCGTGACCGTGTCCAGCTCGCCCGCGAGTTCCATGCGCACGTCATAGCCCGCACCGTTCGTACGCGTCGCCGTGGCCGTGGCGAGTGTGCCGTACTCCAGGGTGAGCACGGCCGCCGCCGTGTCCACGTCGTTCGCCTCCCGGTACATCGCCCCGCCCGCGTCGGACCCGGTCGCGTACACCTCGGCCACGTCGCGGCCGGTCACCCAGCGCAGGATGTCGAAGTCGTGGATGAGGCAGTCCCGGAAGATGCCGCCGGAGACCGGCAGATACGCGGCCGGCGGCGGTGCCTGGTCGGCCGTCAGCGCGCGGACCGTGTGCAGCCGTCCGAGCCGGCCGGAGCGCACGGCCTCCCGCGCCGCCGCGTAGCCCGAGTCGAACCGCCGCTGGAATCCCATCTGCAGTACCGTCCCGGCGGCGTCGACCTCGGCGAGCGCGGCCAGCGTGCCCGGCAGGTCCACCGCGATCGGCTTCTCGCAGAACACGGGCAGCCCGGAGCGCGCCGCCCGGCCGATGAGCTCGGCGTGCGCCGCGGTCGCCGCGGTGATGACCACCGCGTCCACGCCCCAGGTGAAGATCTCGTCCACGCCGGGCGCCGCCGTCGCGCCGAGCCGGTCCGCCAGCTGACGGGCCCGGGCGGTGTCGACGTCCGTGATGATGAGCGAGCCCACGTCACGGTGGCGACTGAGCGAGACTGCGTGGTATGTCCCGATACGACCCGCTCCGATGAGTCCGATGCGCATGTGACCAACGTGGGTCCGATTCCCGCACCGTGTCAATGCTTTGTCCGGACAACCGAACTACACAACTTCCCGTCAACAGGCACCGGAGCTACGCTCGCCCCGTGCCGAAACCAGATGGGGACCCCGCCGTCCCGCTCCAGCTCAGCGTCGACCGGAGCAGTCCGGTACCGCTCTACTTCCAGCTCGCCCAGCAACTGGAAGCCGCGATCGAGCACGGCGAGCTGACGCCGGGCAGTCTGCTGGGAAACGAGATCGAGCTGGCGGGGCGGCTCGGCCTGTCCCGCCCCACGGTCCGGCAGGCCATCCAGTCCCTCGTCGACAAAGGCCTGCTCGTACGCCGCCGCGGCGTCGGCACCCAGGTCGTGCACAGCCAGGTCAAGCGCGGCCTGGAGCTGAGCAGCCTCTACGACGACCTGGAGGCGGCCGGCCAGCGCCCGGCGACCAGGGTCCTCGTCAACACCTTCGCGCCCGCGTCCGCCCAGGTCGCCGCTGCCCTCGGCGTCCCCGAGGGCAGCGAGGTGCACCAGGTCGAACGGCTGCGCCTCGCGCACGGCGAGCCGATGGCGTACCTGTGCAACTACCTGCCGACCGGCCTGCTCGACCTGGACAGCGACCAGCTGGAGGTCACCGGCCTCTACCGGCTGATGCGCGCCGCCGGCATCACCCTGCACAGCGCCCGGCAGTCCATCGGAGCCCGCGCCGCCGGCCGTCTCGAGGGCGAACGGCTCGGCGAGCCGGAGGGCGCCCCGCTGCTCACCATGCAGCGCACCACGTTCGACGACACGGGGCGCGCCGTGGAGTTCGGCACCCACACCTACCGCGCCTCCCGCTACTCGTTCGAATTCCAGCTGCTCGTACGTTCCTGAGCCGCCGGACGCGCCCGGGCGTTCCCTCCGGTGCCCGTGCCCCAGGTCGTGCTCCGCGCCTCCCCTGCCCGGTCTCCGCTCGTACCACGCCCTGACCTGCGGGTCGGTCAGCGGTCGGCGGCACGGGCCAGAACCTGGGCGACCAGGCGCTCGACGGCGCCGCCGCGGCGAAGGGGCCCACAGTGCAGGCCAACGCGCCCGTGCGGCAGAATCGGCCCGGTGAGCACCTACCGCGACTTCACCCACCGCGGCTCCGCCCGGGCCACCGTCCTGCGGACCGTCGGAACGCGCGAGCGCCGTTCCCACCTGACGGCGCCACGCGTCCCCACGGTCGGCATCGACATCGGCGGCACGAAGGTGATGGCCGGCGTCGTCGACGCCGACGGCAACATCCTGGAGAGGCTCCGCACCGAGACGCCCGACAAGTCCAAGAGCCCCAAGGTCGTCGAGGACACCATCGTCGAGCTCGTCCTGGACCTCTCCGACCGGCACGACGTGCACGCCGTCGGTATCGGCGCGGCCGGCTGGGTGGACGCGGACCGCAACCGCGTCCTGTTCGCCCCCCATCTGTCCTGGCGCAACGAGCCCCTGCGCGACCGTCTCGCCGAGCGGCTCGCCGTTCCCGTCCTGGTCGACAACGACGCCAACGCCGCCGCCTGGGCCGAGTGGCGCTTCGGTGCCGGCCGCGGTGAGGACCACCTGGTGATGATCACCCTCGGCACCGGCATCGGCGGCGCCATCCTGGAGGACGGCCAGGTCAAGCGCGGCAAGTACGGGGTCGCCGGCGAGTTCGGCCATATGCAGGTCGTGCCCGGCGGCCACCGCTGCCCGTGCGGCAACCGCGGCTGCTGGGAGCAGTACAGCTCCGGCAACGCCCTGGTCCGCGAGGCCAGGGAGCTGGCCGCCGCCGACTCCCCGGTGGCGTACGGGATCATCGAGCACGTCAAGGGCAACATCTCCGACATCACCGGCCCGATGATCACCGAGCTGGCCCGCGAGGGCGACGCCATGTGCGTGGAGCTGCTCCAGGACATCGGCCAGTGGCTCGGCGTCGGCATCGCGAACCTGGCGGCCGCCCTGGACCCGTCCTGCTTCGTGATCGGCGGCGGCGTCAGCGCGGCCGACGACCTGTTGATCGGTCCCGCCCGGGACGCCTTCAGGCGCCATCTCACCGGCCGCGGCTACCGTCCCGAGGCCCGCATCGCCCGCGCCCAGCTCGGCCCCGAGGCCGGCATGGTCGGCGCCGCGGACCTCGCCCGGCTCGTCGCCCGCCGCTTCCGGCGCGCCAACCGGCGCCGGGTGGAGCGGTACGAGCGCTACGAGCGGTACACGCAGTCCCGCCGCACCACCAAGGGGCTGCTGTGACGGCCGCGGCGTCACTTCCGCGCCAGTCCCCACCCCGGGGAGAGCCGCCGCGCCCGCCGGAGGACCGCCGGCGGACGATCCGCCGCCGGGCACTGACCCTGCTGATCATCGTGCTGCTCATCGGCGTCCCCGCGGGATACCTGATCATCTCCGCCAACCAGTCGCGCAACAGCGGCAAGGACAAGGAGGCGAGGTACTCGGCGACCGGCCTCGTACCGGGCTGGCCCTCGCGTGTGCAGCGCCGCCTCTACCAGGTGTGGATCCCGTACGACGCGACGAAGGTCGCCTCGTACGAGACGAACAACTGGAAGACCAGCCGGCTGTACGTGCAGTTCACCACCAGCGACGACGGACTGAACCGGTTCCTGTGGACCCTCAAGGCCACCAGGTCCTCGCTGAAGAAGGACGACATCGCCATCGGCACGCGCGACCAGCACGTCGTCGGCTGGTCGTTCGAGGGGCAGGGCCCCTGGTACGGCCTGACCCACGCGCGCAAGAACCCGGAGCCCACGCTGGACGTCGTCGTGAACACGTCCCGGCCCCAGCACCCGACGGTGTACGTGGTGTCACGGACGATCCCCTGACCGGAGAACCAGGGACCAGGATCTCCCGACCGGTGAGTTTCCGACCGGCCATCCCGGCCGCCCCGGGCGATCGCGGCCACCCCCGGCCACGCCGGGGGCCCCGGTGCCCCCGGCGGCCCCCGCCACCCGGGCCACCCCGGCCGCTCCCGGCCATCGCGGCCACCCCGGCGGGCCCGGCAGTCCCCGCCGCCCCGGCCACTCCGTCGGCTCCGCCACCCCCGCCACCCCCGCCACCCCGGTCGCCCGGCCGGCCGTCGGAGCCGATTGTCAGACCCCGCCCGTAGAGTCGAAGACGACCGACACGACCGAGCGGCGGGAGGTGACCGCGCGTATGGATGAGCAGGTGGCCGAAGCGGCCGCGCCCCGGCGGGCGCCCGCATGGGAGAGTCTGGCCGCGGTCTTCCTGCCCGCGCCGCTGCCCCGCCGGGGACGCGTGGCCTTCTGGGACCCCGAGGGCGGTCCACTGCCGTCGGACGGCACCGAGGACCTGACGGTCGTGCGGCCGCACGGATCCGGAGCGCGCAGGAGCACCGTGCCCGCCGTGACCCTGCCCCTCACGGAGGCCCTCCCACTGCTCACTCGAGCCCGCCGCGCCCCCGCCGCCCACCCCGCCACCGCCTGCTGGGGTGCGGCCGCCCTGCACGCCCTGCGGCTCGTCGCGCGCGGTCGGCTGCTGCCGGGACTCACCCCGGACGGACACGACGCGTGGCGGGCGGGACCGCTGGAGCCGGAGGACATCACCCACCTCAGGGCCGTCGCCGCCGCCCTGCCCCACGAAGGTCATGCCGTCCCGCTCCCCGGCAAGGGCCCCCTGCTGCTGCCCGAGCCCGAAGCCCTCGTCCGGTCCTTCCTGGACGCGGTCGCGGACACCCTGCCGCGCACCCCTGCCGCTCCCCACACCGCGGGCAGGCCGTTCGCCGCCCAGGAGCCGCAGCGGCTGCCGCAGGCGCACGAGTGGGCCGCCGAGGTCGCCGCGGGCATGGACGCGGGCGTGCGGATCTCGTTGCGCCTGGACCTGTCGGCGTACGACCTGTTCGACGACGGCGAGGGAGCGGCCCGCGCCGGTGCGGCGATCGTGCAGGTGCACAGCCTCGCCGACCCGACGCTGGTCGTGGACGCGGCGGCCCTGTGGGACGGCGAGGCGGACGCGACCTTCGGCCCCCGCGCGCGGGTGGACGCGGCTCTCGCGGTCCGCCGCGCGGCCCGGGTCTGGTCCCCGCTGGACCGACTCGCCGAACAGGACGTACCGGACGTCCTGGCCCTGTCCGAGGACGAGTTGAGCGACCTGTTGGGCGTCGCGGCCACCCGGCTCGGCGCGGCGGGCGTCGCCGTGCACTGGCCCCGTGACCTGGCGCACGACCTCACCGCGACGGCGGTCGTACGGCCCGCGCCCGGCTCGGCGACCGACGGCACCGGCTTCCTTCAGAGCGAGGAGCTGCTGCGCTTCCGCTGGCAGTTGGCGCTCGGCCCGGACCCGCTCACGGAGGCCGAGATGGACGCTCTCGCTCAGGCCCACCGCCCGGTCGTCCGGCTGCGCGACCAGTGGGTGCTGGTCGACCCGGCGCTCGTCCGCAAGGCCCGTAAGCGGGAGCTGGGCCTGCTCGACCCGGTGGACGCGCTCGCCGTCGCCCTCACCGGGACCGCGAACGTCGACGGCGAGACGGTCCAGGCCGTGCCGGCCGGCGCGCTGGCCGCGCTCCGGGACCGGCTGACGGCAGGCATCGGCCCGGTGGATCCGCCTCCGGGCCTCGCCGCCCGGCTGCGGGACTACCAACTGCGGGGTCTCGCCTGGCTGGACCTCATGACCTCGCTCGGTCTCGGCGGCTGCCTCGCCGACGACATGGGGCTCGGCAAGACGGTCACCGTCATCGCCCTGCATCTGCGCCGGGCGCGCCTCGAGCCCACGCTGGTGGTCTGCCCGGCGTCCCTGCTCGGCAACTGGCAGCGGGAGATCACCCGGTTCGCGCCCGGAGTCCCGGTCCGCCGCTTCCACGGCCCGGAGCGCACCCTGGACGACACGGACGGCGGATTCGTCCTGACCACCTACGGCACGATGCGGACGGCGGCACCCCGGCTGGCCGAACGGAGCTGGGGTCTGGTCGTCGCCGACGAGGCACAGCACGTCAAGAACCCGTACTCCGCGACGGCGAAGGCACTGCGCACCATCCCGTCCCCGGCCCGCGTCGCCCTCACCGGCACACCCGTGGAGAACAACCTCTCCGAACTGTGGGCCCTGCTGGACTGGACGACCCCCGGACTGCTCGGCCCCCTGAAGTCCTTCCGCGCCCGGCACGCGCGGGCGGTGGAGACCGGCGAGGACCCCCAGGCGGTGGAGCGCCTGGCCCGCCTGGTCCGCCCCTTCCTGTTGCGGCGCAAGAAGTCCGACCCGGGCATCGTTCCGGAACTCCCGCCGAAGACCGAGACGGACCACCCGGTCCCGCTCACCCGCGAGCAGGCCGCTCTCTACGAGGCGGTCGTACGGGAGTCGATGCTGGCGATCGAGACGGCGGAGGGCATCGCACGGCGAGGCCTGGTCCTGAAGCTCCTGAGCGCCCTGAAGCAGATCTGCGACCACCCCGCCCTCTATCTGAAGGAGGAGGCGCGGACCGCCGGAGGTCTCACCGCGCGGTCCGGCAAACTCGCCCTGCTGGACGAGCTGGTGGACACCCTGCTGTCCGAGGACGGCTCGGCGCTGGTCTTCACGCAGTACGTCGGCATGGCCCGCCTGATCACCACACACCTGGCCTCCCGCGCGGTGCCCGTGGAACTGCTGCACGGAGGCACGCCGGTGCCCGACCGCGAGCGGATGGTGGACCGCTTCCAGAGCGGCGCGACCCCGGTCCTGGTTCTTTCCCTCAAGGCCGCGGGCACCGGCCTGAACCTCACCCGCGCGGGCCATGTCGTCCACTTCGACCGCTGGTGGAACCCGGCGGTGGAGGAACAGGCCACGGACCGCGCCTACCGCATCGGCCAGACCCAGCCGGTCCAGGTCCACCGTCTGATCACGGAGGGCACGGTGGAGGACCGCATCGCAGAGATGCTCGAGGCCAAACGCGCCCTCGCGGACGCCGTCCTGGGCTCGGGCGAGTCGGCCCTCACCGAGCTGACGGACCGCGAGCTGGCGGACCTCGTCTCGCTGAGGAGGACGGCATGAGCGGGGCACGGCAGGAACGCCCCGGGACGGGCGCCGCGTCGCGTCCCGCCGACGCGGTGCGCCGGGCGTTGCGGGCCGCGCGGGAGGGAGAGCACGCCGAGGCCCTGAGCCCGGACGAGGCACCGTCCACCACGGGTGAGGCGTCCTCCACCACGGACCCGGCCGTCGCCGCCTCCAGGAAGGACGTGCGGTCGCCGGACCGCCCGGGCGATGCGGCGCGTGCCGCCCTGCGGCGGGCGAACGCGGAACGCAGGAGTGCCCGCCGCGCGGAGGGGTCGGGGGAGGACCCACAGCCGACCCGAGCGGGGCAGACGGAGACGGTGGAAGCCGAAGCGGGGCACACCGAAGCGGTCCCCGTCCCCGCGCGGCGGACCGCACCCTCGACGCGGCCGGGCGACGCGGCGCGCGAGGCGTTGCGGACCGCACGGCAGACCACTCCCCGGGAGGGCCCGCATCCCGGTTCCCGTACCGTGGCGCCGAAGCGCCGTTCCGGCGCCACGGAGGCGTCCGGCAGCCGGAGCCGCCGCACCGTCGGTCCCCGTACGCCCGAGGGCGGAGCGCGGGCCGGGGACGTGGGGGACCTCCTCGCCGGTGCCTTCGAGATGCCGCCGCCCGGGGCACCACGGACCAGGACCGCGTCCCCCCTGCCGCCCGCCCCGCCTCCGGCCGCTCCCCGGTATCCGACCTCCATGGCCGCCCCCGGCCGCGACGGCGACCTGCGGCGTACCTTCGCCGCGCTCCCCGCGCGTCCGGTGCGTGAGCGCGAGGGGTTCGCCGAGACCTGGTGGGGCAACGCCTGGGTGTCCGCCCTGGAGGAAGGGGCCCTCGACGCGGCGCGGCTGGCGCGGGGGAGGGCATACGCGGGGCGGGGGAACGTGGACGCCATCACCGTCACCCCCGGGCTGGTGCTGGCGTACGTCCAGGGCAGCCGACCCCGGCCGTACCGCGTGCAGGTGCGGCTCAGGACGTTCTCCGACGACGAGTGGGACCTCTTCCTGGACGCCGCCGCCGAGCGGCCCGCACACATCGCCGCGCTGCTGGACAAGCAGATGCCGCAGTCCCTCGCCGAGTGCGGAGTCCGCCTGCTCCCCGGCGTCGGCGACCTCGAACCCCACTGCAGCTGCCCCGACTTCGGCCACCCCTGCAAACACGCGGCCGCCGTCTGCTACCAGACCGCCCGCCTGCTCGACCGCGACCCCTTCGTTCTGCTCCTGCTGCGCGGCCGCGGCGAACGAGACCTGCTCGACGCCCTGTCCCGGCGCAACGCGGCCCGCGCGGCCCGAGCCGACCGGGACCGCAAACCCGCCCCCGCCCCCGGCGTACGCGCCCGGGACGCCCTGGCCCGCCGCACCCGGCCCCCGCTCCCCGCACCCCTGGCCCCGCCCGCCCACCCCGAGCAGCCGCCGGTCTACCCGGACGCCCCGGGCGGCCCCGACTCCTTCACACTGGACCAGCTCGCCACGGACGCCGCCGCCCGTGCGCAGTCCCTGCTGACCACCGGACACGACCCGGTGGCGGAACTGACCCTGTGGCAGGACGCGGTACGGCTCGCCGCCGCCCGCCCCGGCTCGGGCCTCACCGCCGGCAGCCGGGCGCTGTACGCGTCGCTGGCCGCCGCCACCGGGCGGACCCCGGCCGACCTGGCGCGGGCGGTCGCCGCCTGGCGGCAGGGCGGGCGGGAGGCCCTCGCCGTCCTGGAGGAGCCCTGGGACCCGCCGGCCGGCCGCTTCGACCGCGCCCGACCCCTGCTCCTGGCCGCGGACCTGCCCGCGTTCCGCCCGTGGCGCAACCGCCTCACCCACCCCGGCGGCCATGTCCAGCTCCGGTACGGCCAGGACGGCCTGTGGTACGCGTACGAGTCCGAACCGGGCCGCGACGACTGGTGGCCCCGAGGCACCCCCGACCCGGATCCGGTCGGCGCCCTGACGGGACTGGGGGCGCCGGGCGAGAGGTGACCGGCGCCTCGCGGGGATGCGGGGAGAGGACCTGGCGGGCATGCGCGTGTCATGGTCCGGATCGTCCGCCTGGGCGAAGGAACCGGAGCCCCGGTACACGAACGCGTGAACCGCCCGGCGTGCACCCCGCCCAGCTCGGCGAAGCCGGTTTCGAGGTGCACCGCCGGGAGATCGGTCAGCTGCTCGGCCCTGTCGTCCGGCACCGATAGGAACACCGTCCCGGGGCGGGGGTCGCAGACGCGGAGGGGCGGTCATCCGTGGACGACGGGGTCGTCCGACGCCGAGCCGCCGGCCAGGACCGCCCGGTACAGGCGGCGTATCCGCAGGGCGGGCTCGATCCCCAGCCGGCCGCCGAGCACCCGGCGCAGCCCCGGCACCGGGCATCCGGAGCGTGCCGTCCCCGCCTCGCGGGCGTGCTCGGAGCCCCTTGGGCAGCCCCCCCGTCCACGACGAACTCGGCGCCCGTGGTGCCGGCGGAGCGCGGCGACGCGAGCCGCACGACCGCGTCGGCCGCTGCCTGCGGCTCGACGAAGCGGCCCGTGGCCGGGTTCGGCATCTTGGGGACCACGCTGTTGACGGTCGGCCCCACCCGTGCCGGCGGGGAGCACGGTGCGATGTGCTCTCGTCAACGGGAACACCGCCGTGCGCGCAGGTGTTGCGGGCGCACGCCCCCGTCGCGGGGCCGTCCGTTCCGATGCGCAACACACGCCCCAGGGGCTTGGTGCGATCAACCAGGACACTTCCGTTTGCTGACGCAAAGCCCAGTGTCTCCTGATGTGGCTCACGAGGCCGGCCTGAAGTCGTCCTGCACAGGCTGACCCTCGCTGCGGCAGGCCCAGGAGAAGCAGCGGTTGAACACCCCGTTCTCCGGTTCCTCCGCAGCGGTTCGGGCGTCCCCGTTGCTGTCGGCATGCGGCCGATGCGGCGGCAGTGACTTCGTCGATCGGGGCCCGGGCAGGCGCTCCCCGGGAGCGGTCAGGAATCCTGACCGAGCAACCGACCCGCCGCACGACGGCACGCCCCGGTGCGGAATACTCTCCCGATGAGTTCACGCACTTTCCCGATCGGCCGGCCGATCACGATACGGAGAGCCGTCGCCCGGGATGCCAAACGGCTCACGCGGCTCGTGCGTGGCTCAGGCGCCTACGCGGGTAAGTACGCAGCCGCAGTCGCGGGCTACCGGGTCGGTCCTGATTACATCGAGGCCCACCGCACCTTTGTGGCCGTCGGCGCCGACGAACACGGAGGCCGGGTCCTCGGGTTCTACTCGCTCGTCCTCGCTCCACCGGAGCTCGACCTGCTGTTCGTCGCCGACGAAGCGCAAGGACGGGGTATTGGACGGCTGCTCGTCGCGCACATGCAGTCCGAGGCCCGTGCCGCCGGGCTCGACCGTGTCAAGGTCGTGTCGCATCTTCCCGCCGAGGGGTTCTATCACCGCGCTGGTGCAGTGCGGACCGGGACCGCGTACGCGAACCCGCCCGCCGTGCCGTGGGACCGTCCCGAATTCGAGTTTCGCGTTTCTTCGGAATGACGCGGTGTGCCGGTTGGCGAGGCACCGGTTTCGCTGCGTGGTGGCCGGTTTGCAGGAGCCGCTGGACGCCGCGCGCTCCGGGAGCTTCATGGAGATCTGCCAGGTGGTGGGCGAGAGAGCAGCGGTGAGGCGGGTCGCCCGTGACACCGACCGCGAACCACAGGGTCAGAAGCTTCTGGCGGGCGGAAGCGAGGTCACCGGCTCGGCCTTCGGTGCCGGCTTGGCTTATGGCTTCCATGGTCGGGTCGGGGCTGGCGGGTGCGGTGGTCATGGGTGGGTCGAAGCGTTGATCGCCGCGTCCGGGTCAGCAAATGGTCAGCATCGGGCCGGACGGCGTCCGGCTTGCTGACCTGCACCCGCAGCAGGGGTTTGCTGCCCCGCCCGGCGCCCCGCTCGTAAGGCTCGATGCGTGGCTCGACAGCTCGCCCGTGGGGTGGGGCCGTTCTTCAAGGGGAACGGTTGTTCCAGGCCGACCCGCTGCCAGCACCCGTACACAGGGGCGATCGGTATCAGCGGCGCGAGGTTATGCCGTGTGTTAGTCTCACGCGTTTGCGTGGTCGTCGCGGTGGGCGATTCTGCCTGTTCCGCTCGGCTTGTGCGTGGGCTGTTCAAACCTGCCGGGCCTTCCTCGGTACGTTCCCTTGCGGAAGGCTGTTCATGAAGCATCCCAATGACTCCGGCATCGCGCACGGCAGTCCCGCCCAGCCCGAGGCAACGACCCCGGCGCTGCTCCCGGCCGTCACCTTCGCCGGTCTGGAACTGCCGACGGAGGTGCTGCGGACACTTAGCGAACTCGGGGTGCGCGAACCCTTTCCGATCCAGGCCGCCACACTGCCCGATGCCCTGGAGGGACGCGACATCCTGGGACGTGGGCGCACCGGATCAGGCAAGACGCTCGCCTTCGGCCTGCCGCTGCTCGCACGGACGGCCGGGCGGCGCGCGGAACCGAAGCAGCCCCTCGCTCTGATCCTGGTGCCTACCCGGGAGCTGGCCCAACAGGTCACCCAGGCGCTGGCGCCGTACGCCGAGGCACTGCGGCTGCGGATCGCCACGGCCGTCGGCGGAACGTCGATCGGCCGGCAGGTCGCCGCGCTGCGCCAGGGAGCCGAGGTGGTCGTCGCCACCCCCGGACGCCTGCACGACCTGATCGAGCGCAACGCCTGCCGCCTGGGACGGGTGAGAGTCACCGTGCTGGACGAGGCCGACCAGATGTGCGACTTGGGATTCCTGCCGCAGGTTGCCGACGTGCTCGAGCAGGTGCACCCCGACGGTCAGCGGATGCTCTTCTCGGCCACTCTCGACCGCGACGTCGATCAACTGGTCCGCCGCTACCTCCACGACCCCGTCGTCCACTCGGTCGACCCGGCCGCGGGCACGGTCACGACGATGGAGCACCACGTTCTGATCGTCCACGGCCCTGACCGCTACGCCGTCACCACGGAAATCGCCGCCCGCGACGGCCGTGTACTGCTGTTCCTCGACACCAAGCACGCCGTCGACCAGCTCACCCGGCATCTGCGGGCCAGCGGGGTGCACGCCGGGGCCCTGCACAGCGGCAAGTCCCAGCCACAGCGCACACGGACCCTGGAGCAGTTCAAGAACAGCCAGATCACCGTTCTGGTGGCGACCAATGTCGCGGCCCGTGGCCTGCACGTCGACGACCTCGATCTCGTGGTCAACGTCGAGCCGCCCACCGACGTCAAGGACTATGTGCACCGGGCGGGCCGCACCGCCCGCGCCGGTGAGTCCGGCAGCGTGGTCACGCTCGTGCTGGCGGGCCAGCGCCGCGAGACGAGCCGCATGATGGCCGGGGCCGGCATCGAGCCGACCGTCACCAAGGTGCGCTCGGGCGAGGCGGAGCTGAGCCGGATCACCGGCGCCAAGACTCCCTCCGGGATCCCGCTCGACGGCGGGCCCGCCCTCCCCCGACCCAAGAACACCAACGCTCCCTTCCGCGGCCTCGGCACCAGCAAGGGCACCTCCCGCGGCGCCGGCGGCAAGTCCCGAAAGGCAAGCGAGGCCCGCAAGCTCGCCGAGGCCCGCAGGGCCGCCCTCGTGCGTCGCAACGGCTGAGAGCCGTTGCCCTGGCAGCCTGGCCACGGGATCGGCAACCCTCGGCCCGGCGCGAAGCCGTCATGTGCGCCTCACCTACGAAGTCAACGCCTTTGGCCGCGAGAGGGATACCCGCCGAAACGGAGCAATGATGTTGCCGGCGCCTCGCACTGCGCCCAGCATGACAAGCTGTGCTTGCCCACCCCCGAACCCAGGAGATCACCATGACCGCAGAGCCCGTATCTACGGAAGGTTCGGAGCCGGCTGCCCCCGAGACGTCCCCTCTGGAGCCGGACAGCGACGGCAACTACGACCTCAAGCGCAAGTTCCGCGAAGCCCTGGCGCGCAAGCGCGGTGCGCAGGCGGATGCCGCTGATGTTGCCGCCAAGTCCGATGCATCGAAGGTGCGTTCGGCGCACGGCCCGGCTGCGAGCCAGCGGTCGTTCAGGCGCAAGAGCGGCGGCTGAGTCGATGAGTCCCGTGATCTAGCCGCTTCACGGGCACTCGCGCTATCCGCTCGCGCGTCCCGAGCAGTGGCCCGCGACGTGCGCATGCCCGTGCGCGCGTTGCGGGCGGGGCGTAGCCGGGGGACTCGCCTGGGGGAATGGCCCAGATGCGGTTGGCTCGAGTCGGGTGCGGTCATCGTGCTGATCTCCTTCGAGCTTCGACAACTCGAAGATCAGCCGGTGGCCGTTCTCATATCCGGGCCCTCACTCCGCGCCAGGCCAAACACCCGGATCAGGTGGGAACCCGTACACCACTTCCCAGGACGCAACCCAAAATCTGTGCCCGCGAGCTGAGGTTTCAACGGGACAGGCAGACAGATTCTCTACCGCATCAAGTGGGGGTGGGATTATTCACCGTACACAGGCCACTTCGTTGTGCTACTGTCGATCTCAGTTGCAGTTGTGGTTCCCAAAACTTCAAGTGCCCTCCGGGCGGCGCGTGTGCCACTGGAAGCACTTTTGTTGTCCGGTCTTTTTCCCGGCGGGGTGATCATCGCGGCGACACGGGGTCCGTGCAGTGCGGATCCCGATGCACTGCCCCGAAGGAGAAATGACATGGCTTCTGGTACTGTCAAGTGGTTCAACGCGGAAAAGGGCTTCGGCTTCATCGAGCAGGACGGTGGCGGCGCTGACGTGTTCGCCCACTACTCGAACATTGCCGCCCAGGGGTTCCGTGAGCTGATCGAGGGCCAGAAGGTGACCTTCGACATCGCGCAGGGCCAGAAGGGCCCGACGGCCGAGAACATCGTTCTTGCCTGACGCCGACGGTCGCGTACTTGTAGCTGGGGCCCGCGTCCTTCGGGGTGCGGGCCCCAGCTACTCGCATTTTCCGCAGCGGTTTCATCTGCGGACGACAACCGGGAAACCCGTAGGCTCAGCGCATACGGAGCATCCTTCAGGGGTGTACGCACCCGTCATGGCTTCATAGCGGCGGACGCCCGAACATTGCGTTCGCTTCGCGCCACTCATTCCAGCGCCTGTGCCCGCACGGATTTTCCGTCGGTCAGATTCGCTGTCGCATTCCACCGGTCCATTCTTGCAATTCTCTGTGCTGCTCATCGCTGCGGGAATTCCTTGATATGTGCCGCATCGAGGAAGGTTCCGCATGAACCGCACACGCACGAACGACCGCTTCACCCGCACCCGTAACGGCAGTACCGACTCCGGCAGGGGCGGCAGCCGATTCGGCTCGTCGGCCAGGAGCCGCTCCGGCGGGCCGAGCCGCTCCGGTGGTTACGGCCGCCGGCCCGCCGCGGTCCAGGGCGAGTTCGCGCCGCCCAGGACGATCACACCCGCGCTCCCCGCCGTGGAGGGCTTCGCCGATCTCGACATGCCAGGGGCACTGCTGGCTGCGCTCAGCTCGCAAGGCGTGACCGTACCCTTCCCGATCCAGGCCGCGACCCTGCCGAATTCCCTCGCCGGCCGGGACGTATTGGGCCGTGGCCGCACCGGCTCCGGCAAGACCCTCGCCTTCGGGCTGGCGCTGCTGGCCCGTACGGCCGGGCAGCGCGCCGAGGCCAGGCAGCCGCTGGGGCTGATCCTCGTACCCACGCGTGAGCTGGCGCAGCAGGTCACCGACGCGCTCGCCCCGTACGCCCGCTCCGTGAGGCTGCGGCTGGCCACGGCGGTGGGCGGAATGCCGATCGGCAGGCAGGCGAGCGCGCTGCGCGGTGGCGCCGAGGTCGTCGTCGCCACGCCGGGACGCCTCAAAGACCTCATCGACCGTGGCGAGTGCCGGCTGGACCAGGTTTCCATCACCGTCCTCGACGAGGCCGACCAGATGGCCGACATGGGCTTCATGCCGCAGGTCACCGCCCTCCTCGACCAGGTCCGCCCCGAAGGGCAGCGCATGCTGTTCTCCGCCACTCTCGACCGCAACGTCGACCTGCTCGTGCGCCGCTACCTCAGCGACCCCGTCGTGCACTCCGTCGACCCCTCGGCCGGCGCGGTCACGACGATGGAGCACCACGTGCTCCACGTTCACGGCGCCGACAAGCACACGGCCACCACCCAGATCGCCGCACGCGACGGCCGCGTGATCATGTTCCTCGACACCAAGCACGCCGTCGACGGCCTCACCGAACACCTCCTGAACAGTGGGGTACGGGCCGCCGCCCTGCACGGCGGGAAGTCACAGCCCCAGCGCACCCGCACGCTGGCACAGTTCAAGACCGGACACGTCAACGTACTGGTAGCGACCAACGTCGCGGCGCGCGGCATCCACGTCGACAACCTCGACCTCGTCGTCAACGTCGACCCGCCGACCGACCACAAGGACTACCTCCACCGCGGCGGCCGTACCGCCCGCGCAGGAAAGTCCGGCAGCGTCGTCACCCTGGTCACCCCCAACCAGCGCCGCAGCATGACCCGCCTCATGGCAGCGGCCGGCATCGTCCCGCAGACCACCCAGGTCCGCGTCGGCGAAGAGGCTCTGCACCGCATCACCGGCGCCCAGGCCCCCTCCGGCATCCCGGTCGTCATCACCGCACCGGTGGTCGAACGCCCCAAGAAGCGCGGCGCCACCTCACGCGGTCGGCGCCGCCCCGTCTCGGCGGCCCGCCGCGCGCTCGTACGGCAGTCCACCGCCGGTGCGGCGGCATAGAACCTTCGTGTCAGGAAGCCCGCCCAACTTCGCAGGAGGCACCCTTTGACGCTGGACCGGACGCAGTTCCGCTCAACACGTACCAACGCCGTGCAGACGGCGGCCGATCCCGCGGACGTGGCCGGACCGCAGGTCTGGGAGGACATGACCGTGGAGGTGGCACTGTCCGTGATGGCCGCCGCCCGTACGGGTCAGCTGGTCGTCTGCGACGAGGACGGTCTGCGCACCGGCCTGGTCACCCGGGACCGGCTCACGGCCGTTCGTGACGGCTCCGGATACACGGACCGGATCCGCCTGCGGGACATCGCCGACGTCATCGGGCCCTTCGCCTCGCCGCTGGCCACGAGGGCCGAAGCCGAGCGTGCGATGCGCTGCCGCCGGCTCGGGGCCCCGCCCGTGGTCGACGGACACGGCAACGCTCTGGGCGTCCGAGCCCTCTCTCGCTGAACCGCCGTCACCCCTACCCGGCCCCGTCTTCTCTTCTCCCTGGAGGCATCATGCGCTGTGTCATCGCTCGCTTCCCGTTCGACCTGACCAAGAGCGGCGTGGTGGAATCGATGAAGGGCGTCACACCTGAGCTGGTCACCGGTGAGTTCGTCATCATCGGACGACGCCACTACCCCGCCAAACAGGTCGGCCAGGTCATCACCCGTCAGGACCGCCGTGATTTCAGCACCGGCGAAGTCCTCAGGGCCATGACCCGACTCGGATTCACCTGTCGCACCCGCACTACCGCCGCGTCTGCGCCCCTGGCCGACCCGTACGGGCCGGCTTCCGCAACGCTCGGCGCTCCCCCTGTCCGCCTGACGTACGGACAGGTGTGAGCCGAACCGAACCGTGAGACCCCACCGGCGTGGGCGAATTCCAGGCGGTGAGTTGATCAGGCGGCGAGCAGTTCAGACAGACGCTCGGCTGGGGTCTCCCAGCCGAGCGTTTTGCGTGGGCGGCTGTTGAGTTCGGTGGCGGCAGCGTCCAGGTCCTCGCGGGTGTGGCGGGACATACGGTGCCCTTGGGCAGTACTGCCGCAGCAGGCCGTCGTCAGGGCCGCCATCGTGCTGGCCGACGACCCCGGCGGACATCCGGCCGGCCGCCTGCTGTGACCGTCCCTGGGCGCCGGAACCTGCCGCAGGTGTCTACCGGGCCGCCAGGTAGCCGGCGCCCCGCTCGGCTACCTCATGGAGAGTCCGCCGCCGGGCCGGTGGCCGATCCCGCCAACCAACGCCCTCCAGGCCGTCGGCCGCCCGCTGAGCAGACTCCTCCAACGACCGCCGCCGCGGCCCCCTGCTGCGGCCAGCCTCCCGCCGTCGTTCATGGAAGCGGGTCGGCCGGCCTCCGCGCACACCGGAACCCTGCGGATCACTCACGGGCCAAGATCATCCCATGGCCCGTTTGGCGCGCGTACCTCGGCGGCCCGGGGGCGGCGGCAGCCCTCAACTCAGGGCCGTGATCAATCTCAGCGCGAACGGCTGTACCGATGTAAAGGCCGGTCTCCCCGGCGGTCATGCGCTGTCGCCCCACCCTGGATCGGTCTTGTGCCTCCAGGCTCAGCATGTGGTCGCCGAGCCAGGAAGCAACCCGGGGACAGCACTCTTCCGAGTGTATCTACGGAAGAACCAGACACTGACCATGGAGAAAACCTGTCGTGACGACAGTAGACATTGGTCCGTCGCAGGGTTACTGTCTTTGTCGTACCCAGGAAGTCGAAGTGGGCACGGCAGACACGAACTGCCATGCCGACAGGTCAAGCGGGACACGGCCCAAGAGAGTCGTGAGCAGTACCCGCGAAATCCAGCAGTATCACCGAGTAACCGAAGGTAAGGAGCGAGACGCCATCAGGATCGCCCGGGCGAGGAAGCAGTCCGCCCGGGTACCGCAGGCCCCGGATTGGAAGGTGGTCCCCGGTCACGCATCCGCGATCCCCGCAGTCCCGCCCTCCCAGGCGGACCTTGCGGACATACAAGGCCGGCGCAGTTCGCCGGTAGATGGTGTTGAAAGCTCGGGGCCCGGGTGCCAGTACGGCGCCCGGGCCCCCCGACGCGTCCCCCGGAAGAAGAGGTCTATGCCCCCTGGCAGTTCCCGCGCCGTCACCCCTCTCGATGACGACGACTACCCCGCCTACACCATGGGCCGGGCCGCCGACATGCTCGGCACCACCCCCGCCTTCCTGCGCGCCCTCGGCGAACACCGCCTGATCACACCTCTGCGCTCCGAAGGCGGCCACCGCCGCTACTCCCGCTACCAGCTGCGCATCGCCGCCCGTGCCCGCGAACTCGTCGACCAGGGCACCCCCATCGAAGCTGCCTGCCGCATCATCGTCCTCGAAGACCAACTCGAAGAAGCGCAGCGCATCAACGAGCAAATGCGCACACAGGGCCCCGAGCCGCAGTCGAAGAACTCAGCCTGACCGAACGCCGGCACGAAGACACGGACGACGCTCCCGGCCCGCCACCGACTGGACCCCACCATCGGCCCCTGAAGCGAGCGCCCCTGACTGCCACAGGGCAAGGACCCCGGCGATCACCACGCTGGGGTCCTTCACTGTCCAAGACGGTTCCCCAGTCCCGGGCCGGAGACCTGCCAGCGCGCCGGTTGCCCATCGGTGGCCCGCCAGGCCCAGTGAGGCACACGCCTGCCGCGTCGACGTCCGTGCCGTCCCGCGCGCCTGGCACGATGGTTCTCATGCAGCCGCTGCCGGCTCCCTACCCCGCCGACCTCATGCCCGACGCGACGGGCATGGCGGCCTTCGAAGCGGCGTACCGGCAGGCCAAGGAGCAGGACGCCGTCTTCGTCGCCATCGAGTCTCTGGGCGAGCACTGGACGGTGAAGGCCGACATGATCACCGCCCCGCAGCACGCCGTCGCCGACTCGGTGTACGACGCCATCCGCGCCGCGGTCATCCAGATGATCCGCGCCGGCGAGATCCGCTCGGACTCCTCCGCGGGGCCGGTCTACTTCGTACTGCACGACGTGGCAGACGAGAGCCGGGCCCACGAACTCGCGGCCGCCCTGCACGCCGCCCTGTACGGAAACCTGGCGCCGCTCGCCCGCGCGATGGCCACCGCATCCTGACCAGCCGCCTTCAGGACTCCAAGATCATCTCGTGGCGGCTTTTGAGCTCACCTTGGCCGGACCCCGCCTTGACCCCTCCCTGTCCGGCCGCCGGTGTCATCAGATCGTCCCCGGACACCGTTGTGGTGCCCCGACCCTGTCGCGAGGAGGTAATGGATCACCCCGTCCCGCTCTCCGGGTACCGTCAGGGTATGAGTCATCCGCACCCCGAGCTGAAAGCCGCCCCGCCCCTTCCCGAAGGAGGGCTGCGGGTCATCGCCCTGGGCGGCCTGGGTGAGATCGGCCGCAACATGACCGTCTTCGAGCACGCGGGCAAGCTGCTGATCGTCGACTGCGGCGTGCTGTTCCCCGAGGAGACCCAGCCCGGTGTGGACGTGATCCTGCCGGACTTCTCCTCGATCCGGGACCGCCTGGACGACATCGTGGCCGTGGTACTCACCCATGGCCACGAGGACCACATCGGCGGCGTGCCGTACCTGCTGCGGGAGCGGTCCGACATTCCCGTCGTCGGCTCCAGGCTGACGCTGGCGTTCCTGGAGGCCAAGCTCAAGGAACACGGAATCCGGCCGCGCACGGTGCGGGTACGAGAGAACGACCGGCGTGGCTTCGGGCCCTTCGACTGCGAGTTCGTGGCGGTCAACCACTCCATCCCCGACAGCCTCGCGGTCGCGATCCGTACCCGGGCCGGGATGGTGCTGCACACCGGCGACTTCAAGATGGACCAGTTCCCCCTCGACGACCGCATCACCGATCTGCGCGCCTTCGCCCGCCTCGGCGAGGAGGGCGTGGACCTGTTCCTCGCCGACTCCACCAACGCCGAAGTACCCGGCTTCACCACCTCCGAGCGTGAGCTGAACCCGGCGATCGAGCAGGTGATGCGCACCGCGCCGCGCCGGGTCATCGTCTCCAGCTTCGCCAGCCACGTGCACCGCATCCAGCAGGTCCTGGACGCCGCTCACCAGCACGGCCGCAAGGTCGCCTTCGTCGGCCGGTCGATGGTCCGCAACATGGGCATCGCCCGTGACCTGGGCTATCTGAAGGTCCCCTCCGGTCTGGTCGTGAGCACGAAGGAGCTGGAGAAGCTCCCGGACCACAAGATCACTCTGGTGTGCACCGGCTCCCAGGGCGAACCGATGGCCGCGTTGTCACGGATGGCCAACCGCGACCACGTGATCCGCATCGGCAAGGGCGACACCGTCCTGCTCGCCAGCTCCCTCATCCCCGGCAACGAGAACGCCATCTACCGGGTGATCAACGGACTCACCCGGTGGGGCGCCCACGTGGTCCACAAGGGCAACGCCAAGGTGCACGTCTCCGGGCACGCCAGCGCCGGCGAACTCGTCTACTGCTACAACATCGTCAAACCCCGCAACGTCATGCCCGTGCACGGCGAATGGCGCCACCTGCGGGCCAACGCCGACCTCGCCATCCGTACCGGTGTCGACCCCGAACGGGTCGTCATCGCCGAGGACGGCGTCGTCGTCGACCTGGTCGACGGGCGCGCGTCCATCACCGGCAAGGTCCCCGCCGGCAACGTCTACGTGGACGGCATGGAAGTCGGCGGCGCCACCGAAGCGTCCCTCAAGGACCGCCTCACCCTCGCCGCCGAAGGCGTGGTCACGGTGGTGGCGATCGTCGACGCGGACACCGGCGCCCTCGCCGAGGCCCCCGACTTCCTGGCCCGGGGCTTCGTCCACGACGACGCCACCTTCGAGCCGGTCATCCCCGTCATCGAGAAGACCCTGGCCACCGCGGCCGAGGAAGGTGTCGGGGACGCGCGCCAACTCGAACAACTCCTCGCCCGCGCCGTCGCGAACTGGGCGTTCCGCACCCACCGCCGCAAGCCCCTCATCATCCCCGTCATCATCGACGCCTGAGCCACACCCGGGCAGGCGTCCGGGGGCGGACGCCGATGTGCACCAGGTGAAACCCGGCGACGAGTCGGTCCTGATGTCCAGCCTCATCACCGGCCCACCGGCCCACCGGCCCACCGGGTCGGCCCGGGCGGCCCGGTGGTGAGCGCTGCGCGGGCATCCCGCAGCACCTCCAGCAGCGGCCGAAGGAGGAGAGAAAGTCCGTCAGACATGACGCTCATTTGACGCTCCGGCCGCCTCACAGCCCGCGCCCAAGGCAGGAAAACCCCATGTGATCTGCAGATTCTCCTCCCGTCCACACACCTTGTGACGTGTTTCCGATGACGCATCACGTGGAGTGTGTGGCGATTCCGGAGCCTGCGGACAAGAGCGCCTGACCTCGGGTGCGTGAGCCAGGCGCTTGTAACAATCAGGCGGCGACGAGCTCCTGCTCACGGTCCGGCGTTTTGACCTCGGTCTTCTTGTTCGGCAGCGAGAGCCGGAAGACCTTGCGCCACGCGGAGAACACCTGTTTGGGCAGTGGCCCGGTGACGTACTCCAGCTCGTACTTCTCGAACAGCGCGCGCACCTTCACCGCGACCTCGGCGTACCGGTTGCTCGGCAGGTCCGGGAACAGGTGGTGCTCGATCTGGTGCGACAGGTTGCCGGTCATGAAGTGCATGGCCCTGCTGCCGCTGATGTTCGCCGAGCCCATCATCTGGCGCAGGTACCACTGGCCGCGCGTCTCGTCCTTGATCGACCGGCGCTCGAAGACCTGCACGCCCTCGGGGAAGTGCCCGCACATGATCACGGAGTGGGACCAGAGGTTGCGGACCAGGTTTGCGGTGAACGTGGCGGCGAGCGTGGGGAGGAACGACGGGCCCGACAGCAGCGGGTGGATCACGTAGTCCTTGAGCACCTGCTTGCGGATCTTGCGGCCCACGGCCTTGGCCCGCGCGCGGAACTCCGGGTTCTTGCGGCGGCGCTTGTGCAGATTCTTGCCGAGCTCCAGGTCGTAGGCGGCGATGCCGTACTCGAAGAAGCAGGCGTTGATGAAGTTCCACAGCGGCTGGCCGAGGTGGAACGGGTGCCACTTCTGGTCCTCGTCGACGCGCATGATGCCGTAGCCGAGGTCGTTGTCCTTGCCGATCACGTTGGTGTAGATGTGGTGCAGCTCGTTGTGCGAGTGCTTCCACTGGTCGGCCGGCGAGACGTGATCCCATTCCCAGGTGGTGGAGTGGATCTTCGGGTCCCGCATCCAGTCCCACTGGCCGTGCAGGATGTTGTGGCCGATCTCCATGTTGTCCATGATCTTCGCCACGGACAGACCGGCGGTGCCGATCAGCCACGCGGGCGGGAAGATCGAGAACAGGAGCACGCCCCTGCTGACCAGCTCGAGCTTGCGCTGCGCCGAGATGACCTTACGGATGTAGGCGGCGTCTTTCTCGCCGCGGCCGGCGATCACCTCGTCGCGGATCGCGTCCAGCTCGCGGCCGAGCTCCTCGATCTGCTCCGCGGTCAGGTGGGCGGTGGGGTCGATGGCGGTCAAGGTGTTCCTACCGTTCGATGTCGCAGGGTCCCGCCGCGGCGGACACGCAGGTCTGGATGAGGACGCCCGGCTCGGCCTCGGTGATCTCGCCGGTGCGCAGGTCGCGGACGGCGCCCGCCTTGAGCGGCGTGACGCAGCCGAAGCAGATGCCCATGCGGCACCCGGAGGGCATGAGCACGCCGGCCTCCTCGCCGACGTCCAGCAACGGCGTGGCGCCGTCCGCGTCGACGGTCTTGCCGGTGGCGCTGAACGTGACCTCGCCGCCGTCGCCGGCGGCGACGATGCCGGGGCGGAAGCGTTCGGTGTGCAGGCGCTCTTGGACGCCGTGCTCGGTCCAGTGCTCTTCGGCGGCGTCGAGCAGGCCCGCGGGCCCGCAAGCCCAGGTCTCGCGCTCGGCCCAGTCGGGCACGAGTTCGTCGAGACGGGCGATGTCGAGCATGCCGTCTGTGTCGGTGTGCACCTCAGTGAGCCGCAGCTTCTTGTCCGCGACCAGGTCGTGCAGTTCGTCGCGGAAGATCACGTCCTGCGGCTGTGGCGCGCAGTGGACCATGACGACATCGTCGAACTCGGTGTCGCGCAGCATACCCATCACGGGCGTGATGCCGCTGCCGGCCGTCAGGTAGAGCACCTTGGCGGGCTTGGCCTGCGGCAGCACGAAGTCTCCGGTCGCCTGGTCGAGCTGGATCAGCGTGCCCGGTTTCGCCCTGCGGACCAGGTGGTTGCTGACCTTGCCGTCCGGGATCGCCTTCACGGTGATCGTGACGCGGCCGTCCTGGCGGTTCGTCGGCGAGGTGATGGAGTAGGCACGCCACAGGCGTACGCCGTCGACGTCGACCCCGATCCGCACGTACTGACCGGCTGTGTGGCCGCGCCAGCCCCGTCCCGGCCTGATCACGACAGTCGCGGCGTCATCCGTCTCGGGGTGCACGGCCTCGATGCGCCCCCGCAGGTCGGCGCCCGCGCGCAGTGGGCTGACCAGGTCGAGGTAGTCCGACGGCAGCAGCGGCGTCGTGACCATCTCCAGCAGTTTCCACGCCCTGCTGCGAAGGGCTGCACTCGTCATGACTCCAGCTTGCTGCGTCTCAGGGCGTAAAGTCCTGACCGTAGGACGTGAATCTGGTGGGTGGAATTGTTCGCAGGGAATAAAAACGTGAGTCGTCTAACCCAGAGGGCCAGCGAACTGGCCCTGGATGAGACGACGGTCACCGCACTTCGGGCCGCGCTGAAGACCACCGCAGACGAGGTCGTCCAGGCGATCATCGACGAGGTCCCTTCCTACGCCAACGCCCTTTCGGGCCACATGGGCGGCACCATCCGCCGAGCCGTTCGCACCGCCCTCGGGCACTATCTGGACCTCGCGAGCGGGAACGCCACGGGCGGCGACGGCGGTGACGCGGCCTACGAGCTGGGCCGCGGCGAGGTGCGCGACGGCCGCTCGATGGACGCCCTGCTCAGCGCCTACCGCGTCGGCGCCCGCGTGGCCTGGCGATGCCTGGCAGCGGGCGCCGTGTCCGCAGGTCTGCCCGCCGCCGAGGTCGCCAAGTTCGCCGAACTGACCTTCGCCTACATCGACGAGCTCTCCGCCGCGAGCGCCGCGGGCCACGCCGACGAACTGGCCGCCCGGGGCAGGGCCCACGAGCGCCACCTGGAACACCTGGCCCGCGACCTCCTCGCCGGCGCGAGCCCGGACGTGCTGCTGGCCTCTGCTCAACGGGCCGGATGGCAGCCTCCGGTTACGCTGACGGCCGTCCTGCTGCCCGCCCCCCAGGCCCGGCCCGCCTACCGCGCGCTCGACCCGAGCACCCTCGTCCTCGACGATCTGCCGGACGCCACCGGTGTGCTGCTCGTCCCCGATGGCGACCGATCACATCTCGTGCGGCAGCTGACCGACCGCACCGCCGTGGTCGGCCCGGCCCGGCCATGGACTCGTGCGTCATCCTCGTACGCACGAGCCGCACGCGCGCGCTCCCTCTCCTCTGATATCCGCGACACCGAGGACCACCTGCCCGAGCTGGTGCTGAGCGCCGACGTTGACGCGTACGCGGACCTGCGTGCCCGAACCCTCGCACCGTTGCGCACCTTGCCTGTCGCGACCGCACGGCGGCTGGAGGAGACGTTGCGGGCGTGGCTGCTGCACCAAGGCAGGCGGGACGAGGTGGCGGCGGCGTTGTTCGTCCATCCCCAGACAGTCCGGTACCGGATGTCGCAACTGCGGGAGCTGTTTCCGGATCTCGCATCGCCACACCGGGTCCTTGAACTGACGCTGGCGGTCGGTCTTCGGGCCAGTTGACGCGTACTTCGACCGTCCACGAACTCCCGGCGGATCCCGGCATCGTGCTCGGTGTCTACCTGGACGTCCTTGCAGCCGGGACGGTTCGGGTGAGCGACGCGATCAAGGTGCAGCAGGTCGGCTGACAGGGAGCGTTCCACCACGAGTCGCCCACCTGCCGATCCGTCAGGCCCGCGTCTCGCACGACCAGCCACACCCGGTCGCGATTGAGCGGGAGTTGGCCGAGGAGGACGCCGGTCGCGTCGATCAGGATGTTGGCGAAGGCTGGAGCGACCGGGTTGAAAGGGCGGACTGTCGGCCGTGACGCCCCGTTTGACTCCCTGGGCACCCGCATGCATGGCGATGGGCCAGGAAATGGGATCTGACCTCGGGTTTTCCGAAGATCGCTCAGGTTGACATCCTTCCGATGACCCACCAGGTCGGTGTGCAGCGATTGACCCGGGCGCGAAGAGATCCTGAGCTGCGGTGGTGAGCGCACAATAGCTGAGGGAGGAACTGGCCGGACTGGGCAATGCAGAGCTCTTCCGCACCTGCGCAGGGCTCGTCGACGACAGCCTGAACCATGAGGCCGGCGAGGGATCGGTGCTCCACGCCACCCACGTGACCCTGGGACTCCTGGCCCGGCGCATCGGGCAGCTCAGCGACGATGTCCCGGGAACTGGAAGGCCGCCTGACCTGGCTGGTGGAGCGCCACGCTCCGCAGCTGCTCGAGGTGGTGGGCACCGGTCCGGACACGGCCGCCACTTTGCTGATCACGGTGGGGGACAACCCGGAACGCCTGGGCAGTGAGGCGTCTTTCGCGGCGCTGTGCGGGGTCAGCCCCGTCGAGCGTTCCTCGGGTAGTCGGCAGTACCGGCGCCTCAACCGGGGCGGCGACCGGCAGGCCAACGCCGCCCTGCACCGCATCGTCTTCACCCGCCTGCGCCACGACCCGCGCACCCAGGCGTACTACGAACGCCGCACCCAGGAGGGCAAGACCCGGCGTGAGATCATCCGATGCCTCAAGCGATATGCCGCCCGCGAGGTCTTCCACCTGGTCAGACCGGTTTCCCACATCCCCGCGTTATAGGGGCGTCCGTGAGACGTGAGAGGGTCTGGGGCGTGAGTGAGACACCCCCGAACACCCTGCAATACCGCTTTGACGGGCCAGAAGACGCTCCGGTCCTGATCTTGGGTCCCTCACTGGGTACCACATGGCACAGGTTGTAAAGACCGTCCAGGGACGTCTACGCCAGTCCAGCGGGGGCATGAAAGCGCAGGTCAGAGCCTCCTGGTCCGGGAAGGGCCGCCCAGTTGGTGATTGCCGTGTGATACGCGGGTGATACGGCGAGGCCCCACCGGGGTCGGTCCTGACGAGATCTCTGCGCGGATCCGTGAGAGGGTGAAGCCGCACCGGAGTACTTCGGTGCGGCTTCTCTGTGAGTTCGAACGCGCTGGCGCGCACGATGCGGTCGGTGACTCGTGCGGTCCGTGTGCCTGTGACTCTTTCGGGTGCCTGATTTGCGATCGCACCCGCTCATCCGTCTGCACGAGGGGTGCGTACCCTCCCCAGCGCGATCGGGTCATGTGAGTGCGGGAGCAGGAACGGCCGGATCGACTAGGGCCCTTCTTATGGATCATCCATCCGCGAACCGGCTGCACGGATTTCGCGCTGCGCTTGAGCGAGACGACGCCGCAGGGCGACGCGCGACACCAGGACTCTCTCGCGGCTAACGGACGGTCCACATGTCCAGGACTGCATCCTGGAACGACGAGTGCTATGCCGTGGCCGCCAGTCTGCGCCACTTCCTTGAGCAACTTCGCGATGTCATAGGTCAATTCGCCGCCACAGGGCACCCGGGAGTCTCTGAACTTCATGCACCGCCTGTCCACACACGTCTTCCGTGGCTTCGCGGAACCGCGGCCAGAGCCTTGTAAAACGGTTCTGACTGCGGCGCCGTGAACGATCTACTCGGAGGCACGGGCCGATGAAGCACCGGTCGTAGCCGTCACGGAAGGCCGCGGTCCCAAGGCGGGACTACGTGTCGTCACCGTCCTCGGGGACGTCGACGCTGATACTCGCGAGATTCGCCTCTCGGTGCTTCGCACCGAAGCCGTCCTCGGGGATCAGGTACTTGTCCGGTGGGAAGCCCCAGGGCAGGCACCAGGTCATGGCCTTGCCGCGCATCCCGTTGTCGCGCGTGATGACGGTGATCTGACGCGGTGCTATGGCCTGCTGCAGGTGGGCCGCGCGGGCCACGGCTTCGTCGTCGTTGTTCGGCAGGCGTCGGTGCCCAAGCTCGTCGCGTAGGACCTGGACCTCGGTGCCGTCGTGCAATTCGAAGCGACCTTCGGTGGACAGCCCCTTGAGGACGTCGCCCAGCAGCTCGTAGACCCCGCGCGCCCGTTTCCTGATCTTCTCGCTGCCCTCGGAGTAGGACTTGGTGTCGATCTCTTCCACCACCACGTGCGGGATCACCAGCGTCGCCGGGCCCTTCCCGCACACCCGAGACCACGGGATTTTGTCGAAGCGCTGACAGTGCAGCAGGGTGTTCGCGTCCACGACCAGCACACGCTGCCGGTAGCTGCGGTACTCCTCCACGGTCTGCCGCATCTGGTTCTGCAGTTCCATGAAGTACGTCGCCAGCTCGTCCAACTCCCAGTGCAGCAGCAGCGCGGTTCGGTAGGGCGTCAGGGGGCTGCGCACGATGTGGCTGTAGTGCTCGCCGCGCAGCCGCGCTGGCACCGCCGGGTCGGCGAAGACATCCGCCAGTTGCCGGGCGGTCGTCGCGGTCCACTCGGTGTACTGCCGTAGCGTCACCACCAGGTCGGGCCCGGCCAGCTTCGAGGGTTCCACACCCGCCAGCATCGGCTGGGCGAAGTTCGGGACGGAGTTGCGGACGTCGTTGAGGCCGCCCTGGACCAGGTCGTCCAGGAACCTGATCGCCTTCTCGCAGGTGACCCCGGGCCGCAGCAACATGGACGACTCCCTTGCTTCTCGGGCTGCCGCACCCTTGCGGGCGACTTCGCCAGCCACATCGTGGCAGCCGATCCCGGCAGACGGCCACCGAGATCCGCGAGCCTTGACAGCGATCAGGGCTGAGTTGGTTCGCTGGCCGAGCCTCTAGCCCCTCGCGCACCAAGGCTCTGCAGCGCGACGTCCTCTGCCGGCATGGTGTGAGTGCCAGTGAGGTCGTCGACCACGGCGAGGTCGAGTTCGGCGGCACGCTCCCACATGTACATCTGCTGCTCAGGGGTCAGGCCCAGCGCCTCGTCAGAGGCGATGAGTTGGAGAGCGGCGGCGGCTAGTCCTGGCGCAGCCGCAGCCACGGCCTGGCGCATGGCCTCGTCGGCGGCATCGGCCGCAGGCAGGTCCGCGGCGTAGCGCGCGGCCATCCCGTGGACCTCGACCGCCCGAGCGCTGATCCGCTCCAGGGCGGCGTTCACGCAGGCATCGCCTTGGTCGGCGCGCAGCACGGGGTCCACCCGGTGGTGGCCCGCGGTCGCGGCGGCCGGTCGCGGCGGTACGTGCTCGGGACCGGATTCCTGGGCGAGCTTGGGGTGGGTGGCTGCAGCGACCCTCGGTGAACGGCTGCGCAGCTTGTCCACGCGTTGGCGCACCCAGGCGTTGACACGAGGGCGGGCGGTGGCGTAGCCGCGGGCCGCCGCGTCAAAAGCGAGGTCCCCCAACCACTGGACCACCTCGCGGGCGAGCAAGTCCGCGAGGTAACGGAGGAACTCGTCGTCGTGGGACCGGTGGTCGTAGCCGTCCTGGTAGCCAGCGGCGTACCGGTCGGGGGCGTCAAAGAGTTCGGCCTGGCCGATGAGCGAGTTGTCCCGGTCGTCGCGTACGTTGCCGCGCATCCCGTTGGAGGAGGCGCGGGAGCAGTCGAGGTGGGTGCCGGCGGGATACACGGCCACCACCAGCCTGCGGTTCGGCGGCCGTTCGTTGTCAGACATGGAAGCACTGTAGGAGGCGGCACTGACAGCACGGGGGCGAAGCCACCATCGCGTGAGTGACGCCGAAGGCGCCCTTGGCGGGGAGCCCCGGCTGGACACGGGGGCGGCGGGCGACTCCGCCACCTCAGAACACTGCCGTCTTCCGATCGGGAGCAAGAGCTCGGCAGGCCAAGCCAGAAGTCCAAGATCATTCACGAAATCGCGGCCAGAACCGAATTGTGGCATCGCTACACGCCGCTCGTTGCCGGACGCTGTCCGCAACCCGGAACCTGACCGGGGGCCAGGGCGTCGTGCCACAATGCAGTTCAGGCGACTTATTGTAGGCCCCCGCTATAGGGGCTTGAGAGGCGACCGTGCTTCGCGGGCTGTACGAGGCGTCAATCCTGCGAGGGAACGCGACGGTTTGCCGCGACCGGTGCGCTCTCGCGGCGACGCCCCAGGAGCAGCACGGGGTAAGGCAAGTGCTGCCCTTTGTGGAGTCGTAGTCGCTTACGCAACAGTTGGCGGAACTCGGCGGTCACGGTGCTGCAGGTCCTGATCGCACGGCAGTTGGGGCACGCAATCATTGCTGCAGGCTTTTGCCGCCTTGTGCGTGACCGTCAAGAGATGCGCAACGCTGCCGTGTACTGGCCGGCGGTGCGGTCATAGATGACCAGGTCGGGGTGAACGTTGGCATCGTGGACACGGCCGAGCGTCACCGCAGCTGACACGGGGATAGCTGCCAGTATGTGCAGACGTCGTAGGTTCTTGTGGTTGGCCTCCAGCTCGGAGAGCAGTTGCCGGAGCACCGAGGTGAACTCGTTGAGCGTGGGAACGGAATTGATTACGTCGACGGACGGGGTGACGTCGTGCGGGTGAATCGTCCAGCGCGGAAGCAAGGCAAGCTGTTGGGGTAGCTCTTCTGCCTGGATCGATCCGGAGATGTTCAATATCAGCACTCCGTCAGAGGCGTCAGGGGCAGGAGAGAGAGGCGGCTCGGTGACGAAGCGCACCATCCGGTCCGTCGTGTCGGGCCAGGACCAGGATTCCGTGCTGCGGTGCCGTTGGTAGATGGAGACGGTGAATGTGTCGTCCAAGCGGGAGCCGAAATAGGCAAGCAGTGGCAAGCGGGCGAAGGCGAAGGCACTCACGTGGTGCACTGAGTCCTCACGCAGCGCTTCCGCCAGCTTGTGTTCCAGGACCCGATCGATTTGCTGCTGGCACTGTTCCCAGTACGCTGGCCCGCCGGCCTTCTCACCGGGTATGCGTCGTAGATCGATCTCGAAGCCGTCGCCGTGCAGGCTGAGGGGGAAGTCGGGGAATCGCTCTTCGGAGCGGATGACGGCCTCGGCGGCAGTGGGCTTGGTGAGTTCGACTTCCTGGCCGCGGACTTGTCCGATCAGCCGGATTACCACGGTGCCGGTTTCCGGGTTAAGAGCGGTCAGCCGCCGGATCCACTCCTCCCGATCGCGCTTGATGCGCCGGAGCCGTTCGACCGTCATGACGTCGAGAGAGCCCTTGCGGTCGATTTCGTTATGCTCACCGCGGCACAGCAGCATGAGGTTGTCAGCCAGGTCGCGCTGGTCCTTCGGGAGGGGGTCCATGCCGCGCGGTGACTTCGGCGTTGCGTCCTGCCCCACGATGTGGGCGAGCTCTCCGAGGGTGAAGTCCTGATAGGTGAGTTTTCCCTCGAGAAGGTAGGTTCCGCAAAGTTCACATCGTCCGCCGGCGCGGACCCAGACCTTGAGCCGCTCGATGTCGGGGATGGACTTGCGTGCCACAGGTCGACTCCTCTTGGCGCAGGCGGGGGTTGAGTGTGTCGTGGGCCTTGGTTCGGGGACACCGGTCTGTTGCTGTGGTGCCGTGCAGCGGAAGTATGGGGTATGGGCGCTCGGTCTGGCCGCACCGGCCGGGCTAGGGGACATGGGGAACGTAGTGATGATGCGGTCCGCTGCGGGCGTGTGGAAGAGCGACCAGGTGGGTTCCCGACTTCGACGCGGCCAGCTGCATGCCGAGAAACGTGGTGAGCGTGGCGGCGACGGCGGCGAGGTCGGCTGAGGATCCGTGGAAGGTGGGAACGGAGCAGCCGCGGGTCGGTATGAGTTCGTCGTCGGGCTCTGCTTCTTGCCACAGGGCGTGGTACAGCTCGAGTTGGTGGTCGTCGAGTACCGAGGGGCCAGCCAGGGAGTCCAAGCTGTGGGGGCCTTGGAGGGTTCCCGGTGCGCAGACGGTGAGGATGCCAAGTGTCCCGGTGCGGGTGTCTGTGGCGATCTGGGCGAGGGTTGCCTTGCGGTTGGGTGTGCGGGCGAGGACATCGAGGCATTGCCCGATGGCCAGGCTGACCGTGGCGTCGATCACGAGGTCGGCGTGGTTCATGATCTGTTCGGCGTCCTCGGGGACGAGGCCCTCGGCGATGTCGACGGTCAGGCGGTCGTCGATGTTACGCAGTCGGTCAGCCAGTGCGGCGGCCTTGGCCGCGCCGAGGTCGGTCTCGAGGAAGTTCTGCCGGACGAGCAGCCCGCCGGTGACGACGCTGGGGTCGCACAGCGTGATGCGTGCTGCTCCTGCGCGTGCGATGAACTCGGCGGTCCAGGATCCGATGCCTCCGCAGCCCCAGATGTGGATGTGTTTGTGCTGGTAGCTGTTGACGGGGCGGTTGTCGTCGCGGCGGGTTGTGACGGTATGCCGTTCGTCGGACACTCGGCACCACTCGATCGGGAGGGCCGGGTTGACCGCGCTGGGGGTGAGAGTGCTCAGGCAACCGGGCTGGCGCCTTGCGAGGCTGCGGAGTTCGTTTGCGGCGCTTGCGGGGATTCGGCCCGCGAGCAGATGGGGTGGGCCTCCGGCGGGGTGGGGTACGGCCAGGAGGAGGTATTGGGGTGTGTCCTCAGCGTTTCTCACCACGCTGGTCGCGAGGGAGGTCAGCACGGCCGGCGCGAACGGCCTGGCGGTGGGGGCACGGCTGGCGAGTGGCGCATCGATCTGCCGGAGGAGTTCGACGAGTGTGGTGCCGGCTCCCATTGGCAGGGGCGCGGGGAGGATGATGACCGGCAGGCGTGCCGTGGGAGGTTCTTGTGGAGTGAAGGTGAGGTCCAGGCGCTGAGCGGTCCTTGGGATCAGGTATGCGGCCTGGACGCACTTTCCGAGCACGGGTTCACGCACAACGATGGTGGGTGTTCCTGCGGACTGATGCAGGACCCCGCCGACCGCGTGATAGAGGGCGGTTGAGGGGTTGAACCGGTTGCCGGCGGCATCGCCGAGCCAGGCCCACAGGCGGTTTAGGCTGGAGCGGATGCCGCCTGCCGGGTTCCATTCTCGCGCCGGGTCCAGGTACAGGCACAGCCGGTGGCCCTGCAGGACGTGGGGGTATCCGATGAACCGGGTGTGCGTGACGTCGACCTGCGGGGGGAGCAGCGGGGAGGACGGGACGCGGAGAACGAACCGCTCGTGCGGCTGAAGCCGAATCCCTCCCTCCACCGAGACGGTCCCCCTCGTGTCGATCTCGATCGTGATTGCCAGGGCGCCGTCGTCCGTACGGTCAGGCACTCCCACCACGCGCAGGGTGTCCGGCTGCTCGGCGCCGATCGCGCGGAGATCCGCGAGCGCCTGTCTCTGCCACGGTGTGGGAGCGCCGAACCGCCCGGGCTTTCGCTTGCTCATCCAGCGCGCCCCGACCGCCCCGTCGTCGTCACGGCGGCCACGGACGCGGCCGCGACGGGGAACTTCGCGCTCCTCTGCTGGGCGTCGGGCTCCTTGAAGCCCGTGCCGAACAGACCCTGCCACAGCTCGATGCTGGTCTCCTTGTCCGCATGGTGGTAGGCAGCCTCGATCTCCTCCGTGTGCACGCTGATCCGCTCGCGGAAGTAGGCGTAGGTGTCCTGGGTCCAGCGGTGGTCAAACGTGACGCCCGACCCGGAGGGGTCGGCGATGGACGGCTTGTTGGGGTTGGCCTGCAGGTAGGTGTTGAGGTCCTGGACCAGGTGGAGCAGGGTCGTGGGGACGTTGGCGTAGTAGCCCGGATCGATCAGCGTCTTGGCGTCGCTGACCTGGTTTCCGAGCAGAGTCGTGAGGATGATCGACCGGGTTCCGGTGAAGGATTTCTTGTGGTCGCGCAGGTACTTCAGCAGCCGGATGACCCTGCGCAGGTTCCCGCCGGTGATGTCGTCCTGATTGCGCATCCAGGCCGTGAAGCCCTCGGGGTCCGTCGCCTCCCAGCAGTTGTCGTCCCGGTTGACGATGACGTCGCGGCCGTCGCTGAGCTGGACGTACGGGACGATGTCCACGTGCATCAGGTTCTTGTATTCCAGACGCACGCAACGGCACTTGCGCGAGTGCGGCATCTCGCGGTAACGGCTGTGGCGGTCCAGTGCCGCGTAGACCTTGTCGATGTAGGTCTTGGGGCTGCCGTGCCAGTCCGGGTTCTCTTCCATCAGAAGGAGGAAGTCGGCATCGAACTCCTTGTCGCCGACCGGGTTGATGATGGTCCTCTGCGCCCACGAACCTTGCGGGATCTTGTCGAGGACGAGGTGTCCGATCTCCTCGTCCGACTTGAGGGCTCGGTAGACGCTGTCCACTCGGTCGTCGAGCATGTCGAGCTTGGGCCGGCTCAGGTTGACCGCGTCCGTGAGGAGCGTGTTGAAACAGGTGGTGAGCTGCACTGGCGCCATCCCGTAAATCGTCTTCACTGAAGATGATGACACCGTAGCGTGGGGGTACGACAGCGACGGTGACACGGCTGGCCAGTCTGCCTTCAAAGCGGGGTAGTGAAAGGGCGCGCTTGGAACGACGAAGCACCCCCGGAAGCGGAGCCTCGTCGAAGCTGGCTTAGGGCGTGGGGCGGCATTCGGCACGGGCATCGTTATACTCCGGATCTCCGCTTTCGAGGACGCGGAGTAGGGACGCCGTGACAACACGCGTCTTACGGCCGATGCGTAGCACACGGCACGGAAACTGCCCGTTGCGGATCAGGTCGTATCCCTTGGCCCGTGAGAATCCCAGCGCCTTTGAGGCGTCCTCCACGCTCCCCGTTCCGCCCCAGGTGGCGCGGATGTGAGCGGGGCTATAGCGAGGGCCCAGAGTCTCTTCGATGTGCGTGTGCATTCCGATTACTTTCGTCTTGGCGGGTAGCCCGTGCCGGGCCTACGGACACCGCATGCGCCGGTCATCGCGGTGACCGTCAATACTCCGCGTTATCGCCGGTTTGGCTAACCGGCGATTTGGGGCTATGTTGCCTCGCTCGCCGTGGAGGGGCTCACTCTGACAGCGTGAGGCACGATGCCGGAGAGTAGTCGGCAGAGTCCAGCACTTGACTGTATTGCCCAGCACTGTGACGAACGGCTACCACGGATGAGTTGGGTGTTGCCTGGGTCACAGTTCGCCCCGTTGCGCCACTGCAGGTCAATTGGGGTCTGGCTCTTCGGAGTCAGGCCCCTTAATTTTCACCGCGCTGGATAGGTGCTGGATTTTCTGACCCCTCGTCACCTGC
>NZ_JCAJZO010000020.1:0-141058 GCF_059510295.1 Streptomyces sp. PTL18 | reverse complement strand
CTTTACCGGAAGGCTGCCGACGCAGGCAAGGTCTTCGCGCTAGTCGTTCTCGCACTGATGCGCGGAGAAGCTGGGGACCGGGCCGGCGCCGAGGCCCTCGCCCTACGAGCCGCCCAAGCGGGTCGCCCTGACGCTCTGGTCGACATCGCGCTGATGCGGGAGAGCGACGGGGATCGGGCCGGCGCCGAAGCCCTCGTCCTGCAAGCCGCTGAGGCAGGCGACACGAACGGCTTGGTCGAGCTGGCGCGAGTGAGGGAAGAGGTCGGGGACGAGGATGGCGCCGAAGCCCTCTACCGAAGGGCCGCCGACGCAGGCGACACCCGCGCTCTCACCGATCTAGCGTGGATGCGGGCAAAAGCCGGGAATCAGGCTGAGGCAGAGGCTCTCGTCCGACAAGCCGCAGATGAAGGCAGTCCCCGCGCTCAGTTCGACCTGGCGCTAATGCGGGAGGAAGCCGGACAAAGAGGAGAGGCCGAAGCTTTCGCCCTGCGAGCCGCCGAAGCAGGCAATGTCGACGCACTGATCGACTTGGCATCGATGCGAGAGGAGGACGGGGACCGGGCCGGCGCCGAAGCCCTCGCCCTACGAGCCGCCGACGTGGGCCACCTCGAAACGCTGGTCGAGCTGGCGCTAATGCGAGCGAAGGCCGGTGAACAAGCATGCGCCGAGGCCCTCGCCCTACGAGCCGCCGGCGCGGGCGACGCAAGCGCTCTGTTCCTCCTAGCACGGATGCGGGATGAAACCGGGGATCGGGATGGCGCCGAGGCTCTCGCCCTACAAGCCGCCGACATCGGCGGCGACTGGCTACGCAAGCAGCAGGACCTGGGGCGTTGGTGGCCGTACGGACTGGATCCAGACGGTACCCCCACAAAGCCCTGGTAGAGAGCCAGGCCACCTCACCCGCCTCCGCCCGCAAGGCTTTCGGCTGAGTGCGGCATGGCCTCCCGAACTGTTCGGCCGGCGAGGTGGCGTGCGTGAGCAGGCACGGTGGTCGATGTGCAGGGCGTCGTGGGTGAGGAGTCGGCGTAGGCGTGCATAGTCGATCGTGCTGCCCCGGGCGTCGGGGGCGTGCTGCCCCGGGCGTCGGGGGCGTGCTGCCCCGGGCGTCGGGGGCGTGAGCGAGCTGGGCCAGCGCGGACGCGAGAGCGGTGAGGTCGTAGGCTGAGCGAGCCGGTCGGTCATTCTGCGGTGCGGCGGGGCGTTGGGGCCGAAGCTCTCCGGCCTGGCTGGCGGGGACCGTCGGCGGCGACGCCCAGTACGTTTCTGCCGAATGGGGGAACACATCTGGGTGCCGGCCTCAAGCGCATAGCCCCGTGCCAGCCAGTCGTGACAATCGCGGTCATGACATCCATGACGGAGACCTTCCACGAGGCCCTGCGATATGCGCTGGCCGGTCGGGACACGGTGAGCATCCGCAGGACCCTGATTGAGATGTTGGGACGAGACCCCTCGAAGACGGAGGTCTCAGCAGCCCACAAGGTGGCTCGAAGGATCGCCGAGGACGGGGACGCGGTCCTCATCTCCCTGCTTCCTGACCAGGCCGGCGCCGACGCGTATGTGCCCACTGGCCGCGGGGGTAGGAGCCGGGCCTCGAACTACCTGACGGTGAACGAGGAGATCATCAAGGACTTGCCCTGCCGCGTCGAGCTCGCCACAGAGAAGTGGGGCGCGGTTGTTGATGAAGGCATGCGGCTGACCCAGCAGAGGATTGAAAGCGACCCGTTGCTCTCGGCGTTCCTGCCTGGCTGGAAGGCGGAACCGCGCGGCGAGAAGAGGGCCCGCCTCGCGGCAGAAGCCAGCTGACCCGCTGTCCAGCGAACCTGTGCCAGAGTCAACGCATTGAAGCCGGGCCTCCCGATGGGAGGCCCGGCTTCAATGCGTGTTCTGTCCTGGCGAGCCCGCGCGTCGCGGCTGGCGGCTACCGGCACGCCGTACGCCTCGGTGTCAGGCGCCAGGGCCGTCGTCTTGCTCGGTCACCACCACGTTGCTCACGCGCCGGCGGGTCCGCCGGATCAGAAGGTGTACGGAGTGAAGGAGCGGACCGGCTCCATTGTGAGGCCGAGCAGTCGGTCGAACTCGGTGCGTTCGTCCTCGTTCATGAGCTCGACGGCATTGCCGAGGTTCTTCTCGGTGAGCTGCTCCATAAACGGGGCCAGGAAGCGCTGCAGAGCCTTCGGTGCTTCGTCCATCGTGCGCTGGTACTCCCGGTAGCGCTTGAACTGTTCCTGTATCTCTTCGAACTCGACGCGGGTGGCGCTGAGGACGAGGGCCCGTTCCTCCTTGCTGAACGGGCGCCCGTCGCGGTGGTTCCACGTGTTGGTTTCACGCTTGAGCTTGATGTCCGCGTCGCAAAGCAGGACGACGATCTCGGGTCGGGCTTGGGTCTGGGGCATACGGGTGCTCCTCAAAGGAGTGGGGTGGGTGGAGGCATCAATGGTCCGGAGAAACGTGCTTTTGGCCAACCGCCGATCGTCGGCTATGTTCCGCCCGTTTCGGCTGGTCAGCGCCGACGGCCGGAGTCGTTCACTGCACTCGGGGGCGACTGCCTGGTGGGCGCAGAGAGCCCTTCGCGCCGACTGCCTCGGGCGGGTGTGTCGCGCGGGCGCTCGGGCAGGGCGGGCAGGTGGGCGCTGCGCCGCAGCCGCCAGACGAGGACATCGCTGATAGAGGTCGCGGTATCGAGCTCGCGCCGTCCAGCGGCTTCGGTCAGCAGAGCTGCCGGGTCATGTCCGGTTCTGCGGGCGTCGTCGAGGGTGGCGGCCAGGGCGGACCAGCCGGCCTCGGCCTGGACCCGTGCTGCCAGATCGGGCAGCACCTCGCACAGAAGGTCGGCTTGCCGCTGGCGAATACGCGGGGCCAGGCGTTGGCCTCGCTGGCAGAGGATGCCCATGGCCTCAGCTGCGGCGGCCTGGTAGGCGGTGCGCAGGTGTTTGGCCGCCTGCTGGGCTGCTGCGGCCTGCTGGCCGTGGTGCTTCCTCGCGTGCCAGTTCGCCGCGGCGATGGCGAAGAAGAACGCCATGTCGATGAGCATGGCGGTGGTGGCGCCATCTTCCCCTCGGCCCAGGGCGGGCCCGCTGCGGACGAGATCGCGAGCGGCCTGGCGCAGGGCACGGTCGCGCCCGCGTACAGCCTTCACGTGGGAGCGGCTTGCCCGCTCGAACACGAAGGCCGCCTCGCGCAGCTCAGCGCGGGTATGGGCGGCGGAGGTCTTGGCCAGCGCGTCCAGGACCTCACCCGCCGCAGCGATCTGGGCCGCTGCCGCTCCGTCGTCGCCGTGGTCGATGATCTGTAGCGCCTGCCAGGTAGCGGCGGCGGCCCGGCGCCGCGCGAACGCGGGACCTGTCACGTCCGGCAGGGCGGGCTGCTCCGGCCGCGAGCCGTCCGCCGAAGCGGCCTCCGCAGGAAGCGTCCAGCGTTCGCGGATGCGGGGCAGGGACAGATCGGGTGCGAGCGTCGAGCCCGCGTAGAACACCGGCTCCTTCTCACCGTTGCGGTCATCGGGCAGCGCGACCTTGTAACCGAGCAGATCGCCGGAGGGCGCGACGCGCTTGCGGATCAGCAGACCGGCGGCGGTCAGCCGGTCGAAGAACTCCTCCTCGCTCGTCGCGCCGGCGACCGCGCGCCGTACTGTGTCCCGCAGCTCCTCGCGCGCCGGGTGCTCCCGCCCCGCGCGTTCGGCCTTGTGCCGTTCTGCGCTGGTGGTCCGCTTGGCGGCGGTGCCGTCCCCGGGCGCGACCTGGTGCAGGCCGAGTTCCTTTTCGATCAGCCGGCATTCGTTCTGGGCGCGTTTGCCGGAGCGGTGGTGGTTGGGGCGGCGTCCGTCCTCGCGGATGAGGGTGGCGATGATGTGGATGTGGTCGTCGGCGTGCCCGACGGCGGCCCAGCGGCAGCCGGCCCCGTCGCCAGGGTCGATACCGGTGGCGGTCACCATGCGGCGGGCGATGTCGCCCCACTGCTCGTCGGACAGGATCGGGTCGTCGGGCGCGGCGCGCACCGAGCAGTGCCAGACGTGCTTGTCGGGACGCTGGTCAACGTCGAGCAGTGACAGGGGCTGGTCGAGGAGATGCTGGAGGTCCCTCTTCGTGACCGAGGGGTCGCGGCCGGGGTCGGGGGCCATGCCGTCGAAGGAGGCGACCAGGTGCGGGTCGATGTGCTCCTCGTGGGTGCCCTTGCCGTACAGGTAGTGCAGGAGCCCGAGGGTGTTGCTGCCCTGCTGGTGGATGCGGGGTATCAAGCCGACTGGTCCTCCTGCCCGTTGGCGACCCTGTCGGCTGCCCGTTGGACGGCCTGTGCGGCGCGCTGCAGATCGGCGAGGGCGGCGGCGAAGTGGGGTGCGTCGATGCCGGAGTTGAGTGCCTTGACCGCCTGGTTGACGTTGCTACCCGCCCAGCCGAGCTGACGGCGCACACCGAACAGGGCAGTCAGGATGTCCCGCTCGGTGGCGATGGCCGCTGCGGTGCGGGACTGGTCGCGGGCAGCGGCCAGGGCGGAGTGGGCCAGGAACCCGGCCACGCTCATGCCGACGTGGTCGGCGCCGGACTGGATGATGGCGAGTTCTAGGTCGTTGAGGCGGACGCTGTGAGCGGGGCGCTGCTTCTTGTCACGCGGACGCGACCTCCCCTTCCTTGCCCTGCCCTTGCGGTCGGCTTTGCCTGGCTGCGGTCCGCCCTCGGCCGCAGCCTTCCCGTCCGGTGCCCCCTGGTGCCGGACGGGCCCCGCCACCCCCGGGGAGGGTTCGGGTTCGGGCGCTCCCCCTGCGGGGGAGTGTCCGAACCTCCAACTTGCTGCGCGGTTGTCTGGGGGGATGGGCGTCTCCTGCCGGTTGGTGTGTTCATGGTGTCGGTCGTGCACGTGTGGTTCTCCGGGGCTGTGGTCGGTAGGGGAGCTGAGCCGCCGAGGCGTCGAGCGATGGCAGATGAGGCCAGTGGCCGGAGCAATTCGACGGTCGTGGGAGCTGCGGTAGGCGCCGTCAGGGGCATGGCTGTGGTTGCGGGGAGAGCAAGGGGGACCGGTCCCCAAAGCGTTGCGGTGCACGGTCCCCGGACGCTTGGGGACGGGGACGCGACGCTCATCGGGGACGGTCCCCCTGACACGTCGTCACGGGGACCGTCCCCGTTCCACTGCACGGTCCCGGTCCCCGAGGGGACCGAAGCGGCTGCTGGGGGGACGGTCCCCGTTGCTGGGGACGCTCTGGGGACCGGCATGAAAGGCCCTCTGAGCTGCGGTTTCAGAGGGGACCGGTCCCCGGCGGCTGTCGAAACACGGTCCCGGGCGCGGTCCCCAAAGTGCTCGTCGGGACCGTGCACGACCGGTTCGGGACCGACAGCCGCAGTCCCACGCAGCTGCCGCGAGGCGCGAAGCCGGGCCGCGTCACGCAGCTCGGTGTCGGTCCATCCGGGTAGCGGCGAGGTCGACGCGCGACGGGTGGGGGATCGCACGTACGGCATTGCCTCGGACAGCTCCGTCAGGGCTCGCCCTCCGTTGACGGCACGGGGAGCCCACGGGGGCGTGGCACCAGTCGCACCGGACTCCGAGCGCATCGGGGATGCCATTGGCGACGGCGGCCTCGCGCGCGGCGCGGGTCGGACGATAGCGGGCCAGCTCTGCGCGTACGGATGGCGGGATGCACGACCCGATCTCGAGCAGGCGGTCCTCGACGTCGCGAGGCTGGCCACCGCTGGTGATCTGCCGGTGTGTCGAAGGCGCGGCCTTGCCGGCGGCGACCGTGTTCCGGGCACGGAGCAGCTCGGCACGCCAGGCGACCGGATCGTCCGGGTCGGCAGCTGGAGTGGGGTCGGTGTGCCGGTCGAGGCGGTCGCGTCGGTGGGCGCGCCATTTGCGGGTGACGTCCACGGGCAGGATCGGGTACGGCGAGTCGAGGACGTGGGTGCGTATCGCCTCGCGGACGTCCCAGCCGTGGTTGGTGGCGAAGGGCACGTCGTCGAGCAGCTCCTGCCATTGGGCGATCTGGTCACGGGCTTCGCCCGTGCCGGTGCGGATGGTGCGGGGGTCGAGGCGGCCGATGTAGGCGAGGACAGCGGCGACTTCGCGTCGGTCCAAAGGCGCGTTACTCCGTTCCGGTCGGTTCGTCGAGGGCGGCGAGCAGGGCGGCCATGTGTTGCTCGGAGCGCGTCGAGCCGGTGGCTGCGGTGGGATTGCCGCCGGGCAGGGCGTAGAGGTTGGGGCGGCCAGGGGTGGGCGTGTGTTCCCGGGCGATCCACGCGCGCCAGTCGGTGGCCCACGCGGCGGCTGTGCGGGGCGCCCACGAGGCCCGGTGGGTGCGCCACTTCTCGTCGGCGGCGTGCAGGGCGTGCTCGCCGAGTCGGTCTAGGTGGCCGTGGTGCTGCAGCCAGGCACGGGAGGCGTCGTCGATCTGCCACTCGGTGGCGGAGATGAGCGGGGCAGAGCTGCTGCTGCTCTTACCGTTCACCTTCGGTTCTCTTCTGTTCTGGGGGTCGGAATCTGCACCCCCGGCGGGTCGAAATCCGTACCCCCTGGGGGCCAGATTCCGTTCCCCAGGGCCGGATTCCGGTCCTCCCTCGAAGCCCTCGGCCGGGTCAGATTCGGGCCCCCCGAGGGTCGGAATCTGATCCCCCTGGGGGACCGGATTCCGGTCCGCCTCCGCGGCCTGTTCGGCGAGGAACCGGGCGGCGACCGGGAGTCGGTAGTACGTCTCCCCTCGTGGCCCTTTGCGGTCGGCGAGCTGCACCAGCTCGCCGCTTGCGATCAGCTTCGTCAACGCGTCGCGCACGGCGGTGCGGGAGGCGTTGGCGCGTTTCATGAGGGTGGGCACGGACGCGTACGCGATGCAGTGCCGGTCGCGGCACCGGTCGGCGATCAGGGCGAGGATCATGCGGGCGGTGCCTTTGCTGTGGCTGTGGTCCCACACCCATTCGCGGGCGTCGTAGCTCATCGGGCGGCGGCTCCTAGGTCGGGACGTGGAGGTGCGGTCGGCCCATGTCGGGCGATGCACGGGGAGGGCTGGCGGCGTCGTATAGCCAAGACAGCCACATCAATGCCACACAAGTCCAGCATTCCGCCGGGAAATCAGACAGCTGACGGCGAACGTGTGCTGTGGGGCAACTTCAAAACCATAAACCCGGATCACCGGTTGCCGAAATAATGCACCGTCAGATGAAGCCAGAAGCATCACATCGGGAACCCGTTGACTCCCGCCGCGCTCGCAAGCTACAACACAACACCCCACGTCAGGGCATGCATCGGGCTGGCGAAGGCAGCCCCAGCCCGATACCCGGTACTGATCCCAGAGGCCAATCCCGGCCCGATCGCCGGGCGCAACATAGCCGACGATCCCCGGTTAACCAAACCGGCGAATGGAAACTACAAATGGAGCCATGGCAGCACGATCCCTGGAAATCGGTCCGGCCGGAATACGGACCGCCCGCACCATCGAAATCCTCCGCACCGAACGCGGCCTCGCCCAGCGCGAGCTCGCCGCCCGCGTCACGGCTCTCGGCCGGCCGATGACCAACACGATGCTGTCGCGCATCGAGCGAGCCCAGCGCCGCTGCGACATCGACGACCTCGTCGCCCTCTCCCAGGCCCTCCGGGTCTCGCCCCTGGCCCTCCTCCAAGGGATCCGCGCCGCGTAACCCCAAGCGCCGCCAGCACGACCGGGCTGCCGCCCCGAACCACCCCGAGTACTCAAGTGAAGGACCCCTCGCCCTTGCGCCGACCCGCAATACCCCCTGCCCTTCCTCGCTCACATCGCACCGCTCGTGCCGCACAGGAGGCGACCGCGAATGGCTGACCGCCTCCTGACAGTGGCCGAGGCCGGCGAAATGCTCGGCACGGGCGAGCGTTTCGTCCGCCGCCTGATCGCCGAACGCCGTATCCGCTACGTCAAGCTCGGCCGCCCGGTCCGCATCCCCGAGAGCGCGGTCGCCGAGTACGTCGATGCGCGCACCGTCGAGCCGGTCCGCCGCACCCGTGCCCGCTACGGGAAGGCGGCCTGATGGCAGGACGCAAGCCGCAGCGGCGGCGCGAGTTCGGCACAGTGCGCAAGCTCGCGTCCGGCCGGTGGCAGGCCCGCTACATCGGCCCCGACGGCCAGCGGTACACCGCACCGGAGACGTTCGAGACCAGGTCCGACGCCCAGGACTGGCTCAACCTCGTCCGCGCCGACATAGAGCGCAACGTATGGCGCGACCCGGACGCCGGCGCGGTCAACTTCGAGAAGTACGCACTTCGTTGGATGGAGGAGCGCGGCCTGGCCCTCACCACCGTCGACCGCTACGACGGTCTGCTGCGCCTGCACATCCTGCCGACCTTCGGCGGCAAGGACCTGGACGAGATCACTCCGCCCTCCGTCCGCACGTGGCGCGCCGAGCGCCTGAAGGCGACCGGCGCCACCACGGTCGCCAAGTCGTACCGCCTGCTGAAGGCCATCCTACAGACGGCGGTTGACGACGACCTCATTCGCAGCAATCCGTGCCGTATCAAGGGCGCGGGCAAGGAGGAGGCCGACGAACGCCCCACCGCCACCATCGAGCAGGTCTTTGACCTCGCCGACGCCATGGGTCCGCGCTGGCGCCTGATGGTCCTCCTCGGCGCGTTCGCGTCGCTCCGCCCCGAGGAGCTGGCCGAGCTGCGCCGTCGCAGTGTCGATCTCGACGAATGCTCCGTGCGCATCACGCAGGCTTCCCCGGAGCTGACCAACGGCAGGCGGGTCACCGGCGACCCCAAGACGCGGGCAGGCAAGCGCACCGTGTACCTGCCCGACTTCCTGCTCCCCGAGCTACGCCGCCACCTGCAGTGGTTCGCCGAGAAGGAGCCGGACGGCCTCCTCTTCGTCGGCGAGAAGGGCGCCCCCTTCCGCCGCTCGACCTTCGGCCGCAAGTGGCGCAAGGCGAGGAACAAGGTCGGGATGTCGGACAACTTTCGCTTCTACGACCTCCGGCACACCGGTAACACCCTGGCCGCCGACACCGGCGCCAAGCTGAAGGACCTCATGGTCCGCGCCGGCCAGTCCTCGGAGCGGGCCCAGCTGATCTACCAGCACTCGACGGCGAAGCATCAGCGCAAGCTGGCTCGGGGGATCGATGAAGAGGTGCGCGCTCAGCGCCGCGAGGCTGCGGCAGCTCAGGAGGGCGCCCGCGAGGCATAGGCCCTCTCGTAGCCTGGCCAGTCACCCGGTCCGGCGTCGCGTCGGCGGGGCCGGGCCGGGACGATCTGCGATGTTATCGAGGCACTTCCGACTCTGCAGCAGCTGACCAGCCCTTCTTCTTGATTTCCGACCTCATTTGAGGGAGGATTTCCGGAAGGTGATTGGGTGTGTCGGGAGGCTGAGCATGGCTGTCGTGCACGCGGAGATTCCTCGGGTCCGTGATCGGCTCGCCGAGCTGGGGCTGTCCGTCGAGGCGGTTGAGGACGCTCTGCGCCGAGCCGAATCGGAGCGCAACTTCTGCACCCCGCTGGATCCGGTCTCGCTGCCCGGCAACATCTTCTGGGGCCGCACGATCCGTTTCCTTCGGGAGACCTACATCCCGGAAGGGTGGACCAGCGCCAGCCCCAGCAACGTCCCGCTCCTCGTCGCGCCCTCCGGAGACTTCGCGATCACAGCCTCCAGCGGAAGCGCGGAGACCGGGTACGCAGCGTTGACCCCCTCCACGCGCTACGCGAAAGGCAACGCGGTGATGAAGCGGGTGGAGGCCAATCGGCAGCTGCTGCTGTTCGGCGAGACCGAAGCCGTGCCCGAGCAGCAGGATGTCGGTGACGGCATCCCCACCTGGTTCCTGCTCTACCACCACTCGAAGACCGACCAGGGGACGCGACTTCACGCCGAACTCTCGTTCCCGAATGAACCCGGTGCACTGGGCAGTCGTGGCAAGATCAGCAGCTGGTACGAGCGGATCATCCTCCCCTGGATCGACTTCGAGGGCTTCACTCCGTTCGCCGACGACGCCGACGACCAGGACGGCATCGACATCCCGATCGAACGTCTGCCCTGACCATTCAGCTCCTACCACTTCACTTGGCTCCTCCCATGACCACCGCATCCCGGCTCGTCCTGGCGCGCAAGCGTCGCGGGCTGACCGTCACCCGACTCGCCCAGATGGCCGGCCTGACGCCGCGCAGGTTGTCCGACTTCGAGAACGGGCGGGCTACCCCCAGCCCGCCCTCGCTGGAAGCGATCGCGACGGCCCTCGGGTTCCCCTGTTCCTTCTTCAGCGCCGAGGAGATCGCCGAGCTGACAGTGGACTCGGTGAGCTTCCGTGCCCTGAGCAAGATGACCGCCTCCCAGCGGGACATCGCTCTCAGCTCGGGGCGGCTGGCACGCGTCCTCCAGGACTGGATCGGCGCTCGCTTCCGACTGCCCGCTCCCGACATCCCGTCGCTGACATCCTTCAGCCGTCTCGGTTCGGACGAGGATCAGATTCCTCACCCCGGAGAGGCGGCGGGCGCGGATGTCCCGGCGGAAGAAGCCGCCGCGCTGGTACGGGCTCGCTGGGGCCTTGGGAACGTCCCGATCCCGAACGTCGTGCATCTGTTGGAGGCGCACGGGGTTCGCATCTTCTCGCTCTCCCGCGACTGCCCCGAGGTCGACGCGTTCTCCTTCTGGGACCGAGGGATGCCGTTCATGCTGCTGAGCACCGAGAAGACCGCGGAGCGCGGGCGCTTCGACGCCGCGCACGAACTCGGGCACCTTGTACTGCACGGTGAAGAGCAGATGCCACACGGTCCGCAGGCTGAGGCCGAAGCTCATCGGTTCGCAGCCGCGTTCCTCATGCCGCGAGCGGATGTCCTCGCCCACGCCCCGCGCGGCGCGAGCACCAGCTGGATTCTTCAGGCCAAGCGTCGTTGGAAGGTCGCCGCCATGGCTCTGGCTCATCGGCTGCACGAGCTGGGCCTGACCACCGAATGGCAGTACCGCACCCACTGTGTGGAACTTGGCCGTCTCGGCTACCGGAAGTCGGAGCCCCGCAGTGGCGTGGTGCGCGAGACCTCCCAGGTCCTGGGCAAGGTGTTCGCGGCCTTGCGCGTTGAGGGAACGCGGCTTACGGACGTGGCCCGCGAGCTGCATCTCCGGCCCGCTGACCTCAACGACCTCATCTTCGGGCTGGTCGTCACCGCGCAGGAGGGTGAGGGACGGCGGTATAGCGGCGAGGACAACCGGCCGCAGTTGTCCGTCGTTCGTTGAACCGACGCGGGACCGAGGCAGCGCAGCTCTGGCAGTTGCACCCGGAGGCGGCCGTGGCTTCGGGGGCCATGGTTGCGGGGTCGGTGACCTGTTCGTCCGCCGTGCAGCAGGCGGCGAGGCCGCAGCGCACGTCCGCTGCCCGCCGGGCAGGGCACCGACGCCATACGACCCACCCGCGACGAGATCGAGAACCGTGTCTGGGGCCTGCTCGCTGACCTCGGCGTGGAGCCGCGTGCACCCGGGAGTGCCTCGGGCCGCTGGCGCGGCGTCGTCCTCGTCGAGCGCTGCAGCGCGGCCGTTGAGTAGCGCCCGGTGCATGAGGCGTGAACTGCCGTTTTGCGTATGCGATTTCGCATGCACCGCTCGATGTAGTGGTGCAGGTCACATAAAATGCGTCTCACCATTTGGGACAGATGGAAGGTTGAGGTGCCCGAAGCGGCACTGGATGCCCTCGAAGTGGCCGCTTCACCTCGACTTAGGGCACGCGGAGGGCACGCCGCCCCCAAATTGGACTAGACAACAACAAGCCCCAGGCTGCTGACCTGGGGTTTCTCTCTGGAGCGGGTGACGAGAATCGAACTCGCGCTCTCAGCTTGGGAAGCTGATGTTCTACCATTAAACTACACCCGCGTAACTACCGGCCGTTGATCCGGTCCCGGAACGCTTGCTCACTGTACCTCATCCCTGGCCCCGGGTGCTCGCGCCGTGGGGTCCTGTGTTGTTGCCGGATGCGGATGTGGCTGCGGGGGACCGGAGTTGGGGCGTACGGTGGTGGGGGAGCGGAGGGCTTGGGTGCGGTCGGAGTGCCGCCTGGAGAGCCGTCCCTTTCATCCCGTAATGTGGCTTTCGTCGTCCGTCACGGCAGTGAGACGAAGGCTCTTGGGGAAGGGACTCAGAGGACTTGATGGAGCGCACCGTCGTCCGTTGTGCCGAGGGGCACGTGTTCAGTACCGCTTCGTTCCCGATGCAGCAGGCCGAGCGGCTCGGCCCCGGTCGACTCGTCCGGTGTCCCCGCTGCGCCCGGCTCCGCAGCGCGGTGCCGGTGACTTTGCAGAAGCAGTAGCGGCAGGGGCGCGGGGGCCTCGGCGGCCAGCGGTTCGGCGCGTGGAGTCGTCGCGATTGTGGCGGCTCCGCGCGCCTTGCGTATTCTCGGGGCGTGCTTCTCTCAGACAAGGACATCCGGACCGAGATCGACAAGGGGCGGGTCCGGATCGACCCGTTCGATCCGACCATGGTGCAGCCCTCGAGCATCGACGTGCGGCTCGACCGCTACTTCCGGGTGTTCGAGAACCACAGGTACCCCCACATCGACCCCTCCGTCGAGCAGATCGACCTCACACGGCTGGTCGAGCCCGACGGCGACGAGCCGTTCATCCTGCATCCCGGGGAGTTCGTGCTGGCCTCGACGTACGAGGTCATCACCCTGCCCGATGATCTCGCTTCGCGGCTGGAGGGCAAGAGCTCCCTCGGGCGGCTCGGGCTCGTCACCCACTCCACCGCCGGGTTCATCGACCCCGGCTTCTCCGGGCACGTCACGCTCGAGCTGTCCAACCTCGCCACGCTTCCGATCAAGCTCTGGCCGGGCATGAAGATCGGGCAGCTGTGCATGTTCCGGCTCAGCTCGCCGGCCGAGTTCCCCTACGGCAGCGAGCGGTACGGCTCGCGCTACCAGGGGCAGCGCGGTCCCACGCCTTCCCGTTCCTTCCTGAACTTCCACCGGACGCAGGTGTGAGCGGGGCATGACGAGCGAGGCACGGGAGAACCTGACCTACGAGGACTTCGGACGCGCCGTCCGGGAACTCGCCCAGACCATCGCCGACGACGGCTACGAGCCCGACATCGTGCTCAGCATCGCACGCGGCGGAGTCTTCGTGGCCGGTGGGCTCGCGTACGCCCTGGACTGCAAGAACATCCATCTCGTCAACGTCGAGTTCTACACCGGTGTGGGCACCACGCTCGACATGCCCGTCATGCTCGCCCCCGTTCCCAACGCGATCGACTTCACCGACAAGAAGGTGCTGATCGCCGATGACGTGGCCGACACCGGCAAGACGCTGAAGCTGGTGCACGACTTCTGCGTGGAGACGGTCGCGGAGGTCCGCTCGGCAGTGATCTACGAGAAGTCCCAGTCGCTGGTGAGGTGCGAGTACGTGTGGAAGCGGACCGATGCCTGGATCAACTTCCCGTGGAGCGTCGACGGACCTGTGGTGAGGCGGGACGGGCAGGTGCTGGACGCCTGAGGCTCCCCACGGGCACACCATGGGCACGAAGGCCCCGGCGCGCGCTCTTGGGTTCTAGTGGTCGTCGCAACACCCCTAGAACGTGCCCAGCTTGACGATCGACAGGATGGCGATCAGCTGGATCGCCGAGGCGCCCAGGGCCTTCGGCCACGGCAGGTCGTGGGACTTGGAGACCATCTGGGTCAGCAGCGCGCCCGCCGCGACCCAGGTGGCCCAGCCCAGGAGCTGGACGAAGGAGGCGTTGCCGCCGAAGAACATCGCGACGACCAGGCGCGGTGCGTCCGTGATCGACATGATCAGCATGGACAGGCCCACCGTGGGCTGCCAGGCGCCGTCGCCGCCGAGCTGACGGGCCAGGGTGTGGGTGACCACGCCCAGGACGAACGAGCTCAGGACCATGGCGACCGCGGTCGTCAGGACGATCGGGATCGCGTTGGAGAGGGTGGCGTTGATCGCGTCCTGACGGGCGCCGTCGAAGCCGAAGACCGCGAGCAGGCCGTAGAGGAACGTCACGCTCAGGGCCGGGCCCCACATCGTGTAGTCCCGCATCTGGAGGAACGTCCGGGTCGGGGACAGCACGATGCCCCGCAGCAGTTCCTGCCAGTGCAGCCGCGGGCCGACCGGCGGCGCCGAGGCCTGGCCGGCCCGGTAGGTGTGACCCTCGGTGTACGGGTCCTCGCCCACCGCGAACGCCCGGGTGTGCCCCGGGTTGTCGGCTGCGTACGGGTCGGCCGTGCCGGCGCGGCCCCGGCCGTCGTCGCCGAAGTACTCCGGCTCCTCCCGGTGCTGCGGCGCCTGCCACTGCGGTCGGCCGCCGTACGGCCCCGCCCCGCCGTACTGCTGCTGCGGCGCTGCAGCGGGGTGGCCGTACGACGGGGCCTGCGGCGCCTGCTGTCCGTACGGGGGGTGTTGCGGTCGCGTTTGCGGGGCACGGTCGTTCCGGCCGCCGCGTCCGATCCTGAATCCAGCCACGCCTTCGAACGTACCCGGAGTCGGGGGGTGTCGGGCCGCCACCGGGGGACGGGGGAGGGTTTGGGGCCGAGCTGTGACATCCCCTAAGGGGGCCTCAGGTGCGGAGTCGGGGAGCCGCCGGTGTCCCCTCGGGGTTTCGACGTACAGGGTGACCCGGTGGCGGTGGCTTCTCTCGATCCGGAATTCTGTTCGATCCGATCGGCGCAGCTCACGCTCAAGCACGGCGGTACGTCGTCGACCCGCCGCTGAGCCCGGCATGCCGATTAATGAGATTTATTGATCCGTTCAGTGATTTGGGTGTTCCGCAGCGGTAACGGGTGTTTATCGACGATATCTATACGTGTGAGAGCCGTCTTGTGCTGTCGGTTCCAGTCAAGTGCGTGTCGGGAGCGTGGAAGATATGGCGACGTCATGGTCCGAGCTCCGTTGATGGACGAGCTCGTGCCACGGATGCGGATCCTGCGACGGCAGACCGGGTCCCTCCTCCGCGCCCGGTACATCCTGTCGGCCGTCGTCTTCCTGGTCATTGCCGGGGCCGGCTGGATCGTGGTCACCGGTCTGCTCGCCCGGACCGAGCTGCTGGCCGCGCAGCGGTCGCTGGAGACGTTGCGGCACTCGGTGACCGGTACGGCGGGGAGAGCCGCTGCGGGGGCCGGGGCAACGGACGCGGAGGAGGCGATGAGCTCCGCGGCGAGACATGCCGCCCAGGCGCATCGCCTCACCACGGGGCCCGCCTGGTATCTCTTCGCGCAGGCACCGGTCCTCGGCGGGCCCGCGAGCACCGTCCGCGGCGCGGCGGACGTCGCCGACCGGTTGACTCATGACGTCCTGCCGCCGCTCGTACGCGTCGCCTCCGAACACGCCGGTGACGAACGGAAGCGCGGTCTGGAATCCCTGCTGTCCGCATTCCGGGGTCAGGCCCCTGCTCTGGAACGGGCGGCTCGGGCCGCTGCCGCATCCCGCGCGGACGTCGGCGAACTGCCCCGCGCGACCTGGCTGCCTGCCGTCGACCACGTACGCACGCGGCTTGCCGAGGTGCTCGACCGGACCGTCCCGGTCATGGCTGATGCGGCGATGGCCGCCCGTGTGCTGCCGCCGATGATGGGCGAGCAGAGCCCCCGACGGTATTTCGTGGTCGTCCAGAACACCGCGGAAGCCCGCGGCACCGGCGGCATGCCCGGGGCCTTCGCCGTGGTCGTCGCCGACCGGGGACGACTGCGCTTCGAGACGTTCGGCAACGACGACAGGGTGTCGGGCGGCAACCCCAGGGTCGATCTGGGAGCGGAATTCGCCGCTCGTTACGCCTCGGCCGAGCCCACTCGGTACTGGGCCAACTCGAACATGAGCCCGCACTTCCCCTATGCCGCCCGTATCTGGTCGGCTACCTGGCGTCAGCGAAGCGGCGAGAGGGTGGACGGAGTCGTCGCCCTGGACCCCACCACGCTGGGCCGCCTTCTCCGGGCGACGGGCCCCGTACGCCTCCCCGACGGCACACCGCTCACTGCCGACAACGTGCTGGACCTCACGGAGCGTACGGGCTACGCCCGGTACTCGGACGACGCGCGGCGCAAGGCGTTCCTCCTCGAGGTGGCGCGCACGGCAGCCACCACGTTGGCGGACGCCCTCGGCGACCCACGACGGCTCCCCGGGCTGGTCAAGGCTGCGTACGGTGACGCCGCGGTCGGCCGGCTGAAGGTGTGGAGCGCACGGGAGAACGAGCAACGCATCCTGTCGACCCGTCCGTTGAGCGGTACGTTCCCGGAGACCACCGCACCCTTCGCCGGCCTCGTCGTCAACAACGCCGCGGGCGGGAAGCTCGACTACTACCTGGAGCGCGAGCTGAGCTGGCTCCCGGGCCGCTGCACGCCCCAGGGCCGGCTCGTCACCGTGCGGATCGATCTCACCAACCGGGCTCCGGCTTCGGGGCTTCCCGCCTACGTCACCCAGCGCGGCGACAGACCCCGGCACCCCACCCACCCCGGGGACAACCGGTTGCTGGTGTCGTACTACGCCAGCGCCGGCGCACGATTCACCCGGGCGACGCTCGACGGGCAGGGCGTCACGGTGGGCGTCGGCAAGGAACGCGGTCACCCCGTTTACACCCTCGACCTGGAGCTGCCGGCGCGGCGCACCCGTACCTGGACGCTCCAGTTGGTGGAGCCGGTCAGCGACCGGTCCCCCGTGCTGTGGCGCCAACCGCTGGTCACACCGCTGCGGGTGCATGTGCGGCCCTCCCCGGTATGCGACGGCAGCGAACGGCGGTCCGTGGCGCAGCGATGACGTGGCCCGCGGCGGAGCGGGTCGGGCGCTTCGCTCGCAGCCCGTCCGGCCCGGACGTCGGCGCACCGGCACCTGGCTCGACACCCAGCGCACCACTGTGGCGGACCGCGCCCCGCCCCGCTCCGCCGTGGACCCGATGGCGGCCGGGTGAGTGCGAGGCATCCGTTGCCGGTCGTACGCGCGCCGCAAGCCGCACGGTGTCCGGCCCCGCGACGGTCAGGGGCGGGCTCCGGCCGCCAACGTCGCGTAGACGTCGTCGAACCACGCCGCGGTGGCCGCCATGTCCACCGACGAGGTGTCGGCGAGAGCCCGGGCGGCGAGTTCGGCGTGAACTTCGGGGCGCATGACGCGCAGGATGGCGTCGGCCAGCCGCTCCGGTGACCGGGGCGGCACCAGGATTCCGTTCTCGCCGTCGCGGACCAGGTCGGTGACTCCGCCCACGGCCGTGGAAACCACCGGCACCCCTGAGGCGATCGCCTCCATGACGACCACGGGCAGTCCCTCGTGGTTCGAGGAAAGGACCAGGGCGTCCACCGCGGCCACGAGCCGGTTGGCCCCCGGCACCCGCCCCACATAGCGCATCCGGTCCCCCAGCCCTCGCCGGTCGATCTCAGCCAGCACCTGCTCACGCAGGGGGCCGTCACCGGCCAGGACGAACACGGCGTCAGGCTGTTCGCGGAGCACCCGGACAGCGGCCTCGATCAACAGCGGATGGTTCTTCAGCCGGCGGAAGTTGGCCACACACGCCAGTACGAAGGCATCGTCGGGGATCCCGAACTCCGCACGCACCTCCGTCGCACGCCGAGCCCAGGAGCGCTGAGCCGCAACGTCCACTCCGTGGACACGGGTGCGGACCCGGCGTGCTCCCTTGACGCTGCGAGCGGTGGCCACCTGCGGGGAGACCGCCACCGTCAGATCATCGAGCCACCGGGTCCACCGGTCGACCAGCATGGTCAGGGGGCGAGAGCACTCGTGATGCACGGTGGAGACCAGTGCGGGGCGGCGGCGCATCAGGCGCACGGCGGGGCGCAGCAGCGACGCGGGCAGGGGGGAGTGGACGTTGACCACGTCGGGCCGCAGTCCTCGCACCACACGGACGAGCCTGGCGTAGCGGAGCAGACGCGGTGACGATCGCAGATCGACGACCTTCACTCCGCAGGTCCGGAGCACCTCGACCAATTCGTCGGTCGCGGCCTGTACGAAGACCACGGTGTAGTCACGGTCGGTCCGGGGTGCCCGACGCAGGCGTTCCACCAGAAGAACCTCGGCACCGCCCACGTCGAGGGTCTTGATCACTTCGCAGATACGCGCCATGGTCACCGAGCCGCCCTCCGCTGCCGACGAGGCCTTGCGCCATCACGGGTCTGCACCATAGAGGCTGAGCGGCGCCCCGAGGGCCCGGCCCTGCCAGGGCTCGGCGTGTTGTGCGGGAGGCGTCACCCGAACACCGGAAGGGCGACGCCGCCCGCTCCCGGTGTCATTGCGGTGCAGCAGGAACGCCGGCGGTCGGGGACAGCGCCGTGTCCTTGCGCGCTTCCCTCGAGTGCGGCACGGCACCGCGGGCGGCGTCCTTCGACGGCGTCCCCACCGCGACGGCGCCACCTTCGGATGCGGCCGTGGTGGCGGGGATCTTGAGCAGCAGCGCCACCGCGCCGACGCCGACCGCACCGGCGGCGGCGAGCGCGGTGCCGGCGGGGAGCAACCCGTGGGTCACCAGCATTCCCGACAGGCAGCCGGCCACGGCGAGTAGTGCAAGGTACCGAACGACCTGGGGGACCGTGAGGCCAAGGCGTCTCAACCGATGGGCGATATGGTCCGTTCCGCCCTGCAGCAGCGGCCTGGACTCCCGGTAGCGGGACAGCATCACCAGCGCGGTGTCCAGGGTCGGCACCACCGTGGCGAGCAGGAGGCCCGCCGGTCCGGACAGGCCCTCGACGTCGTCGTGGAGCACCACCATGGCGGAAGCCAGCGTGAAGCCGAGGAAGAGCGAACCCGCGTCGCCGAGGAAGATCCGTGCCGGATGCCTGTTGTGGAACAGGAAGCCCAGGCAGGCACACGCGAGCGCGGCCACCAGCACGCCCACGCCATCAGGACCGCCGGCCGGAGCGGTCAGGCAGAGGAAGCCGCCGATGACCACGCACAGCGACGAGGCGGCGCCGTCCATGTTGTCCAGGAAGTTGAACGCATTCGTGACGAAGACGATCCACACGATGGAGAGCACGGCGTCGACCGTGTTGCCGAAGAGGTCCGGATGCCCCCCTACCGACACCACCACCGCGGCCGACACGATCTCGACGCACAGCCGCACCATCGGGCCGAGCGGGCGCAGGTCATCGATGAGCCCGAGAACGCACATGACCGCCGCGCCGCCGAGCAGCGCACCGACAACCGGGTCGAAGACTCCTCCGGCGAGCGCGGCCACCGCGCCCGCGGCGAAGGTGGCGACGGCGACGGCGACCCCGCCGAGATAGGGGGTCGGCCGGGTGTGCGCCTTGCGCGCGCTGGGGCGGTCGGTGATCCCGTGGCGCACGGCGAAGCGTCTGAGCGGCTCGGTCAGCAGGAGGCCGAGCAGCAGGGCCGCGCCGCCCGCACCCGCCGTCGAGAGGGGCGTGTTCATACCGGTCACCGTCCCGACAGAGCGGTTTCGGCAACGGACTCGCCACTGACCGGGTGACGTTGCTCCGGGGTGCCCGGTACATGGGCCGGCAGGCTGTCGCGCAACTCTGCACGGGCGTCCGCGATCGCGTCCGCGAGAATGTCGCCGAGATCGTGCCGGGGTTGCCAGCCCGTCAGGGCACGGAGCTTGGAGGTGTCGGGGACCCTCCGTTCCATGTCCTCGAAGCCCGGTCCGTACGCCTCCGCGTACGACAGGTGCTCCACTGGCGAAACGCTGCCGGCCTGCGCGATGATCCGGTCGGCGAGCGCGCGGATGCTGATCTCCTCGTCGGCGCCGATGTTGAAGATCTGTCCCACCGAGTCCGGGTTTCGCAGCAGCAGGAGCAGCGCCGCGACCGCGTCGGTGACGTGCAGGAAGCAGCGTCTCTGTGTACCGTCCGCGTGGATCGTGAGCGGCTCTCCGCGAACCGCCTGTCGGGCGAAGCGGGGGATGACCATTCCGTACGCGGGGCTCTGGCGGGGCCCCACGGTGTTGAAGAACCGGACGACGGTCGACCGCAGCCCCCGCTCCTGGTGGTACAGACAGGCCAGGATCTCGTCAACGGCCTTGGCCGTGCTGTAGGACCACCGGGCCACGGACGGGCTGCCCAGGATACGGTCGGAGGTCTCGTCGAGCGGTCCGGAGGAGTTCTTTCCGTAGATTTCCGAGGTGCTGGCGATCAGAATCCTGCGGTCGTATCGCTGCGCGTACTCGATGACGACCTCGGTGCCTTTTGTGTTGGTGACGAACGACCTCAACGGCTGGTCGACGATGAGTTTGACCCCTACGGCGGCAGCCAAATGGATGACCGTGTCACATTCCTCCACGAGTTCGTCCACCAGTGGCGCGTCGAGAACGGATCCGTGGATGAAGCGGAAACGCGTGTCCGTTCGGGCCCGAGCGAGGTTCTCCTCTCGTCCGGTCGTGAGGTTGTCGAGGACCACCACGCTGCGACCATCGGCCAGCAACGCGTCCACGAGATGGGAGCCGATGAAGCCGGCTCCGCCGGTCACCAGGTACTTCGAACTTCGATCCATGTGCGGCGTCACTCCGGGTCGGTGGTGGGGTCTCGGTTCCGCAGAGCTCGATCGCATTGCCGAGCCAACGTTCACCTATGCGATGAATACCGGAAATTGAAACCACGTCAGGCCCTCTGAGCCCCCCGGCGCGTCTGCCGGTTACGGAATCAGGGTGATGCCGGTCGGACATCATCTCTCCTGCGCCGGACGGAACGGATGCGCATGCGTCAATAGGGACTGGCATATGCCGACTTCCCTCGGAAAACGGAGTGATGGCGTTGCGTCAGAACAGCGAGGCGGACGGTGGCAGGCTTGTCGTCGTAGGTCTGGGATACGTAGGTCTTCCCCTGGCGGTGCGGGCCGTCGAAGTCGGCTATTCAGTCGTCGGCGTGGACACCGACGAGTTGAGGGTGAAACGTCTTGGTGCCTGCGACTCCTACATCGAGGGCATCGACGACGCGCGCCTCATGGCCGCTGCCGACAGTGGACGTTTCCACGCCACCACCGACTACGACGGGATCGATGGACTCGACATCTGCGTCATCACGGTGCCGACCCCGCTGCGGGAGGGTGCCCCCGACCTGAGTTTCGTCGAGTGCGCCGGTCGGAGTATCGCCCCCCACCTCACGCCCGGTGCCACCGTCGTGCTGGAGTCCACCACGTACCCCGGGTCGACCGAGAGCCTGCTGCGCCCCCTGCTGGAGGAGGGCAGCGGGCTGAGGGCGGGCGCCGACTTCCACCTCGGCTACAGCCCGGAGCGCATCGACCCCGGAAACCCGGACTGGTTCCTGGAGAACACACCGAAGGTGATCTCCGGAATCAACTCGGCCTCGCTGCGCAGCGTCGAGCGCTTCTACGGCGACATCGTGGAGCGCACGGTGCCCGTGAGCTCCTGCCGGACCGCCGAGCTGACCAAGCTGCTGGAGAACACCTACCGGCACGTCAATATCGCCTTGGTCAACGAAATGGCCATGATCTCACGGCAGTTGGGCGCCGACATCTGGGAGGCCGTCGAGGCCGCCGCTACCAAGCCGTTCGGCTTCATGCCGTTCCGTCCCGGCCCCGGCGTGGGCGGCCACTGCCTTCCGGTGGACCCGTCCTATCTGTCGTGGCAGGTGAAGAGGCTGCTGAAGCAGGACCTCCGCTTCATCTCGCTGGCGAACGACATCAACGACCACATGCCCGCCCATGTCGTCTGGCGGATCGCCCGTGGGCTGAACGAACGGGGCAGGTCGGTCAAGGGCTCCCGCGTCCTGCAACTCGGCCTGGCCTACAAGAGGAACACCGGCGACATCCGCGAGTCGCCGGCGCTGGTCCTCGCCCGGTCGTTGCTCTCCCTCGGCGCCCGGTTGGTCGTCGCCGAGCCGCACACCGACGCGTACCTCGTTCCCCCGGACATCACCCGGGTCGAGCTCACCGAGGCGGAGATCCGCGCTGCCGACGTGGTGGTCGTGGCCACCGACCACGATGCCTTCGACTATGCGCTCGTCCAGGAGGCCGGAGCGTACGTGTTCGACACGCGCAACCGATGCCGGGGTGAGCGTGTCGAGGTCCTGTGACCACGTGCGCCTCCCGCCCGGGCCGGGGATCCGGTCGGCCGGCTCTCCGAGAAGGTGCAGCGACGCATGAGGGCCACACCGTCGACGGCCCGCCCGCCGGATCCCTCGGACGCCGGAGCGCGACCGGCGAGGCACGGCCGGAGCGCGCGGAGGTCGGGGACCGGGCGCTGGGGACCGTACCGATCCTGGAAACGGCATCTGCGGACGTTCTCCTCGCTCACCGCCGCCAGTCAGATCGAGGCGGCACTGTCGTTCGGCACCACGGTGACCCTGGTCCGGCTGGCCGGCAGCGCGAAGGCGGGAGAGGTGCTGCTGGTCCAGTCCATGGCCTCGATCTGGTTCCTGCTGTGGGATCCGCGCCTGGAGGACGCGCAGCAGCGGTACGTCCCCATGGAGCAGCGCCGCGGCGTCGGTCACGGAACGCGGTTGTATCGTCGGCTCGTCGCTCTCGACGTGCTGGCCGGGCTGCTGACCACGGTCGTGGGAGTGGGGGCGGCGCTGGGCGCCGCAGCTCTCGGATGGGTCCCCGGGGAACGGCTCTGGCTGCTCGTGCCAGCCGTGCTGGCAGCCGGAGCGGCCACACCTTCGGGCAGCGCTTCCGCCGGTTTCGCGATCGCCGAACGGCTCTCGCTGCTCGGAGCGCTCCGCGTGGCGCTCGCGGCCGTCGGATGCCTGGTGACGATGACGGCACTGCTCACGTCCGGCACGGCCGGGTACCTGGTGGCCACCCTGATCAGCGGCCTGGTGTCCACGGTCGTGCTGACGGCGGTCGCCTGTCGGCAGGTGCGCCGCACATGCGGCCCACCTGCCGCCGGTCCCGTCACGACGCCGCCGGGCCTGGTGCCCTTCCTGGTGAAGAGTTCGGCAGCCGGGTCCGTGTCCCTGGCCTCGGACAGCGGCGTCTCCCTGCTGGCCGGACTGCTCGGCGGGCCCACCCTGGTGACGTACCTGAAGGTCGTCAACGCCCCGGGCCGCCTCTTCGGGAGCTTCCTGAATCCCGTCGCGTCACAGCTCTATCCGCGTCTGGCACGGGCCGGAGCCCAGGGGCGCCGTGAGGCGGTGCTGCGGGACGCCGTGCGCTGCAGCACGCTCGCCGGAGGAATCGGGCTGGTCGCGGTGGCCGTCGGCGTCTGTCTCCTGCACCCGCTGATCGGCCTCGTGTACGGCCCCGAGTACACCACCGTGTCCGCCGCCGCCGTGGTGGTCCTCGCAGCGGCCGCACTGCGCGGCGCGGTCGTCTGGTCCAAGGTTCTCCCCCCGGCTCTGGGATCCCCGGGGATCAGGCTCGTCTTCCTCACCGCCGAGGGCATCGGTCAGCTCGCCATGCTGGCCGGCGTCACGCAGGTCTGTGCGACCACGTCCTGCAGGACGCTGGTCTGGGCGTGGGGGCTGCTCGGTCTGGTGGCTCTGAGCACGGCGGCCTGGTTCGCCGTGCTGTGGAACCTCACCGGGCCGATGTCGGGACCGAGTGCCGCGACCGGGCCCGGAACGGTGTCGTACGGTGCCGTCCCCGGCCCGGCCGGGGCAGCGGGGAAGACCACCGCCGGCACCTTCCGGAACACCCTGCGGAACAGGCGATGAGGCCGTCGCCGGACGGCCTCATCGCCTGTTCCGCAGGCCGGTCGCCGTCCGGCCGACGGCTTCACGGTGCGGGACGCCCCGTGGCACCGCTGCCGGCCGCGCCGCACGAGCGAGCTGCTATGCGGGCGGCACCGGGGAGCGGAACCACTGGACGGTCTCGGCCAGCCCCTGCTCCAGGGGAACGGGCTCGAGACCGGCGAACAGACTCCTGAGCAACCCGTCGTCGGCCTGGGAATCGCGCACATCGCCACGTCGGGGCGGCTCGTGGCGGATCTCCACCGCCAGCTCCAGGGCCTTGGCGAGGTGATGGGCGAGTTCCAGGACACTGACCCGGGTGCCGAAGGCCAGGTTGACCGGGCCGGCACAGGTGACTTTCCGCTCGACGGCGTCGGCGAGCACCCGGGCGACCGTTCCGACGTAGGTGAAGTCGCGGGTCTGGTGGCCGTCGCCGAAGACCGTCAGCGGTTCACCGCGCAATGCGGCGTCGATGAAGGCCGGGACGACCGCGGCGTAGGCGTGGCCGGCGGGCTGCAGCGGGCCGTAGACGTTGAAGAAGCGGAAGCAGAGGGCCGGAAGCCCGAAGGCCGATCCGTAGGCGAGCACATACGACTCGGTCGCCAGCTTGCTGGCGGCGTAGGGGCTGAGCGGGCGGGTCGGCAGCCCCTCGTGCTTGGGCAGGTCGGTGATCGAGCCGTACACCGACGAGGACGACGCGGCGACCACGTGGGCGTGGCTGCGACGGCAGGCTTCGAGTACGCGCACGCTTCCGGTCGCGTTGACCTCATGGCTGGCAAACGGATCCGCGAGGGAACGCGGCACCGACGGCCGCGCGGCCAGATGGACCACGGCGTCGGCCCCGGCCACCACGTCCTCGAGCAGGTCGCGGTCGAGGATGCTGCCCTCGACGAGCTCGACGTCCGTGCCCGCGAGATTGTCCGCGCTGCCCGTACTCAGGTCGTCCAGGACGACGACCCTGCCGACGGTGGGACGGGAGGCCAGTTCGCGGCACAGGTTGGCTCCGATGAACCCGGCCCCTCCGGTCACAACGACGTTCAACGGCATGCACCTTTCAGTAGGAGGGCCTACCACCAGCCGCGCTCAGCGGCGATGGAGGCGTAAAGGTCGTGGGTGTCCCGCACCAGGCGCTCGGCCCCGAACTGCTGCGCCGTCACAGCGCGTGCCTGCTCCCCGAGCCGGCGGCGGAGCCGGTCGTCGCTGAGGAGCCTGACGGTCCGGCGGGTGAGTTCTTCGGCGTGGGGCCGGGCCAGGAGCCCGGTCGTCCCGTCCCGGACCACCTCCGCCACGCTGCCCACGTCCGTCGCCACGGCCGGCACTCCGGCCAGTCCGGCCTCGATCAGGCTGACCGGCATGCCCTCGTTGTCCGAGGTGAGCAGCAGCATGTCCGCTGCGGCGTACACGGTCTCCACGTCCGCGCGCCAGCCCAGCAGGTGAAGGGCGCCCCGAAGGTCGGTGGCCGACTCCAGAACGCCGTGCAGGTCTCCGTGCCCGCACACCACGAAGCGGACGGTCGGCACGGCGCGTCGCACGTCGCGGGCCACTGCCAGGAACCGGTCAGGCCGCTTGATCCCGGTGATCCTCCCGACATGGGCCACGACGAGGCCGTCTTCCGGAACGCCCAGCCGCCTCCGCGCCTCGGTGCGTCCGGGAGCGGGTGCGGCCGTGGTGCCGGGCGGCACCACGGCGTACTGCCGAGGCCGGCCGATGCCGGCGGCCAAGAGGTCGTCGCGGACCCTGCGTCCCACCGCCACCAGACGGTCGGTGACGGCCGCGAAGCCACGCTCGGCCTGTACCACGAGCCGGGTCTTGTTCGGCGAGAAGTAGCCCTGCAGAAGGTGGCCGTGGTACGTGTGAACCCTGGCGGGCACCCGCGCCAACACGGCCGCCGCACGTCCGAGTGCTCCTGCCTTGGCGGTGTGCGTGTGAACGATGTGGGGCCGGAACCGGCGCATGGCCGCGGTCAGTTCGGACAGCGCACGCAGGTCGTCGGTGGGCCGTACGGCCCGGCCCAGTGTGGGAACGCGGCAGACCTGGACGTCCGGGGCGCGCTGCTCCACGTAGTCGGCCTCGTCCGGGCCGACGAAGCCCGCGAAGAGCCGGTGGTCGAACAACTCGCTGTCCAGCCCGCGCATCAGCGTCGAGACCTGGAGGGCCGGACCGCCCACGTTCATCCGGGCGATGACCCGCATCACGCGGATCCGGGACGGGGCGGCGTCGCTCGTGCGACCTCGGGCAACCACCATTCAGCCTCACCGCGTTCCTGTCCCAACCGCTGGTTAGGGCACTGATACGAGATCACGACGGGCGCTCATGTTTGCCGTGTACGGGGAAGCTCGGACGCCGACGCGCCGCCTGCCGGGGGAGCGACACACTTATGGCCCAGGCACCGTGTGCCGAACCACCCGTCGGGGGACATCGCGGCTCCAGAATGTCGCAAGGCGCCGTCCTGTCCTGTGCGCCATGTCACATCACCTGAAACAGACGATCCACGTGTGATGCCGTTGCCGCGGATCGCGGAGGGATCCAGTGAGGCGGACCGCATTCACGATGGCCGGTGTGCACCTGGCCGGCATCATCGCCACGGCGCTGCTCTTCGCTCTGGTCTGGGCCGGGCGAACCGGACTCGCCCTCAGCATTCTGCTGCCCTCAGCAGTGGTGCTCTTCCTCGTCATCGCCCCGCCCCGGCTGATCGTCCTCATGACTGCCGTCGTGGTGGTGATCAGCCCGACGGCCTGGCCGCACCTCGGCGGACTGGGGGGAGCCGACATCTACCTGGGCGACGTGCTCCTGGTGCTCTTCGCACTCGCCGGGCTGCTGCGCGTCCGTCACCGTGGCGGCACGGGCGTCCTGGGGGTGGTCGGTGCCTTTGTGCTCTACGGCGTGGTGCGCGACATGCTGGGCAATGACACCGAGGGCACGGTGACGTTTCTGCGCATCATGGAGCCCGTCGTGGCCAGCACAGCCGTAGGGCTCTTCCTGCCCCGTGGGTTCAACCTGTGGCATACCGTCCGGTGGGCACTGCTGGGCGTCTTTGCGACGATGCCCCTCCTCGGTGACACAGGGATCCGCTGGTCGGGCCTGCCCGGCGGCCCCAACGAGGTCGCTCTGCTCGCTGCCGTACTGGTGGTCCTCGGCGCCGCGGCCACCAGCAAGCCGGTCAGATCACTGTTCGTTCTGGCCGGTCTCTGCGGGATGGTCGGAACCCGCGGGATCACGGCTTCCGTCGCCGCGCTGGCCGGAGTCACCGTGCTCAGCCTGGGGCGACGCCGCGGCGAGAAGGGCTTTGTCCACCCGCTCACACTCGCCTGTGCGGCCGTGGTCGCCTGTCTGGTGATTCCCGTGATCCGACCCGACCTGGACGTGACCGTCCAGGTGCACACCACCCTGGCCGATTCCTTCTGGTCCGCCATCGAGTCGACCAACCCCCTGGTCGGCGGAGGCTGGTCGGTCGTGGACGGTCAGGCGCTGGCGAACGCGTACCGGCACACGAACATCCGTGGTCTGCACAACGTGTACCTGGACATGGCCGTCTTTCTGGGCGTCGTCGGACTGGGGCTGTTCCTCCTCGTCCTGTGGCGCGTATGGCGCACTGGCGACCGGCTGACCCGCGCGGTGCTCGTCACGGTGGCGGTGTGGTTCCACACCACGGGAGCCTTTCCCGGTGTGGGCTGGGGGGTCCTCGGTCTGACGGTGGCCTGTATCGGTCAGGTGCGGAGGAGCGCCATCGCGGACGGTGTCGCTCCGAGCGGAGTCGTCCGCGGCCCCGGGGAGCCGGTTCCGGCGGTGAGTTCTGCGGCGGTGCATCGCGCGAGGCCGGCCGCCGGGGCTCTGGGCGCGTAGCGGCAGCCGGAGCGCGCGCCCTGTGGGCTCCCGGTACACGGGGCCGGCGCTTGGTGCGGCTCCTCCAGGAGTCCGGCGCGGCTTGCCCGTACGCCGTTGGGGTGCACCGGTCTTCCGGAGGGGCTCGTCGGCGCCGTCGCCTCGCCCCGCTGTGCGACGCTGAGGTGAACGCCGCGATCTCGGGGGCCCTGGGTGGACGACAGGGATCGGGGTGACGTCCGGCCGCATGGCCACCAACCGCGTCACCAGGGCACGGGTTCGCTGTCGGGCTGCTCGATCGCCTCCGGTGCGGACACCGGCGTCGTCACCCTCATCGGCGGTCCTTGCAACCGGCCCGGCGCTTGCTCTGTACGCATGTGGGGGCCTTCGCGTCACCGACGTCATGCCCGGCGGGCAGGGCGTCGCCGGAAACCGGCACCGCAGTCGCCGCTGATCGTTTCCCGAGAGGAAGACGTGATGTTCTGCAGTAATCCGATGTTCGAGCGCAGCCTGTTCGTGGGGGCTCATCTGGACGACATCGAACTGGCGGCCGGAGGTACCGCCGCTCGCCTGGTCGAGACGGGGGCACAGGTGCGTTTCCTGGTGATGAGTCCCTCGGACTACACCAGTTACGACGGGAGCCACTTCCGCGAGGCGGACGTGGCGGTGGAGGAGGGCCGGGAAGCCGCCGCGACGCTCGGGGTCAAGGACGTCGATGTCCTGTCGTTCCCCGCCAAGGACGTGGAGAACCACTCGACGGTCGTGGAGTCGATCAACAAGGTGGTCGACGATTTCCGCCCCACCATGGTGTTCACACACTGGCCGTTCGACACCCACCGGTCCCACGCCAACACCGCGCTCGCCACCATCGCGGCGAGCCGGTACTACAACTCCGTCGTCATGTACGAGCCCATCACCCCGTCGGGGCGCAGCTATGTCGGTTTCCGCCCCCAGCTCTACATCAACATCGACGACACCATCGAGAAGAAACTGCAGGCCCTGCGTCAGCACAAGTCGGAGTACGCCAAGTACGGCGAGCAGTGGATCGAAGGGGTCGAGGCCCGCTCCCGCTACCGCGGTTACGAGATGCGCGCCCGGTACGGCGAGGCCTTCGAGGTCTCACGGCTGGAAGGCGTCCTTGTATGAGGGTCACCGTCCACCAGCCCGAGCACCTGCCGTGGCTCGGTCTCCTGGCCAAGGTCGCCGCGTCGGACCTGTGGGTCGTCCTCGACTCCGTGCCGTACCGAAAGAACTACTTCCAGAACCGTAACCGGGTCCTGCTGGACGGCCGGCCCACCTGGCTGACCGTCCCGGTGACCGCACCGTTCGGCACGCGGATCAGGGACGTGCGGATCTGCGAAGTGCCCTCCTGGCGGCGCCGCTACCGTGGACGCCTGACACAGGCGGTGACCGGGACCAGGTGCGCCGACCGTGCCGGAGACCTGCTGTCGCTCGTCGACGCCGCACCGCCCGGTGGGTCCCTGGCCGATCTCAACCTCGACATCGCTGACTGGCTGCTGGCGCAGTTCGACGTCAAGGTGCCGATGGTCCGCGCCTCCGAGCTCGACGCCACGGGGTCCAGCACCGAACTGCTCGTCAGCCTCTGCCGGGCGACGGGCGCCGACGAGTACCTGTCGGGTCCTTCCGGCCGTGACTACCTGGACCTGGACGCCTTCGCCGAACACGGGATCACCGTGAGGTTCTTCGACTTCGACCACCCGCTGTACGCCCAGGGCGGCGAGCCGTTCGTACCGTGTCTGTCCGCCGTCGACGCCTGGTCGCGGCTGGACCCGGCCGAACTGCCGCGGCTGCTTTCGGGTTTCCGCCTCAGTGCTTCATGACCGCGGTGAGCGGGGCCGGCAGGGCGAGCAGGGCCTCGTGTGCGGCGGGTGGTCCGCGCGCCCGTCGGGCCGAACGGTGGTGAATACGCCGTGGGGGTGCACCGGCCTTCCCGGGCGGCTCGTCGGGGCGGGTCGTGCCTTGCGCCGTGGCAGTCTGGCGAGGCGAAATCACCACCTGGCCCGGAGACTTGAGATGCACGGCAACCTGGGAGCGGTCTTGAGCACGCGGCGCGAGCCGGAACTGTGCCGCTTGGCGGACCTACCGGAGGACACGCTCGCTCGGCTGGTGGAACTGGAAGAACGTGTGCACCAGCAGAGTGCCCACTACGACGACCGGCCGTGGGCGCTTGGGAACTTCGCACGCCCGCTGCCGGACAAGGGGCGACTGAGCCTCGTGGCCATGGTCTCGGCAAGGCCGGTCGGGTTCCTTGTGGCGTCGCGGCGGCCGGAGGGCGTGCATGTGCACCGTGTGGCGGTCGCGCCGGAACATCAGGGCACCGGGATCGGGTCATGGCTGCTTGCGCGCCTGCTCGCCGAGGCGTCGGGCGTGGTCACGATCAACTGCGATCCCGGCAACCGGCCGGCGCTCCTGCTGTACGCGCGGGCGGGGTTCCGCCTCACGGGCACGACTCCGGCCGGGAAGTTGTTGCTCTCCACCCGACCGCTCGCCCCCACCGGGCAGCTGCGCGTCTGGTACCTCTTCACGACGGCGGGGATGCGGAGCGGGCACGCGGCACATGTCCCCGGGCTCGTCGACGCCCTGTCGCGTACCTGCACTGCGACGGCCGTGCGGTACGGCGACCCGGCGGACCTGCCGCCGCTGCGCCCGAGCCCGGGCTGGGCGCGAGCGTTTCTCCGGCTGGTGCGCAGGGCACGGCGTGAGCGGGTCGATGTCGTCTTCGTCCGCATCCACTGGAAGCTGGCGGCTCTGCTGTGGCTGGCCGGGCGGCTCGGGGGCGGATGGCGTGTGGTGCTGTGGTCCTCGGGTGGCGCGGGCGTCGTCCCGGGGGCGCGCCTCGGACTGCGTGAGCGCGCCGGCCGGGTGGTCCACCGGTGGGTGCTGCGACGGGCAGTCGACGCGGTCGTCACCGGACCGCCACGTCTCCTCGACCAGTACGCCGACCGTTACCGCCTCGACCCCGACCGGATGCTGCTCGCCTGCAACGACGTGGACGGCGGAGCGCTGCGGGACCAGGTCGCCTCCGTGCCGGAGCCGGACTGGCAGCCGGTCGTGAGGCGTTGGCTCAAGGCTCCGCACCGCTTCGTCTACGTCCACGGTCTCGACCCCCTCCGCGGCGCCGACCGCCTGCCGCAGCTGCTGGCGCGGATCCGCCGTGAGCTGCCCGAAGCCGAGCTGCTGGTGCTGGGGGACGGGCCACTGACCGCACGCCTGGACGGGGAACAGCTGCTTATGGCCGGGCGGGTGCCGAACGATGTCGCCGTCCGGACCATCGCCGAGGGGCACTGCCTGGTCGTCCCCTCCCGCCAGGAGGGATTCCCCCGCGTGTTGCTGGAGGCCATGGCGCTCGGGGTTCCGTGTGTCTCCTTCGACGTGGGCGGCTGCTCGGACGTCATGGGAAAGCTGGCAGACCGGTACGTGGCGCCCGACGGCGACATCGATCGGATGGCCGCGCTGGCCGTCGCGACGGCCCGGGTCCCTGCTTGCGCGCAGACGCGGAAGGAACTGGTGGAAAGGGCCGCTGTGTTCGACACGCGGCCCGTGGCCGCGGCCCTCGCCGCGACGCTCCGGTGTCTGAGCGCCCAGGGAGTCGCTCCCGCCGCCTGGCTGTCGCGGTCGCTGTGGCGGCCGGCGTTCTCCGGAAGGGACTGATGGTGGAACGACAGCGCATCACCGTCGTGACCATCTCGGGTCACCGACAGCCCGGAGTCGAGGACTCCGCCGACTTCCGGTCGTGGAACGCGCTGGCCGACCGGCTCGGTCACGCGTGGTGCATCTGGGCGGGCCCGCACCTGCGGTGCGACCGCGGTTCGATGCAGGTCGTCCGGCATCCGCGCCGCCCGGGGCCGCGGTCCCTCCTCTGGGTCGTCAAGTCCGTCCGTCTCGGGGTGGGGCTGGCTCGGGCGGCCGCCCGAGCGGGCGAGACCGTCGTCCTCAACGGCGCCGAGCCCTGGGGGTGGCTGGCGGCCTGGGCGGTGTCACGGATCGTCAGGCGACCATGGCTCATGGACGTTCACGGCGATTATCTCGGTCTGCCCGTCGCCTCTCTCGGCCGCTGGCGGAAGGCGGTTCTGGAGCGGGCCGTCCTCATGTTCGCCCGCCGGGCCACCGAGCGCAGAGTCGTGGCCCGGTCGATGGCCGACGCCTTGTCGCGGCGAGGTATTGCGTCCGCTTTCGTGCCGCCGCGGCTTCAGCAGGTCTGGGAGGATCCCCCCGTCCGCACCGGCCCGCCGCCGAGCGAACCGGGTCCCTCCATCCTCGCGGTCGGCCGCCTCGTACCGTCCAAGGGATACGACATCCTCCTGGCGGCCCTCGCCAGGCTCGTCGAGACGGTTCCTGCGGCCCGGCTGCGCATCGTCGGTGACGGTCCGGAGAGGACGAGGCTGACGGCCCTCGCGGAACGGCTCGGCCTGACGGGCAGGGTCACGTTCCTCGGCGCCCGCGGCGTCGAGGAGGTGCGTGAGGAGTACGCGCGTGCCGACCTCTTCGTCATCTCGTCGAGGGACGAAGGGCTGCCGAGAACCCTGCTGGAAGCGGCGTCCGCGGCTGTCCCGGTCGTGGCCACCCGGGTCGGTGGTATTCCGGCCGCCGTGTCCGGCTGGCCGGGCATCGTGCTGGTCCCGCCGGACGTCGGCGGGCTGACAGAGGGGCTGCGCCGTGTGACGGCCTCCCCGCCCGGACCCGAGGACCTGGCCGCCGTCCGACGGAAGGTTCTCGCGGTCCACGCCTTCTCCACCAACCTGGACCAGCTCGGCCGTCTCTACCACGACATCACGGACCGGGCCGCGGTGTAGCGACCGCGGTCGCCCGCGCCGCGCCGCGACGACGCAGCACGTGCGCCGGATTGCCGGCCACCATGGCGAACTCGGGGACGTCGTGCGTGACGACGGAACCCGCTCCGATGACGCTGCCGGAGCCGACGGTCACCCCGTCCAGCACGATCGATCGCGCCCCGATCCACACGTCGTCCCCGACGACAACGCCTCGCGCGGTGATCGGCTGGCGGCGGATCGGGAGGGTGAGGTCGTCGTATCCGTGGTTGAAGGCGACGATGACGACACCGGTCGCGATACGGCAGCCGTCCCCCATCGTGATCCCGCCGGCGCCGTAGAGGACGACGTGGTTGTTCAGTGAGCAGTCGCTGCCGATGGTGATGGAACCGCCCTGCGGAACCAGTTCCACGTGGCGGCCGACGAGGGTCCGCTGTCCGACGGCGATGCGGGAGTGCTCCTGGAGGAGCGCCCTCGGCGAGATGTACGCTCCGGCTCCGATGCGCGCACCGCGCAGCCGGGGGGGAACGTTGGCGCACGCGCGCAGCCACCTCACCGCACAACCCCCTTGTGGAACGCCATGGGTTGCTGCTTCCTCTCGGTCGTCTCAGCCGCCGTGTGCCCTGGCGCGCCTGCGCGCCTGCGCGCCGACGCGTCGGGCGGCCTGCTCGTAGACGGACCTCGGCAGGGCCACTCTGGCGACCGAGGCCGCCCAGACGTACGGCGGCCGGTGAAGGCCGAGCCGGTAGCGGAACGCTGCCGGGCCCCCGGTGTTCCGGGGGGTGCTCACGGTCGTCAGCCACTGCCTCACCGCGTGACTGCCACTGGCGCCGGACAGGGTGTCCGGGGTGACGAAGTGGTGGTTCCGCTCGCGCAGCCGCCGTTCGACCGCCTCCTGCCGGTGTGCCTGACTGGGGATCTTCCGCACGTCGAAGTCCACATAGACGCTCTTCAGCCGCTTGCTCAGGCCGCTGTCGAGGAGGTCCTCGAGGACGTCGCACTCGCTTCCCTCGCAGTTGAGTTTCAGGTAGACCTCGTCGTCCGGCGTCGTGTTCTGCGAGAGCCAGTCCGATGCCTTCACCAGGGCGATGGTCTGGGACCGGACGTGCGAGTCGAACTGCTTCTTGTCGGCGTACACACTCGCCCCCAGCAGACCCGTGCCGTAGAGGGTCGCCTTCCCGGTCCTGTTGGACAGCCCGGCGGGCACGACATGCACCCGGGTGTCGCGGAAGCCGCGCAGGATACGACGACAGGACTCGGCCGGCTCGAAACAGTAGATCTTGTCGAAGGCCCATCGGGGGTCCAGGGCGACCTCGAGGGTTTCGCCGTAGTGGCCGCCGACATCGAGAAAGATACGCATTGTCCGTCGCCGCCTCTCATGCCGCAGCGTGTCGGGCACCGGCCGGCACGCGGTCGGTGAGTCGGGTCGAGTGCTGTTCGATGCGCTCCGTGAGCGCGACCGGGGACTGGTGACCGAGAGCGCGTCCGGGGCTGCCGAACGCTCCCGGTGACCTCGGTGGCGCGTCCGCCCGTAGGGGGTGTGCCGCCATCACCGGAAAGTACGGAGGCCGGAATCCGTTGCGGGCGATTGCGACCGTTTTCATGCCGCCCGAGGCTATCGGCGCCCCAGTGTTCGGGAGACCGTGACTCGGGAGTCGTACGGGTGATTCCTTCTTGTCGATCGGCGGCGGACTTGTCGATCGGCGGCGGACTGATACGGCCGACGGACGCGTCCTTCGCGGCGGAGCACCGAGACGTTGTCCCCGCCGCCCGCGGCGAAGGCCTGCGCCCGGCGCCCCCGGTTGGAGGGTGTTTCCCCACCGGTTCGGCCATGTCGTCAATGACCGTCGGCCACGGTCGGTTCCTTTGCGGTGGAGATGAAGGGGGAGCAGCTGTCCAGGCGCAGTCGATACCAGTCGTTGACGCGCTGTGCGACCCGGGACCAGTCCAGCTCCGCGGCCGCCCGCAGCCCGAGTTCACTCATCCTGTTCCGGGCCGACTCGTCGTCGAGTACGGCGCCCAGGACACGCACCAGACCGTCCTTCGACCCCGAGGGGAAGACCCGGTAGGCCTCGCGGACGGCGATCACCGGATCGAGTGAGGCCTCCGAGGACACCACGACGGGCGTGCCGAGCGCCATCGCCTCCAAGGCGGCCGTGGGCACGCCTTCACCCTTTCCGGGCAGTCTGCGCGACGCCAGCACGAACACTTCGGCCCGACGGACCAACCGGTAGATCTCCCGCCGGTCCAGCTGACCGGCCAGTTCGACACCCGTGCCGGCCGCCGCCAGCCGGGCGAGGCGGTCCCGCTCCGGGCCCTCGCCCGCGATCACCAGGCGCATCCCGGGCCGACCGTGAGCCAGTTCCTGGAACGCACGGATGAGCAGCTCGTGGTTCTTCACCGGGTCCAGCGCGCCGACGCCGACGATCAGACCGCGCTCACGGGATCGGGCATCGGCCGGGCCCGGCATGGCGGACAGCTCCAAGCCGCTGGACATCGTGAGGATGCGCCTTCGGTCCACACCGCGCGCCACGAGATCGTCCGCCGTCGACGACCCCAGGGCGATGAACGCCTCCACATACCGGAAGGCCTGTCGGGCAAGCCATTGATGCCGGTGGGCCAGCGCCCCGTGCACGGTCAGGAACAGGGGAAGGCCCAAACGCCGGCAGACCGGCCCCAGCCAGGCCGTCTCGATGTGGTCGCCGTGAAGGTGTACGAGGTCGGCGCCGTGGTCCTGGGAACCGCCGCAGAGGCGCCCGACCGCGGCAGCGGTTTCCACAGCGAAGGCGGACCGGTCGGACACCGGCGCCAGCATCCGCGACCGGGCGGTCCTCCGCAGTGGCAGCCGGGTGGCGCCTGCCGGCACTGCCGCGCCGTGCCGGAACGACATCGTCACCCGGTCGCCGTCGACCACCTGGCGCCGCGTCAGACACTCGACATGGCGTTCCAGCCCACCCGGGAAGGGAGGGACCCGGTAACTCACCCGCACGATGTGCATCGCCGCGTTTCTCCACCTCGCAACGGAATCTCACCGCAGGATCGCGGCCCGGCGCGCACCCGCCGCCCCGCCGCGCCGGTCCTCACCGGAAAGGACCAGCGGCCGGGCCGTGCGGTCGGTGAACCGGCCGGGTGCGGGACGGCGGGCTTTCCGGGGACGCGGGCACACGGACGAGGGGCCCGGATCGCCTCCTGCGACCCCGGCCCCTCGTGACGGTACGGGCCCTGCTACTTCACGGGCTCCGGCTCGGAGGTGCTGTCCGCCTCCGACGTGCCCGCCGGGGGTTCGTCCACCGGCGTCTTGACGGAGTCCAGCAGCAGCTGGGCGACGTCCACGACCTGGATCGACTCCTTCGCCTTGCCGTCGTTCTTCTTGCCGTTGACCGAGTCCGTCAGCATGACGAGGCAGAACGGGCAGGCGGTGGAGACGATGTCCGGGTCGAGGGAGAGGGCCTCGTCCACGCGCTCGTTGTTGATGCGCTTGCCGATCCGCTCCTCCATCCACATGCGGGCGCCGCCGGCTCCGCAGCAGAAGCCGCGCTCCTTGTGGCGGTGCATCTCCTCGTTCCTGAGGCCTGGGACCTTGCCGATGATCTCGCGTGGGGGCGTGTAGATCTTGTTGTGGCGGCCCAGGTAGCAGGGGTCGTGGTAGGTGATGATGCCCTCGACCGGGGTCACCGGGACCAGCTTGCCCTCGTCGACCAGGTGCTGGAGCAGCTGGGTGTGGTGGATGACCTCGTAGTCGCCGCCGAGCTGCGGGTACTCGTTGCCGATCGTGTTCAGGCAGTGCGGGCAGGTGGCGACGATCTTCTTCGCCGACTTCGGCTTCTTCGTCGACGGGTCCTCGTCGTCCTCGCCGAACGCCATGTTCAGCGCGGCCACGTTCTCCATGCCGAGCTCCTGGAACAGGGGCTCGTTGCCCAGGCGGCGGGCGGAGTCACCGGTGCACTTCTCGTCGCCGCCCATGATCGCGAACTTGACGCCCGCGATGTGGAGCAGTTCCGCGAAGGCCTTCGTGGTCTTCTTGGCGCGGTCCTCCAGGGCGCCGGCGCAGCCGACCCAGTACAGGTACTCGACCTCGGTGAGGTCCTCGACGTCCCGGCCGACGACCGGCACCTCGAAGTCGACCTCCTTGGTCCACTCCAGGCGCTGCTTCTTGGCCAGGCCCCAGGGGTTGCCCTTCTTCTCCAGGTTCTTGAGCATCGTGCCCGCCTCGGACGGGAACGCGGACTCGATCATCACCTGGTAGCGGCGCATGTCGACGATGTGGTCGACGTGCTCGATGTCCACCGGGCACTGCTCGACGCAGGCGCCGCAGGTGGTGCAGGACCACAGGACGTCCGGGTCGATGACGCCGTTCTCCTCCACGGTGCCGACCAGCGGGCGCTCGGCCTCGGCGAGGGCGGACGCGGGAACGTCCTTCAGCTGCTCCTCGTTCGCCTTCTCCTCGCCCTCCATGGTCTTGCCGCCGCCGGCCAGCAGGTACGGCGCCTTGGCATGGGCGTGGTCGCGCAGCGACATGATCAGCAGCTTGGGGGAGAGCGGCTTGCCGGTGTTCCACGCGGGGCACTGCGACTGGCAGCGGCCGCACTCGGTGCAGGTGGAGAAGTCCAGCAGGCCCTTCCAGGAGAACTGCTCGACCTGCGAGACGCCGAAGACGTCGTCCTCGCCGGGGTCCTCGAAGTCGATCGGCTTGCCGCCGGAGGTCATCGGCTGCAGTGCGCCGAGGGCGGTGCCGCCATCGGACTCGCGCTTGAACCAGATGTTCGGGAAGGCGAGGAAGCGGTGCCAGGCCACACCCATGTTGGTGTTCAGGCTCACCGTGATCATCCAGATCATGGTGGTGCCCAGCTTGATCATGGCGGCCAGGTAGGTCAGGTTCTGCAGCGTGGTGAGGCTGAGACCCTTGAACGCCACGACCAGCGGGTAGGAGGCGAAGTACGCGGCCTCGTAGTGGTCGACGTGGTGGAACGCGCCTTCGAGGCCACGCAGCACGTAGATGGCCAGGCCGATGACCAGGATGACGTACTCGACGAAGTACGCCTGGCCCATCTTGGAGCCCGCGAAGCGGGACTTCCGACCGGGCCGCGAGGGCAGGCTCAGCAGACGGATGACCATCAGCGTGGCGATGCCGAGGGTGGTCATCGCGCCGATGAACTCGATGTACATCTCGTACGGCAGGAACCCGCCGACGACGGGAAGGGTCCAGTCGGCCTGGAAGAGCTGCCCGTAGGCGTTGATGATGGTCGGTGGGAGGGTGAGGAAGCCGATGGCCACGAACCAGTGGGCGACGCCCACGATGCCCCATCGGTTCATGCGTGTGTGGCCGAGGAACTCCCTGACCAGGGTCACGCTGCGCTGGTAGGGGTTGTCGGTCCGGCTGCCGGCAGGCACGGGCTGACCGAGCCTGAAGTACCGGACGAACTGACCGATGGCGCGTGCGAGCAGCGCAACGCCGACCACGGTCAGCACCAGCGACACGATGATCGCGGCGAGTTGCATTTGGGGGCTCCTCGGGCCTGCGAGGCGGTTTCCGTTCCTCCGATGTACTTCCTGTGTACTCGAAGGAGTGATTACTAAGCAGTAACTTATGCAGTCCGTCTGAGACTACCCACTTATGCCGCCGCACTGTAGTGGCGCATGCGGTGATCTGCGTCGCTGTGCGCCGTCAGGCGGGGACGAACTCCACACGGAACATCTTCGGCCAAAACTTGCCCGTGATGAGGAACTGCCTCGTGCCGGGGACGGCCGCGATGCCGTTCAGGGCGGAGCCGGGGACGAGTTCGTCGGGGCGCAGCAGGCCCGAGGCGTCGACGGTCGCCGTCACCGTGCCGGTGGCGGAGTCGATGCGCATGATGCGGTCGCTCGGCAGGACATTGGCGTAGACGGTCGTTCCGACGCACTCCAGTTCGTTCAGCTGCGTCACCGGCCTGCCCTCCATGGCCACCACCACCTGTCCGGTCGGTGCGAGCGTGCCGGGGTCGCGGAACGTCATCCGCTGCGAGCCGTCACTCGTCACCAGCCGGTGGGACGCGCCCTGGAGGCACAGGCCCCAGCCCTCGTCCGGGTACGGGACGCGGCGCAGCTCCTTCAGTGTCGCGGCGTCGCGCTCGACGGCGACGCGGTCCCGCCAGGTCAGCTGCCACAGCCTTCGGCCGACGAGGGTGATGCCCTCGCCGAACAGGGGCGCGGGCAGTGCGGCGCGGACCGTTGGGGGTTTCCCCGGCAGTCCCGCGCGTACGGACGACTGCCCGGAGATCCCGGTGCCCTCGTAGAGGGTGCCGCCGGCCATCTCCAGACCCTGCGTGAACGCCTTCGGGTCGTGGGGGAGGACCTCGAGCACCCGGACCCGCAGCCTCTCGACCCCGTGCGCGGTCGCCGGCCCTCCGTGCACGGCCCGGCCTCCGGCCGCGTCGCCGGGGGTGCCTGGTGACGCGGGCGAGGAGCGCCGTCCCCCGTGCGCGACGAACGTGCCGCTGCCGTCGGGCACGGTCCCGGGCCGGGCGCGCGTCGGCGAAGTCGGCGCATCGCCGGCCGGCTGGTCCATCGCGTACGTCGTGCCCCACACGGTGGTGAGCGGACCCCTGGGCGGCTGGGAGCGGGCGAGCGTTGCGGCGGGTCCGATCCAGACCGCGCCGGCCAGCGGGAGCGCCGTGGTGGCCAGCAGGGCATTCCCGAGCGTGCGACGGCGGACGGATGTGCGGCCGCCGGAGCGGCCTTCCCCGGGCAAGCGCACGGCGCCCCGGCCGGTGCCGGGACGCCGTGGTGGTGCCGTACGGGTTTCCTGGTCCGTCATGAATGGCGGCGACGGCGTACGGCGAGCAGCGTGCCACCGCCCGCCACGACCAGGGCTGCCGCGGTGCCGCCCATGGCCAGGGCCTTCTCACTGCCCGTCGCCGCGAGGCTCTTGCCGTTGTGGTGTGTGTTCCGGTGCGCGTGCTGGTTCTGCTGCTGATAGCCCACCGGGTCGGTGACTGCGGTGCGTCCGTGGGACCCGTTGCGTCCGTCGTCGCGTCCCTTGTGTCCACCGTGTCCCGGCTTGCCCGGGTGGTGCGGGGGCTTGTGGGGAGGCGTGCTGACCCCGCCCTGGATGAACACGGTGACGCCGATGCTGACGTCGGGGTTGTCCGCGGTGAGCCGGAGGACGTGCCAGCCGTTGACGACGTTCGCCGGGAGGGTCACGCTCCCCGACACCGATCCGTCCGGCGCGGCCGTGAAGCGGCCGAGGACGATCGGCGTCGATTCCAGCAGCACCGTGACGGTCTGCCCGTTCTGGAAGATCCCTGTAGGGGTGCTGAAGGTCACGGTCTGCCCGGCTGTGAGCGTGGTGCCGGCGGGCAGGGTGAGGGGCGGGGGCGGCGGGTACGGCTGGGCGAAGGCGGTCTGCGCCCCAACCAGTGGCGCCCCGATGAGCATGGCAGCCGATGCTGCCGATGCCAGAACAACTCGCCATCTCGGCGATGCTGTCATCTTCTTCACTCTCCTCGACTTCGATCCGGACCAGGCCTGCAGCGTCGGCCGTCATCACGTTGTGCGTACCAGGACCTAGATACATGGAATAAATGGGACATACCAACATCTGTTGGCGCGGCGGCGATGAGAGTCACCGAGTAGGTGAGCCTTTCCCTCCAATGGGCCGACATGGGGGTGGCTACCTCCCTTCGGCTGTCCGAGTCCCTATGGTCTGCTTCATGCATTTGGGGACGTAATGCCCTTAAAAGGGCGGTTCCCTCGGTTCTATGAGGGGTGCAGCTTGGATCTCCACGGATTCCTGAAGGCTCTTGCCAGACGTTGGCCGACCGTCGTGGTCTGTCTCGTTCTCGCGGTCGGTGCGGCGCTCGCCGCGACGAGCTTGAGCACCCCCGTCTACGAGGCGAGGACCCAGCTCTTCGTCGCCACCCGCTCCGGGGAGGACACCGCACAGCTCAACCAGGGGCAGAGCTTTTCCCAGGCGCGCGTGCAGTCGTACGCCGCCATCGTGACGACCCGCCAGGTGACGGAGCCGGTGGTGAAGAAGTTGCGGCTGCACACCACGCCGGAGGAGCTGGCGTCCCGGATCACGGCGACCGCCCCGCTCAACACCGTGCTCATCGACATCACCGTCCGGGACACCGTGCCCGACCGGGCCGCGCACATCGCCAACGCCGTGGCGCAGCGGTTCGGTTCGGTCGTCGAGCAGTTGGAGACGCCCAAGCACCCGGTCGGCCCGACGCAGAGCAGGAAGAGCCGCAAGGGCGACACCGCGTCCGTCTCACCCGTCTCACTGGGGATCACCCAGGAGGCCGTCGCCCCCACCGCTCCCGTCTCGCCGCGCCCGCTGCTCAACCTGGCCGCGGGTGTGCTCGGTGGCCTCCTGCTCGGTGCCGGACTCGTCGCCCTGCGCGAGGTCCTCGACACGACGTTCAAGACGAGCGAGGCCCTGGGGGAGTTCACCGCCCTGCCCGCTCTCGGCGCCATCCCGTACGACAAGAACGCTCCCAAACGGCCGCTCGTCAGCGCCGAGGGGCACTCCAAGCGTGCCGAGGCCTTCCGCAAGCTGCGCACGAACCTGCAGTTCTCCCAGGTCGACGACCCGCCGCGGATCATCGCGGTGACGAGTTCCGTGCCCGGTGAGGGCAAGACCAACACCGCGGTGAACCTCGCCCTGTCGCTCGCCGAGGCGGGCGTGTCCACCTGCCTGGTGGACGCCGACCTGCGCCGCCCGTGTGTGGCCCAGACCTTCGGCCTCGTGCAGGACGCCGGTCTGACCACGGTGCTCATCGGACAGGCCCGTACCGAGGACGTGATGCAACAGGCCGCCGACGGTCTGGCGGTACTCGCGAGCGGTGCCGTACCGCCGAACCCCACGGAGCTGCTCGCCTCGGCACGCATGGAGGAGACGTTGCGCGAGCTGGCGGACAGCTACCAGGCGGTGATCGTCGACACCGCGCCGCTGCTGCCGGTCGCCGACACCGTGGGGCTCGCCTCGCTCACGCAGGGTGCGCTGCTCGTCGTGCGCGCCGCGAAGACCAGCCGCGACCAGGTACGCGCCGCCGCGGAGTCGCTGGAGCGGGTGGGCGTCCGGGTCCTCGGCACGGTCTTCAGCATGGCTCCGGTTCCCATGGGCGGTCACTACGGCAGTTACGGCACCTACAGCGCCTTCGGTACCGCGGACCACGGTGGTCAGGGGGAACTGCCGGCCCCCCGCGCGTCGGTTCCCCGGCGGGGCGTGCCCGCGTCCGCGGGAACCCGTGTGCCCGGTGAGAGATGACCCGGGTCCTGTTCATCTGTACCGGCAACGTGCACCGATCGGTCCTGGCCGAGCGGCTGCTGGCGGCGAGGCTTCCGCCCGGCTCCGCCCTGCGGCCGGAGAGTGCCGGCACCGAGGCGTGGCACCGCTCCCGTATGGAGAGCGCGACCAGAGCGGTGCTGGAGGAACTGGGCGGGGACGGCTCCGGCTTCGCCTCCCGCCCGCTCACCGCACAGCTCGTCGAGGGGGCAGCGCTGGTCCTGGGGCTCGCGCGGGAGCATCGGGAGGCGGCGGTGCGGCTCGCGCCGTCGGCCATGCGGCGCTGCTTCACGCTGAGGGAGTTCGTGCGGCTCGCGGACGCGGAGGACGGGGGTGTGGGCGGTTTCGACGCCGTTGTGGCGGTCGCGGCCGCCCGCCGGGGGACCGGGGCCCCGGTCCCCCCGGACGAGGACGACATCCGGGACCCCTGGGGCAGGCCCCGGCAGGAGCTGTACGGGTGCGCCCGGGAGATCGACGGGGCGGTGAGCGGACTGGCCTGGCTGTGGGCCGTCAGCGAGGGCGGTGCATCATCGGTGGGGATCGGTGGGGATGACACAGGGGGATGAAGCAGGGTGAGCCGGGAAGAGCGCAGAAAAGCGCTCTTTTCCCTGGTCCCCGCTGGTCGCCGGGGGTGACGTTCGCGGACGTGTGCCGCCTTTCGGCCGGTGGCCGGTGGCGGCGCCGCCACCCGCGCTGCCGGGTCGGCGGGAGGGGCCCGGCGTCGCGCCGGGGTGAACGCTGCCGGCCGGGGCGCCGGCTCCGCCGGCCGGTCCCGCAGGAGTCGCACGCCTCTCGGTGCTCCGCGCACCCCACGCCACCTGCGGTGATTCCCCGGTTGCCGTGTGACGCCGGATGAAAGTTGAGTCCGACCGACTCAGCTCTGTTGACGCCGAGTCGACCCTCGTGCATCCTTGAGCCTGTTCCACTCAAGTCAGCTGGAGGATTCACCATGGCACGTGCGGTCGGCATCGACCTGGGCACGACTAACTCCGTCGTCAGCGTTCTGGAGGGCGGCGAGCCCACCGTCATCACCAACGCCGAGGGTGCCAGGACCACGCCGTCCGTCGTCGCCTTCGCCAAGAACGGCGAGGTGCTGGTCGGCGAGGTCGCCAAGCGCCAGGCGGTCACGAACGTGGACCGGACCATCCGCTCGGTGAAGCGCCACATGGGCACCGACTGGAAGATCTCCCTGGACGGGAAGGACTTCAACCCGCAGCAGATCTCCGCGTTCATCCTGCAGAAGCTGAAGCGGGACGCCGAGGCGTACCTGGGCGAGAAGGTGACCGACGCGGTCATCACCGTCCCGGCGTACTTCAACGACTCCGAGCGGCAGGCCACCAAGGAGGCCGGCGAGATCGCCGGCCTGAACGTGCTCCGCATCGTCAACGAGCCGACCGCCGCCGCCCTGGCCTACGGCCTCGACAAGGACGACCAGACCATCCTTGTCTTCGACCTCGGTGGCGGCACCTTCGACGTGTCCCTCCTGGAGATCGGCGACGGCGTCGTCGAGGTGAAGGCCACCAACGGTGACAACCACCTCGGTGGCGACGACTGGGACCAGCGCATCGTCGACTACCTGGTCAAGCAGTTCCAGTCCGGTCACGGCGTGGACCTGTCCAAGGACAAGATGGCCCTGCAGCGTCTGCGTGAGGCTGCCGAGAAGGCCAAGATCGAGCTGTCCTCCTCCACCGAGACCTCGATCAACCTGCCCTACATCACCGCCTCCGCCGAGGGTCCGCTGCACCTGGACGAGAAGCTCACCCGGGCGCAGTTCCAGCAGCTGACGGCCGACCTGCTGGAGCGGTGCAAGACGCCCTTCCACAACGTCATCAAGGACGCCGGCATCTCCATCAACGAGATCGACCACGTCGTGCTCGTCGGTGGCTCCACCCGTATGCCCGCGGTCGCCGAGCTCGTCAAGGAGCTGACCGGCGGCAAGGAGGCCAACAAGGGCGTGAACCCGGACGAGGTCGTCGCCATCGGCGCCTCGCTCCAGGCCGGTGTCCTCAAGGGCGAGGTCAAGGACGTCCTGCTCCTCGACGTGACCCCGCTGTCCCTCGGTATCGAGACCAAGGGCGGCATCATGACCAAGCTGATCGAGCGCAACACCACGATCCCGACGAAGCGTTCGGAGATCTTCACCACGGCGGAGGACAACCAGCCGTCCGTGCAGATCCAGGTCTACCAGGGCGAGCGCGAGATCGCGGCGTACAACAAGAAGCTCGGCATGTTCGAGCTGACCGGTCTGCCGCCGGCGCCCCGTGGCGTCCCGCAGATCGAGGTCTCCTTCGACATCGACGCCAACGGCATCATGCACGTCACGGCGAAGGACCTCGGCACCGGCAAGGAGCAGAAGATGACCGTCACCGGCGGCTCCTCGCTCCCGAAGGAAGAGGTCGACCGCATGCGCGAGGAGGCCGAGCGCTACGCGGAGGAGGACCACAAGCGCCGCGAGGCCGCCGAGGCCCGCAACCAGGGCGAGCAGCTCGTCTACCAGACCGAGAAGTTCCTCAAGGACAACGAGGACAAGGTCCCGGGCGAGATCAGGACCGAGGTCGAGTCCGCCGTCGCCGAGCTGAAGGAGAAGCTCAAGGGCGAGGACACGGCCGAGATCCGCTCCGCCACCGAGAAGGTCGCGGCCGTCTCCCAGAAGCTGGGCCAGGCCATGTACGCCGACGCCCAGGCCGCGCAGGCCGCCGCCGGCGGTGCCTCGGCCGGTGCCGGTGAGGCCAAGGCCGACGACGACGTGGTGGACGCCGAGATCGTCGACGACGAGCGGAAGGACGGTGCCGCGTGACGGAGGAGACCCCGGGCTTCGAGGAGAAGCCTGACGTCCCCTCCGGCGCCACCCCTGATGACGCCGAGCCGCAGGCCGCCTCCCCCTCTTCGGAGGAGGCGGCGGCCCCGGCGGGGGACGCAAGCGACAACAACGCCGGTCTGGTGGCGCAGCTGGACCAGGTGCGCACGGCGCTGGGCGAGCGCACGATGGACCTCCAGCGACTCCAGGCCGAGTACCAGAACTACCGCCGCCGCGTCGAGCGCGACCGGATCGCGGTCAAGGAGATGGCCGTCGCCAACCTCCTGACCGAGCTCCTGCCCGTGCTCGACGACATCGGCCGCGCACGCGAACACGGCGAATTGGTGGGCGGTTTCAAGTCCGTCGCCGAGTCGCTGGAGACCGTCGCGGCGAAGATGGGTCTGCAGCAGTTCGGCAAGGAGGGCGAGCCCTTCGACCCGACCATCCACGAGGCCCTGATGCACAGCTACGCGCCGGACGTCACGGAGACGACGTGCGTGGCGATTCTGCAGCCCGGGTATCGCTTCGGCGAGCGCACCATCCGCCCCGCGCGGGTGGCCGTCGCCGAGCCGCAGCCGGGGGCGCAGACGGTCAAGGCCGAGGAGACGACCGAGGCGGGCGACGACAAGGAGAACGGTGGCCCGGACGAGGGCTGACGTACACCACGAAGGCACAGGGAAGGAGGGACGTCGGGGATGAGCACCAAGGACTTCATCGAGAAGGACTACTACAAGGTCCTCGGCGTCCCCAAGGACGCCACCGAGGCCGAGATCAAGAAGGCGTACCGGAAGCTCGCCCGCGAGTACCACCCGGACGCCAACAAGGGGAACGCCAAGGCGGAGGAACGTTTCAAGGAGATCTCCGAGGCGAACGACGTCCTCGGCGATCCCAAGAAGCGCAAGGAGTACGACGAGGCCCGCGCCCTGTTCGGCAACGGCGGGTTCCGTCCCGGTCCCGGGGCGGGCGGCTCCTTCAACTTCGACCTGGGCGACCTCTTCGGCGGCCAGGGCGGCGCCGGGGGTGGCTTCGGCGGCGGTCTCGGTGACGTCTTCGGGGGCCTGTTCAACCGCGGCGGCGGCGCGGGCACGCGTACCCAGCCCCGGCGCGGCCAGGACATCGAGTCCGAGGTCACACTGAGCTTCATGGAGGCGGTGGACGGCGCGACCGTGCCGCTGCGCATGTCCTCGCAGTCACCGTGCAAGGCCTGTTCGGGCACCGGCGACCAGAACGGCACACCGCGCGTGTGCCCGACCTGCGTCGGCACCGGGCAGGTGGCGCGCGGCTCGGGCGGCGGCTTCTCGCTGACCGACCCGTGCCCGGACTGCAAGGGGCGCGGGCTGATCGCGGAGCACCCGTGCGAGGTCTGCAAGGGCAGCGGCCGGGCCAAGTCGTCCCGGACGATGCAGGTGCGCATCCCGGCGGGCGTGTCCGACGGGCAGCGCATCCGGCTGCGCGGCAAGGGCGCACCCGGCGAGCGGGGCGGCCTGGCCGGCGACCTGTACGTGGTCGTGCACGTCAATCCGCACCCCGTCTTCGGCCGCAAGGACGACAACCTCACGGTGACCGTGCCGGTGACGTTCGCGGAGGCGGCGCTCGGTGCCGACATCCGGGTGCCCACCCTCGGCGGGCCCCCGGTGACGCTGAAGCTGCCCCCCGGCACCCCGAACGGGCGTACTATGCGCGCCCGTGGAAAGGGCGCGGTCCGCAAGGACGGCACCCGCGGCGACCTGCTGGTCACCGTGGAGGTGAGTGTCCCGAAGGACCTGTCGGGGAAGGCTCGTGACGCGCTGGAGGCGTATCGCGAGGCAACCGCGGGCGAGGACCCGCGGGCGGAGCTGTTCCAGGCCGCGAAGGGAGCATGATGCGATGGACGGCCGTCGACGCAACCCGTATGAGCTGACCGAGGACACGCCGGTCTACGTCATCTCGGTGGCGGCCCAGCTCTCCGGACTGCACCCGCAGACGCTGCGCCAGTACGACCGCCTGGGGCTCGTGTCCCCGGACCGCACCGCGGGCCGGGGCCGGCGCTACTCGGCCCGCGACATCGAACTGCTCCGCCAGGTTCAGCAGTTGTCGCAGGACGAGGGCATCAATCTGGCCGGCATCAAGCGCATCATCGAACTGGAGAACCAGGTCGCCGCGCTCCAGTCCCGTGTCGCGGAACTTCAGGCCGCGCTCGACGGCGCGGCGGCGGCGATGCGTCAGCGCGAGGCGGCCGTCCACGCCTCCTACCGCCGCGACCTGGTGCCGTACCAGGAGGTGCAGCAGACCAGCGCGCTGGTGGTGTGGCGCCCGAAGCGGCAGCAGCAGGACTGAGGGGAACACCCGACGGCGAAGGGGCCCGCGGCGCAGCGCGGGCCCCTTCGCCGTGCCGGAGCCGGTGAGCTTCGGGGCGGCGGGCGGGGGCAGGTCCGAGAGGCGGCCGGGCCCTGGCGGGGCTGCCGGACGACTCGTTGGCGGGCACGACGGCGGTGGCCGCCGCGGCGGTCGTGCGTCGTCTGGCTGGGTTTATTCGGCCCTCTGATCGGATCGGGACGCGGCAAGGCATCCGTGATCACGACCCGTGGGACGAGGGAGAGGCTGTACAGGAACTTTACTTTTCGCTGACTCTTCGGGGAGCCGGACGTTCGACACCCACTTGTGGATGCGTGACGAAGATCACGTTTCATGGAAATTTACCGAAGCGCTGAGATCCGTCGGCTGGTTGACCTTGTGTCAGGTACCGATCGCGCCAGGTGACGGACTGAATTCGCATCAGGCGGGCAGGGGCGGAGTGCCGCCACGCGACGCTCCCTTGGTTTTCACTTGACTCGCACAGTGATCCTGTTGCCATCTCGTTAACCCGTAGTTCTTGACGCTGCGTACCGTCCCCGCGTTGGCTTTCAGCCACCTGGGTCGCAACGCTGCTCCCTCGCCCGGAAGGCACCTGATGTGATTGCTCGTACCACCCGTAGGACCGCTGTGCGTCGTACCGCCATGGCCCTGGCCGCCTCGGCGTCGGCCGTCTCGCTCGCCGCGTGCGGGGTCATCGACGGAGTCGGCGGCAGCAGCAGCTCCGCCACGCCGAAGAAGGGCAACGACATCACGGTCGGTCTCCTTTTGCCCGAGAAGGAGAACCCGCGGTACGACAAGTTCGACTACCCCATCATCAAGAAGCAGGTCGCCTCCCTCACCGACAACAAGGGCAAGGTCGTCTACGCCAACGCCGACGCCGACCCGGCCACGCAGAGCAAGCAGCTCGACCAGATGATCGCCGACAAGGTGGACGTGCTGCTGGTGGACGCGGTCGACGCCAAGGCCATCGCGCCCGGCGTGCAGAAGGCCAAGGACGCGGGCATCCCGGTCATCGCCTACGACCGTCTCGCCCAGGGCCCGATCGACGCGTACATCTCCTTCGACAACGAACTGGTCGGCCAGGTCCAGGGCCGCGCCCTCACGGACGCGCTCGGAGCCAAGGCGTCGAGCAGCAAGATCGTCATGATGAACGGCTCGCCCACCGACCCGAACGCGGCGCAGTTCAAGGAGGGCGCGCTCAGCGAGCTCCAGGGCAAGGTCAACATCGTCAAGTCCTACGACACCAAGGACTGGAAGCCGGAGAACGCCAAGGCGAACATGGCGCAGGCGATCCAGGCTGTCGGCCTGGGCAACATCGCCGCGGTCTACTCCGCGAACGACGGCATGGCCGGCGCCGTCATCGAAGCGCTGAAGGAGGCGGGCGCCAGCAAGATCCCGCCGGTGACCGGGCAGGACGCGGCGCTGGACGCGGTGCAGCGGATCGTCTCCGGTGAGCAGTACATGAGCGTGTACAAGTCGTACCCGGAGGAGGCCAACAACGCGGCCGAGATGGCCGTGGCCAAGGTCCAGGGCCGCTCGATCGAGTTCGACGCGCTGACCCGTGACCACGTCGACAGCCCGACGGAGAAGAAGATCCCGTCGATGCTCGTGCCGGTGGTCGCCCTGACGAAGGACAACATCAAGGACACGGTGATCCAGGACGGCATCTACACCGTCAGGGACATCTGCACCGGGAAGTACAGGGCGGACTGCTCCGCCATCGGCCTCCGGTGACCCGGCCCCGGGATGCCCGGCGGCCGGCGTGCCCGCCCGGATCCCGGCCCCGTCTCTGCGGCCCGCACCCCGAAAGGGGCGCGGGCCGCAGCCCGTTCGGTCCGCCCGTGTGCGATCGGCGACCCCGGTCAGCTTGGTGCAGCGGACGGTCCGGAGGTGGGGAGAAACCGGGAGGTTACAGGGCAAGGGCGGCCGTCGGGGCGGGCGAGCCGTGTTGCGGTGGCGGGCGGCTCCGCGCATAGTTGCGCTGCGAAGGCGTGCGGGGGCGCGGCGCGGACGGCGCGCGTCCGTGTGCGTGAGGGAGTCGCCGGCGGGCCGCGTCGCGCGGGACGCGGGAGCCAGGAGTCGTAAGCCAGGGGTGGAAGATGGCCGGGCACGGGAGGGACGCGCATCCACACGGTGCTGACCGGCTCTGCGAGGCCGGGACCCGCGTGTACTCCCGGGCGGTGCGTCGCGGGCGGGTGCCCCGCGCCGACGCCGCGAAGGTGCCCTGCCTGCTGGAGCTGGCGCTGCTGCACCCCGACCCCGACGACATGGACTGGCTGGTGCCGACCGCCCCGCAGGAGGTCATGACCCGCCTGCTGCGCGGTGTGCACGAGGAGGTCTCCGCGAGCCAGGCGCGGGTCGGCACGGCCGTGGCCGCCGTCGAGTGGTACGCCGGGCTGGACGGCCGTGAGCAGGGCCCTCAGGAGGGCGTGGCGATCCGGGTGCTGGACGGGCTGACGCGGATCCGCGCCGCCATGGACGAGGCGACGGAACGGTGCACGACCGAGGTGCTGACCGTGCAGCCGGGCGGTATCCGCCGCGAGGAGGAGCTGGCCGAGGGCCTGCCGCGGGCGCTGGAGATGCGCCGCCGGGGCGTGCGCATGCGCGACCTGTACACGCATGTCGCCCGGCACGGCCAGGGCCTGCACACCTATCTGGAGCTGATGGGCGACGCCGCCGAGGCGCGCACCCTGGACGAGGTGCCCGAGCGGCTGATCCTCTTCGACCGCACCGTGGCCTTCGTCCCCGCGAACGCGGACCGGACGATCGCGCTGGAACTGCGCCATCCGGCCCTCATCGAGTACCTGGTGACCGTCTTCGAACGCCTGTGGCGTCTCGCGATCCCGCTCACCTCACCGCTGCCCGAGACGGGCATCGACGGCATCACCCACCGGGAGCGCTCCATCGCGGCGCTGCTCGCCGAGGGCCACCAGGACGCGGTGGTCGCCGAACGGCTCGGCATCAGCGTCCGCACCTGCCGCGCGCACATCGCCCGCCTGTCCGAGACCCTGGGCGCGGCGAGCCGTACGCAGCTCGGGGTACGGATCGCCCAGGCGGGCCTGGACGGTCCGCCGCGCGCGCCGGAGTTGCTGCCGGTGACCGCTCCGCGTGCTCCGGAACCGCCGGCCGAGCTGTGAGGCCGCTCCGGTGCGGGCCGGTCCGGGTGCGGCTCGCCGCGTCCCTTCCCGCGGCTTTGGTGCCCCCGCTTCCGCGCTCCCCCTCAGTGCTCCTGCTTCAGGATGCCCGACTCGGCTATGAGGTAGCCGAGTTGGGCACGGCTTCCGCTGCCCAGGGCCTGGGCCAGCTTGGCGATGTGGGCCCGGCAGGTGCGGACGTTCATCCCCAGCCGGCGGGCGATGGCCTCGTCGACGTGGCCCTCGACCAGGAGCTTGGCGATGGAGTGCTGGATCTCCGTGATGCCGTCGGGGGCGGTTTCGTACCGGGCTCCGGTGCTCAACGGCACGGCGCGGGCCCACATGAACTCGAAGACCTTGATCAGGTACCGGACCAGACCCGGGTGCCGGAGTTCCAGGGCGACCTGGCGGTCGTCCCGCGTGGGGATGAACGCCACTGTCTCGTCGCAGATGATGAGACGCTCCACCAGCTCGTCGATGGTGCGGTACTCCACCTTGCCGTCGGAGAACTGCGCGACGTAGCCCAGCGTCTCGGGGCTGTAGCGGGCGGTGTGCTGGTAGAGGGTCCGGATGCGCACGCCACGCTCGATCAGCGGCCTGTCACGTTCCAGGCCCTGCACGAGAATGTGCTCGAGGCGGCGGCTGCTCGGCTGTACGGTGAGCATTTCTGACTGGCACTCGGCCGTGGCGAGGTCCAGTGCCGCGTTGATCCTCTCCAGGCCCTCGAGCACGGTGATGGAGTGCGTCGGGGTCGTGACCTGGGCGCTCAGTGTCATGAACGGCTCGAAGGCATCGGCGAGTTCGATCGACAGCCGCCTGCGCTCGGCGATCTCGCGCTCGATCGGATTGAGCCGGTGGGCGAGGGCGACGGACGGGGGGACGGGGCGCAGCCAGTTCGGGTCGTCGGGATCGGGGTGGAGAAGGGCGAACTCCATCAGGCAGGGGGCGGGCTCCGCGTCCTCGCGTGCGATGCGTCCGGTGCGCAGTGCGTTCGCGTACAGACGGCTGCCTTCATCGCACAGCTCGGTCATCGCATGGGGATGTGACGCTTTGGTCGGATTTGCCACGAAATCTCCACCCCCCAGGGTCCTGAACATGCAGGAACATGATGCACCGATTGTGTGGCCATGACGTGCCCGAATGAGCCATCGTCTTGTTCGACGGGGGAAGAGGGGACCTTCAAGTGAGGACGAAGCCGACTATGAGCAAGAGAATGCTTCGCTCGGTGCTTGTTGCCACCGTCTCCGCCGTTTTGGCCATGGGCGCGTTGAGTGGCCTCTCGGGCGAGAAGGGCGATGCTCGGGCGGACAGCACCTGGGGAGTCGTCAAGGGCGGTGCTGTGAGTGGCGGCAGTGCCGACGCGGCTTCTCCGGTGGGTGAAGACGACAGCACGTGGGGCTGAACCGATGACGACTCCACCCGACGACCGCTCCTTCCGCCGCGAAATGGCCACCGCCTACCGCTCCGGCTGGCACTTCATCGACCTGGCCACCGCCATCCCCCATAGCGGTGACTCGTTGATGGTGACCGTGTTCGGGGAGCCCGTCGTCGTCACCAGGGACGAGGACGAGGACGTGCGGGCGTACCGGCTGCTGCGGCGGCCCCGGGGGGCACCGCAGCCCGTGCGGTGCGCCATCCGGTACGGAATGATCTTTGTGAACCTGGACCAGCGCGACCACCGGCTGTCCGAGGCGGACAGTCCGGAGGTGAGGACCATCTCAGCCACCCCCCGCAGTGCCTGACGCGATTCCCCCCGTCGTAAGAGATCGCTCAGGTGCTTCCCCCCGCAGCGGCGTCACCGTGACCTGAACACGGTGACGCCGCTGCAGTTTTCCGGGGACATCTACGGACATCGCCCGGATCCGACGGTGGCCGAAACCAGTCGCTGCACCCACCCCGGCGCAGCTCCGCCTGCCCCACGCCCGGCGGCGCGGCCCGGCCACAGCACTAGCCGCGTCCCAGTGCTCGGGAGAGCTCGATCTCGATCACCACGCGCGACGGGTTCGGCGACGGCACCCTGCCGTAGCGCTCGGCGTAGCGTCGTTCCGCCTCCGCGACCCGTTCCGGATCGGCCGAGACGTGGGCGCGCCCCTCCAGCGTGGCCCACCGCCGCCCGTCCACCTGGCAGACCGCGACGGGCGCTCCCTCGGCCCCCGCCGCCGCCACATGCCCCGCCTTCGCGCTCGCCTTGTTCGTGATCACCCGGGCCAGCCGCTCCTCGGGGGCGTACGTCACCCCGACCGGAACGACGTGCGGAGTTCCGTCCGGACGCAGGGTCGTCAGTGTGCACAGGTGTCTTTCCCGCCAGAACTCGAGGTACCCGGCGTCGGGTGCGCCGGGGTCTCGGGAGTACGTGCCCATGAAACGGACGCTAGCCGTTTCCTCTCCCGCGTGGCGCCTTGAGTGGAATAGACTCAACTTTGTGTACGTTGCCGTAGTCACAGTGGAAGGCAAGAGCTGAGCGCGGCTGACCCGCAGGAGGAGAAGGCGAACGTGGACGCCGAGCTGACCAACAGGAGCCGGGACGCGATCAACGCGGCCACCCAACGGGCCGTGTCGGAGGGACACCCGGACCTCACCCCCGCCCACCTGCTCCTCGCGCTGCTCGAGGGGCAGGACAACGAGAACATCATCGATCTGCTCGCCGCCGTGGAGGCCGACCGGGCCTCCGTGCGCTCCGGCGCCGAGCACCTGCTCGCCGGGCTGCCCAGCGTGACCGGATCGACCGTCGCGCCGCCCCAGCCCAACCGCGACCTGCTCGCCGTGATCGCGGACGCGGACAAGCGCGCCAAGGACCTCGGTGACGAGTACCTGTCCACCGAGCACCTGCTCATCGGCATCGCCGCGAAGGGCGGCGCCGCCGGGGACGTGCTGTCCCGGCAGGGAGCGGACGCCAAGAAGCTGCTGGACGCGTTCCAGAAGACCAGGGGAGGACGCCGGGTGACGACCCCGGACCCGGAGGGTCAGTACAAGGCCCTCGAGAAGTTCGGCACCGACTTCACCGCCGCCGCGCGCGACGGCAAGCTGGACCCGGTCATCGGCCGGGACCAGGAGATCCGCCGCGTCGTACAGGTGCTGTCCCGCCGTACCAAGAACAACCCGGTCCTCATCGGTGAGCCCGGCGTGGGCAAGACCGCCGTGGTGGAGGGGCTCGCCCAGCGGATCGTGAAGGGCGACGTGCCCGAGTCCCTCAGGAACAAGCGGCTGGTCGCGCTCGACCTGGGCGCCATGGTCGCGGGCGCGAAGTACCGGGGTGAGTTCGAGGAGCGGCTGAAGGCCGTGCTCTCCGAGATCAAGGACAGCGACGGCCAGATCATCACCTTCATCGACGAGCTGCACACCGTCGTGGGCGCGGGCGCCGGCGGCGACTCGTCCATGGACGCCGGCAACATGCTCAAGCCGATGCTGGCCCGCGGCGAGCTGCGCATGATCGGTGCGACCACGCTCGACGAGTACCGCGAGCGCATCGAGAAGGACGCCGCGCTGGAGCGCCGCTTCCAGCAGGTGTTCGTGGGCGAGCCGACCGTCGAGGACACCATCGCGATCCTGCGCGGCCTCAAGGGCCGTTACGAGGCCCACCACAAGGTGCAGATCGCGGACAGCGCCCTGGTGGCCGCCGCCGCCCTGTCCGACCGCTACATCACCTCCCGCTTCCTGCCCGACAAGGCCATCGACCTGGTCGACGAGGCGGCGTCGCGGCTGCGCATGGAGATCGACTCCTCCCCGGTCGAGATCGACGAGCTGCAGCGCGCCGTGGACCGGCTGCGCATGGAGGAGCTGGCCCTCGACAAGGAGACCGACGCGGCCTCCCGCGAGCGTCTGGAGAAGCTGCGCCGCGACCTCGCCGACAAGGAGGAGGAGCTGCGGGGCCTGACCGCCCGCTGGGAGAAGGAGAAGCAGTCCCTCAACCGCGTCGGTGAGCTGAAGGAGAAGCTCGACGACCTGCGCGGCCAGGCCGAGCGCGCCCAGCGCGACGGCGACTTCGACACCGCGTCCAAGCTGCTGTACGGCGAGATCCCGGCCCTGGAGAAGGAGCTGGAGGCCGCCTCCGAGGCCGAGGAGGAGGCCACGAAGGACACCATGGTCAAGGAGGAGGTCGGCGCCGACGACATCGCGGACGTCGTCGCCTCCTGGACCGGCATCCCCGCCGGGCGCCTCCTGGAGGGCGAGACGCAGAAGCTGCTGCGCATGGAGGAGGAGATCGGCAAGCGGCTCATCGGCCAGGGCGAGGCCGTGCGGGCCGTCTCCGACGCCGTACGCCGCAGCCGCGCGGGCATCTCCGACCCCGACCGGCCGACGGGCTCGTTCCTCTTCCTGGGCCCGACGGGTGTCGGCAAGACGGAACTGGCCAAGGCGCTCGCGGACTTCCTCTTCGACGACGAGCGGGCCATGGTCCGCATCGACATGTCGGAGTACGGCGAGAAGCACAGCGTCGCCCGGCTGGTCGGCGCCCCGCCCGGGTACGTCGGCTACGAGGAGGGCGGCCAGCTGACGGAGGCGGTGCGCCGCCGCCCGTACAGCGTCATCCTGCTCGACGAGGTGGAGAAGGCGCACCCCGAGGTCTTCGACATCCTGCTGCAGGTCCTGGACGACGGCCGCCTGACCGACGGTCAGGGACGCACGGTCGACTTCCGCAACGCCATCCTGGTGCTGACCTCCAACCTGGGCAGCCAGTTCCTGGTCGACCCGCTCAGGAGCGAGGTGGAGAAGAAGGAACAGGTCCTGGAGGTGGTCCGTACCTCCTTCAAGCCGGAGTTCCTCAACCGGCTCGACGACCTGGTCGTCTTCTCGGCGCTGACCAAGCCGGAGCTGGAGCGGATCGCGCAGCTCCAGGTCGACCGCCTGGCCAAGCGGCTGCACGAGCGGCGCCTGACCCTGGAGGTCACCCCCGAGGCCCTGGCCTGGCTCGCCGAGGAGGGCCTGGACCCGGCCTACGGCGCCCGGCCGCTGCGCCGCCTGGTCCAGACGGCCATCGGCGACCGTCTCGCCAAGGAGATCCTGGCGGGCGAGATCAAGGACGGCGACACGGTCCGGGTGGACCGGCTCGGCGACGGCCTGCTGGTGGGCCCGGCGACGGGCAAGACGCTGTAGTCGGAACGGCTCCCGGATACGCGCGGTGCGCCCGCCCACGTGACCGGTTCGTGTCAGCCGACGGCTGACACGAACCGTCGGGGGTTGCCACCCCCCTCCCCGCATGAGGGAGGATGGCGGAATCCGTACGAAGGGAAGAACACGGTGAGCATCGACCCGTCCTCGATTCCGAACTTCGGGGGCCAGCCCGAGCCGCAGCCGCCGGCGGGCCCCGTGGTTCCGGATCAGGACCTCGTGAAGCAGCTCCTGGACCAGATGGAGCTCAAGCACCTCGTTGACGAAGAGGGTGACCTCGTCGCGCCGTGGGAGCAGTTCCGTACGTACTTCATGTTCCGCGGCGAGGGCGATCAGCAGGTCTTCTCGGTGCGGACGTTCTACGACCGGCCCCACAAGATCGACGAGAAGCCCCAGCTGCTGGAGTCCATCGACGACTGGAACCGGCGCACGCTGTGGCCCAAGGTCTACAGCCACACCCACGACGACGGCACCGTCCGCCTCATCGGCGAGGCGCAGATGCTGATCGGTACGGGCGTGAGCCTGGAGCACTTCGTCTCCTCGACCGTGAGCTGGGTGCGGGCCGCCATCGAGTTCGACCGGTGGCTCGTGGAGCAGCTCGGCCTCGCGGAAGAGGTCGACGAAGCGGAGAAGCCCGAGGACGACGGGGAGTAGCCCCCCGTCACGTCCTAGAGGGGAGATCGGGCCAGCACCACCAGATAGGCCCCATAGACGAACGAGAGCCCGGCCAGCGCGCTCGCCACCACGGCGGCGTGCCACGGCCGGGTTCGCGCTGTTCGCACCAGCGCCCGTGCCGCCACGATCAGCAGCGGGAACGCCGGGAGCAGGAAACGCGGCTTGGACTCGAAGAACCCGGAGCCGCCGAGCGCGATCAGCAGCAGCACACCGCTGTGGACGACGAGCGGCAGCGGGGTCCGGTCCACGACCAGCAGGGCGAACAGCACGGTGCTCACCCCGACGATCACCAGCGCCATCGGGAACAGCAGCCGGGTGCCGTGCAGCAGCATGTGCTCGGTGAAGCCGAGGGCGCCCCGCCCGAAGTCGAAGCGCGAGCCCCACAGCCGCTGCACGGTGAAGTAGCCGCCGAGCGGGTCGCCCCGGTGGCGGCCCACCCAGACGACGTAGCCGCTCCAGCCGAGCGGTGCGAGCGCCACGCCCGTCCACAGCCTGTGGGAAACTCCGCGCCCGCGCCGCCGCCACACCTCCAGACCGGCTGCCGCGAGAACCGCCGCCGCCACCGCGACACCGTTCGGCCGGGTGAGGCCCGCGAGCGCCGCCAGCGCGCCCGCCCACACCCAGCGGCGGGTCAGCACCGCGTACAGCGACCAGGCGGCGAACGCGGTCATGACGGCCTCCGTGTAGGCCATCGACAGCACGACGGCGTGCGGCAGCAGGCCCCACAGCACGACGAGGACGAGGGCCACCGCGGGACCGTACAGCCGCAGCCCGATGCGGTGGATGCCGTGGGCGGCGACCAGGGCCGCCGTCCACGACACCACGAGGCCCGCCGCGCCGCCGCCGAGCGGGGCGATCCTGGTGAGGGCGTGGACCAGCGTGGGGTACAGCGGGAAGAACGCCAGGTCGCTGTGGATGCCGGTGCGGCCGTGCTGGGTGAACCCGTAGCCGTGGGCGGCGATCCGCAGGTACCAGACGGAGTCCCAGGAGCGCCCGAGCAGCAGCAGCGGATTCTTGCCCGCCGCCCGGGCGGCGACGGCGAGCACGAGCACGCCGGACAGCCGAACGGTGAGGAACAGGCCGACGGCGGTGAGGGCCGGGACGGCCGCCCGCGGCCCGCCGCCGGCCGGACGGACGGGGTCGGGGTGGCCCGGGCGCTCGGCGGCCGGGGCCGGGAGGGTGCTGGCGTGGGTCACACCGGAACCATGCGTCGATCACGCCGGATTTGCGACCTTGTGCGTCCGCGTGCCGACGAATTCCCACGCCTGACACGCCACCTGGTCGAGGGATCGAGAGCAGGGGCGCCACCCGGGAGGCGGCCGCGCCGTCACGGGCGGGGCGGCAGGCCGCTTCCGGGGGGCGGCGGCCGGGGTGTCGGACCGTGGGCGTCCCCAGGCGGCGGACCGCATCCTCAGGGACCTCCGTACGCCGAGTCGCGCCGCGTCGTCGATCGCCCGGCAGGCCGACCGCTCCGCCCACGGAACGACCAGCGGGGCGGGCAGCCGCGTGGGGACCCGCGTGACCGAGGTGGCGGACGGCGTCCATCGCCTCCCGCGGCTCGGCACGGGCCTCCCGCGCGGCGGCGGCCTCGCGCCGCAGGGCCGCCACCTGCTCGGCGGCCCGCTCGGCCCGTGCCTCGTCGAGCGGCGGATCGGATCCGCACACCGGGCAGGTGTCCTCGCCCACGAGCCGGCCGCTGTGGTCTCCGCCCTCTCCGGTCCGTTCCGGTGAGGGGACGTCCGGGCGGGCGCGGTGAGCGGGAGGGGTGAACCTCCGACGGTTCACGGGCCCGGTGCGCGGGAACGGACTCACAGAGGTCACAGGTCGGTTGGCCTCTCAAGAGGCACCTCGGCCCATACCGTCTTGCCGACCGGGTGGCGAGGCGCCGACCCCCAGCGCTCGGCCAGGACGTCCACCAGAAACAGTCCTCGGCCGGACTCGCCTTCGGGGTGCGACGCCGGCGGCACCGCGGGTGGCCGCTTGGCCGAGGCGGCGTCCGCGACCTCGATACGGACCAGGCCCGCAGCTGCGTGGAGGGTGAGCCGAAGCCCGAAGTCGCGTCCGGGCACCCGACCGTGCTGCACGGCGTTCGCCGCGAGTTCGCCGACGATGAGAGCGACCGTGCACGACGTGTCCGAGGACGGCGGACAGCCCCACTCCGCCATGCGCCGGACGGCGAGACGCCGGGCGAGCTGCGCACCTCGCGGCGAGGAAACGAACTGCCCTGCGAAGAACGGGAGTTCGCGTACCGTCTCGGCGAGCGCGACCGTCTCCGCCGCAAGGGGCGCGGTGGCCCGGCGTGGCTCGTCTTCCGGGGTGGTCGTTCCTGTCAGCACCGCTTGTCCGTCCTTGTCTGCCGAGCGCAAGCTGTTCCGTGGAGTGCGCGGGTCGTCACGTTCCGTGCCCAAGAGTCGTCCCCTCGCCCTACGCTCGACAGGTGAAGCAGGCTTACTTTTCGACCCGTAAGGAACGGAAGTGACGCTGTGGCCAACGAAATCGACCCCAGTACGTCGATGGCGGCCCTGTTCGGCGCGCGGGTGCGCAGGCTCCGTTTGGCTGCCGCCCTGACCCAGGCCGAGCTCGCCGACAAGGTGCACGTGGTGAGCACGCGGATCACGCAGATCGAGCGGGCGTCCGGGGCGAAGCCGACGCTGGAACTGGCGCGTGCGCTGGACGCGGTACTGGGGGCGGACAACTTGCTGGTGGAGTTATGGCCTTATGTGTATCGGGAGGCGTTTCCGGACTGGTCGCGGAAGTTCATGGAGTACTCGGAGCGGGCGGTGGCCATCAGGCAGTACGCGGCCCATGTGGTGCCGGGTCTGCTGCAGACGGGGGATTACGCGCGGGCCGTTCTGAGCCTGGACGCCCTGCTGAGCGACGAAGACCAGTTGGAAGAGCGCGTCACAGTCCGAATGGGGCGGCAGGAGCGGCTGAGCTCGGCCGACCGGCCCGAACTGTGGGTGATCCTGGACGAATCGGTATTGAGGCGTCCGATCGGCGGCGATGCCGTGATGCGTAAACAATTGGCGCGCCTTCTCGATGTGGCGGCAGAACGTCACGTCACCGTGCAGGTATTGCCATTCGACCAAGGCGGACACGAGGCAATGGGCGGCTCACTGACGATCCTGATCCTGCCGGACGGATCAGAAGTGGCCTACACGGAGGGTTCGGACTACGGCCAACTCAGCGAGGAGCCAGCCGATGTCAGTCGCTACAAGGTGATTTACGATCGGCTGCGGGCGGCAGCCCTGCCCCCGATCATGTCACTCGACATGATCCGGTCTGCGATGGAGGGCAACTACCGTGGCTCGAATCTCCCGTCCCGATCTGAACGGCGTCGCCTGGCGCAAGAGCAGCTACAGCAATCAGGCGGGGGGCGACTGCGTGGAGGTGGCCGACGGGTTCCAAGGAGTCGTCGTCCCCGTGCGTGACAGCAAGGTCCCGCACGGCCCGGCGCTGTGCTTCCACGCCGCCGCCTGGGCCGCTTTCATAGGCGGGTTGCAGGCCGGGCACCACCGTTCCTGAGGCAGCGGGGTCCCGGCCACCGACCGCCTTCCGCGCCCTCCGGGTCCTTGTCCGCGAGGGTCCGGCGGGCCACCGACCTCCTGAAAGAACCGGGGAAAAGACAGCTCCACCTGGTTGCCCGGGTGCTTTGGTTTCTCGGGGGATCGGCGGTCAGTCGCCGTGCGCGCTTACCACGGCACAGCACTGACGGGACGTCCCGGCGAACCTGCATGGACCCCCGCAGCTCCGCGAAGTAGGAGTCGGGCAGGGCGAGGGCCTCCGCCACCGCGTACTGGAAGGGGCCCGAGGAGACGTAGGTCAGGAACTGCTTCGCCGTGCGGACCGCGCCGACCAGCTCCGGCGCGGCCGTCACCCAGCCGACTCCCTGTTCGTACCTGTTTGTGTGCGGCGCGGGTCAGGTTGCGAGGAGAGCGGTCAGGACGACGGCGGGATCGGCGTCAGGCGGTCCGGCCGGCCACCAGGTGCCCTGGTCCTTGGTGTACGGGTACCACAGTCCGTCGCGGCCCAGGCGCAGTTGGGCAGCGTGGCCCTCGACGGTCCAGCGGTTGCGCCAGGAGCGGAGCCGGGGTGGTCTGCCGTCGGCCCAGTCCGCGCGCAGCGCCTCGCGGTCGCGCTCCAGGCGGGAGGCGGGCGGGGCCCAAGAGCTTTCCAGTACGTCCAGGGATGCGGCGCCGCCGTGCCGCCACGCGTGGGTGGCGGCGGCGAGGTCGCGGGGGGTGCGGCCGCAGTTCGAAGCGATCCGGGCGAAGACCTCCAGGGTGGGGTGAGCGGCGGCGAAGCGGACGGCGTCCTGCCAATCGGTGAGCGGGACGGGCGGGACCGTGTCGGCATGCCGCGCGCCGAGGGCTCCGGCGAGCAGATGGTGGGCACGCATCGCGGCATCGGCGGCGAGCAGTTCGAGCGCGGCGGGGTCCACGCCGGGCTCCGGGACGGCCGAGTCCACCAGCGCGGGGCCGCGGCCGGCCCGGTCGGGCAGCGGGGGTGGGGCGGGCAGGGACGGCAGGTCCGCGCGTGCGGCGAAGGCGGACCCTGCCAGATCGCCGGTCCGGGCCGGGGACCCGTCCGGATCCGCGCCTTCCGTTGCCGCGGACACTGCGGCTTCGGCGGAGGCGCGAGCGGTGTTGCGGCGGCCGAGCTCGTCCATCAGATCCCGCTCGCCGCGCCCCCGCAGGAGCAGCAGTACGAAGGGGTCGCGGTCCAGGAGCCGGGCGACCTGGTAGCAGAGGGCGGCGGCGTGTTTGCAGGGGTAGCCCCAGTCGGGGCAGCTGCACTCGGGGTCGAGGTCCCGGGGGCCGGGCAGCAGCGGGACGCCGGCGGCCTCGGCGTCGTCGGCGAGCCCGGCGGGCATCTCGCCGTCCAGCAGTGCGGCGATGTTGGCGGCCCGCTCGGCGATCATGTCGAGCAGCCTGTCCCACTGCTGGTCCGTCAGCTGCTCGACCTGGACCGTGGAACGGTACGGGGCGCGGCGGCTGCCCTGCACCGGGGCGGCGGCCGAGCCGGGGGCGACGGTGACCGGCCCGACCGCGCCGCCGCGCGCGTAGGTCCGGCCGCGCGAGAGGCGGCCGGTGTCCAGGGAGGACTCCTCCAGGGAGCGCAGCCATGCGCGGCCCCACCAGGACTCGGCGAAGGGCGCGCGGCTGCCCCTGGCCGGCGGGAGTGCGTCGAAGGTACGCGCGGCTTCCCTCTGAGCCGGGATGCGTCTGCTCATCGTCCCGTCCTTCGCAGCGTGACCAGTTCGGCCAGTTCGCCGTCGCTCAGCTCGCTGAAGGCCGCCTCGCCCGAGCCGAGCACCGAGTCGGCCAGGTCCCGCTTCTGTCGGAGCATCTCGGCGACCCGGTCCTCCACGGTGCCCTCGGCGATCAGCTTGTGCACCTGGACCGGCTGGGTCTGTCCGATCCGGTAGGCGCGGTCGGTGGCCTGGTCCTCCACGGCCGGGTTCCACCAGCGGTCGTAGTGGATGACGTGTCCGGCCCGGGTAAGGTTCAGACCGGTACCGGCGGCCTTGAGGGACAGCAGGAACACCCTCTTCTCGCCGCTCTGGAAGGCGTCGACCATCTCCTCGCGGCGTTTGACCGTGGTGCCTCCGTGCAGGAACAGGGTGTCCACGCCGCGGTCGGCCAGGTGGCGCTCGATCAGCGCGCCCATGGCCACGTACTGGGTGAAGACCAGCGCCGACCCGTCCTCGGCCAGGACGGTGTCCAGGAGTTCGTCCAGGAGTTCCAGTTTCCCCGAACGGCCCCCGAGCCTGGCACCCACGGGCTCCTTCAGGAACTGCGCGGGGTGGTTGCAGACCTGCTTCAGGCCGGTGAGGAGCTTCATCACCAGGCCGCGCCGGGCGATGCCCTGCTTGTCCTCGATCTCGGCCATGAGCTCGCGCACCAGCGCCTCGTACAGCGACACCTGCTCCTTCGTCAGGGAAACCGGCTGGTCGGTCTCGGTCTTGGGCGGCAGTTCGGGCGCGATGCCCGGGTCGGACTTGCGCCGGCGCAGCAGGAAGGGGCGGACCAGCGCGGCCAGTCGCCGGGCGGCCTGTTCGTCGCGGTCGCCCTCGACAGCCGTGGCGTAGCGGTCACGGAAGGAGGTGAGCGTGCCGAGCAGGCCGGGGGTGGTCCAGTCGAGCAGTGACCACAGTTCGGACAGGTTGTTCTCGACCGGGGTGCCGGTCAGTGCGACCCGTCCCCGGGAGGGGATCCGGCGCAGGGCCTGGGCGGTGAGCGCGTGCGGGTTCTTGACGTGCTGGGCCTCGTCGGCGACGAGCAGGCCCCAGGGCTGCTCGGTGAGGCGTTCGGTGTCGCGGCGCATGGTCCCGTAGGTGGTCAGGACGAAGCCGCCGTCCGCACCGCCGTCGAGGCCGGCCAGGTCGCGGCCGGGACCGTGGAAGCGGCGCACGGGGGTGGCCGGTGCGAAGCGCCGGATCTCGCGCTCCCAGTTGCCGAGCAGCGAGGCGGGGCAGACCACCAGGGTGGGGCCGGCGGTGGTCTTCCGCTCCTGGCGGCGCAGGTGGAGAGCGATCAGGGTCACGGTCTTGCCCAGGCCCATGTCGTCGGCGAGGCAGCCGCCCAGGCCGAGCGAGGTCATCCGGTGCAGCCAGTTCAGGCCGCGCAGCTGGTAGTCGCGCAGGGTCGCGGCCAGGGCTTTCGGCGGCCCCTGGGGCTCCCGCGCGGCGCGGGCCTCGGGGTCGGCGATCCGGGAGCGCAGTTCCTCCAGTACGCCGGTGGCGGTGACCGCCACCTGCTCGCCATCCACCTCGACACTGCCGGTCAGCGCGGCGCCCAGGGCGTCGATCGCGGTGAGCGAGGCCGCCCTGGACTGCCTGGTCCGTCGCAGCCGCCGGACCAGTTCCGGGTCCACGACCACCCACTGGTCGCGCAGCCGAACGATCGGCCGGTGCGCCTGGACCAGCCGTTCCAGCTCTTCCTCGGTGAGTTCCCGGTCTCCGAGGGCGACCCGCCAGCGGAAGTCCAGCAGGCCGCCGGAGGACAGGAACGACTCGGCCGCGGACCGCGTTCCCTTGCGGCGTACGGGTTCCAGGACGCCGGAGGCCGTCAGCTCACGTACCAGCTCCTTGGGCCAGTGCACGGCGACCCCGGCGGCGGCAAGGCTTTCCGCCGCGTCGCCCAGCAGCGCCTGGGCCTCCTCGTCGGACAGCTCCAGGCGGGCCGGGGCGGCGGAGTCCAGCAGCCGTCCGGCCGGGGGCCAGACGCGGGCGGCCCGGCGCAGCGTCAGCAGCGTGTCCACCTGGGCCCGTGGGCCGAACAGTTCGGGGGCGGTGGCCCTGCCGGACCACAGGTCCGCGGCGTCGGCGAGAACCGTGGGATCGGCCAGGCTGCGCAGTTGGACCACGGCCCGGAAGGAGTCCGCGTGGTCCAGTTCCAGCCGCAGCGAGACAGCCAGCCCCGCGTCGCGGCCGGCGGCGACCTCCGCCGCCCAGCCTCGCTGCTCGGGCACGGACTGCGGGGCGCGCGCCGCGAACGCCGGTTGGCCGGTCACCTGGCGGGCGGCGGGAGGGCGAGCCAGGGAATCGGCCATGGAGTCCAGGAAGGCCCGCAGCAGCGGCTCGGCCGCCGGAAGGGTGAGGCGGGGGAGCCCGGGAACCGCGACCGCGCGGGCCTGAGGAGGCATGGCGGCGGCAAGGGCGGTCAGCCGCTCGTGGTCCTCGGTGTCCAGGGGGCCGACCCGCCAGGCGTCGAATCCCTTCGGCGACACCCCGGGCAGTATCCGGCCCCGGGCGAGCAGACGCAGCCCCAGCAGGGCCGCTGTGCCCCAGAACGCGGTACCCGCCGACGCCCGCCCGCTGCCGTCCGCGCCGAGTGCCCGGCAGCGGGTCAGCAGCGGCAGCGCCTGCTCCACCGGCAGCAGCACGGCGACCACCCGCGCCCGGCGCACGGACGAACCGTGCGGCCTGACCACGGTGAGTTCCTCGGGTTCCACCCCGAGGTCCGGTGGCTCACTCCCAGGCGCCCAGAACGCCATCCGCCCCGTCCGGGGCGGATCCGCGGGAAGGAACACCGCCTCGCCCAGGGCGAGCTCCGGCAATCCGGCAAACATCCGTTGCCGGTCCCAAGTCGCCGACTCGGGCTCCGCCGACGGGTAAACCTTCGCCACCACACCCACTCCTGGCCAGGCTCCTGCAACTGCTCGGGAGGACGCGGGCAGCCCACGAGCCCTCGGCGGGTCAAGGCTATCCGCGCGGACGGACAGGAAACGCCAGAAGTGTTTCGCCCACTCGGCGCCGTGCGGAAAGATGTCACCGGCACCCGCCGAGGACCGGCGCGACCTCTTTGCGATCGCAGCCCGTTACCGGTGCCGGAATCCGCATCCGTCCTGAGGGAACCCTTCGCCGTGATCGCCGAGCCCATGCCGACCTACCAGTTGAAGATCGCCCTGCGAGACATCAGCCCGCCGGTCTGGCGCCGGGTCACCCTGCCCGCCGACACCTCGCTCGGCTGCCTGCACGACATCGTCCAGACATGCTTCGGCTGGGACAACTCCCACCTGCATTCCTTCACCGAACCTGGCTCCGGCCGCCAATTCGTCGACTTCGACGCACCGGTGGACCGCGATCCTTTCCGCGACGCAGACGAGGAGTCCGTGACCGTGGCCGAGGTGCTGCCCTACGAAGGCGGCCGGCTGGAGTACACCTACGACTTCGGCGACGACTGGCGGCACCGGATCACGCTGGAGAAGATACTCCCCGCGTCCACCCCCGACCGGCGCGTCCGCTGCACCGGGGGCCGCCGCGCCATGCCCTATGCCGAGGACATCGGGGGAGCCTGGGGGCTGCAGGTCGTCCTCGACGCCGTGGAGGACCGCGGCGCACCGGCCCCCGAGCCGTGGACCGACCTGGTCGAAACCCTGCGCGAGGAGGGGTTCGACGCCGCCCGCTTCGACCGCGACGCCCTGGACCGGGCACTGGCCGGACTGGACCCGCAGCCGCCCACGGCCGCCCCGGCACCGGACCCGGCCGAAGCCGCCCTCAGCGGGCGGCGCTGCTCCTGCGGCGAGGTCCACGACGGCGAGGACGACGATGACTTGGACATGGAGTCCGTTCCGGTGCGACCCGTGTCCCTGGCACCACGTGCGGAACTCGCCGCAGCCGCCCGGCAGGTGCCGCTGATCGCCTCCGCCCTCCGCCTGGCCCACTGGTGCCAGGACGGACGAGCCGTCACGTCCCGGGACGTGCTCAAGCCCGCGCTGGGCCGCCAGGCCGTCCAGGAACTCGCACTCTGGACCCAGGACGACGAACTGAGCGCGCTCCGGCCCGAGGAGCGGGACAAGCGGCTGGCCCGTCTGCGCAGCTCCGGAGACCTGCCCTGCCTGGACGACCCCTGGCGGCTCGCCGTGTACGGGGACCTGGTGGAGATCGGCGTGGGCGTGGCCCACCCCGGTACCGGCCTGCCCGCTACCGCGGACGACGAGGGAGTGCTGGAACTCTGGTGCCATGCGCTCGAAGACGAACTCGACGATCTGAACGACCTCGGGAACCTCGGCCTGTCCCCGGTGCTGCCGGGCGCGCTGGACATGGAGGACGAGAACGGCCACGGCCTGCCAGCGGTGGTGCTGCGGGCGCTGTACGAGGTCCCCGACGGCGAATGGCTGGACAGCGCACTGCTCGTCGCCGCACTCCGCGAGGGGCTCCCGAAGCAGGAGGCACGGCTGGTCGAACTGTTCCTCCTGCAGATCCTCGACCAGGTGGCCCTTGTCCTCGCCGAGTACCGGGCGGCGGAGGTCGAGGCCGGCCCGGGGACGAGCCGGCAGCGGGATCACGTCCTCCTCGGAATCCTCGGTATCGAGGCGAGCGTCGTGGACAGCGACGGCACACCGTCGGCCGGGACACGGCTCAGGCTCACCCCACTGGGACGCCACGGACTGCGCGAGTACCTGCTCGCCGAGGGATTCCACGCTCCTCTCATCGGCGAACTGGCCGACGCAGACGCCCCGACCTTGCTCGACGCCCTGCTCGACTACGACCAGGAGGCCGCCCACTCCGAGATCACCGGATGGATCAGCCATCGGGGCCAGGGCCCGGCTGCGGTCCAGCTCATCGACGCCTGCGCAGGTTTGGAAGCCGATGCGGCCCTCCGCCGCCTTGCCGCCGCGCCGGTGCTCGCGGAACTCGATGAACCGCGAGCGCTCGCGGTTCTGCGCAAAGCCGCGGCCTCCCAGGTCCCCGGCTGCGCCGAGACCGCGGCGATCGCGCTGGCCGGCCGTGGTGAGATCCCCGAGGGACACGGTCCGGAACTCCAGATGTGGGGGCTCGTGGACCATCTGTGGGGCCCGCTCGGTGTGGCGGACGAGGCACTCGCCATGTTCCTGGAACAGGAGGGGGATTCGGTGCTGCCGCTCCTGGAGCAGGCCGCCGACGACCTTTGGCGTTGCGACCACCCCGCCACCGGGGCCGTCCTGGAAGCGGCAGGGCGGCATCTGAGGGCTCGGGACAAGGCGCTGGCCAAGCGACTGCGCAGGTCCGCGACCCAAGTCGGACCCCAGCGCCGACGATGAGGTGCCGACGTGCGTGATCGCCACGCGACGCCGGGGCCGGGGCCGGCAGAGGCTGTGCTCGATCCGGTCGCGTCCGGTCAGCTCTCGTAGTGGTAGCGGCACTGTGCGATCAGGACACCGTCGTCGGTGGCCTTGTAGATCAGTCTGTGCTCGTCGTTGATGCGGCGCGACCAGTAGCCCTGGAACCCGTGTTTGAGGGGTTCCGGTTTGCCGATCCCCTCGTTGCCGTTCCGGGCGATGTCCGCGATGAGCGTGTTGATGCGCTTCAGGATCTTCCGGTCCTGAAGCTGCCACCAGAGACAGTCCTCCCAGGCGCGGGAGGAGAAGGTGATCTTCACTCGGCCCTTATTCGTCGGTCGCCAGCTCGCGTACGGTGCCGCCGCCGTTTTCCAGCTCGTCGATGGACGCGAGCAGGCGCCGGGCGTTCGCCGGGCTGCGCAGCAGGTACGCCGTCTCCTTCAGGGACTCGTAGTCCTCAAGGGAGACGATGACGACCGGCTCGTGTCCGGCCCGGGTGATGACGACCTCTTCGCGGTCGTCGGTGACTGAGTTGAGTACCTCGGCATAGCGCGCGCGAGACTCGGAGTACGTCATGATCTTCATGATCGACCCCCCTTTCACGTACAGAAAATTGTACGTCTATCCCTGTCGGCGCGGCAAGCACCGGAATGACGGCCGCGGTGCGAAAGTGCCGGCCGGGCGAGGAGTGGCAGGCGGAGGGGGACGCATCGACCCGGTTCCGCAGGGCGGCGGTCAACCCGCGAATGCCTTGCGGAGCCGTTCCGCCGCGTCCGCCAGTACCTCGACGCGCTTGCAGAACGCGAACCGGACATAGGGGGCGCCTGCTTCCGTGTGGTCGTAGAAGACAGCGTTGGGGATCGCGACCACGCCCGCACGCTGCGGGAGCGAACGGCAGAAGCCGGCGCCGTCGCTCTCACCGAGCGGGCGGATGTCGGTCGTGATGAAGTACGTCCCGGTCGGTCGGAAGACCCGGAAGCCGGCGTCGGCAAGTCCCGCGCTCAGCAGGTCCCGCTTGGCCCGCAGCTCGTCGCGGAAGGCCGTGAAGTAGGCGTCGGGCAGACGCAGGGCCTCTGCGACGGCGTGCTGGAAGGGTCCGGAGGCGACATAGGTCAGGAACTGCTTCGCGGAGCGAACGGCGGTGACGAGTTCCGCGGTACCGGTGACCCAGCCGACCTTCCACCCCGTGAACGAGAACGTCTTCCCCGCGGAGCCGATGGTCACCGTCCGTTCGCGCATCCCCGGGAACGTCGCCAGCGGCACATGCTCGGCCTCGTCGAACACCAGGTGCTCGTACACCTCGTCGGTGACGACCAGCAGGTCACGCTCGACGGCCAGCTCGGCGACCGCCCGCAGCTCCTCGCGGGTGAGCACGGTCCCGGTCGGATTGTGCGGGGTGTTGATCAGCAGCAACCGGGTCCGGTCGGTGACGGCGTCGCGCAGCTCGTCGAGGTCCAGCCGGAAGCCTCCCCCGGAAGGCCGCAACGTGACCGGTACGCGTCGGCCGCCCGCCATCGCGATGCAGGCGGCGTACGAGTCGTAGTACGGCTCCAGGGCCACCACCTCGTCGCCCGGCTCCAGCAGTGCCAGCAGCGCGGCGGCGATCGCCTCGGTCGCGCCCGCGGTGACCAGGACCTCCGTGTCGGGGTCGTGGGTGAGCCCGTACCGCCGCTCCTGGTGCGCGGCGATCGCGGTACGCAGCTCGGGGACGCCGGGCCCCGGCGGGTACTGGTTGCCGCGCCCGTCGCGCAGCGCCCGTACGGCGGCCTCGCGCACCTCCTCGGGGCCGTCGGTGTCGGGGAAGCCCTGACCGAGGTTGATGGACCCGGTGCTCACGGCGAGGGCCGACATCTCGGCGAAGATCGTCGTCCCGAACTCGGCGAGGCGGCGGTTGAGGAAGGGGCGCGCGCTGGAGGTCATGGCCGCCATCCTGCGCCCCGGCTCCGGCCTTCCTCAACCTGCCTTCACGGATGAACAGGCGCGGGCCCGCGGAGTCGGGGAACGCGCAGGCGGCCCATGGGACTGCTGCGGTCGGGTGACGAGGAGGACGGCTCCGGAGGATGTCCGCGATGTGACGAGTCGGTTCCTCTTACCTTCATCTGAGATTCCGATGTGTCGCACGGCAGCGGTCGCCTGTGCCTGGCACCCATGGAGGTCATCGAATGCATTTCCGTTCCTGGGTTGCGGCGCCGCTGGTGGGTGCGGCTGTCGCTCTCGTGGTTCTTCCGCCGGCCGACGTCGCTGCGCAGACCTCTGCACGGCACGCGTCCGGCCCCCTGTGGCGACACGAAGGGGAGGACGGCCACGGGCACCGCAATCCCTGGCGTCGCTGTTACAGCCGGCGCCGTGTCGTGCTCATCGACACGCGACTGAGGGTGATTCTGACCAATGGCCGGCGCGGGCCCGAGGCTCTCGTCCTCCAAGGGAGCTCGGCGGTCGCGCCCTTGTCGCCGACGGCACCGTGGAACGACTTCTTCGTGTCGACGTACATGGACGTGAACTATCCCACCCAGACCGACTATCAGTACGAGTTTGCGATTCACGGCTTCTTCAGGGTGCACCCGGTATTCGTGGTGAAGGCTTTCGACCGCCATGTGCGAGCCTTCGCCTTCCCGGCCGCCCATTGCGTCAACGGCGAGGACGACCGAGACCGCGGGGGTCGTGACGGTGGCCGCGGGGACGGCGACCACAGGGACGGTGCTCGTCCGCATGGTGGGAGAGGTGCTGAGGGAAGTGGGCCGTCCGGTTCCCCGCTGCCCCGGAAAGGGGACCACTCTCAAAACGTTTCTGACTCCCGTGACACCGCGGCTGCTGTCTGTGGCGCAGGCCTTCTGAGCACGAAGCACATCCTGATCGCGGCCGGCGGGTTGCTGGTGATTCTGGGAACGCTGGCCACGGCCTGGCTCCGCCGACGTCGTCCTGCCGCGTGACACACGGCCGGGTGGAGATCGGGGCGAGGGCCGAGCAGGCCCTCTTCCCCCGGCAGCGCCTGCGGTAGGACCGCGACCGGGGGGTGGTGCAGCGCCGCTGTCACTCGTCTTCGGAGGTCTCGGCGGACTGGTCGGAGGAACTGCCGCTTCCGGCGGAGGCCGACGTGCCTGACGGAGTGGGGGTGCCGGACGGACCGGGGGTGCCGGAGGCGCGCGGCGTCTCCAGGGGGCTCGGGCGGGGGTCGTGGGGGCAGATCCAGTAAGGGCTCTTGATTCCGTAGCTCAGGCCCCACTCCCTGTCGCAGCCGCCCCGGTACGTCCCCACCCAGCCGCAGTACGGGCCTCCGTAGCTGTAACAGGGGCGCGCCGGTGCCTGCGGGCTCGGGTTCGGGAAGGGGGGCGGATCCGCTTCACTCTGCGAGCTGCCCGGATTCGGGAAGGGCAACCGGGGTGGTTCGGCTTCGCCCCGGGGGACGCCGGAGGCGCCGGCCACCCGGACCTGCGTGGCATCGGAACTCCGTGGCATCCAGCCCGGGAGGGGGACGAACAGGCCGATGGCCGAGGCGGAAGCCGCCAGCGTTGCAGCAGCGAGACCGCAGCGGATCAGGCGCATGACTGTTCCTCTCGGCTTTGTGGTCTGCGGGCAGGCCTGGGCGACCTCTGTGCACGGGCGCCGCCGCTGTGAGTGCGCGAGCCGAACGTATGGTTTGCAGATCACCCCAGCAACCAGCGAACCGCCGGTCAGGTGGCCTTGCTCCGGTTTTTCACTCGAAGAGTCCCAGCGGATCTACGGGTCCCGAGGGACCCTCAGAACTTCCTCAACTCTGCTTTGGACGCCCACCACCGCGGGCATCCCCCGACCACTCGGCACGGCAGAGGCGCCCGCGGGGGGCCGCTTCGGGGGATTCGAAAGGGGGACCGGGCCATGCTCACCAGCATCTTTCTGGTCATCGTCGGCGTGGTTGTGGTGGCGCTGCTCGCGTCGGCGCAGCGTCGCGCGAAGCAGGGGGCGGTGCGGTCGGGGGGTCGCTCCGGGGTGCGGACGCGGACGAGTCGGGGGAGCGGCGGTTACCGGGGCGGCCGGGACAGTGGGGACAGCAGCTGGTGGGTGGCCGGGGCCGACGGCGGCCCGTCGGGCGATCACCACTCGGGCGGTCACCACTCGGGCCATCACCACTCCGGCGGTCACCACTCCGGCGGTCATGACTCGGGCGGTCACCACTCGTGCGGCGGGGGCCACTCCTGCGGCGGCCACTCGTCGTGCGGGTCGTCGTGCGGGTCGTCGTGCGGCGGGGGCGGATGCGGCGGAGGCAGCTGACACGGGGCAGCCGAGCTCCGGACGCATCCGGGCCGCGCGGCGCCGGGTGACCGCGGGGATTCCCTCCCGGCGGTCACCCGGCCTCTGTACGCACACGTCAACGCATGACCGAAAACTCCCTCTCCAGAGGGAGCGTGACGGCGCACGCGGACGGCGCTGTGTGCGGGAGGTGCGCTCATTGCCGCGTCGTGGAGGGGCGCACGGTTCTCAGGTCAACGCTCCAGGCGCACATATGAGTTGAACAGATGCGCTGGGGAGCCCTCGGTGGGATGGAAACCCTACGAACTTGGGTAAAAACGCTGTGGCGGTGCCACTGTTCATGATTCCCTCTCACCACCAACGCAGCCCGCGGACGCCCTTCGGACACCTGTCCGGCAGGAGTCCCTCCCCACCGGGCCGACCGGACGCATTACCCGACTGGCTGAGCCGGCCCTGTCCCCGGCGCCACGACCGGGCTGCTCCGGATCCCCACTTCTCCTTTTGCGTGCTAGCGGAGCCGATCCATGCTCACGACCCTGAACACCTCCTACACCGACACGCGCGCGGCCGATCTGGCCTGGACCCTGGGCCGCGAGCCGCTGCCCGCACTCGCCACCCTCGATCTCGAACTCGCCGGCGCACAACTGCAGTTGCGACTCCTCGGTGCGTCCCACCAGGTACTCCTCCAGGAGGAGCGGGGCATCTGCTCGGAGACGGTGGCGTGCATCGCGGGCTCCAGCGCCCCGCTGCCCCTCGGTGTCGCCAAGCGGGTCGGCGACTGGGAGTACGAGTTCGCGGCCCGTGTCGAGGTGCTGTCCCCGGGCAGCTTCGCCGGCCGCGCCCAGGAACTGCTGGCCCTGGTCTCCGACCACCCCAACGGCCTGGCCGGCGTCTTCCCCGGCAGCCCGCACGCGTTCACCGCGATGCTCGCCCGGTACCACGAGGGCCAGGTCCACTGGCGCACCTGGCACGCCTACCCGCAGGACGGCCAATTGGTGGCGACCCGGACCCGGGTCGGGGTGAGGCAGCGGGCGAAACGACGGGACGGCGCCACGGAGGAGCCGGTCCTGTCGGGCAGGTGAGGACGATCGACGCGCGATCAGCCATGGCCGTGCACCATCAGCCCGTCCGGGGGCCCCTGCTCGAGGCGCTCGGGGGGAGAACGACGACGGGGCCGTCCAGGCCGGGGCGGGGAACCGGGGGCGGCAGCCCCCGGCCGGCCACACCACCCCCCGGTGCCGAACAACCCGGCGCCACACGTGTGGGTGACAAGGCTCAGCGCAAGCGTGACGTAGCGTTCCGGACGTGATCGAACCGCACGCGCCCGCGCCCCCCGGCGCTGCCGCCTCCTGGGGCGGCGGCCGGGGCAAGGCGCGGCTGCCCGTGGGCCCGGGCACCGGGCGGTTCCTGGTCCTCGTCGGCGTGTTCGTCTGCGCGGCCTGCGGACTCGTGTACGAACTCGAACTCGTCGCGCTTGCCTCCTATTTGATCGGCGACTCGGTCACCCAGGCCTCGGTCGTGCTGTCCGTGATGGTGTTCGCGATGGGTGTCGGTTCGCTCGCCGCCAAGCGGCTCCGCTGCCGCGCCGCGGCCGGGTTCGGCGCGGTGGAGACGGTGCTCGCACTCGTCGGCGGCCTGAGCGCGATGGCCCTGTACGCGGCCTTCGCCTGGACGGGCGACTGGCACGGCGTCCGGTCCGGCGGCCCGCGCTGTCTGCTGGTCGCGTTCTCGCTGGCGATCGGGCTGCTCACCGGCGCCGAGGTGCCGCTGCTGATGGAGCTGATCCAGCGCATCCGCCGCCAGGACGCGGGCGGAGCGGTCGCGGACCTGTTCGCGGCCGACTACGTGGGCGCGCTCGTCGGCGGCCTCGCCTTTCCCTTCCTGCTGCTGCCGCAGCTCGGACAGCTGACGGGTGCCCTGGTCACCGGCGCGGTCAACGCGGTCGCGGGCGGCGCCCTGGTGCTCGGCCTGTTCCGGCGCGACCTGTCCCGGCGCGGGCGCCGAGTGCTGCTGGTCGCCAACCTTCTGGTCCTGGGCGTGCTCGCCGCCGCGGCCGTTCTCGTCGACGACTTCGAACGGGCGGCGCGCCAGGCGGTGTACGGCGGTCACGTACGGGTCGCGCTGCGCACCGGCGGCCAGGAGATGGTGCTGACCGGGGGAACCCCCGGCCGTCCCCTCGACCTGTTCCTCGACGGTCGGCTCCGTGTCGACGGCCGTGACGAACTCCTCTACCACCAGGCGCTGGTGCACCCCGCGATGAGCGGCGGCCCGCACGCGCGCGTGCTCGTCCTCGGCGGCGGCGACGGACTCGCGGCGCGCGAGGTGCTGCGGCATCCCGGGGTGCGGCGGGTCGACGTGGTCGACCCGGACCCGGCCCTGTTCCGGCTCGCCCGCCACGACGCGGCCCTGTCCGCGCTGAACGGCCACGCCTTCGCGGACCCGCGCGTCCACGTCCATGCGGAGGACGCGTTCCGCTGGCTGAGGGGGACACCGTCGACGTACGACGTGGTGATCGCCGACCTTCCCGACCCCCGCGCCACGGCGAGCACCAAGCTGTACTCGCAGGAGTTCTACGGCCTGACCCGGCGCGTGCTGGCGACGGGCGGGCGGTTCGTGGTGCACGCCGGACCGGTGACCGCCCGGCCGCGCGCGTTCTGGACGGTGGAGGCGACGATACGGGCGGCCGGCCTCGCCACCACCCCGTACCGCGTCGACGGCCGCGCACCGGGCCCCACGGCTCGGGCAGCCGGGGCGCCGCACGACTGGGGGTTCCTGCTCGCCGCCCGCACCCGGCCCACGCTGACCCTGGACCCGCGCACGCCGTGCCTGCGCACGCTCAGCCGGGCGGCCCTGCGGGCGGACGCGCGGGCGGCGGCGCACACCCGGGTCCCGGGACTGCTGCCGTCGACGCTGGTGCACCCCAGGTACTAGGGGCGCACCCAGCACCTGGGACCCACCCCAGATGGTGGGACCCAGCCCAGATGGTGGCGGCGCACCCCAGGTGGTGGCGGCGCACCCGAGGCGCCGGGGGTGAGGACTGGTCCTCCCGGCCGCTGCCGTGCGAATACCGCATGTACGGGTGAGGTTCGGGCGCTGCTGGGTAGGCTCCTCAGACATGGAGCATGAGGTGTTCGTTCCGCTTCCCGCCGAGCGGCTGCGCGAGGCGCTGGCCGACCCGGCCCGGGTGGCCCGCGCGATCCCGGGGCTCCAGCAGGACGAGGACACGGGGGTCATCGCCGGCCGCCTGAGGGTGCGCGCCGGCGGCCACACGATCGCCTACCGCGGCACCCTGCGGGTCGAGGGGCGGGACGACGGCTCGTTCGCGGTGGAGGGCGAGGCCGCCGAGGCCCGCGGCACGGGCACGGCGAAACTCTCCCTGTCCCTGCGCCTGACCCCCGCCGAGGACGGCACCACGGTCACGTTCAGGGGAACGGCCACGGCCGACGGGCGGATCGCGGAACTGCCGGTGGGGACGGCGGCGTCGGCGGCGACGCGGCTGCTGGGACGGTTCGTGGAGAACCTGGGCGCGGAACTGGGCCAGGATCCGGGGGTCGACCTGGGCGAGGCGGCGGAGGAGCGCCCTGGGGAGGTGGGCCCTGCGGAGGCGGCCGGACCGCCGTCACGGGAGCCGGGTCCCGAGGAGGCGTCCGCCTCGGCCGACGACACCGAGGTCCCGCCGCCGTCTCCCGAGCCCCTCGCCGAGGAGGACGAACCGGGCGTCCCGTCCGACGCCTTCGACGGCGAGGACGAGTCAGGCGTCCCGTCCGACGCCTTCGACGGCGAGGACGAATCGGGTCTCCCGTCCGACGCCTTCGACGAGGAACCGCCCGCCGAGGCGGCGCACGCCCGTCGCACCATGATCGGCCGCAGCGCCGAGGAGGTCGATCACGCGCCCCCGCGCGGACGTTACGCCCCCGTCCCGCCCCCGGAGTCCGTGGCAGCCACCGCCACGCTGCGCTGGGCGGCCCCGGCGGCGGCCCTGCTGGTGGCATCGGCGATCATCGCGGGCCGGCTGCTGCGGCGGCGGCGCTGAGGACCAGGGGCGGCCCCCGAGCCACCGCACGCCACCTTGATCCGCCCAGTAGGGTCGGACTCGTGAGTAACGACGAGATCACGTTGGCCGCGGGAGACGCGGAGGTCGTGCTGGCGCCGGGGAACGGCGGGCGTGTGAGGAGCCTGCGTGTCGGCGGGACGGAACTGCTGCGGCAGGGGGAACGGTTCGGCTGCTTCCCCATGGCCCCCTGGTGCGGCCGCATCCGGGACGGCAGGTTCCGCGACGGCGGCACCGTCCAGCAGATGCCCCTCAACGCCGCGCCGCACGCCATCCACGGCACGGTCCGCGACGGCGTCTGGCGCGTCGCCCGCACCGAGCCCACCGAGGCCGTCCTCACCTACGACCTGGTCACCCCCTGGCCCTACGCCGGCCGGGTCACCCAGCTGGCCGCGCTCACCGAGGACGCCCTCACGCTGACCATGTCCGTGGAGACCTACGACGACTCCTTCCCGGCGCAGATCGGCTGGCACCCCTGGTTCCACCGCAGCCTCGGCGGCGCGGACGTCCGTATCGACTTCGACGCCGCCTGGCAGGAGGAGCGGGGCGACGACCACCTGCCCACCGGCAACCGGATCGACCCCAAGCCCGGCCCCTGGGACGACTGCTTCGGCATGCCCGGCGGCGTCGACGTCACCCTCACCTGGCCCGGGCAGATGGAGCTGAAGGTCACCAGCCGCGAGGAGTGGGTCGTGGTCTACGACGAGCAGTCCGAGGCGGTGTGCGTGGAACCGCAGACCGGCCCCCCGAACGGCCTCAACACCCTTCCGCGCCTGGTCACCCCGATCGAGCCGCTCGAGGCCACGACCACGTGGACCTGGCGCCGCCTCTAAGCTGGCTGCCATGAGCGACGTTCGCGGCGAGCTGCTGCAGCAGATCAAGGACAAGGCCGTGGTGCACGGCAAGGTGACCCTGTCGTCGGGCAAGGAAGCCGACTACTACATCGACCTCCGCCGCATCACCCTCGACGGCGTGGCCGCCCCGCTGGTGGGTCAGGTCATGCTCGACCTGACCGCCGACCTGGACTACGAGGCGGTCGGCGGCCTGACTCTGGGCGCCGACCCGGTGGCCACCGCGATGCTGCACGCCTCCGCCGCGCGAGGGAAGACGCTCGACGCCTTCGTCGTCCGCAAGGCGGGCAAGGCGCACGGCCTGCAGCGCCGGATCGAGGGTACGGAGGTCGCGGGCCGCCGTGTGCTGGCTGTCGAGGACACCTCCACCACCGGCGGCTCGGTGCTGACCGCCGTCGAGGCGCTGCGGGAGGCCGGAGCCGAGGTCGTCGCGGTCGCGACGATCGTGGACCGGGCGACGGGCGCCGCCGAGGCGATCGCCGAAAAGGCCGGTGTCCCCTACCTGTTCGCCTATTCGAAGGACGACCTGGGTCTGGACTAGGACACGGGGTTATCCACAGGCTGGACAGGGTGTCCGAAGCATCCGGTCACGTCTGGGAAGATGGGGCCGACGATGACGTCACTCCCTAGGTCAGGGCCGTAAGCACGCAGAACGCAACCCGCACAACAAGGAGCGGACAGATGCCCATCGCAACCCCCGAGGTCTACAACGAGATGCTCGACCGGGCGAAGGCAGGCAAGTTCGCCTACCCGGCCATCAACGTGACCTCCTCCCAGACCCTGCACGCGGCCCTGCGCGGCTTCGCGGAGGCGGAGAGCGACGGCATCGTCCAGATCTCGACGGGTGGCGCCGAGTTCCTGGGTGGCCAGTACAGCAAGGACATGGTCACCGGCGCGGTGGCCCTGGCCGAGTTCGCCCACATCGTCGCCGAGAAGTACCCGGTCAACATCGCTCTGCACACGGACCACTGCCCGAAGGACAAGCTCGACGGGTATGTACGTCCGCTGCTCGCGATCTCCGAGGAGCGGGTGAAGGCCGGGCAGAACCCGCTGTTCCAGTCGCACATGTGGGACGGCTCCGCCGAGACCCTGGCCGACAACCTGTCGATCGCCCAGGAGCTGCTCGCCCGCACCGCCGCCGCCAAGATCATCCTCGAGGTGGAGATCACCCCGACGGGCGGCGAGGAGGACGGCGTCTCCCACGAGATCAACGACAGCCTGTACACGACGGTCGACGACGCGCTCCGCACGGCCGAGGCGCTCGGCCTCGGCGAGAAGGGCCGCTACCTGCTGGCCGCGTCGTTCGGCAACGTGCACGGGGTGTACAAGCCGGGCAACGTCGTGCTCCGCCCCGAGCTGCTGAAGGAGCTGAACGAGGGCGTGGCCGAGCGGTTCGGCAAGGAGTCGCCGTTCGACTTCGTCTTCCACGGCGGTTCCGGTTCCACGGAGCAGGAGATCCTGACGGCGCTGGAGAACGGCGTGGTCAAGATGAACATCGACACGGACACCCAGTACGCCTTCACGCGTCCGGTCGTCGACCACATGTTCAAGAACTACGACGGCGTCCTGAAGGTCGACGGCGAGGTCGGCTCCAAGAAGACCTACGACCCGCGCACCTGGGGCAAGCTGGCGGAGGCGTCGATGTCGAAGCGCGTGCTGGAGGCCTGCCAGAACCTCCGCTCGACCGGCACGAAGATCAAGTAACAGTGGTTGGCGGGGTGCCGGCAGCCGACTAGCTGCGGGCAGTCGTGCCGCTTGGCGGCACGGGTGGGTGCCTCCCCTCTGCTCGAGGAGCTCGGGGGAGGCACGCCGTCGGCGCAGGGTTGCGCCGCCCGGCTCCCGGGCACCCGCGACACCGCGTACTGTCCGGCCAACTCCCGGGCGCCGCAGCCCTGGCTCAGCCACACCCGACGCGGGATGATCCCAGCATGGCGGTCACCGCGCAGCAGCCCCCCGCCGTGAGGCTCGCCTCCCCGCAGGGGAAGTGGATCCTCCTGACCACAGTGCTGGGCTCCAGCATGGCCCTGCTGGACTCCACCGTCGTCAACGTGGCCCTCCCCCGCATCGGCCACGCCCTCGACGCGAGCCTCGCCGCCCTCCAGTGGACCGTCAACGCGTACCTCCTCACGCTCGCCGGTCTCATCCTCCTCGGCGGCGCCCTCGGCGACCGGTACGGCCGCCGCAGGATCTTCGTCCTCGGCGTGCTGTGGTTCGCCACCGCCTCCCTCCTCTGCGGCGTCGCCCCCACCTCCGGCGTCCTCATCGCCGCCCGCGCCCTCCAGGGTGTCGGCGGCGCCCTGCTCACCCCCGGGTCGCTCGCCCTCATCCAGGCCACCTTCCACCCCGAGGACCGCAGCAGAGCGGTCGGCCTGTGGTCCGGCTTCGGCGGCATCGGCGCCGCCGTCGGCCCGTTCCTCGGCGGCTGGCTGGTGGCCGGCCCCGGCTGGCGCTGGGTCTTCCTCCTCAACGTGCCCCTGGCCCTCCTCTGCGCCCCCATCGCCGTACGCCACGTCCCCGAGTCCTCCGCCGGCGGCACCCGCAGCCGTCGCTTCGACGTCCTCGGCGCCACTCTCGGCGCCCTCTCCCTCGCCCTGGTGACGTACGCCCTCATCGAGGCGCGCGGCGACTGGCCCCTCGTCGCCGCCAGCGCGGTCGCGGGCCTGGCCGCCGGCGTCGCGTTCGTCCACGTCGAACGGCACCGCCGCGACCCGATGATGCCGCTCGGCATCTTCGCCTCCCGCCAGTTCACGGCGGTCAACCTGGTGACCCTCTGCGTCTACGCGGCCTTCGGCGGATTCTTCTTCCTCACCGCGCTCCAGCTCCAGGTCGTCTCCGGCTACTCGCCCCTGCGGGCCGGTCTCGCCCTGCTGCCCACCACCGTCCTGATGCTCCTGTTCTCGTCCCGCTCCGGCGCCCTCGCGGAGCGCATCGGACCGCGTGTGCCGCTCACCGTCGGGCCCCTGCTGTGCGCGGCCGGCATGCTGCTGATGCTGCGCGTCGGCAAGGGCGCCTCGTACGTCGTCGACGTGCTGCCCGCCGTGCTGGTCATGGGCGCGGGCATGGTCACCCTGGTCGCCCCGCTGACCGCCACGGTGCTCGCGTCGGTGGACACCGCCAGGGCCGGTCTGGCGAGCGGCATCAACAACGCTGCCGCCCGCGCGGCCGGCCTGATCGCCGTGGCCGCGCTGCCCCTGCTCACCGGGATGGGCCCGGAGGCGTACCGTGTGCCGGACGCGTTCGAGGCGGCCTTCCGCCGGGCGATGCCGCTGTGCGCGGGCGTCCTGGTGGCGGGCGCGGCGCTCGCCTGCGCGACGGTACGCCGCATGGCCCCGGAGTGCCGCCACCCCGAGTGCCGCACGCACTGCTCCATGACCGCCCCGCCGCTCGAGCCACGCCATGGCTCCACGCCTTCCGGCAATGATCCGGCGCCTTGATACTCATCCGGGCGGTGAGCACGGCCTGGGCGGTGCGCACCGGCCCGGGCGGTGACCACGGCCTGAGAGGTGAGTACCGGCCCGGGCGCTGAGTACCGGCCCGGCCGTGAGCGCCGACCCGGGCGGTGAGCACCGATCCGGAACGTGAGGCTTCGTCCCCGTCGCGACCGGTGCTCCCCGTCGCGACCGGTGCTCCGTGGCGCGAACGCTGCTCCGTGTCGCGAACGCTGCTCCGTGGCGCGAGCACTGCTCTAGGCTGCGAGCACTGCGCCGGGTTGCGATCACTGCTCCAGTTCACGAGCACGGCTCCGTGTCGTGCCTGCTGCTCCAGGCCCTACCGGTTGCTCCGGGCCAATGAGCATTGATCCGCGCAGTGAGCACTGATCCGCGCAGTGAGCGCCGATCCGCACCTGACCACCGGTCCGGCACGATGATCCGACGTCGGGCCCATGCCGCAGGCCCATGCCGCACACTGATCCCATGACCCTTCACGAGAATCTCCTCGGGGGCCCGCCCCCCACGCACCTCCCCGACGACCCGGAGCCGCGGGAGCTCCTCGCGAGTGGCACGGCGCCCGCCGAGGTCGCCGCGCGGTACCCCGCCTCCTCCCTCGCCTGGGCGCAGCTCGCAGACGACGCGTTCGAGCGCGGAGCGGTCGTCGAGTCGTACGCGTACGCCCGCACCGGCTACCACCGCGGCCTGGACGCCCTGCGCCGCAGCGGCTGGAAGGGCCACGGGCCGATCCCCTGGGAGCACGAGCCCAACCGTGGCTTCCTGCGCGCCCTGCACGGCCTCGCACGCGCCGCGCAGGGCATCGGCGAGCAGGAGGAGTACGAGCGCTGCACCCAGTTCCTGAAGGACTCCTCGCCCACGGCGGCCCAGACGCTGGGCTAGCCCCTGCGGGAGGTGCCGGGCCCGTCTGTGACCAGGCGGGCCTTGCGATGTCCCGGGGCATTGCGGACGATGCCTGTGGGGACCGGGGCCCCCGTGCCGGCATCGGCAGGGGCGGACCGCTACCCGGAGCACACACAGGAGACAGCGATGTCCCAACAGGCTCACCAGCCCCCTCGCACCGCCGAGGCTCATGAGCCCGAGACCCCGCATCTCGACTTCCAGGGCACGACCCCTTACGAGGACTACGTCAAGGCGGACGTGCTCACCCACCTCCAGCACACCCTCTCCGACGACCCCGGAGAGATGGTCTTCCTGGTCACGACCCAGGTGATGGAGCTGTGGTTCACCGTCATCGTCCACGAGTGGGAGACCGCGGCGCGCGCCCTGCGCGAGGACCGGGTACCGGTGGCGATCGACGCGCTGAAGAGGTCCGCACGGGAACTCCAGGCGCTGAACGCGTCCTGGCGGCCCCTGGCGCAGCTGACGCCCGCGCAGTTCAACTCCTACCGCTCCGCCCTCGGCGAGGGCTCGGGCTTCCAGTCGGCGATGTACCGCCGCATGGAGTTCCTGCTCGGCGACAAGTCCACGTCCATGCTGGTCCCGCACCGCGGCGCGCCCCGCGTCCACGCCGAACTGGAGAAGGCGCTGCAGGAGCCGTCCCTGTACGACGAGGTGCTGCGGCTCCTCGCCCGGCGCGGGCACCCCGTCCCGGACGCGGTGCTGCGGCGCGACGTCTCGCGGCGTTACGAGCCGTCGGAGGAGGTCGAGTCGGTCTGGGCCGCCGTCTACTCGGGGGACCCGGACGACGAAATCGCCCGGCTGGGCGAGGCGTTGACCGACGTGGCGGAACTGGTGTGGCGCTGGCGCAACGACCATCTCCTCGCCACCCGGCGCGCGATGGGCGCCAAGCCCGGCACGGGCGGTTCCGCCGGGGTGGCCTGGCTGGAGAAGCGGGCCCAGAAGAACGTGTTCCCCGAGCTGTGGACGGCGCGGTCCCATGTCTGAACCGACGGCCGGACTGACGGCGAAGGCGAAGGAGCTGGACGCGGCGGACGAACTCGCGCCGCTGCGCGCGCGGTTCGTGCTCGACGAGGTGGTCTACCTGGACGGCAACTCGCTGGGCGCGCTGCCCGTCGCCGTACCGGACCGCATGGGGGACGTCGTCCGCAGGCAGTGGGGACGGCTGAGGATCCGGTCCTGGGACGAGAGCGGCTGGTGGACGGCGCCGGAGCGGGTCGGCGACCGGATCGCCCCGCTGGTCGGGGCCGCGCCCGGGCAGATCGTGGTGGGCGACTCGACCAGCGTGAACGTCTTCAAGGCGCTGGTGGCGGCGGTGCGGATGGCCCGCGAGACGGACACGGGCCGGGACGAGGTGGTGGTCGACGCGACGACGTTCCCGACGGACGGGTACATCGCCGGGTCGGCGGCGCGGATGACGGGCTGCACGCTGCGTCCGGTGGCCCCGGCAGACGTGCCCGGGGCGTTGTCGAACCGTACGGCGGCCGTGCTGCTGAACCACGTCGACTACCGCACCGGCCGGCTGCACGACCTGCCCCGGCTGACGGCCGCCGTGCACGCGGCGGGCGCGGTCTCGGTCTGGGACCTGTGCCACAGCGCGGGTGCGCTGCCCGTGGGCCTGGACGAGCACGGGGTCGACCTGGCGGTCGGCTGCACCTACAAATATCTGAACGGGGGGCCCGGCTCACCGGCGTACCTGTATGTGCGGCGGGAGCTGCAGGACCGCTTCGACTCACCGCTGCCGGGCTGGAACTCGCACGCGGAGCCGTTCGGCATGCGGACCGACTACGAGCCGGCGCCCGGCGCCCTGCGCGGGCGCGTCGGCACCCCGGACATCCTGTCGATGCTCGCCCTGGAGGCGGCGCTGGAGGTGTGGGACGGCGTCCCGATCGACGCGGTCCGCGCCAAGTCGCTGGCCCTGACGGACTTCTTCCTCGAGTGCGTGACGACCTACGTCCCGCCCGGCAGGGTCGAGTCCCTGACCCCGGTCGCGCACCGGGAACGGGGCAGCCAGATCGCGCTGCGCTGTCCCCCCGAGCTCCCGGCTGCGCTCGAGCAGGGAGGTACCCCCGTCGCGGGGGACGTGATGAAGCGGCTGATCGCCGCCGGCGTGGTCGGTGACTTCCGGGCGCCGGACGTGCTGCGGTTCGGGTTCACGCCGCTGTACGTGGGGTTCGGGGACGTGGAGCGGGCGGCCCGGGTGCTGGCGGAGGTGCTGGCCGAGGTGGTGGCCTGACGGGTGGCTCCCCTGGGGGCGGGACTCCGCCCCCAGGGGGCCTCTGCCCCGCCTCACCGGGACGGCACAGCAGATCCGTTTGCTCCTCACCGAGAGTGACAACCCCCTGCTGACGCACGTCACCCGCCTGATACCGTCCCCGCGGCGGCCGGTGTCCTCCGGCCGCCGCGTACGAATCCCGTTCTGCCGCTGAGAGGTTGGAGCATGCCGGACGACGACGCCCCCCGCGATGCCGCCGAAGAGGCGTCCGCCTTCTCGCACCCGCCGGTGGACCCCGACTCCACCGCCGCCTACGGCGGCCACCCCGACCAGGTGATCGACTTCTACGCCCCGCGGCAGACCGAGCCGGCCGGGGCGGCGGACGCCCCGGAACTCGCCCCTCTGGTCGTCCTGCTGCACGGCGGCGCGTGGCGCGCGCCGTACGACCGGCGGCACGTCTCGCCGTTCGCGGACTTCCTGGCCCGCCGGGGCTTCGCCGTGGCGAGTGTCGAGTACCGCCGTGGTGCCCTCATCCCGTCGCAGGCCGACGGGTCCGCGGGCGAGGGTTCCGGTGCGGGCGGCGGTACGGGGCCGGTGGCAGGCCGCTGGCCGGACACGTTCGACGACGTGGCGGCCGCGTTCGACGCGCTTCCCGGCCTGGTGCGCGAGGTGCTCCCGCAGGCCGACCCGCGCCGCACGGTGGTCACCGGGCATTCGGCGGGCGGCCACCTGGCGCTGTGGGCCGCGGCCCGCCACGTCCTGCCGCCGGGCTCCCCGTGGCGTATTGACCGCCCGGCCCCGCTGCGCGGTGTCGTGGCGCTCGCCCCCATCGCGGACTTCCGCGTCGCCGACAAGCTGGAGGTGTGCGGCGGCGCGGCGGTCCAGCTCCTCGGCGGAAGGGACCGGTTCGAGGAACGCAGACCGTACGCGGACCCGGCGCTGCTGCTGCCCACCGGTATCGCCACGACCCTGGTCCAGGGCCGGACGGACGTCGTGGTCCCGCAGGCGGTCGCCGAGGCGTACGCGGAGGCGGCGGCGAAGGCGGGCGAGGTGGTCGGCCTCACGCTCCTGGAGGGCGTCGGCCACTTCCCGCTGATCGATCCGGCGGCGGACGCGTGCGCGGTGGTGGCCGAGGAGATCGCGCAGCTGGCGTGGTAGCCGCGGCGCCCCCTTGGGGCCCCCTTTCAGCCGTCTCTGAGCCGCCGTGAGCCGCCGCTTTCAGCCGCCGCTTGAGCCGCCACGAGCCGCCGCTTTCAGCCGCCGCTTGAGCCGCCACGAGCCGCCGCTTGCGCGGCCCCGTGCGCGGCTCGTGCGTCGTCCGTGGCAGTACCCGGTCATACCCGTAGTACCTGAGAGCTACCTCCCAAGTGAGCTCCTCGGCATGATGCCGACGACAGGTGACGCTCCGTAACTTCCTTTCCGTGACCGCCCGGTGCGCGGGCGGCGGAAGGGGAGGACGTCATGGGCTCGCGGGGGAGGCACCCGGTCGCGTCCGCGTACGCGGACGGTCGGGACGACCATGGGGGCGGCGACGGACGGCGGGGCCGTCGCCGCCGTCGACTCGGACGCCTCCGCCGTACCCTGCTCGCGGTCCTCGTCGCGGTCGCCGTCGTCGTCCCCCTGTCGGCCGCCGCGCGGCCCCGCATCCCGGCGCCGCCGCCGGCCACGCCCGTCCCGCTCTCGGCGGCCACGCTCACCGGGACGTACGAGGCGAACCGCGCGGACGCCGCCGAGGCTTCCCGCATGGCGGCCGACCACGGCGACCGGAGACGGGCGGCGGTGGAGCGGGTACTGTCCTCACCCGCCCGTCATCTGCTGGCCTTCGACGGCCGGGGCACGGGCCGGGTGACCGAGGTCCTCGGCGACCTGGCCACGGCACGGCACATAGCGGTCCTGGTACCGGGTTCCGACACCTCGCTGGACACCTACGGCCGTTTCCGCGCCACCGCGCTCGCCCTGCACCACGACACCGGCCGGGACACGGCCGTGATCGCCTGGCTCGGCTACGACACGCCCCGGACGTTCAGCACCGACGCGCTCACACCGACCCGTGCCGCCCAGGCCGCCCCCGCGCTGGAGCGGTTCGTACGGCAGCTGCGGGACGCGCTCGGCCCGTCGCCCCGCGTCTCCCTGCTCTGCCACTCCTACGGGACCGTCGTGTGCGCCGGCGCGGCCGCCGCCGTCGACGCCCAGGACATCGTCCTGGTCGGCAGCCCCGGTACAGGCGCGGACTCTGCCGCCGCCCTGCACACCCACGCCCGCGTCTGGGCGGCCCGCGGCGGCGACGACTGGATCGCGGACGTGCCGCACCACCGTCTGGACCTGTTCGGCACCACCGTCGGTTTCGGCACGGACCCGGTCTCCCCGGCCTACGGCGCCCGCGTGTTCGCCGCGGGTGACGGCGGCCACAGCGACTACTTCAAGCCGGGCTCGGCCTCCCTGGCCAACCTGACCCGGATCGTTCTCGGCCGGACCTCGGAGGTGACCCGTGCGTGACACGACCGTGCGGCAGCAGACCCTGAACGCGATACGCGCCGCGGCCCACCGCGCCGACCTGGCCACCCCCGCCGAGCGGGACCGCGCGGTCGACGCCCTGCGGGCCCTGGCGATCCTCGGAGTCGTCCTGGGGCACTGGCTGGTGACCGCCCTGGTCGCGGACTCGGGCACGCTGCACACCGCGAGCCCACTGCACTTCATGCCATGGCTGGCCCCGGTCTCCTGGGTGTTCCAGACGCTCGCGGTGTTCTTCCTGGTGGGCGGCCACGTCGCGACGAAGGGCTACGCATCCGCGCGCGGACGGGGCGTCTCCTACGGGCAGTGGCTGCGCGCCCGCCTGACCCGGCTGTTCAAGCCGGTCGCGGCGGTCGTGACGCTGTGGACGGTCGCGGCGTGCGGCCTGCTCGCGACGGGGGCGGACGCCGGCACGGTCCACACCCTGGTGAAGCTGGCCCTGTCGCCCCTGTGGTTCCTGCTGGTCCTCGGGGCCCTGACGGCGGCGACCCCGTTGGTGACGCGGCTCAACCCGCTGTGGCCGCTGGCCGTCGTCCTCCATGTGGACATCGTCCGTTTCGGATTCGGCGGCCCGTCCTGGCTGGGCTGGGTGAACCTGCCGGCGGGCTGGCTCGTGCCGTACACCCTGGGCGCGGCCTGGACCCGGGGCGAGCTGGAGAGCCGCCGCGCGGGCTGGGCGCTGTTCGCCGGTGGCACGGCGGTGACGGCGGGGTTGGTGGTGTGGGCGGGGTACCCGGGGTCGATGGTCGGTGTCCCGGGTGAGCCGGTCTCCAACCTGGACCCGCCCACCCTGGCCGCCGTCACCTTCGGCCTGGCCCAGTGCGGACTGGCGCTGCTGCTGCGTGAACGGCTGCGCCGCGCGATGCGCCGCCCCCTGGCCTGGGCGGCGGTGGCCCTGGTGAACCTCTCCGCGATGACGATCTTCCTGTGGCACCAGACGGCCCTGATGGCGACCACCGCGACGGGCCTCCTCACGGGCCGCCTGCCGGGCCTGCACACCACCCCCGACCACCTGACCTGGGTGGCGGCACGCCTGGTCTGGCTGCCGGTGTTCGCCCTGGCCCTCGCCCTGTGCTGGACCGCGTTCCGCACTCATGAACAGGGGCCGCGCGGGCCCCGGGGCCGCCGATCCCGCGTGGTGTTCGTCCACAGGTTCCCCCGCACTGGAGCGAAGACGGCCGGCGGTGCCTAGGGTGAGCCGGATGAGGGAGGCACGCTACGAGGACCCGGCCGGCGGCGCGTTCGGCACGCCGGGCCGCGACCCGTCCCCCCGGACCGGGTCGCCTGAGCCGGAGCACCGCTTTGCCGGCCCCCTCGTCTCGGGCCTCTCCTCTCTCCTCACCGCACTCCGCCGACAACTGCGCATCCTCCGGGACGACCTGTGGACGTTCGCCTCCGATCCGCTCCCGCCGCTGTCGCGGCCCCGTCTGCTGCGTCGGGCACCGCACGTCGTCGTGTGCGTCCTCGCGCTGGTGCTCTCGATCGGGGCGGCCAACGAGCTGAGCGACAGCTATGACCTGCTCCCCACGCTCGACGTGGCGATCGGCCTGGCGCAGGGCGGAGCCGTCGCGCTGGCCCTGTGGCGTCCGCTGCCCGCCTGGTGGCTGTCGCTGGCGGCGCACCTGGTGGCCTCCCAGATCAGCCGGATGGCCACGTTCCACGCCCTGGGGTCCTTCGTCGACCCGCCGCCGTGGCCCTGGACGGGCTCCGCCATCACCTCGTGCGCCATTGTGCTGTTCCTGCTGGCCCTGAGGGTGCCCACCCGCGTCGTCGGCGGCGTCTGGGCACTGACCGCCCTGGTGACCTATCTGGTCCAGGGCGTCGAGGGCGCGGCCCGCTACTCCGCCACCGGCCTGCCCGCGCTGGCCGTCTTCGGCGTCGTCCTCCTGGTCGGCACGGCACTCCGCGGCCGCCGCGAAGCCCGTACGCAGCTCGTCCAGCTGACCTTCGTGACGGCCGAGGAGCGGGCCCGCCGCACCCTCCTCGAGGAACGCAGCCGCATCGCCCGCGAACTGCACGACGTCGTCGCCCACCACATGTCGGTCATCTCCATCCAGGCCCAGGTCGCCCCGCACCTGGTGGAGAACCCCTCCGACGAACTGAGGGAGAACCTGGACGGCATCCGCAAGAACGCGCTGGAGGCCCTGACCGAACTGCGCCGGGTCCTCGGCGTCCTGCGCTCGGAGAACCCCGCCGACCCCTACGGCATAGGAAGCGGCACCGGCGCCGCCCCCGACTCCCCGCAGCCCACCCTCGACCGGCTCGACGCCCTCGTGGAGAACACCCGCGCCGCCGGCATGGAGGTGCGCACGGAGATCGTCGGCGAGGTGCGCCCGCTGCCACCCGGCGTGGAGCTGTCCGCGTACCGGATCGTCCAGGAGGCCCTCAGCAACGCGCTGCGGCACGCCCCCGGCTCCACCGTCCGCGTCGAACTCACCTACTTCCCGCGCGGTCTGCAGTTGCACATAGCCAACTCCCGTCCCACGCGCCCTGCTCCGCCGTCACCGGGAGCGGGACATGGGCTGCTCGGCATGCGGGAGCGCGCCGTGATGCTCGGCGGGACCCTCTTCGCCACCGAGACGCTGTGCGGCGGCTTCGCGGTGGCGTGCTTCCTGCCCAGCCCGAAGGACCCCCCGGCCGACGGCAGTCCCACCGATCCGACAGGAGAAGAGAACCGATGACGATCAGCACCATCCGCGTACTGATCGCCGATGACCAGATGATGGTCAGGCAGGGCTTCACGGTGCTGCTCAACGCCACGCCCGACATCGAGGTCGTCGGCCAGGCCGTCGACGGCAGGGACGCGATCGCCAAGGTCGCCGAACTCGCCCCCGACGTCGTCCTGATGGACATCCGCATGCCCGAGCTGGGCGGCATCGAGGCGACCCGGCACATCACGGAGGCCGCCCCGCACCCCAGGGTCCTGGTCCTGACCACCTTCGACCTCGACGAGTACGTGTACGACGCCCTGCGCGCCGGAGCCTCCGGCTTCCTCCTCAAGGACGCCTCCGCCGACCAGCTCGCCGAGGCGGTACGGGTGGTGGCGGCGGGCGACGCGCTGCTCGCACCGGGCATCACCCGGCGCCTGCTCGCCGAGTTCTCCCGGATGCACAGCGCCCCCCGGGCCCCGCTGAAGGAGCGCGTCGGCGACCTCACCGAGCGGGAGACGGAGGTCCTGGCCCTCATCGCCCAGGGCCTGTCGAACGCGGAGATCGCCGAACGCCTCGTGGTCGCCGAGCAGACGGTGAAGACGCATGTGGGCCGCATCCTGGTGAAGCTGGGCCTGCGCGACCGCACCCAGGCGGCCGTGTTCGCCTACGAGTCGGGGCTGGTGCGGCCGTCGGGCTACTGAATCCGCTGGATCCGGCCGCGGGGACGAAGCGACCCCGACCCGTAGTACCTGAGGAGGATTCCGGAGGACCCCTCTCACTGGTGACGACCGCGCCCCCTGACCGGGCCTACCTTTTCCACGTGACCGAGACGACCCAGAGGCAGACGCCACCGGACGGCGCGTACGCCCCGTACACGCCGCGCAGCCCCGAGTACCGGATGGCCGCGGACGCCCTGCGCAGGATGCGGCAGGACCTGTTCCACGGCGCCTTCGCCTACCGCCCGTTGCCTCGTATGAGCGTCGACGGCCCGGTGGCCGGGCGGCTGCCGCGGCGCATGCGGGAGTACGCGGCCTGGACCCCGCACGCCGTGGTGGCCGGGGTCGGCCTGGTGGCGATGGTGGTCGCCCAACGGGACGACACCGGCGGACTGTCGAGCCTGCTGATCGGGCTGTTCGCCCTGATCCCGGTGTTGCTGACACTGGTGCGCCCGGTGGGAGCCTTCTGGACCTCCTTGGCGGGAACCGCCGGGACGGCGTTCCTGGGCTCCTCCTGGGGCGCCTGGCCGTGGCTGCCCAGCAGCTTCATAGCCCATCTGACGGTGCTGACGGTGGTGGCGATACGCACCCGGCCGCGCACGGCGGCGTGGATGTGGGTGGCCACCGCGGCCTACGCCTTCGTCGCCGAGACCGCGTTCGGGTGGGGCCACTACGCCAGCGACACCCCGGCCATGCTGGTCGTCTCCGCCCTCGCGCTCCTCACGGTCACCGTCCGGCACATACGCCGCGAGGCCGAGCAGGAGGTCACCGCCCAGCAGACCGAGACCGCGCACGAGCGTTCCCGGCGGACCCTGCTGGAGGAGCGCACGACGATCGCCCGGGAGCTGCACGACGTGGTCGCCCACCACATGTCGGTGGTCGCGATCCAGGCGGAGGCCGCGCCCTACCGGGTGGAGAACCCGCCGCCGGAGCTGGAGAAGGCCTTCGCCACGATCCGGGAGAACGCGGTGGCGGCCCTGACCGAGCTGCGCCGTGTCCTCGGCGTCGTACGGGCGGAGGGCTACGAGGCCCCCGACGCACCCCAGCCCACCCTCGCCGACCTGGACGCCCTGCTGGCGAATGTGCGCGAGGCGGGACTGAGCGTGGAGAAGACGGTCACGGGCGCGGTGCGGGAGCTCCCGCAGGGCGTCGAACTGTCGGCGTACCGGATCGTCCAGGAGGCCCTCAGCAACACGTTGCGGCACGCGCCGGGGACGAGCGCCCGCGTGGAGATCGCCTACGTCCTCGGCGGGCTGGGTCTGCGCGTGGTCAACACGCGCCCGCAGGCTCCCCACCTGATCAAGCCCTCCCCGGGCGCCGGCCACGGCATCACGGGCATGCGGGAGCGCGTCACCATGCTGAACGGGGAGATGACGGCCGGACCGGCGGACGACGGCGGCTATGAGGTGGCGGTTTTCCTGCCGGTACCGGCCGTCGCGGCGACCGAAGGGGACGCATGACCATCCGGGTACTCGTCGCGGACGACCAGATGATGGTCCGCGAGGGCTTCTCCGTTCTGCTGAACGCGATGCCGGACCTCGAGGTGGTCGGCGAGGCGGTCAACGGCCGGCAGGCGGTGGAACGGGTTCGGGAACTCGCCCCGGACGTCGTCCTGATGGACATCCGCATGCCGGAGCTGAACGGCATCGAGGCGACGCGGGAGATCGTGGCGGCGGACGTGTCGGCCAAGGTCCTGGTCCTGACCACCTTCGACCTGGACGAGTACGTGTACCAGGCCCTGCGCGCCGGAGCCTCCGGCTTCCTCCTCAAGGACGCCTCGGCACGCCAGCTGGCCGACGCGGTCAGGGTGGTGGCCGCAGGCGAGGCCCTCCTCGCCCCCTCGGTCACCAAGCGCCTGATCACCGAGTTCTCCCGCCTCTCGGACCGTCCGGCCCTGCCACCCTCGGCCCAGGCGGCCTACGGCGAACTCACCGAACGCGAAACAGAGGTCCTCGTCCTCATCGCCCAGGGCCTGTCCAACGCGGAGATCGCCGAGCGGCTGGTGGTGGCCGAGTCCACGATCAAGACGCACGTCAGCCGGATCCTGGTGAAGCTGGGCCTGCGCGACCGCACCCAGGCGGCGGTCTTCGCGTACGAGGCGCGGCTGGTGACACCGGGGTGAGCCGCCCTCCGGTGTGAGACCCCCTGGTCAGGAGGCGCCTGCTCGGTTAGCGTCCGGGCATGGCAGTTCGTTCCGCTCTCGCGTTCGACCCCTGGGACCCGGCGTTCGTGGCCGACCCGTACCCCGCCTACGCCGAGCTGCGTGCGCAGGGCCGGGTGCACTACTTCGAGCCCACCGGCCAGTGGCTGGTGCCGCACCACGCGGACGTGTCGGCGTTGCTGCGGGACAGGCGGCTGGGCCGGACGTACCAGCACCGGTTCACGCACGAGGAGTTCGGCCGCACGGCGCCCCCGCCGGAGCACGAGCCGTTCCACACCCTCAACGACCACGGGATGCTGGATCTGGAGCCGCCGGACCACACCCGGATCCGGCGCCTGGTGTCGAAGGCGTTCACCCCGCGCACGGTGGAGCGGCTGAAGCCGTACGTCCACGCCCTGGCGCACGACCTCGTCGCCGGTCTCGTCCGCCGCGGCGGCGGGGATCTGCTGGCCGATGTGGCCGAGCCGCTCCCGGTCGCGGTGATCGCCGAGATGCTGGGCATCCCCGAGGCGGACCGCAGCCGGCTGCGCCCCTGGTCGGCGGACATCTGCGGGATGTACGAGCTGAACCCGTCCGAGGAGACGGCCGCGAAGGCGGTGCGGGCGTCGGTGGAGTTCTCGGCGTATCTGCGGGACCTGATCGCCGCGCGGCGCAAGGAGCCGGGGGACGACCTGATCTCCGGGCTGATCGCGGCGCACGACGAGGACGACGACCGGCTGACCGAGCAGGAGATGATCTCCACCGCGGTGCTCCTGCTCAACGCGGGGCATGAGGCCACCGTCAACGCCACCGTGAACGGCTGGTGGGCGCTGTTCCGCCACCCCGACCGGCTGGCCGCCCTGCGCGCCGACCACTCCCTGGTGCCGTCCGCGATCGAGGAGCTGATGCGCTACGACACCCCGCTGCAGCTCTTCGAGCGCTGGGTGCTGGACGACATCGAGATCGACGGTACGACGATCCCGCGCGGCTCCGAGATCGCCATGCTGTTCGGCTCCGCCAACCACGACCCGGCGGTCTTCACCGCCCCCGAGGAGCTGGACCTGACCCGCAGGGACAACCCGCACATCTCCTTCAGCGCCGGCATCCACTACTGCATCGGCGCACCCCTGGCCCGTATCGAGCTGGCGGCGTCCATGACGGCGTTGCTGGAGAGGGCCCCGACGCTGCGCCCGGCGGCGGAGCCGGAGCGGAAGCCGAACTTCGTGATCCGGGGCCTGAAGGGACTGAGCGTGGAGGTGGGCTGATCTTGCTGATCACCCGCTCGGTCCTCATGCGCCGGGCGGGCGGGCCGCAGGCAGGGTGAGCGCCCACGCTCCCTGCCGGACCACCCACGTCCGCGTCCGCACCGGCCCCGACACCACCGCGTCCGCGCGGTACCGGAAATCGGCCCCCGACACCGTCACCCTGCGCCCCACCGCCAGCAGCGGCGACGCCTCCGCGCCCACCGAGACCGGCCGTACCTCCACCTCGGCCACCCCCGGATCGCCGGGCGACACGGACACCGCCTCCACCGGCTGGTCCAGGTCCACCAGTGTCTGCCCGTCGACCTCCACCCGCAGCCGGGACGGTCCGGGTCCCGCCGACCGCGGCGACGGCACCCGCGTGGGACGCGCCGCGAGCGTCCGTACCAGCGACTGGCACGTCCGCAGCCACGGACGTCCCGAGCCCGCCGACGAGGCCGGCACCGGCTCGGCCCCCGACGCCTCCCGCGCCGGAACCGGAGGGATCCCCAGGTCCCCGAGCACCACGCCGTCACTGTCGTCCACCAGCAGGTCCAGCCGCCGCTCCACCCCGTCCAGGACGGCCCGCGCCGCCGCGACCGCCCCCGCCGGCACCCCCAGCGACCACGCCAGCGACTGCGCGGCGCCCACCGGCACCAGCGACAGGGCCGTCATCCCCAGCTCACGGCACCGGTGCAGGTGCGTCACCGCCCGCAGCAGCGCCCGGTCGTCGCCGACGACCACCGGCCGCCGCGACCCCCGGCGATCCAGCGCCCGGGCGAATTCCTCCGGTCCGTCCGGGAGACACACCTTGGTGGCCGCACCCGCGCTGAGCACGTCTTTCGCGATCCGTACCGACTCACCGTCGCTGTGACGGGCGACCGGGTCGATGACCACGAGGAGCTGGTCGGAAGTCGCCACCTCGGTCCTGCCTCGCTTCCTCGGGTAGCATCTCTGTGCAAGAGCCCCTTGCGCTATTGCGTCAGGGGCTTCGTCTATTCCGGGGCATCCGGTCCGACGGTTTGCGGCCAACGACGGTCGCGGTGCACGCGGCGGTGAACCCTCCGCGTACGCCCTCGACCCTGGACATGCCCCGCCCGGAAGGGGTGTACGCGCGTGCCCGCACTTGTGCTGCTCGGTGCTCAGTGGGGTGACGAAGGCAAGGGAAAGGCCACCGACCTGCTCGGTGGTTCGGTGGACTATGTCGTGCGCTACCAGGGCGGCAACAACGCCGGCCACACGGTGGTCGTGGGTGACCAGAAGTACGCGCTCCACCTTCTCCCTTCCGGAATCCTGTCCCCGGGCTGTACGCCCGTCATCGGCAACGGCGTCGTCGTCGACCCGTCGGTCCTGCTCTCCGAGCTGAGCGGTCTGAACGAACGCGGTGTCGACACGTCCAAGCTGCTGATCAGCGGCAACGCCCACATCATCACGCCGTACAACGTCACCGTCGACAAGGTGACGGAACGCTTCCTCGGAAAGCGCAAGATCGGCACGACCGGCCGCGGTATCGGCCCGACCTACGCCGACAAGATCAACCGGGTCGGCATCCGGGTCCAGGACCTGTACGACGAGTCGATCCTGACCCAGAAGGTCGAAGCGGCCCTCGACGTCAAGAACCAGATCCTCACCAAGCTGTACAACCGGCGCGCGATCGCCGTCAGCCAGGTGGTCGAGGAGCTGCTGGGCTACGCCGAGAAGATCGAGCCGTACGTCGCCGACACGGTCCTGGTCCTGAACCAGGCCCTGGAGGAGAACAGGGTCGTCCTGTTCGAGGGCGGCCAGGGCACGCTTCTGGACATCGACCACGGCACCTATCCCTTCGTGACCTCGTCGAACCCGACCGCGGGCGGTGCCTGCACCGGTGCCGGCGTCGGCCCGACGAAGATCAGCCGTGTCATCGGCATCCTCAAGGCGTACACGACCCGTGTCGGCTCGGGCCCCTTCCCGACCGAACTGTTCGACGAGGACGGCGAGGCGTTGCGCCGCATCGGCGGCGAGCGGGGCGTGACGACGGGCCGCGACCGCCGCTGCGGCTGGTTCGACGCGGTGATCGCCCGCTACGCGACCCGGGTCAACGGCCTGACCGACTTCTTCCTCACCAAGCTCGACGTCCTCACCGGCTGGGAGCAGATCCCGGTCTGTGTCGCGTACGAGATCGACGGCAAGCGGGTGGAGGAGCTTCCGTACTCCCAGACGGACTTCCACCACGCGAAGCCGGTCTACGAGATGCTGCCCGGCTGGCAGGAGGACATCACGAAGGCCAAGACCTTCGCGGACCTCCCGAAGAACGCGCAGAACTACGTCAAGGCCCTGGAGGAGATGTCGGGCGCCCCGATCTCGGCGATCGGCGTGGGTCCGGGCCGCGACGAGACCATCGAGATCAATTCCTTCCTGTAAGTCCCTTACCTCCTCGTCCTGTTGGGCCGGTCATGGACATCCTTGACCGGCCCATGGGCTGCTCCTGGTTCCGCGCAGAGAAAGCGACCGGGACTATCTACGCGGGTAGTGCCGTCCCTCTCCGTTCTCCACTTCCAGGAGTCCCGTATGCCCGTCAGCCCCATGAACAGACGCGAGTTCATGCAGAAGTCGGCCGTCACCTCGGCGGCGGTCGCCGTCGCGGGAGCGGCCGGCACCGGTACGGCCGAAGCTGCCGACCACAGGCCCGTCAGGACGCCGCGTACCTGGTCCTTCTCCATCCTCGGCACCACCGACCTGCACAGCCACGTCTTCGACTGGGACTACTACAAGGACGCCCCCTACAGCGACAAGGCCGGCAACTCCGTCGGTGTCGCGCGGGTCGCCACGCTCATCAAGCAGCAGCGCGAGGCGAAGGGCGAGGACCGCGTCCTGCTCGTCGACGCCGGCGACATCATCCAGGGCACCTCCCTGGCCTACTACTTCGCCCGCGTCGATCCGATCACCGGCACCGACGGCAAGAAGGGGCCCAAGCACCCCATGGCCGTGGCCATGAACCACATGCGCTACGACGCCGCCGCGCTCGGCAACCACGAGTTCAACTACGGCATCGACGTGCTGCGGAAGTTCGAGAGCCAGTGTCACTTCCCGCTGCTCGGCGCCAACGCGCTGGACGCCAAGACGCTCCGGCCCGCCTTCCACCCGTACACCGTGAAGCGCATCCGGGTCCCCGGTGCCCCTGACATCAAGGTCGGCATCCTCGGGCTCACCAACCCCGGTATCGCGCTGTGGGACAAGGACAACGTCAGCGGGAAGATGGTCTTCCCCGGGCTCGTCGAGCAGGCGAAGAAGTACGTGCCGCGTCTGCGCGCGCTGGGCTGCGACGTGGTGTTCCTGACGGACCACTCGGGCCTCGACGGCTCGTCCTCCTACGGGGACGAACTCCCGTACGTGGAGAACGCGTCGAACCTGGTCGCCGAGCAGGTGCCGGGCATCGACGCGATCCTGGTCGGCCACACCCACGTGGAGGTCCCCTCCTACACGGTCAAGAACGAGGAGACCGGCGAGGAAGTCCTCCTCTCCGAGCCCTACTGCTGGGGCTACCGCCTGAGCGTCTTCGACTTCGAGCTCGAACTGCACTGCGGCCGGTGGAAGGTGACGGGCAAGACGGCCCGGACCCTCAACCCCAACACGGTCGAGGAGGACCCGGAGATCAAGCGGCTCCTGGAGGCCGACCACGAACTCGTGGTGAAGTACGTCAACACCCCCGTCGGCACCTGCACGACGGACCTGTCGGCGGCGGAGTCCTGCTGGAAGGACGTCCCCATCATGGACTTCATCCACCAGGTTCAGATGGCGACGGTCGCCTCCGGGCTGTCCTCCGCCGACGCGGCGCTCCCGCTGATCTCCGTCGCCGCGCCCTTCAGCCGGACGGCGGACATCCCCGCAGGGAACGTGACGATCAGGGACATCGCCGGGCTCTACATCTACGACAACACCCTCTACGGCAAGAAGCTCACCGGCGCCCAGCTCAAGGACTACCTCGAGTACGCGGCGAAGTACTACCACCAGGTCCCGTCCGGTACGAAGGTCGACACCGCGACCCTCACCAACGCCAACAACTTCTGGGACTACATGTACGACACCGCCGCCGGGGTCGACTACGAGATCGACATCGCGCAGCCCGAGGGCTCGCGCATCAAGAACCTCTCCTACAAGGGCGCAGCGATCGCCGACGACCAGGTCTTCGTCGTCGCCGTCAACAACTACCGTGCCAACGGCGGTTCGGGCTACCCGCACATCGCCTCGGCGCCGATCGCCTACAGCTCGACGAACGAGATCCGCCAGTTGATGATCGACTACGTGACGGAGAAGAAGACCCTCGACCCGGCCGACTTCGCCGTCACCAACTGGAAGCTGACGCAGGACGGTACGCCGGTCTTCTGAGGGCGGCGTCCCTGAGAACACGGGGAGTTGTGAGCGAGGCAGCCGACGACGGCAAGAAGGTCGTCCAGGGGTTCTTCGAGGCGGTCGGCGAGGGCCGGATCGAGGACCTGCCGCGGTACATGGCGGCCGATGTCGTGGACCACAAGATCATCCACGGCGAGGCCGACGAGCCGGGGGCTGCTTTCGACGGCCTGCGCCGGCAGTCCGAGGCGCTGGCTCCGCTCACCGCCCGGGTGGAGGAGCTGATCAGCGAGGGTGACCGGGTGGTGGCCCGCGTCACCCAGCGGGGGGTGCCCAGCGGGGCCCACCCGCGTATGCCCGAGCCGACCGGGAGGGCCTTCGAGAGCGAGGCGATCTGGATCTTCACGCTGAGCGCGGGCCGGATCACCGAGATACGTGCGGTGAGCGACCGCCTGGGGCTGTTCGCCCAGCTCGGCCGGCCCCTGCCGCAGAGCTGAACCGGACGCGTCAGGGCGTCGAGCGGGTGGCGCCGAAGCGGGTCTCGTGGGTCCGGACGTGGTGGCACACGAGGCACTGCGGGTGCGGCAGGCTGCCGGAGCCGGACAGCCTGCGGCGCCACCCGCACCGGTCGTCGCAGTGCGGGCAGTCCCCGCCCCGGGCGCGGCGCCTGCCGCCTCCTCGGGGTGCCGCGTCAGCGGTGACCATCTGCCGGGGGAAGGGCACCCGCAGAGAGCCCCTCACCGCCTCAGCTGAACACGATCATCGACCCCTGCGCCAGGCTCCGCGTGGCCGCCGCGTGCAGCCCCAGCCACACATGGCGTTCGCGGGCGAACGGGCTCGGGTCGTAGGGGGCCGGGAGCGCGGGTTCCTCCAGAGCCGTGGGAGCGAGCGGGGGCTCCGGGGCGGCCGGGGGGTTCGACGGGTCGATACCGATCGAGGCGGCCACGAACTCCAGCTCCCGCAGCAGCGCCTGGGAGGAGCCCAACGGGCCGCCGCCGGCGAGGAGTTCGTCGTTCGACAGGGGCTGCGGGAAGTCCACGGGGACGTAGGCGCCGGCGTGGTCGTAGTGCCACACCAGGTGCGACTGCTGGGCCGTCGACTCGAACATCTCCAGGAGCTGCTCGTAGTCGCCGCCCAGTTCGTCGACCGGGGTCACGGCGAGGCCGCACACCTGGAGCAGATAGGCACGGCGCAGGAAGTGCAGCGCGTCGTAGTCGAATCCCGCGACCGGGGCCACCGCTCCGGTCAGGCCCGGCATGTACTGGTACACCGGCACCGGTGGCAGTCCGGCTTCGCCCAGCACCTTGTCGTAGAGGGCGAGTTCCTCGGCGAAAGGGTTGTCGGGGGTGTGGCACAACACGTCGACGAGCGGGACCAGCCACAGGTCACAGGCCAACAGTAAGCTCCTCGGGTTATCGGTGTGGTGCAGGAAGCGTAATGGGCGTGCGGGCGGCCGGTCGCGCTCAGCCGTGCAAGCCGTGCAGGTCCCATACCCACACGCCGCCCACCCACTTACCGGGCCGCCCCACCAGCTTGTTCACGGTGTCCCGCAACGGGTCCTGGTACTCCTGCGGTGGCAGCACCAGCACGCCCGCCTTCCAGTACGCGAAGTCGGCGCGGGCCCGCGCCCGCCAGGTGTCGCCGATGGTGGGCTTCACGCCGGTGAAGCTGATGTCCCGCAGCATGGCGGCGGTGAAGCGGGGCTTGGCGCCGTAGACGCCGATGCGCTCGCTGCCCCAGGGGCCGTTGAAGTACCCGCCGGGCAGTGTGAACGCGAAGTGGGCCGCGGTCTGCCAGTGCAGCGCCTCCGCGTCGCCGGAGTCGGGCAGCGGGACGGGCACCAGCGTCTCGTCCCCGTGGACGTACGACCTCCACGTGCCGTCCGCGATGAAGGCCGGTACGGGAGCCCGTTCCACCGCCGGCAGCGGGGCCGGGACGATCGGGACGAGCGCGGCAGCGACCGCCGTGAGGCCGAGCAGCTGGTTGCCGGCGTGCGGTGTGTGCGCCAGCCGCTCGATCGCCACCGCCAGCAGCAGGCCGAGTGCGGGCGCGCAGATCAGGGCGACCCGGCCCTCGATGACGGACTCGAACAGCGGCAGGTGCGCGAACAGCGCCCAGGGGCCGGGGGCCGTGGTGTGCGACAGCGGGAACCGGAAGCGCGGGCCGAGGGACAGGAAGGCGGCGGCGAGGGCGGTGAAGCCCAGCGCCCTGACCAGGGCCTGCTCCCACAGCCGTACGACGATCGCGAGGGCGAGGGCCACCAGCGGCCAGCCGTAGAAGGCGTTCTGCTCGGTCGTGTTCAGGGCGAGTGCGTTCGCGGTGTCCTCGTCGCCCGCGACCAGTGAGTCCTTGGCGAAGGCGAGCAGGGACAGCGGGCTGTTGCCCGTGAAGCCGCCGTGGAAGACGCTCCGGTAGCTCTGCGGGCCGAAGAACTGCCAGTACAGGGGGAGTGCCACCAGCGGCAGGCACACCGCCGCGGCGATCGCGAGCCCCTTCAGCAGCGGGCGCCACGCCGCCTTCGCCACGTCCCGGCGCACCACCGCGTACGCGCCCGCGAACAGCGCCGTGCCGAGGGAGGCGAGCAGCAGCGGCTCCTCGCCCAGGAAGATCTGGTACGTCGCCATCAGGCCGAGGACCACCCCGTCCGGCACCACCCCGGCGCCCGCGCACAGCCGCAGCGCGCGCTCGATCATCAGCGGGATCATGAACAGGACGACGAAGTTGGGGTGGGCGGCGGCGTGGCTGACCATCGGGGGCGCGAACGCGGCGAGCGCGGCGCCGGTGAAGGCCGCGCCCCGGTGCCGTACCACCCGTCGCACGATCAGCCGGTACCAGGCGGCGGCCGTGGCGGCCAGCCCGAGCGTCATCACCAGGGCGAGCGTGACCGCGGGGCCGAGCAGCAGGGTGAGCGGCGCGAGGGGGACGGTCAGGCCGAACATGACCGTGTTGGCCATGAGGTTCACGCCGTCGGGGAAGCCCTGGAGATGGGTGAAGAGGGGGTTGCGCAGGTGGGCCACGTTGTGGGCCGTCACCGCGAAGAACCACTCCCACTGGTTCTGGTCCTGCATCGAGTCCGGCAGGTAGCGGTGGTCCGGGTCCGCCCAGCGGCCCGCGTACAGGCCCACCGCCATCAGCAGGAACACGACGACCGCGAGGACGTCGGCCGGGCGGACGGAACGCGCCTTCAGCAGGGCCAGCTCCCCCGCCGTGCGGACGTAGTCGAGGGGGCGGAGCTTGGAGCCCGGCTGGTGCGCCCAGCGCACCGGTACCTCGGTCACCGGCCAGCGGGAGCGCCGGAAGTGCCGGAGTATCTCCACGTCGATGCCCCAGCCGCTGAGCCGGGAGGCGGCGAACGCCGCACGGGCGCGGTCGCCCTCGTACAGTTTGAAACCGCACTGCGTGTCGCGTACGCCCGGCACGGCGGTCCGGCGTATCAGCACGTTCGCGGCGCGGCCGAGCAGCCTGCGAGGTCGGCTCTGGGGCCGCTCGATGGTCGCGCCCGGCACCGCGCGGGAGCCGACCGCCGCCGCGTACCCCTCGGCCAGCGCCTTGTCGAGGACCTCCAGCTCCTCGATCGGGGCGGCCAGGTCGGCGTCGGTGACCAGCACCCGGCGGCCACAGGTGGCCAGGGCCCCCAGGCGCAGGGCATGGCCCTTGCCCCGGTTGCGGTCGCCGGTGACGAGCCGCACGCGCTCCTCGGCGGCGCAGGCGGCGATGACGACGTCCCGCGTCCCGTCGGTGGACCCGTCGTCGACCACGACGACCTCCCAGGCCCCGAGGCGGCCCTCGTTGTCGCGCAGATACGCGGTGATCGCGTCGAGCGTGGGCCCGAGCCGCTCCTCCTCGTTGTGGGCGGGTACGACGACGGACAGGTCGACGGACGGGGCGTTGGAGATGGCCGGCATGTCCTCTAAGACGTCCGCGGTCTGCCCCGTGCTCAACCGGCGGCCAGTCGCTCCAGCAGGGTGAGGGAGTGCGCGTGGTACGCGGCGACCACGGCCTGCGCGGCGGCCGGGTCGCGGCGGGTGAGGGCGTCGACCAGTTCGGTGTGCCCGGCCCACAGCCGGCCCCTCAGATCGGTGACCCGGCGCAGGTGCTGCACGGCGCACACCCAGGACTGCACGCGCAGCCGGTGCAGGAAGTCGGCGAGGTAGGGGTTGCCGTACAGGGCGCTCAGCTCACGCCAGAAGCGCAGGTCGTAGCCGATGAGGATGTTCAGGTCGCCGACGGTGGCGGCGCGCGCGGCCTCCTCGCCGCGGCGGCGCACGGCGGCGAGGGCGGCGGTGCGGCGCGGCTCGTCTGCGGCGGTCCTGCGGCGGTCGGCGGTTCTGCGGCGGTCGGCGGTCCCGCGGTCGGCGGTCCCGCGGTCGCCGCCGCGGGCGCCGCCCTCGGTGAGGCGGTGGAAGATGCCGTCGGTGACCAGGCTGCGGGCCTCGATCATGCCGCGGTAGTCGTCCAGGGAGTAGGCGCGGACCTCGAAGCCCCGGTGCTGGACGGCGTCCAGGAGACCCTGCGCCGACAGGTCGACCAGCGCCTCGCGGACGGGGGTCGCGGAGACGCCGTACTGCTCGGCGATCTCCTTCACCGTGAACTCCTGCCCCGGCTGCAACCGGCCGGCCAGCACCTCGTCGCGGAGTGCGTCCGCGATCTGCTGCCGCAGGGTGCTGCGGGTGACGGCGCCATTGCCGGGCATCGTTGTCTGGGTCCCCCCATCCGCGTACGGGCGTGTGTCCTGCCGGAGACACGTCACCTTACGCGGTGGGGGACCGGGGAGTGCCCGACCTGCGGTACGGGGCCGCTCAGACCGTGTACTCGTCGGCCGCGGACAGGGCGGCGTCCAGGGCCGCGAGGCCCTCCTTCGCCTCCGCCTCGGTGATCGTGCAGGGCGGGACGACATGGGTGCGGTTCATGTTGACGAAGGGCCACAGGCCGTGCGCCTTCGCGGCGGCGGCGAACGCGGCCATGGGGGCGTTCGCCTCACCCGCCGCGTTGTACGGCACCAGCGGCTCGCGGGTCTCGCGGTTCCGGACCAGCTCCAGGGCCCAGAACATGCCGACGCCGCGCACCTCGCCCACCGACGGGTGCCGCTCGGCCAGCGCCCGCAGCCCCGGCTCGATGACCTGCGCGCCCATCACGGCGGCGTTCGCGACGACGCCCTCCTGTGCCATCACCTCGATCGTGGCGACCGCGGCGGCGCAGGCCAGCGGGTGACCGGAGTAGGTCAGACCGCCCGGGTAGGGACGCCGGGCGAAGGTCTCGGCGATCCTGTGCGAGATGGCGACACCGCCGAGCGGCACATAGCCGGAGTTCACGCCCTTGGCGAAGGTCATCAGGTCGGGAACCACCTCGAACAGGTCGGCCGCGAACCACGCGCCGGTCCGCCCGAACCCGGCCATCACCTCGTCCAGGACGAAGACGATCCCGTGCTTGTCGCACAGGTCGCGCACGCCCGCGAGGTAGCCGCGGGGCGGGACCATGATCCCGGCAGTGCCCGGGATGGTCTCCAGGACGATCGCGGCGATCGTGCCGGGCCCCTCGAAGGCGATGGTCGTCTCCAGGTGCTCCAGTGCCCGCTCGCACTCCTGCTGCTCGGTCTCGGCGTAGAACCGCGAGCGGTACAGGAACGGCGCCCAGAAGTGCACCACGCCCGCCGCGCCGCTGTCGGAGGCCCAGCGGCGCGGGTCCCCGGTGATGTTCACGGCCTGCTGGGTGCCGCCGTGGTAGGAGCGGTACGCGGAGAGCACCTTGGGCCGGCCGGTGTGGAGTCGGGCCATGCGCACGGCGTGCTCCACCGCGTCGGCGCCGCCGTTGGTGAAGAAGATCTTGTCCAGGTCGCCGGGGGTGCGCTGGGCGATCAGCCGGGCGGCCTCGGAGCGGGCCTCGACGGCGAACGCCGGGGCGAAGGTGGCCAGGGTCGCGGCCTGCTCCTGGATCGCGGCGACGACCTTGGGATGCCGGTAGCCGATGTTGGTGAAGACGAGCCCGCTGGTGAAGTCGAGGTAGCGGTTGCCGTCGTAGTCCCAGAAGTACGACCCGTCCGCACCGGCGACGGCGAGCGGGTCGATGAGCTCCTGCGCTGACCACGAGTGGAAGACGTGCGCACGGTCCGCGGCCTTGACGGCGGCGCCGGCCTGGGGGTCGGTCTGAGGGATCATGCGGCGAGGCTAGGAGCGGGGGAGGCGGGCCGGACATGGGCGGGATGTCTGCGGTCGCGGGGAATCCGCGACAGGTTGTCGGGTTCCGGACGCCTCGCCGCGGCTCGTTACGGAACCGTGCGCGCCGCCGCTGCCGACTCCTTTCGGGACGGCACTATTCTCTGGCTGTCGCACGCACAGGGGGGCAGGTGAGGCGGCGATGGAACGGCTGGGGACCGGGGATCCGCTGGGGATCCCCCCGGGCTACAGGCTCCGGGGGAGCGTGGGGGCGTATCGGCTGCTGGCGCGGCTCGGGGTCGGCGGTATGGGGAGCGTGTATCTGGCCCGGTCCGACCGGGGCCGCACGGTCGCCGTGAAACTCGTGCGGCGGGAGCTGGCCGAGCAGGAGGAGTTCAGGGCCCGCTTCCGGCGGGAGGTGCGGGCCGCGCGGCGGGTCGGCGGGTACTGGACCGCGCCCGTCCTCGACGCCGACACCGAGGCCGACATCCCGTGGGTCGCCACCGGGTACGTGGCCGGGCCCACCCTGCAGACCGTCGTCTCGCACGACCACGGTGCCCTGCCGGAGCGCTCCGTGCGCGTGCTGGCCGCCGGGCTCGCCCACGCCCTGCAGGACATCCACGCCGCCGGGCTGATCCACCGCGACCTGAAGCCCTCCAACATCCTCGTGACCATCGACGGCCCCCGGGTCATCGACTTCGGCATCGCCCGTGCGCTGGAGACCCTCACGGGCGCCGGTTCCACGCGCACCGGGGCGCTCGTCGGGTCGCCCGGGTTCATGGCGCCCGAGCAGGTGCGGGGCGACCGCGTCACGCCCGCGTGCGACGTCTTCTGCCTGGGGTCCGTCCTGGCCTACGCCGCCACGGGCACCCTTCCCTTCGGGAGCGCGAACAGCGGGGCGCACGCCCTGATGTTCCGCATCGCACAGGAGGACCCGGACCTGGAGGGCCTGCCGGAGGGGCTGGCCGAGCTGGTACGGGACTGCCTGCGCAAGGACCCGGCCGCGCGGCCGACCCCGGCGCAGATCCTGGACCGCACGGGCGCCGACGACACGCTCAGCGAGGGCCGCAGCCGCGAACCGTGGCTGCCCGGCGCCCTGGTCGCACAGCTGGGACGCCACGCGGTGCGGTTGCTGGACGCGGAGGATCCGGAGGACCCCTCGCAGGGGCCGGGAGGCCGCGAGGAACCGGAGGACACGGAGGACCGGGAGGGCCCAAACGCTCCGGAGAAGGCGGGAGCGGGGACTCCGGCGGCTGCGCGGGCGACCACCCTCCCGGCCTCCCCGGCGCCCACGCTCCTCGCACCTCCGACGGCCCCCACGGTCCCCGGGCCCCTGCCCGCCTCCGGCGCGGTACCGCCACCCCTCGGTGTCTTCGGGCCTCCGCAGCAGCACCTCCAGCCGCCCGCCCCCGGAGGCTGGGGCAGGCCGCCGTACGGCCCGTCCCCGTACGGCGATCCGGCGCCAGCGCCCGCGCGGCGCAGCGGCCGTTTCACCGCCGTGCTGATCCTCGTCGCCCTGGTCGTCGCGCTCGGTGCGGGCGGTTCGGTGTACGCGGTGCTGCGCGGGGACGGGACCCGCACCACCGGCGGCGGCCCGGCGCGGGCCTCCGCGCCCACGACGCCCGGCCCGGGCACGCCCGGGCAGCCGTCCCGGTCGTCCTCGGTGTCCCCGTCGTCCTCGGCGCCCGCGTCGGCTTCGGCCGGCCCCGGCGTCGTCCCCGACGCCTACCTCGGCACCTGGACCGCGGCGATCGACAACGCCACCGGGCACAACACCCGGCGCCTGGTCGTCCAGCAGGGCCGGGTGGGGGACACGGTGCTGTCGCTGACCGCCGACGGCGACACGTACCACTGCGTCTTCCAGGCCGAGCTGGCCGAGAAGCCCACCGCGAACGGGCCGCTGAGGATCGGCCCGTCCACGGTCGCCGGACGGCGGTCGCCGTCCTGCACCCCGGGCGGCGCGACGGAACTGACGCTGCTCCCGGACGGCCGCCTCAAACGCCTGAACACGGCCAGCGGCAAGGCCCTGACCTATACGAAGGCCGGGTAGGCGCAGGGCAGGGGCAGGGGCAGGGGCAGGGGCAGGGGCAGGGCCGGGCGGCACCGGGCAGGCGCGGGGCGGGGCCGGGCAGGGTCGGGGCCGGGCAGGGTCGGGGTCGGCACCGGCCCCGGCTCTACCGGGCCTCCGGCGGCCGCTGGCGCGGCATGTTGGGCCGTGCGCCCGGCGGCGGGAACCGCCCCGGCACGGTGCCCTCCGGGCGAGGAGCCGCCGCCCCCGACGACTGCATCGCCAGCGGGGCGGAGCCGGTGCGGAACTCCGCCATCCAGTCCGCCGTCTCCGCCCGCACCAGCTCCGTCACGTCCTCGGAGAACCGCCGCAGCACCGAAAGGCACCGCTCCGCGGCCTCCGCCGCGGTCCCCTCCGTCGGCCCCAGCACCTCCCGCACGCTCTCCGACGCCCAGTCGAACTGCAGCGCCTGCAGCCGCCGCCCGACCGCCTGTGCCGTCGCCACGTCCCGCATCCAGCCGGACGTCACCCCGAAGTACCGGTCCCCGGCCACGCACGCCACCCCCACCAGCAGCGACAGGTACGCCCACGGAGCCACCCCGTGCGCCGCCCCGGTCAGGTCCAGCAGCGGAAGCGCGGCCCCGCACACGGCCCCCAGCGCAGCGCCCGCGCGCAGCGCCCGCGCCACCCGCCGCTTCCACACCCGGTTCGCGAGGTACCAGGCGGCCGTCTCCAGCGCCCGCCGCTCCACCCACCGGTACAGCTCGTCGAGCCGCTGGGCGGGCTCCCCCCAGTCGCCGTGCGGGAACGGCCGGCCCATGAAGCCACCGGGGGCACCGGGATCGCCCGGGTCGCCCGGCCGCAGCCCCGCCGCTCCGTCGCCCCGCCCGTCCTGGAGCGGGCCCTCGGGCTGCATCTCCGGCTGACTCACCCGGCACTCCCTACCTACGGCTATGACGTTCCGCGATGCACATTCCGTGATGCTCACTTCGCGCACCCTCCGCAGTGTGCTCGTGACGCGTGGTGCTGAAGCGCCGCTCCCTTCCTACCGCCGGGCGGGTGGCGGGTGACCGGGTTTCGCGGCTTTTCCGCCTGGAAGAGGGTCTTGGTCAGGTATACGACGCTCGGCAAACTCACTCGAAAGGGTGCCGCCGTAGGCGGGATACGGGTCCGGACGGGCTACGCCAGCGCGCGTCCCGGTGACCACGTAGGCTCGTGCCGAGGCGGCAGACCCCGCCCTGACATCCGTACGCCCCTACGCACGTAAGAAGCCGAACCGTACGAAGGCAGGAGCTGATCGTGTTTCCCGGTGGTGGCCAGCCCAACATGCAGCAGTTGCTCCAGCAGGCCCAGAAGATGCAGCAGGACCTCGCCGAGGCGCAGGAGGAGCTGGCGAGGACCGAGGTCGACGGCCAGGCGGGCGGCGGCCTGGTGAAGGCCACGGTCACCGGCGCCGGCGAGCTGCGCGCCCTGGTCATCGACCCCAAGGCGGTGGACCCGGAGGACACCGAGACCCTCGCCGACCTGATCGTCGCGGCCGTCCAGGCGGCCAACGAGAACGCGCAGGCCCTTCAGCAGCAGAAGCTCGGCCCGCTGGCCCAGGGGCTCGGCGGCGGCATCCCCGGCCTGCCGTTCTGAGTCACCCGGTGGCTCCGGCCGGGGAAGGGCGTCCGTCGGACCGTCCCTTCTGCGAAAGGCAGGCGCCAACTACCGTACGTACGAGGAAACCGAGCCCGGCTACCGTTCGTACCGAACCTCTTCCAGGAAAGGCAGTCCGTTGTACGAAGGCGTGGTCCAGGACCTCATCGACGAGCTGGGGCGGCTGCCCGGCGTCGGTCCGAAGAGCGCGCAGCGGATCGCCTTCCACATCCTGCAGGCCGAGCCGACGGACGTGCGCCGCCTCGCCCAGGCGCTGCTCGAGGTGAAGGCGAAGGTCCGCTTCTGCGCGACCTGTGGCAACGTCGCACAGGAGGAGCTGTGCGGCATCTGCCGCGACGCCCGCCGTGACCCGTCGGTCATCTGTGTGGTGGAGGAGCCGAAGGACGTCGTCGCGATCGAGCGGACCCGCGAGTTCCGGGGCCGCTACCACGTGCTCGGCGGCGCGATCAGCCCCATCGAGGGCGTGGGCCCGGACGATCTGCGCATCCGCGAACTGCTCGCGCGACTGGCCGACGGCGCGGTCACCGAGCTGATCCTGGCCACCGACCCGAACCTGGAGGGCGAGGCCACGGCCACGTACCTCGCCCGCATGATCAAACCCATGGGCCTGAAGGTCACCCGCCTGGCCAGCGGCCTCCCGGTGGGTGGCGACCTGGAATACGCGGACGAGGTCACCCTCGGCCGCGCCTTCGAGGGGAGACGACTCCTAGATGTCTGACGCCACGCTGCACGCGACGACGCAGGACCCGGACGACTTCGCCGTCCAGATCGCGGACCAGATCGAGAGCTTCCTGGTCGCCGTCACGGAGGTCGCGAAGGGGGACGAGCCGGACTCGGCCGTGCCCTTCCTCCTGCTGGAGGTCTCCCAGCTGCTTCTGGCCGGGGGCCGCCTCGGCGCGCACGAGGACATCGTCCCCGACGAGCGCTACGAGCCGGACCCGGGCCCGGAGCCGGACGTGGACGAGCTGCGCGAACGGCTCGCCACCATGCTCGACCCGGTCGACGTCTACTCGGAGGTCTTCGACCCGTACGAGCCGCGCAAGGCCCCGGTCCCGGCGCGTATCTCCGACGACCTGGCGGACGTGATCACGGATCTGCGCCACGGCATGGCCCACTACCGGGCCGGCCGCACCACCGAGGCCCTGTGGTGGTGGCAGTTCTCCTACTTCTCCAACTGGGGCTCCACCGCCTCCGCCACGCTCCGCGCCCTGCAGTCCGTGGTCGCGCACGTCCGCCTGAACCAGCCCCTGGAGGAACTGGACGGTCTCGACACCGACCAGGACCTCGGCGACGAGGTCCTGGCGGAGGAGGCCGGCCGGGTCATGGCCAAGGAGATCGCGGACCCGCTGGGCCTGCGGCCCGTCACCTGAGGACCCGGGAGGGTGATGCACCCGTCACCCTCCGTGATCCGCAGGCCCTCTGCTGTGACTCGCGGCACGTTTCGCGTACCCGCCCGGTGTTGGGGCAGGTGCCGTGCTGAGCGGCCCTCGGGCGGCGGCGGAGAGCGGCGGTGAAAAACCGTCGCAGGCCGTCGTCCGTCCGAAGAAAAACGGGATGATCCCCATGTGAGCGGGACATCTCACCATGCGGTACCCCGGAAGGGAAATTCGGTCGCTCGATAGACTGAGCCGACCGCACCTGCGTCTCGCAGGCGCGGAAAGAGACGGACTGAGCGAGGAGCGCACGTGGGCCTTGTCGTGCAGAAGTACGGAGGCTCCTCCGTAGCCGATGCCGAAGGCATCAAGCGCGTCGCCAAGCGGATCGTGGAAGCCAAGAAGAACGGCAACCAGGTGGTTGTCGTGGTCTCCGCGATGGGCGACACGACGGACGAGCTGATCGATCTCGCCGAGCAGGTTTCCCCGATGCCTGCCGGGCGTGAGTTCGACATGCTGCTGACCGCCGGAGAGCGGATCTCCATGGCCCTGCTGGCCATGGCGATCAAGAACCTGGGTCACGAGGCCCAGTCGTTCACCGGCAGCCAGGCGGGCGTGATCACCGACTCGGTCCACAACAAAGCCCGGATCATCGACGTCACGCCGGGCCGCATCCGCACCGCGCTGGACGAGGGCAACATCGCGATCGTCGCCGGCTTCCAGGGCGTCAGCCAGGACAAGAAGGACATCACCACGCTCGGCCGTGGCGGCTCGGACACCACGGCGGTGGCCCTCGCGGCCGCCCTCGACGCCGAGGTGTGCGAGATCTACACCGACGTCGACGGCGTGTTCACCGCCGACCCGCGCGTGGTGAAGAAGGCCCGGAAGATCGACTGGATCTCCTTCGAGGACATGCTGGAGCTGGCCTCGTCCGGGTCCAAGGTGCTGCTCCACCGCTGTGTGGAGTACGCCCGCCGCTACAACATCCCGATCCACGTCCGCTCCTCCTTCAGCGGGCTGCAGGGCACGTGGGTCAGCAGCGAGCCGATCGAGCAAGGGGACAAGAAGGTGGAGCAGGCCATCATCTCCGGTGTCGCGCACGACACCTCCGAGGCCAAGATCACGGTCGTCGGCGTGCCGGACAAGCCGGGCGAGGCCGCCTCGATCTTCCGCGCCATCGCCGACGCCGAGATCAACATCGACATGGTCGTGCAGAACGTGTCGGCCGCGTCGACGGGGCTCACGGACATCTCCTTCACGCTCCCGAAGAGCGAGGGGCGCAAGGCGATCGACGCACTGGAGAAGGCCAAGACCGCGATCGGGTTCGACTCGCTGCGCTACGACGACCAGATCGGCAAGATCTCCCTCGTCGGCGCCGGCATGAAGACCAACCCGGGCGTCACGGCCGACTTCTTCACCGCGCTGTCCGACGCGGGCGTGAACATCGAGCTGATCTCGACCTCCGAGATCCGTATCTCGGTCGTCACGCGCAAGGACGACGTGCCCGAGGCGGTCCGCGCGGTGCACACCGCGTTCGGCCTGGACTCCGAGAGCGACGAGGCGGTCGTCTACGGAGGCACCGGGCGATGACCGGGCTCCCCCGCCGGGGGACGAAGCCGACGCTCGCGGTCGTGGGTGCGACCGGAGCCGTCGGTTCGGTCATGCTCCAGATCCTGTCCCAGCACGCGGACATCTGGGGTGAGATCCGTCTGCTCGCCTCGCCGCGCTCGGCCGGCCGCAAGCTGGCCGTACGCGGCGAGGAGGTCGAGGTCATGGCGCTCTCCGAAGAGGCGCTGGTCGGCGTCGACGTGGCGATGTTCGACGTACCGGACGAGGTCGCGGCGCACTGGGCGCCCGTCGCCGCCGCGCTGGGCGCGATCGTGGTGGACAACTCGGGTGCGTTCCGCATGCATCCCGATGTGCCGCTGGTCGTGCCGGAGGTCAATCCGCACGCCGCCCGGGTGCGTCCGCGCGGCATCATCGCCAACCCCAACTGCACGACGCTGTCGATGATCGTGGCCCTCGGCGCCCTGCACGCCGAGTTCGGGCTGCGCGAACTGGTCGTCTCCTCGTACCAGGCCGTCAGCGGCGCGGGCCGCGCGGGCGTCGACACGCTGCGCCAGCAGCTGTCGCTGGTCGCGGGTACGGAGCTGGGGACCAAGCCCGGTGACGTACGGCGCGCGGTGGGCGACAACACCGGGCCCTTCCCGGAGCCGGTGGCGTTGAACGTCGTGCCGTGGGCCGGGTCGCCGCGCGAGGACGGGTGGTCCTCGGAGGAGATGAAGGTCCGTGACGAGTCCCGCAAGATCCTGGGGCTGCCCCACCTGCGCGTGGCCGTCACCTGTGTCCGCGTGCCGGTGGTCACCACGCACTCGCTGACCGTCCACGCCTGTTTCGAGGGCGAGGTCACGGTGGACCGGGCACGCGAGATCCTCGCCACAGCGCCCGGCGTCGTCCTGTTCGACAATCCGGAGGCGGGCGAATTCCCCACGCCCGCGGACGTGGTGGGCACCGACCCCACGTGGGTCGGCCGGGTGCGGCGGGCCCTGGACGACCCGGCGGCGCTGGAGCTCTTCGTCTGCGGCGACAACCTGCGCAAGGGCGCCGCACTGAACACCGCTCAGATCGCCGAACTGGTGGCGCAGGAGCTGGGTGCCACCGCTTGAAGCCCCCTGCCGGACAGCCGACGGCCGGAAAGCTCTGACCACTGGCTGAAACGTTTGTAGGATCTGTGTGGGTTGCACGGACCATCCCGTGGTCCGGATCACTCGAATCGAAGGTTCTCGGCGTCCGAAGGTTTCACTCCCCGCCCCCGCAACCATGCGCAGGGCGGGGAGCGTCTTTGCGGTCGTCCTCCGGGGGCTGGGCGCACAAGGGGCACAGGGGAAGAGCTGGTACGCATGAGGGCACTTGAGGCATCGTCCGGTGCGCTGGGGGGCGCAGGAGGGGACGTGCACAGGGACGTGCTGCCTGACGCGAACGTGATGCCTGTCGCGTACAACCCTGGCGGGGGCGGGCGTGTCCAACTGGCGTGGCAGAGGTACTCGAATTCACCGCGGTACGGACGAGGGGCGCGGCTCTCCGTCCGCCCCGCCGTCCCCGCATGTCCGGCGCGCCCGGCGGCATGCCGGTGATCGCCCCCATGCCCGCAGCGCGGCCCGCCCGCATACCGAACCAGCGCGAGGGCGCTGAGGAGACGACGGCCGCCGGCACCACGGTCGACCATCTCACCGAGACCTACCGCGCCCACTACCGCTCCCTGCTGGGTCTCGCGGCGCTCCTCCTCGACGACACCGCGTCCTGCGAGGACGTCGTCCAGGAGGCGTTCATCCGCGTGCACTCCGCGCGCAAGCGCGTGCGCGACCCGGAGAAGACGCTCGCGTACCTCCGCCAGACCGTCGTCAACCTGTCGCGTTCCACGCTGCGCCGCCGCATCCTCGGCCTGAAGCTGCTGACGAAGCCGATGCCGGACATGGCGAGCGCGGAGGAGGGCGCGTACGACCAGTTGGAGCGCGACTCGCTGATCAAGGCGATGAAGGGCCTGCAGCGCCGTCAGCGGGAGGTCCTGGTGCTGCGCTACTTCGCCGACATGACCGAGGCTCAGGTGGCGCAGACGCTGGGCATATCGCTGGGCTCGGTGAAGGCGTACGGCTCGCGCGGCATCGCGGCGCTCCGTGTCGCCATGGGGGCACCGGCATGAGCGAGTACGAGGAGGGCCCCGGGCACGCCACCTGGGGGCGCGACTCCCACGAACGACACGAGCCCTACGAGTGGCGCGAGCCGACGGACCGGCCGGGGTCCCTCGAGACGGGCCATGAGCAGCACGCCGGGAACGGAACCGTGAACCACCGCCCCGACGACCAGGCCCGTGCGGACACCGGGCGGGACCGGCTCCTGGCTGCGCTCGCGGGTGGCGGGGCCGGGCCGGGCTCCGGCGGCGCGGACCTGCCCGGGGACGGCGACGGGATGCCCGAAGGACTCGGTTCGGACGAACTGGCGCTGCGGCGGATGCTGCACCAGGCCGTGGGCGACATCGAGCCGCGCGAGGGCAGCCTCGACCATCTGCGCCGGGCGGTACCCGCCCGGCGGGCCCGCAAGCGGCAGGCCGTGGTCGGCATGGCGGCCGCCGCCCTGTTCCTCGGCACCGCGGTCCCGGCCCTCGTGCACGTCTCGAACGCCACCGGTACGAACGCCGACCCGTCCATCGCCGGTCAGGCCTCCGACGCCCAGCACAGCGCCGGCCAGGGCAAGGCGCCGGACGGCGGCTCCAGCGGCTCCAGCGGCTCCTCCGGGACGTCCGGCCAGACCGGAGGCGGGAGCTCGAAGGGCAAGGAGGACAAGGCGAAGGGGGCGGGCGGCGGGGCCACCGGCGGGACGAACCCTTCGGCCTCCGCGCAGACCGCTCCCCCGTGCACCGCGGCCCAGCTCGGCCACGCGACCGCCACCGCGGGCGCCCCGGACTCCAACGGCACGGTCTACGGCACGTTCCGCGTCACCAACGCCTCCGCCGCGAGCTGTACCGTCTCGAGCAGAGGCGACGTCACCACGGCCGCGCACGGCGCTGCGGACCCGTCCAAGATCACCGTGGTGAACCACGTCACGGGCGATCCCGCCACCGGCCTGCCCGACCCCGGGCAGGAGGTCACCTCGCTCGTGCTCAAGCCGGGAGCGGCGTACGAGGTCGAGTTCGCCTGGGTTCCCGCCCAGACCTGCCCCACCACCGGCAGCGGCACCGGGGGCGGCGGAGGCGGCGGGGGCGCCTCACCCGACCCCAGCCCCACGGAGAGCACCAGCACGAGCGGCGGCGGCTCGAGCCCGGCGAGCAGCGGCACGGCACCGCAGCTGATGACGGAGGACGGTGTGGCCGACGGCAGCGTGACCGTCTCCCTCACCCCGGTGACCGGCTCCGCGGCCTCCTCGGCCACCATCGCCAACGCCTGCGCGGGCACGGTCTACCGCACGGGGCTGCTGGCGGGCACCTGAACCCCGTTCCGGCGGTGCTCAGGGCTTGGCGGCCGGCGACGGGCTCTCGCCGGTGGCTTCCTCGATCCCGGCGGCCTCGCCCTTGCGGGCCTCGCCCTGGCCGGCCGCCGGTGGGGGCGAGACCTCGGGGGCCGTGCCGGTGTCCGGACCTTCCGGTACGAGGCCCAGCCGTGCGTCGCGGGCGTACTCCACCTCGCGGCGCAGCAGACGGAACCACATGAAGAGCGTGAAGCCCGCGAAGACGAACCACTCGCCGGTGTAGCCCAGGTTCTGGAACGCCTTCAGGTCCAGTCCGCTCCCCGCGGGCGCCGTCGCCGGTACCGCCTTCATCCCGCTGTCGGCCTTGGTGAGGGTGATCCACGCGTCGTACACGTCGTACGGCACCAGGTTCACCAGGGTCGCCGTGCTGATCGCCCCGGTCTGGCCGGCGGGCAGTCCGCCTGCCGCGCCGGCCCCGGCCGACCCCGGGCTCTCCGAGGACTGCAGGGCGCCCGTGACGGTGATCTCGCCGGCCGGCGGCGCGGGGGCCTTCGCGGGGTCGGCGTCACCCGGAAGCCAGCCCCGCACCACCGGCAGCGCCTTGCCCCCGTCGGTCCGCAGCATCGTCAGCACGTAGAACCCGCGCCTGCCGTCCAGCTCCCGGTCAGGCACCAGCAGCTGCTTCCCGTACCGCCCGGTCGCCGTGGCCTGCTTCCCCGACGTGCTCTGGGTCACGGGCAACAGCTCCCGCAGCGGCCGGGCCGCTTCCCCGCGGGCGGCGGAGGCCTGCTCGCTCGCCAACCGGTGGTCCTGCACCCGGGCCTCGAACCGGCTCAGCTGCCACGACCCCATGAAGACGCAGAAGGGGATGGCGAGCAGGACGAAGACGTTGATCCCCCACCAGCGGGGCGTCAGCAGAAACCGGTACACGCCATCAACGGTACGGTGCCGCCACCGGGCCCCCGCCGTGGGGCCCGCCGTCAGGCTGCGCCATCACCTCCCAGATGCCGCGCCGCGAAGTCCAGCTCCAGCCGGACCTGCTTGATCCGCTCGTCGACCACGAGCGAGCCGTGCCCCGCGTCGTACCGGTACACCTCGTGCACCGCACCTCGCGCGGCCAGCCGGTGCACATAGTTCTCGACCTGGCGGATGGGGCAGCGCGGGTCGTTCACCCCCGCCGAGATGTACACCGGCGCCTTCACCGCGTCGACGTAGGTCAGCGGCGACGACGCCTCGAACCGCTCCGGCACCTCCTCGGGGGTGCCCCCGAGCAGCGTCCGGTCCATGGCCTTGAGCGCCTCCATCTCGTCGTGGTAGGCCGTGACGTAGTCCGCGACCGGCACCGCCGCGATCCCGATCGTCCACAGCTCCGGCTGGGTGCCGAGCCCGAGCAGCGTCAGGTAGCCGCCCCACGAGCCGCCCGTCAGCACCAGCCGCTCGGGGTCCGTCAGCCCGGACGACACCGCCCACTCCCGGACTGCCGCGATGTCCTCCAGCTCGATCAGTCCGACCCGGTGCTTGAGCGCGTCCGTCCACTCGCGCCCATAACCCGTCGAACCGCGGTAGTTGACCCGCACCACCGCGTACCCGTGGTCGACCCAGGCCGCCGGGCCCGCGGCGAACGAGTCGCCGTCGTGCCAGGTGGGACCGCCGTGGATGTCGAACACCGTCGGCAGCGGCCCGGACGCCCCCGGCGGCCTCTGCACCAGCGCGTGGATGCGGCCGCCCGGCCCGTCCACCCACACGTCCTCCACCGGCACCGACCCGGGCGCCCGGATCCCGGGAGGATCCAGCACCACCCTGCCCGAGGTGGACCGGACCACGGGAGGCTCGGCCGCGGACGACCACAGGTACTCCACGGTCCCGTCGGGCCGGGCCGTCGCCCCCGACACCGTCCCCGGCGGTGTCGGGACCCGCACCAGCCCACGGGTGGCGAGGTCGTAGCGGAACAGCTCGCTGCGCGCCTCGAAACCGTGCACGACCAGCAGTGCCGAGCCGTCCGGATACCACTCCGCGGCCACGTCCCCCGGCAGGTCCAGCTGCAGGTCCGTCTCCTCGCCGGTGGCGACGTCCCACACCAGCGGCTCCCACCGGCCGCGCCGCTGGTGCCCGATGAGCAGCCGGGTGTCCCCGTCGACCGGCGCGAAGCCCAGCACCTCCAGGCCCAGCTCGACCGTGCCGCCCTTGGTGTCGTCCAGCTCCGCGACCGTCGAACCGTCCGGCCGCAGCACGCGCAGCGCCGAGTGCATCGCGTCGCCGTGCTCCGTGTGTTCGATCGCGATCAGCGAGCCGTCGTGGGAGAGGTCGCCCACCCCGGCCGACTCGCGGTGCCGGTAGATCTCCACCGGGTCCCGGCCCGCCCGCACCAGATGGATCGTGGAACCGTCCTGGTCGGTGGAGCGGCCCACGACCGCCGCCCGCCCGTCCCGCCCGATCGCGAGCCCCGCCGGATACGACGGCTCGAGCCCGGGAGCCGCCGGCTCATCGGTTCCGCCGCCCGGACCGGAGGCATCGCGCACGAAGCGCTGGCGTCTCCAGATCCCGAACTCGTCCCCGTCCGTGTCGTCGAACCACCAGATCCACTCGCCGTCCGGCGAGAGCACGCCCTCGGTCGTGCCGGTCGCCCGGTCCGTGACCTGGCGTTGCTCGCCCGTTTCGCGATCCCAGGCGTACAGCTCGTACGTCCCCGTCGCGTTGGAGACGAACAGCGAACGGTGCGGCGCGTCCTCCGCCCAGTCCGGCAGCGACACCCGCGACGCCCGGAAGCGCTTCTCCCAGTCCGGCATCTCCCCGCCGCGCTCGAGCGAGGGGGAGCCGTTGCTCTCAGTCATGGCCCCATAGTGCCCGGTCGGACCGACGTCCCGCGGGTCAGGCCCCCAGCCTGTGGACAACCCGGCTCCGGACCTGTGGACGCCTGCGGCCGGGTTCAGCCCCGGCCGCGCCCGCCCTGGACCGCATCAGCTCCCGGCCTGGACCGGATCAGCTCCCGGCCCGGACCGGATCAGCTCCCGGCCGGCTCCCCGCGCCTGCGCCCCAGCAGGTCCGCGAGGCCGCGTCGCGTCGCCGCCAGGACCACTCGGTCCTCCGCACGCAGCACATAGGTGGGCGGCAGGTCCCAGACCAGGCCCGAGTCGCGGTCGGGCGTGCGCGTCTCCGGGTCCGGCGTCTGGCCGCGTTCCTCCGGCGCCGCGGTGTCCAGAGCGAGCACCCGCCACGACCCGGCACGGAACGCCTGGGCGACCGTCTTCCCCTCCAGCTGAGGATGCCCGGCCACGTCCACGGCGGCGAACAGCAGCACCCGCCGCTCCACCGGGACGGCCCCCAGGATCTGCCGCCCCAGCATGGCCCCGGCGAACGCGGGCGCGGCCAGGTGGGAGACGCTGCGGCTGCGCGTCTGTGCGTCCGGGTACGCGGCGCGCAGGGTGCGGTAGACCGCGGTCGCGAAGTCGTCGTCGTACAGGCGCAGGACGACCCGCAGGTCGGGCCGTACCGAGCGGGCGTACAGGACGGCCTCGAGGTTCGTCGTGTCGGAGCTGGTCAGGGCGAGCAGCGCGTGCGCCCGGTGGATCTTGGCGGCTTCCAGTACGCCTTCCTGTGTGACGTCCCCGAGCACCACCGGCACCCGCAGCCGCCGGGCCGTCGCCAGGCCCCGCGCCTCCGGGTCGCCCTCCACGCACACCACCGGGATCCTCAGTTCCCGCAGCCGGGTCATGACCCGGGTGCCGATCTTGCCGACGCCGAGCAGCACCACGTGTCCGGACAGTCCGCGCGGCGGTCTGCGCAGCGCGGTGCCGCTGCGGAAGGTGCCGAGGGCTTCGAGCACGGCCGCCAGCAGCACCGGCAGCAGCAGCAACCCGACCAGTGAGGACAGCAGCTGCAGGATCTGCCGTCCGACGGGCTCCCCGATGGCCGGGTTGTCGATCGCGAACAGGTCCAGCAGCGTCACGTAGGTGGCACGCAGCGGAGGTTCGCCGGTGACCGCGCTCGACGCGATCGCGAGCCCGACCACGCAGCCCACCAGTCCGGCGACCGACCAGCGCAGCCGCCGGGACAACAGCGAGCCGAGCGGTACGACACTGCGCCCGGCGGGCAGTGCCGGACCGGCGTAGGAGACGGTCTCCAGGACGATGGTGCCGCGCCCGGTGGCCTCCCTCACCGACCTTTCGTCGGGCAGGAGCTGGGGCCCCTGGTCGCCGCCCGCCTCGGAACCGTGCGCCCCGGCGCGGTCGCCGTCGGACAGCAACGCCAGGGTGCACAGCCCCGGGTCGGCGACCTGACCCGGCCGCGGCGGCGGACGCTCGACGGCCCGCAGCAGGAGCCCGTCGGTCTGGACGACCTTGGTGGTGCCGGCGACGGCGGTCGCGGCCAGGGCGGGCGCGGCGGTGTCGGCGTCGGACAGCACGGTCGTGGACGCGTCGAACCCCTCGACGTCGCCGCTGCCCCCGGACGCCAGGGTCGCCGCCTGGTCGAGGAGGGCCTCTATGTGCTGCCCGAGCCGCCGGTTGTACAGGCGCAGGACGAGCCGCAGCCGCGGGTTGAGGCGGCGTGCGGTGAGCGCGGCGCGGATGTTGGTCTCGTCGTCGTCATAGACGAGCGCCAGCGCCGCGGCCCGCTCCACACCGGCCTCCGCGAGCACGGCCTCGGACGCCTCGACGGCCTCCACCACCCGTGGCTGACCGGCGGGTTCGGCACTGCGGCCGCCGCCGGACCCGGCGGTGCGCCCGTCCGTGCCGTTGCCGTTGCCACTGTTGTTGCCGTTGCCGTTGCCGTTGCCCGCCGCGCGCGTGACGGCGGCGGAGACCCGGTCGAGCAGCGTCGAGGCGCGGGCACGGCCCACCACCGGCTGCGGGGCGACCCGGACGGCGGGCGGGACGACGAGCGTCACCTGTTCGCCGTACACGCCGCGCAACTCGGCGGCCAGCCGGTGCGCGAGTCCGTCGTCCCCGCACACCACCATGTGCGGGACGCCGTCCCCGGACCCGTTCTGCTGCGGTACCCCTGCCCCCACGGGGACAAAGACTGCCCTACGGGGGCGCAGGTTCCACAGCGGCAGGTGCGACGGCGGCAACGGGGGTTGGTCCGTGCGGGTGACGGTGACGGCGGTGAGGAGCGGGGCCACTGCCCTTGAGTCATACTCGTGGTGAGCTCGACCGCGTCCGCAGGACGAGCCGTCACCGGCCTGACCAGTCCCCGAGGGGGCCATCATGGCTGTGGAAATTCCACCCCTGATCAGTGCCTCCCGATTCAGGAGCCGAGGGGGCCTGCTGGGCGAGTGCCTCGCGGAGTTCCTGGGGACACTCGTCCTCATCGCGTTCGGATGCGGTTCGGTCGCCGTGGCCGTCGCCGCACTGCCGGGGTCCGGCCGGACCGCGGGACCCACCACCTTCTTCGTCAGCTCCGGCGACTGGCTCCTGATCACCTGGGGCTGGGCCCTGGCCGTGACGTTCGGCATCTACGTCGCGGGCGGCGTCAGCGGCGCCCACATCAATCCGGCGGTCACACTGGCGTTCGCGGTGCGCCGCCGGTTCCCCTGGGCCCGGGTCGTCCCCTACTGGTTCGCGCAACTGGCGGGCGCGTTCGTCGGGGCGGCGCTGGTGTACGCCGTCTACCACGACGCGATCAACACCTTCGACCACGCCATGACGGGCCCGAAGACGAACGGGCACACCCTCGCCAGCTTCTCGATCTTCGGCACGTTCCCCGCGCCGTTCTTCCACGGCGGCACGTGGGGCCCGCTCGTGGACCAGATCGTGGGTACCGCCTTCCTGGTGATGTTCGTCGTGGCGGTGATCGACCTGCGCAACACGGGGGTGCAGGCCAACCTGGGGCCCTTCGTGATCGGCCTCGCCGTCGCCGCCATCGGCATGTCGTACGGCGCGAACGCCGGGTACGCCATCAACCCGGCCCGTGACTTCGGCCCCCGCCTGTTCACCTGGGTGGCGGGCTGGCAGAGCCTCGCCCTGCCCGGCACGCTGCCCGGCTCCTTCCGGGACTACTGGTGGATCCCGATCGTCGGTCCTCTTGTCGGCGGGGTGGTCGGGGTCCTGGTCTACGACCTGTTCGTCGGCGACGTCCTGCACATCCGGGCCCAGCGCGCCGAGCCGCCGGAACCCGGCCGGACCCGTCCGACGGAGACCACGAACGAGGAGTGACGGCGGTGGGGGGAGGCGGTGGTGCGACGGCGGCGGGGAGTACGCGGCGGACGAGGAGCGTCCGGCGGCGGCACCTCGCCGCGCCGCCGCCTGAGCCGGAGGCCGGATCCGCCGCCTGAGCCGGTGGCCGGATCCGCCGCCTGAGCCGGTGGCCGGATCCGCTGCCTGAGCCGGTGGCCGGATCCGCCGCCTGAGCCGGTGGCCGGATCCGCTGCCTGAGCCGGTGGCCGGATCCGCCGTCTCAGCCGGGGGCCGGATGCCCGCCGGTCGCGCGCAGCAGGAGGACGGCGATGTCGTCGGTGTGCCGGCCGCTGGGCCAGATGTGGTGGACCAGGCCGTCGATCAGCTCCTCCAGCGCAAGGTCGTGGACGTCGGCCAGATACCGGCCCAGGGCGGCGGTGGTCCGGCCGGTGTCGGCGCCGGGGACTTCGACGAGGCCGTCGGTGTAGAAGGCCAGCAGGGCGTCGTCGGGGAGCGGCACGCGGGTGACGGGGTAGTCGAAGTCGACGTCGACGCCGAGCAGCGGTCCGGGCTCCACCTCCAGGACACACACCTCCTTGGAGCCGTGGCACAACAGCGGCGGAACGTGGCCGGCGCTGGCCAGGGCGATCTCCCGGCGGGCCAGGTCGAGATGCGCGTAGAGGCAGGAGACGAGCAGGTCGGAGTTCAGATCGGTCAGGAGCCGGTTGGTGCAGGCCAGGACCTGGTCGGGCGACCCGCCGGTGGTGGCGTGGGCGTGGATGGCGGTCCGCACCTGGCCCATGAGGGCGGCCGCGGCCATGCTGTGGCCCTCGACGTCGCCGATGACGGCGGCCGCGGTGGTGGCGTCGAGGCGCAGCAGGTCGTAGAAGTCGCCGCCGACCTCGACTCCGCGGGTCGCGGGCAGGTAGCGGGCCGCCACGTCGAGTCCGGCCACGGCGGGCAGGGCGCGCGGCAGGAGCACCTGCTGGAGGTCGTTCACCAGGCCGTGCTGGGCGTCGTAGAGCCGGGCGCGGTCCAGCGCCTGCGCCATGAGCCCGGCCAGTGAGGTCAGGACGGCGCGCTCGTCGGCGGAGAAGGTGTGGGGCCGGACGTAGGAGAGCACGCAACAGCCCACCGGTCGTCCCGAGACCATCAGGGGGAGGAAGGCCCAGGCCTGCTTGCCGCTCACGATGGGTGCGTCCGGGTGGCTGCGGGCCATGTCGGAGGGGCTGGCGAAGAAGGCGGGGGTGCCGGTCGTGAGGACCTGCCCGGCGGGGGAGAGCGCGGTGTCCAGTGTGAGCCCGTCCAGGCGCTCGATGACCTTCGCCGGGTAGCCGTGCGAGCCGAGGATCTTCAGGCGGCCCGCGTCGACGGCCGACAGCACCAGGCCCTTGGCGCGGAAGGCGGGAAGGATCTGTTCCGCGATCATCTCGAACAGGTCGCGGACGCTCACCGTCTCGGTGAGCGCGGCGGCCAGGTGGATGAGCTGGTACAGACGGCCGGTCGGGGTCACCGTCACCGGCCGGGGACGTGTACTCGCCGTGGACTGCTCCTTGGCGGGGGTGATACGGACGCTGATACCGCTGGTGTCCGGGTACAGCTCGAAGGTCAGCCACTGGTCCGGTGGGCGCAGGGCGGTGAAGGACAGGGCGGCGCGGCTGACCACGGCGGTGCGGTAATGGTCCTCGAACAGGGGGTCGTCCATCCACGGCAGCGACTGCCAGGGGCGGGTGCCCAGCAGCCGGCCGCCGTCACGGCCGAGCAGGCGGGCGGCGGTCCTGGTGATGAAGGTGATCCTGCCCTCCAGATCGAGGGCCAGGGCGCCCTCGGGAAGGCGTTCGGCGTAGTCGACGGCGGCGAGGCCGGCGTAGGCCGGGTGGTGGGGTGCGACGACGGAGACGATGCGCGGCTGGTCGGGGAGCGTGGGCGGGCGCGGCGCGTCGTCCAGGAGACGGGTCAGGCGGCGGGCGCTGGAGGTGATGTGGCGGCGTTCCCGGGAGGTGGCCCTGTGGGGGTGTTCGGCGGGCCACATCAGCACCAGCCCGCCCCAGCATCGGCGCATCCCGGCCAGGGCGTGCGCGGCGAGCGGGAACCTGTAGGGCAGGACCGCGGCGACACGCGGGTAGCGGCGGGCCATGTCGCTCTGGTCCCCGACCCACACCAGCCGGTTGTCGCGGATCGCGTCGGCGAGCGGCACGGGAGCGCTGAGCGGCATCCGCCGCCAGGGGACGGTGAACTCCAGCGGCATCCCGCACACGGCGACCAGCCGCAGCACCGGCTCCGCGTCCTCGATCAGGTAGATCCCGCCGATGGAGGCTCCGGTGCGGCGCACGGTCGCGGCCAGCACCGCATCGAGGGCATCGTCCAACGCGCCGAGAGAATCGGCCGACGCCGCCACCCTGCCCGTCGCCTCATCGTCCCCACCCGTGTTCATATCGGGACAATACGCCCATCCGGGATCGTCCACATCGCAAGGGTCACCACCCGGTCCCAGGCGAAGGCCCCACCGGCCCCATCACCGATTTCACCCAAACTGATGGGCGATAGGATGGTGTCGTGGGACTGGACCACGACTCGCTGACCACTCTCGCCACGCTCGGCGATCCCTTGCGTCGCCGCATGTTCGAGTTCATCCGGCAGGAGCGGCGCCCGGTCACGCGCGAGGAGGTGGCCGACAGCGCCGGGATCTCCCGCAAGCTGGCGGCGTTCCACCTGGACAAGCTGGTGGCGGCCGGTCTGCTCCGGGCCCACTACGAGTCCCCCGCCGGCATCCGCAAGGTCGGCCGCAGGCCCAAGGTCTACGAGCCGGTGGCCGAGGCCGTCTCGGTGAGCATCCCCGAGCGTCGCTACGGCATGCTCGCCGACGTCCTGACCGAGGCCGTCCTGACCGAGACCGACGCCGAATCCGCCCGCGACGCCGCCCTCCGCGTGGCATACCGGCGCGGGGAGACCATGGGCGGCGCCGAGCGCGAACGGATACGCCCCGGACGGCTCGGCGCCGAGCGGGGGCTGAGCCTGGCCGCCGACACGCTCGAGGAGTTCGGCTACGAGCCGGAGCGTGCCGCACCCGCCCTGTTGCGGCTGCGCAACTGCCCCTTCCACCCCCTGGCGGCCAAGGCCCCGGAACTGGTCTGCGCCGTCAACCAGGCTTTCCTGGCCGGCTACCTGCACGGCCTCGGAAGCGACAGGACCGCAGCGGTCCTCGCCCCACGGCCCGACGCGTGCTGCGTCGAGCTGCGTGCGCAGGACGCGCCGGAGGGCTCCGCGGAGACGGGTACCGCCTGCGGGCGGTGATCCGGGGGCCTGCCGTACGAACGCACAGCCGGAGTCGCGATGAACCTCTGGCGCGGCCGGGCAATCCCCCGGCGCGAGCAGGCCGTATATACCGATATGCAGAGGTTCCGGTTCCCCGTGGGCCGTCTCCCGGACGAGGCTCTGCTGTCCGGGCTCGCCACCGGCGATCCGGAGCTCGCCGTCACCTTCGTACGGAGGTTCCAGCACAGGGTCTTCGGAGTCGCCGTCGCCGTCACCGGGGATCCGCAGCTCGCCGAGGACATCGCCCAGCAGACGTTCGAACGGGCGTGGCGCCATGCGCAGATCTACGACTCCCGCCGAGGTTCCGTGACGACGTGGCTGACCACCATCGCCCACAACCTCGCCATCGACGCCGTCCGGTCCAGGCGGCCGGAGCCGGTCGCCCCCGACGACCTCGAGGCGATCCTGGGCGTCGTCAGCCGGACGCCCGAGCAGTACGTCCTGGCCGACGAGGCGTCCTCGCGGCTGCGGGCCGCGGTGGCGCAGCTCCCGCGCGAGCAGGGCCGTGCCCTGGTGATGGCGGGCATCTACGGCATGACGGCCCAGCAGGTCGCCGACTGGGAGCACATCCCGCTGGGCACTGCCAAGACACGCATCAGGACGGCGATGGGCAAGCTGCGCACCACCCTCGCCCCTCCCCCGCGGAGCGACCATGCCGAGTGACGTGACCTGCGAGAAGCTGCGGGAGATCGGCGCCGAGCTGGCCCTCGGCGTGCTCCCCGGCCGTGCACGCGCCGGGGCGGTCGCCCATCTGGAGGGGTGCGCGGACTGCCGGGAGTACGTCGCTCAGCTCACCCTGGTCGGCGACCGGTTGATCGGGCTGCTGCCGTGCGGCGAGCCCCCGGTCGGCTTCGAGACCCGGGTGGCGCAGGCGCTGACAAGGAGCGCACAGGTGCAGGCGGCGCAGGCGCAGGCCACGCCGGCTCAAGGGGCCGCGACGGCCACAGAGGCGCCGGCCCTCGATGCGCCGGCCGCCGATGTGCCGGCCCCCGATGTGCCGGCCCCCGATGTGCCGGATCAGGAGGCGCCGGCCCAGGGTCCGTCGGCGCCCGAAGGGCGTTCGTCCGCCCGCTGGGCCGGTTTTCCGCGCCCGGGCCGGCGCGGCCGGCGGGTACGGCTGCGGGCCGCCTCCGCGGTGGCCGCGCTCGCCCTGGCCCTGGGGTTCGGGGGCTGGGCGGTCGGCACGGCGATCGAGGAGGTCATGGCCGGGCCCTCCACCCCCGTCGGGGCACCCTCGGGCATGCTGTGGGCCGGACTGGTCTCGGCCCGGCCCCTCGGGAAGCCGACGGGCGAGATCTACGCCCACCCGGGGTCCCCGGGCTGGCTCTACATGTCCGTCGATCTCGCGGACGCCGGGATGCCGTACAGCGGCAAGGTCTCCTGCCTGCTGGTGCGGCACGACGGCGGCACGGTCCGCGTCGGCGAGCTGACTCTGCACAGGGGATACGGCTACTGGGGCGGCCCCGCCCCCGTCGACCCCTCGGTACTGGCGGGCGCCCGGCTGACGGAACCCGACGGGACGGTGCTGGCCACGGCTCAGTTCGGCGCATCCGGAGTGGCGTAGGGCACGTCCGTCACGTACGGCGGCTCACGTGCGGGCGTCTCGCAGGGCCGTTGCCAGTTCGGGCACCGTGGGCCGGTCGGCGGGGTCGGTCCGCAGGCAGTGGTCGATGGCCGCGGCGAGGGGGCGGGGCAGGCGCCGCCGGGTGGCGATCGGCGGGGCGGGCGCCTCCAGTTGGGGGCACCAGTCGTCCGGGTCCCCTGTGCGGCCCCCGTTCCCCGTGTCGCCGTTTCCCGTGTCGCCGTTTCCCGTGTCCCCGTTCCCCGTGTCCCCGTTCCCCGCGTCCCCGTTCCCCGTGTCCTCGTTTCCTGGGTCCCCGTCCTCCGGGTCGTCGTAGGGCTCGTCCGCCGTCTCACCGCCGCCGAAGGGCACGTCGCCGCTCGCCACCTCGTACAACGTGATGCCGACGCCCCACACGTCGGTCGCGGCCGTCAGCAGGCCGCCGCGCGCCTGCTCCGGTGAGAGGTACCGGAAGGTACCCACGCCGGGCGGGGCGACGCCGGGCGGCCGGGCCACACTGAGGTCGAGGACCTTCGCATGGCCGCGCTCCACCACGACGTTGGACGGCTTGAGGTCCAGGTGCAGCAGGCCCCGGCCGTGCAGGTAGTGGATCGCGGAACACAACTGCACCCCGAGGAGCGCCACGTCGCCGGCGGCCGGCCGGCGCCGCAGCCGGTCGAGGAGGTGGGACAGCGTCTCCCCGGTGAGCGTTTCCAGGACGACGACGGGCTCCGGCACGTCGAAGGTCTCGTACGCGCGGACCAGGTGCGGATGGGTGAAGTCCTGCAGCCAGCGCCCCTCCCGCAGGAGCCGTTCGCTCAGCCGCACATCGCCGCGGCGGTCCGGGCGTACGACTTTGATCACGCACCGGCAGGCCCGCTCCTCGCTCCAAGCGTCGTAGAGGTCCAGCCACCCCGTGCGGGTGAGGTGGCCCAGGATCTCGTAGCCGGGGACCGGGCGGGTGCCGGGCACGAGCGGAGAGGGCGGCGGGCCGGTCATGACAGCACCGTGCCCGGTGGCGCGGGGGACACGGCCGCGATGCGGTGCAGCCGCGCGTACGCCCCGCCGCGCAGCAGCAGTTCGTCATGGGTCCCGGACTCGACGACCCGGCCGTGGTCGAGCACCACGATCAGGCCGGCGTCCCGGACGGTCAGCAGGTTGTGGGAGATCACGACGGTCGTCCGCCCGGCCATGAGGCGCCGCAGCGGCTCCATGATCCTCAGGCCGGACCGGACGTCGAGACCGGTGGTCGGCTCGTCCAGCAGCAGCACGGGCGCGTCCCTGATCATGGCGCGGGCGATCGCCAGGCGCTGGCGTTGTCCGCCGGACAGTGTCCGGCCGCGCTGGCCGACCGTCGTGTCGTAGCCGTCCGGGAGCTGCTGGACGAACTCGTGGGCGTCGGCCGCGCGCGCCGCCGCGACGATCTCCGCGTCCGTCGCGCCGGGACGGCCGTAGGCGATGTTCTCCCGCACGGTGCCGTGGAAGACGAGCGTCTCCTGAAGGACCACCGCGACGCTCTCCCGTACGTCGGCCAGGGCGAGGTCGCGCAGGTCGGTCCCGTCGAGACGCACGGCGCCGCGCTCGGGGTCGTAGAAACGCAGCTGGAGCTTGGCGACCGTGGACTTGCCGGCGCCGCTGGCTCCGACCAGCGCCAGGGTCTCGCCGGGGGCGACGTGGAACGACACGTCGGCGAGGGCCCAGGCCGGCGTACCGGGATAGCGGAAGGACACGCCGTCGAACTCGATGTCGCCGTGCGCCCGCCCGATCCGCCGCGCGCCGGCGGACTCGATGACCTGGGGGCGCTGGTCCAGCAGTTCGACGATGCGTTCGGCGGAGGCCGAGGCGGCGTAGAAGCTGGTGCCGAGGCGGGACAGGTCGCGGATCGGGCCGTACAGCTTGCCGATCAGCGCGAGGAACACCAGCAGCCCGCCGAGGGTGAGCTGGCCCTGGGCCAGCTTCCAGGTGCCGAGGCCGATGACGGCGAGCGCGCCGGACACCTCGATGACCTCGACGAGCGGCCGGTAGACGGCACGGATGCGCGCCGACGCCATGGCTGCGCGGAACCTGCCGAGGTTCTCCCGGTCGAAGTGGCGCGCCTCCCAGTCCTGCCGGTTGTAGGCCTGGACCAGGGCCACGTTGCCCAGTGACTCCTCGGCGACCGCGCTGAGCGCACCGCTGCGGCGCCTGCGCTCCCGTGAGGCCTCCTTGGTCAGGCGGGAGAAGTGACGGGCCGCGCGCCAGAACAACGGCACGATGACGAGGGCGAGGAGCGTCAGGTCCCAGCGGAGGTAGAGCAGCAGACCGAGGAAGACACCCAGCCGGATGACGTGGTAGAGGCCGTCCGCCACCCCCGAGAGCAGGAACGTCTCGACGGCGTCCACGTCCCCCGTGACCCGTGACAGCACGTCGCCGAGCCGCCGCCGTTCGAAGAACCCGAGGGAGAGCCCCTGGACGTGCCGGAACACGTCGGAGCGCAGGGACCGCAGGAAACTCTCGCTGACGTAGGTGGACGTCATGTCGTCGGCGAACCCGAGAACACCGGAGCCGACGATGAGGCCGAGATAGGTGGGCGCTATCCAGGCGAGCGGGGTGAGATCCCGCGGTACGAGCACCTCGTCGACCACGATCTTGAACAGCCACAGTTCCGCCGCGTCGACGAGGGGTCCGATGAGGCTGAACAGGACGAGGGGCACGAGCCAGCGCCGGCGACCGCGGGTGTACGGCCAGAACCGCCGGAACACCTCGCGCGGGGCCAGCCGCGGCGCGGCGGCGACAACGGCACCGTCGTCCTCGCTCACGGACAGCAGACGTCGCGTGGACAGACGCCGCGGGACATGCCGCGGAAGCCGCACCATGGCTTGCGTCCCTGGGGGATCGACTTCGGAGCGGACCGGTCCCGGGTCCTCCGTTCACCGGCCCGCTCGATCTTCACCGGTTGTCGCCGTGGTCGTGGTCACTACCGTGGTCGTGTCCGTGGCGGCGACCGTGACCGTGCCTCCTCATCGAGGTGTCGTCACGCTCGGACGTGTCGTCCCCGCGGTCACGGTGTTTGGCGGGGAAGAGATCACTGAAGATCGCCATGTGTTCCTCCTGCGGAAAGTTGCCTCGTATCGGATACGCGTGACAGCGGAAGTTGGATGGCGATTTGCGAAAAAAAGATAGGAATATCCTCCTGGGGCGCATCCCGGCCGCCCCGCCCCGCCCCGTCCCGCCTCGTCCAGCGCTGTGCAAGCCCGGACTCGCCGCCTTCGGCTTCATGATGCCGACGCGCCGGTGGCCCGGCTCCGGACGGCACTCGGCCCGACCGGTTGCGCACGTCCCGGTGGAGGGGGTCAGCGGCTGGTGGTCCACCGGGAGGCGTCACGGGCGATGCGGGTGGCGGCGTACCCGGTTCCGGCGACGAAACGCATCATCGGTCCGAACATCGGGGCGGCGAGCGATCCGGTGAAGTACAAACCGGGGTCGGACGATGCGAAGCCCGCGGTCAGGTGAGGGGCCTTCGACCCGGGCACGCACACCAGCGCCCGGCGCAGCTCGGCCGAAAGGAAGGGTACGGCGTCCAGGTCGAGTCGGTAGCCGGTGGCCGCGAGCACGTGGTCGACGGTGAGTGTCTCCGGCCGGCCGCCCGGCCCGGCGAGCTCCAGGCGCACGGTGGCCCCGGTCGTCGCCTCGGCGTGTGTCACCCGGCACGAGGTGCGTACCGGGACGACGCCCTCGACGCGGTCCCGCAGCCACCAGCCGCCCGACGGGCCCAACGCGCGTCGGAACAGCAGCAGCCGTGCCGGTGCGGGTAGTCGCCGTACGCCACCCGGCGCCTTGCACACCGCGGCCAGGATCCAGCCGGTTCCCAGGGGTGAGGCGGGCTGGGCCAGGCGCCGCGGCCAGGGGCGGGCCAGGTCCGGAGGCATTCCCCACAACACCTGCCGTTCACGGACCAGCACCAGGACGTCGGCGCCGGCCTCGTGCAGCAGCGCGGCGCTCTCCAGTGCGGACTGGCCGCCGCCGATCACGGCGACGCGCCGCCCGGCGTAGCGCGAGAGGTCGGTGTGGTGACTGGTGTGCGACACCGGGGCTTCGGGACCCGGCCCTTCTGCGGCGAGACGCCGCAACTCCCGGGGAATGTGGGCCAGTCCGTTCAGACCCGTGGCCACGACGACGGCCGCCGCTGCGAGTTCCCGCCCGTCGTCCAGCCGGACGGCGAAACCGGCGTCGGCCCCCTCCCGGCCGACCGCCACGACCCGGGCCGGATCGACCTCGCCCACGTACTGCTTCTGGAACCACTGCCCGTAGCGCACGAACACGTCGCAGGGGATCGGCGTCAGCTCGGTCAGCTCCGGCTCACCGTGCACCCGGCGGAAGTCGGCCAACCGTCCGCCCGGCTCGGGCGCGGACAGGTCGGTGGCGGCAGGCGTCGACTTCAGGAACATTCCGGTGGCCATGGCGTGCCGCCAACTGCCCATCACCTCCCCGAAGATCCGGACCGGTACTCCGGTGGCCCGCAGGTGCGCGGCCACCGACAGCCCGTACGGGCCGGCGCCGACCACGACGACCGGAAGCCGTGTGCGCCCGGTGAACGCCTGCTTGCGGGCAGGGCGTCGCCCCGGAATGGACTGTGTCATGCATCCCCCGGCTGGTCCCCTCGCCGTCTGCTCCAGGCAGCCCGGCACTTTCGGGACAATGTGCCGGCGGATGGCCGCCACACTGGTCCCCCCTCCGCCGGTCAGTCTTACCCATCGGCCGGAACCGGTGCACCATATCGGCGCACCTTGTCCGAAACTTGGTCGAACCGTATGTCGTGAGGCGCCTGGAGGGGCAGCTGTTCCGCCGGTGGTGTGCGGAGAGGTTCCCGCAGGCGTGGCACACTCGGGGAGGCAGCGATATTTACACGGTTGTAGAAGTCCGGCGCGGCGGCGTACGGTGATCACGGGAATGGCAGACCTCATGAACGGCGACGCTCAGAGCCGGGGCGCGAAGTTGGCCAATGGTGCCCGGGAGGCCGAGATCCTCGGCGTGCTGCAGCGGGCCGATGGGGCGCTGACCCCGGGCGAGGTGGCCCAGCGACTCGGTGGCGAGCTGACCTACAGCAGCGTGGTGACGATCCTGACCCGCATGTACGACAAGCAGATGCTGACCCGCACCCGGCGCGGAAGGGCCTACGCCTACACCCCCGCCACGGACGATGCCGGGTTCGCAGCCCGCCGGATGCGTACGGTCCTGGAGGAGCGGCCCGACCGGGAGGCGGTGCTGGCCCGCTTCGCCGATGGTCTCTCCGACGCGGACGCGGAGCTGCTGCGCCAGATGCTCGGCCCCGACCCCGACACCGGCCGCTGAGGCGGGGCCCGGATGCGCGTCCTCGTCTACCTGCCGCTGCTGCTTCCGCTGCTCGCCCCGCTGGGCGCCCGGCAGCTGCCGGAGCGCTGCGAGCCGCGCCTGGCGACCTGGCTGCTCACCGCTTCCTCGTCGGTCCTGGCCGCGGCGAGCACGGTCTCGCTGGCCTTGCTGGCGGTCACCGGGCTGGTGCGCATTCCGCAGCTCGCCGTCCTCGGTCACTGGTCGGTGCGGGCCGCGCGGCGCGAGGACCCCACCGAGCTGTCCGTCGCCCTGTCGGCCGGGCTGCTGTTCGGTGCGGCCACGGTCGCCGCGGCCCTCATGCTCACACGCCGCGCGCGGTCGCTGGCCGCCGCCGCGCTGGACGCGGCCTGCATGCCCACACGGGACGGGGTGGTGGTCGTGGACGATCCGGCGCCCGACGCGTTCGCGCTGCCCGGACTGCCCGGTCGCGTCGTGGTCTCCACCGGCATGCTGCGCACTCTGGACAAGGACGAGCACGACATCCTCCTCGCTCACGAGCGTGCCCATCTGGCCGGTCACCACTACGCGTTCGTCGCCCTCACCCAGTTCTGCGCCGCCGCCAACCCGCTGCTGCGCCCGCTCGCCACTGCAGTCGCCTACACCACCGAGCGCTGGGCGGACGAGAGTGCGGCCGCCGCCACCGGCGACCGCGCCCGTGTCGCCCGTGCCGTCGGCAAGGCCGCCCTCGCCGCCCGCCACGCCCCGGCCCGTTCCCGCCTCGCGGATGCCGTCCTCGGCATCGGCGGTCGCCGCCGCGGCCCGCTGGCCGCCGCCGGGCCCGTGCCGCGCCGGGTGGCCGCGCTGCTCGCCCCGCCGCTCGGCCCCCACTTCGCGCTCGCCGGTGCCACGGCCGTGGTCCTGCTCGCCGCGGCCTGGTCCAGCGCGGAGGCCGCCCACGACTTCCACCTGCTGATGGAGACGATCGGCGTCTGACGACGGCCCGCCTCCCGCGGCAGACGGCAGACGGCGGCCGCGCTCGTCAAGGTCGGGTCAAGGCAGCGACACCGGACGAGGATTTACACGCATGTAGATGTTAGGGTGCGTTCATCTTTCGCACCTCCGTTGTTTCCGCATTCTTCACCTGCCTGAAAGACCACGCCTGATGTCCTCTCGCAGCACCGTGCTGCTCGCCTTCGACGGCTCCCGCATCGACGGATCGCTGTTCACCTCCGTCACCGACTTCGCCCGCGACACCAGGTGGCTGAATGCGCCGGTGGCCCTGGCCACCAACCTCGGCCTGGGCGTCTTCGCGATCCTCATGCTGCTGGGCTGGTGGCGGGCGCGCCGCCGCGACGATGCCGCCATGTCGCTGGCCATCGCCACCCCCGTCAGCGTCGTGGTCGCCTTCGCCGTCGCCGAGGTCGTCAAGAAGCTGGTCGGTGAGGTGCGTCCGTGCCGCTCGCTGCCCCACGACTACTTCGTCTCCGCCTGCCCGGCGCCCGGCGACTACGCCTTCCCCAGCGGCCACACCACTGTCGCCGTCGCAGCGACGGCCGCTCTGCTCCTGCTGGACCGCCGGCTTGCCGCCCTGGCCGCCGTGTTCACCCTGTGGGAGGGCTTCACCCGGGTCTACGTCGGTGACCACTACCCGCACGACGTCCTCGGCTCCCTGGTCATCGCCACGCCCGTCGCTCTCGCCACCAGCCTGCTGGTGGCCCGCCTGGCCCGCCCTCTGATCGGGCGCCTGCGCAGCGGGGGCGCGCTCCGACCCGTCCTGACCTCCCGCCACGTCTCGTCCCCCTGCCGTCAGCAGGAGCTGGTGAGGTAGTCCCCCGCCGGGGGCGGGCATGTGCTCGGCCCGGACGGTTGTGCATCTTCCCGTACGCGTCGGGGTGGAGGACGTCCGACCCTGCCGGCCCGAGGACTCCTGAAGGTGCGCGGAGCCGATGCGCCGGAGGAGCACCGTGAGGGTGTGGTCGCCGACGGAGCCGACGCCGTTCACGACAGTCCGGGTGGGGACGGACTCCACCCGTACCGACCCTAGGAGGAGCCATGCCCGACGTGCCCCGCAAGTACTCCCCCGAAGGAACACCGCTCGCCCCGCTGTCGGACTGGCAGCACGTGCCGAGCGTCGACTACACGGCGGACACGCCGGTGGTAGTGCGGTGGTGGCGGCGCCTGAGGGACGTGATGCCGTGGCCCCGTCGGGCACACCGCCTGACGCACTGACTACCGCGGAACTTCCAGGCCCCCGTCAGCCGTGACGGGGGCCTTCGCCGACCAGGACCACCGACTCCGCACATCACGCTGGCGACGTCAGGGGCGACGGGCATCGGCCGACAGCGAGGGCGACGCCCGTCCGAGACCGGGGCTTCGAGGTCTGTGCTCGTCCTTATCAGGTCGATCACGGGGTCCGTCGACGTCGACCAACGGCCCCTGCGGCTCGGTCAATCGTCCACTGAGGTTCGGCGCCGACCGCTGCTGTTCGTGCTTGTCGGTGTCAGCCGCTGGTGTCAGTCAGCGGGCACCAATTCGAGGCCAAGCGCGTAGATCGCCTCGTCAGCCTCGATGGCCGCGTCCTGGTCCTTCCGCTCCCATGCAGCCCGAGACGCGTCAATGAACGGTTTGAGGGACGGCCAACCATCTGAGGGCTCGAACCGGCAGTCGGTCCAGAACATATCGACGGCTTCGAGTGTGAGGACGCCGATGACCTCATGACCTCGACGCAACTGCCAGACCTGGTCTTCCATCACAGACCCCTTCATGGAGGTTGGCGTGACAGGTCGGCCACCAACAGATCGAGGGTGACCTCTTCATGGAGCGCGACCCCAAGAGCGGTCATCGCAGGGGCGAGGCCCGGGTCCCAGGCCGCGCTGACGGGCTGGCCGTCGAGCGGCAGCTGAGGGATTCCCTCGGTCCGGCTGCGAGCGGCCAGGTGCTCGTAGTCCTCGGCGCCCATGCGCCATGGCTGAGCTTCGTAACGGCGGATGATCCGGTTGGCCAGAGCGATGCCCGGCCAGTCGAAGTCGCCGTGGTACGCGAAACGGCAGCCGGTGGCGGCGAGGGCGTCGAGGAGTGTGAGGACCACCGTGGCCGCGCTGCCGGACGTGCATACCACGGGCCGGACGCAGGCCGCGTCCGCCGCAGCTTCCACCACGCGCGGATTCTCACAGATGTGAACCACTGCTCCGGCAGGTAGGCGCACCTGCAGGTCGTGCAGATCGCGCGGCGTGAGGTGAGCTTCGGCGTGACGGTCGGCCCGCTCCCGCAGGGCCTGCTCCCGCCAGCCCCCGCCGACGGGCCGCAGCCCGTAGGTCAGCACTGTGCCGGAGACCTCGTCCGGCGTGACGGACACCAGACGCCACAGTGCGCGCCGGCCGGCTGCGTCGCTGGGAAACTCGGTGCCGTGGGCGAGAGCGATGCCGCGTTGGACGAGGCGCGCGAGCCAGGTGCCGTCGTCCAGACCGTGCGCGGACCCGGTCGCCATGGCGGCGAGTTCTCCCCGGCCTCGGGTGCCACCCCGCCCCGGGCCGAGCAGTACGGAGAGGACCTGGACAGCCTGCTGAAGCGTGCGTACCGCCGTTTCGGATGTCACTCCTGCCGGTACGCCGGTACGGCGCAGCAGGTCGTACCACCGGCCGGTCCACTCCTGGCCGGCGAGCGGAGAGGCGCCCAGCGCCGAGGCGAGCGACGACCAGATGTGCTCGCGCCGTGCCGCGACACCCGCGCGTACGGCACGGCGGTCGGTGAGCGAAGGCCCGAGTTCCTCCAAGACGTCCCTGAGCCCGAGTCCGGCCGCCGAGGCGCGCAGCCGCGTGTCGAGGGCATCGAGGCGCACAGTCACGGCAGCACCCGTGACGGGTTTGCCCAGCAGAAGCGACAGGTCGTTGCGTTCCCGGGCGCTCACTGAGGTCAGCCGGAGGGAACCGGTGGCCTGCACGCCGTTGCTTTCCAGGCGCTTGCGTACCGCTTCCCAGAGCCGGGTGAGCCCGGGACCGGCCAGCCAGTCCCTTGTCGCCGTGGGCAGCTTGCTCATACGGACACCAGACGCCGGTGCCGGCCGTTCCAGGTGTAGTGCAGGGTGGCCACCCCGCGCACATGGGGATCGCGGAGGCACTCGTAGATGTGCAGGGACGGCACTTCTGGCCAGTTGCCCATGAGCCGTTCGCTGGTGAGGACGAAGTCGAGGTCGAGATCGACGAGGATCCGCCCCAGCCGCCCGTGGGTGGGTTCGTCGACCTTGGCGAAGGCGTCGTCGAGCAGGATCAGCCGCGGGGCGTGGGGTGCCGACTCGGCGAGGCTGGTGAAGTGGGCGGCGGCCGCGGCGAAGAGCACGAGGTAGGAGAGCACCCGCTGCTCGCCCTGGCTGAGCCCGGTGCGGCCGGTCAGTTTCCGCCGCCGTCCCGGAGCGGCGTCCTCGACCACGAAGGTGTGGAAGCGGAACCAGTCGCGGTAGTCCAGCGCCGTCCGCAGATGGGCGGCGTAACCGGCTGAGGGGTCGGCCCGCCGGGCATCCTCGATTCGGCGTTGCAGCACCTCGCGGAGCTGCTCGGTCTGCTCACGCGTGCGCAGGCTCGAAGGACTGCGCACCAGCTCGACAGCCGCCCGCACGTCCGCGTCGACGTCCTCGTCCAGCTTCCACAGCAGCTCGACACCGAGACCGTGGGAGGTGCGCACGGTCCGTAGGGTGTCATTGAGAGCCGCGACCAGGTTCGCCGCGGTGATGACCTGGGCCGAGAGGTGGTCGCCGAGCTCGCCGGTCAGAAACCGCTGGAACACCTCACGTTCGCGCTCGGTGAGCCGTCCCCGGGCCTCTGCGGCCTGGACGGCGATCCGCTCGCCCACGGCCGCGACGTCGTGGGAACCGTGGTCGTCGATCAGGCGGCACACCTTGATCCCGTCGCGTTCCTCCAGTTGCGCGTCGTAGCCGCCTGCCAGTTGGTCGCGCAGGTCGGTGTGCCGGTTGAGCAGGGTGCTGTCCGACACCTCGCCCTTCGGGCGGCCGAGGGCCTGTCCCACGGCGTCGGCCAGTGTCCGCAGTGCTCGCAGACGGCTGCGGACGTCCGAGCCGGGATCGTCCGCCACATCCTCGGGCAGTGAGGATCGGTCCAGCCCGGCGCCGCGCACCACCTCCGGCCGGCCGAGTGCGCCGCGAAGGGTGCTGCCGGTTGCGATGACCGCCGTCTCCTGGGCGGCCAGGTCCTCGCGCAGGCGCTTCTCCTCCTCTTCTGCGCGCACGCGCCGGTCGTGGAGTTCGTCGCGGGCCCGCTGTGCCGCCGGAAGGGCCTGGACGGCGTGCGCGATGCGTCGCCTGGATTCCTGCTCGCGGGTGAGGATCTCCTCTTCGGTCGCCCCGATGGCCTCCTCGCGGGTGCGCAGGTCCTGTTGCGCGCTGCGCAGCCCGGTGAGGCGGAGCCGGTAGTTCTCCTCCGCGTTCAGGCGGTCTGTCCGGGCGCGTTCGTACCGTTCGGCATCGGCGTGATGGACGCCGAGCCGCTCGCCCGTGCTGCCGCTCGCCCGGCGAAGATGCCCGATGCCGGTGAGAAGGGCAGCCAGCGCGGTGCGCACGCGTTCCAGCTCGGCGGGGACGCTGGGCAGGTCATGGGCGGTGGCGGTGGCGTCCGCCTCGGTGCGTGCGGCTACGGCGAGAGCGCGGGCCTCCTCGGCCTGCCGTGTCGCGCGGGTCGCCTTGGCGGTCAGGTCACGCAGTGTCCTCTCGTTCGACTCGGCTCTGCTCCAGGCGTCGGCGAGATCTCGTGCCCGGGGGAAGCCCTGTTCCGCGAGCCTGAGGGTCCGGCGCCGGGCATCGGCCTCGGTGAGTTCGTGACGGGCGTCGGCCAGCCGCTGCTTTGTCCGCGTGAGCCGCTCCTCCAGCTCGGCCAGGATGCGCCGCCGGGTCTCGGCGCGTACGGCGGCTCCCACGTACTCGGCGTCACTCTTGTGGTGCCGGCCGCTGAGGATGCCCAGACGCCAGCTTCCGTCGTAGTGCACCGCGTCATGAGCGGTCGTTTCCTCGGCCGGTGCGAGCGCGATGGCGGCCAGCAGGCGTTCCACCTGCTCAGACGTGACCCCGCACCCCGGCTGCGGTGCTGGGCGCAGGGCCGAGGCCAGGGTCGGTCCATCCGGCAGTGGGGGCCCCGGGCGCAGCAGAGTGTCACGAGTGCCGGGATCGACAAGGGCGCCGTCCGCGCCGACCCACGCGTCCAGGATGCCGCCGGCCTCCAGCGCCGCTTCCAGACCGGCTCGATGCGCGGGGCTCAGATCATCCGTGAAGTCCACCAGCCGGTAGAAGGGCGCCCCGGTGCCGGGTGTTCTGTCGGCGGCGCGGTGGTAGGGGACCGGCGGCTCGGGGTCGGTACGTCGCTCCCAGTCCCGCTTCTCGCTCGCCAGGCGGTCGAGTTCCTCGCCGAGTCGGCCGACGGCGAGCGCCAGGCTGTCCCGGCGCCCGGTGAGTTCGTCGCCGTACGGCTCCAGTGCGGCCTGGGCGGCCCGCCACGCCTGGCTGTCGATGTCGGGCGGCAGCGTGCGGTCCGCGAACGGGGCATCTGCGGAGCTCTCGCAGGCGACCGCTGCGTGGACGGCGTCCAGCGGCGGGCAGTCGGACCCGACGGCGGTCCGCGTGCGTGTGTCCCACTCGGCGACCCGGCGGGCGTAGGCACCGCTCTCCTCGGCGACCTTCTCGCGGCCGGCGTCGAGACGGCCGGCGGCCTCTTCCGCCTCGCCCTCCAGCCGTTCCCGCTCGGTGTCGGCCTGCTCCGCCCGGCTTCGGGCCTTCTCGGCCTGCGCGGTGAGGCGCGCCACCTCCTGGACCATCCGGGTCCGGTTCTTCACGACCGTCTCGGCGTCCTCCAGCTGCCCCTGCCAGCGCAGCAGTCCTTCCTGCACCGCCGCCGTGTCCACGCGGACGGCCGACCGGCGCTGCACGATGTGCGTCTCCCCGTCCGGAGCGGTCAGCTCCGTCTCGCCGGCCTGCGAGCGGACCGTACGGGGCAGAGCGACTGCCTCGCCGAGATGGCCGGGGGGAAGCCCGGCCTTCTCCGCCTGCGTCAGCAGTTCCCGGTGATCGGTGCCCAGTTCGGCGAGCCGGCTCCCGAGGTGGTCGACACCGTCGGCCAGGCGCTCGGCCGCGCCCTCCTCCGCGCCGTGTGCGTTGCTGAGGGCGGTGAAGGCGGCCACGGCGGCGGTGTGCAGCGCCTCGACCGTGCTGCGGCGTTCCGACAGTTCACGCAGGCTGCGGTAGGCGTGGCCTGCGTGCAGGGCGGCGAGGTCGGTCCGGGCGGCTTCTTCCTCTTCACGCAGGGTTTCCAGCCGGGCTTCCGACTCCTCCTCCTGCGTCCTCAGCTCGCCGGTCCGCTGTGCGGCGTCTCCGGCCGCCCGGCGTCGCTGCGCGAGGACCTCCAGCTCCCGGCCCACCGCCTGCGCCGAGGTGCGCAGGACACCGGACAGGTAGCCGCGGTAACCGGTGAGGAAGGTGCGCAGCGCCGTATCGGTGCGCTCCAGGCGGCCGAGTTCGTCGCGTACGGCGTCGAGGTCGTGGAGGTTGCGCGCGACCTTCTCGACGACGTCCTCGTCGAGTCCCGGCAGGGTCTCGCTCAGCAGGGAGGCCAGTCCTCCGTGCTCGATGCGGTCCCCGACCGTGGGCCGCCGCAGCCGGTGGAGGAGCTGGGTGAGGTTGCGGTAGCGGGTTGCATCGGTGATGCCGAACAGTTCCCGGGCCACCCGCGAGCGGTGGACGACCGCCCGGTCGGTCACGTTGTCGGAGCCGACGATCTCCTTGAGCCGGTCGACCGGCAGGGGCCTTCCGCCCTCGACCAGGTGCAGGTCCTCACCGACGCGCAGCGGGGTGACGAAGAACGTCGGCAGCGCCTTCTGCGTCGACTTCGAGGCGCGGATGGCGGCGCCGAGTGTGAGGTGGCATTGGCCGCCGCCGTCGGTCGTGCCCCGGAACTCCACCCACAGGTAGCCCAGACGGTTGGTCTGCTCGAACCCGTCCAGCATCAGCCACGCGAGTGTGGTCCGGCCGGTGCCCGTCGCGTCCAGTGCCCGTGAGTCGCCGTCCAGCAGATACGGGAGCAGCATTTCCAGGGCCTTGGACTTGCCCGCGCCGTTCTTGCCACGCAGCAGCATTCGTCCGTCGCCGAAGGCGAACTCCTGCTCGTCGTACTGCCAGACGTTCTGGATACCCGCGCGGTGCAGCCGGAAGCGCGTGCCGGCGGTCGTCTCGGTGCCGGAACGCGGCAGGGGAATGAGGCCACGCGCATCGGTGGTCACAGCGGCAACTCCTCCTGGACGTCAGCGCCCTTTCTGGCTGCGGAGGCCGGGCGCACGGTCACGTGGGTGGCGTAGCGTGCCGCCGCGGCCGGCAGCACCCAGCCGTCACCGCCGGGACGTGCTCCGCGAACATCGGTCACGGTGCGCCCCTCCGGTGCCTCGTCGGCGTACCCCTCAGGCAGTCCGTCTCCTTCGGCACGCAGCCGGCCGGTCCGGGCCATCAGCCGCATGCGGGCCAGCAGGTCCAGCACGGCCTCCCGCAAGGCCGGGATGTCCTCCAGGTAGCCGCGCTGCCAGTTGCTGCGCTGTCCGTACTCGGCGACCAGACCGGCCAGCAGTTCGTCCACCAGGCCGTCCGGGACAGCCACGCCGATGACGAGCGTCCCTCCGGTCGCCGGGTGTCCGGGCTCCTGCGGCCGAAGCCGCTCCACGAGCCGTTCCACCAGCAGCAGCGCGGCCTGCGCGACCGTCCCGGTGCCGGGCAGGTGCAGATCCGTCAGTTCGTCCTCGGGGTCCACCAGCGCCACCCCCTCGGCGCGGATCTCCATCTCCAGGCCCAGAAGTTCGGAGAACGCCTGCGCTTCGCGGCGCTGCCGGGTGCGCAACCAGTCGCGTTCGGCGTCGGTCAGCTCGTCCAGGTGGACGACGGGTGTCTCGACGAGCATCCGACGCACATAGGTGCGGGGTCCGCCGAATCCCGGGTCCGCTGCCCGCCGGACCAGGTCGGCCCCGTCACGGGCCTGGGCGAGCGGGCCGGCGACGACGACGCGGGCCAGCTCGCGGTCCACTGTGATCAGGGCCTCTCCGCCCGCATCCTGTGCGAGCGCGGCCACACGGCCCTCGGTCTCGATGAGGACGCCCCACTCGACCAGCAGGCGCAGAGCCGCTACCAAGGTCCGTTTCCCGGCCGCCCTACCTGTCTCCTCCAGCTCGATCTCCGCGTCGGCCGCGGCGGCCCTGATGTCGGCCACCAGCTGTGACAGCAGCAGTTGTTCGGGTGCGGTCACCAGCACGGACAGGGCCAGCGCGAGGCAGGCGTACGTGTGCGGGGTGAAGGGGGTGCCGGTGGAGCGCTCCAGCCGGTGGCCCGCACCTGCTCCCAGCCCCGCCTTGAAGAGCCGGGCGTAGGAGCTGTCGACCAGCAGGCGGTAGCCGAGCACCTGCTGGAACCGCTTGCCCAGCCAGTCGGCATGCCTGCGGATCAGCGGGAAGAGGTCGGCGTGCGGGCCGTCCGAGGTGACCAGCGGATGGGCGAGCAGCAGCCGGGCGGCGCTGCGGCGCTCGGCGGCCAGGGCGACGTCGTGTGTCGAGGGGAGGGTCATGACACGCTCACCTCCGCATCGCTGTCGGCCACGTCGGAGGGGATACGGCCGACGTCCAGCTCAAGGTCGTCCAGCAGCAGGTCGCCGTCGACCGAGTGCAAGACGCACCGGGCGCCCGCCGTGCGTCGCACGGTGAGCCGGATCCCCAGCTCGGCGTCCTCGCTGTGCGCCTGGTCGAGGTCGAATTCCGTCGCGCCCTTCCCGTCCGTGCCGGCACGACGCCGGAGCTGCGCGTTCCCGAGTGCGGTGGCCAGCAGCTCGAGAAGCAGACCGAGCGCTGCGGAGGTGAGCCGCACCTCGGCGAACCGGCCCGAGGCGCTGCGTAGTTCGTCCGCCGCCGCTGCCCTGGCCGCGGCCCGCTCACGGGCGGCCTCCCGCAGCCGCTGCTTCTGCGAGGAGTGGTCCTCCACCGCGGACGTCCGGCCCCGCTGGGCGCGGCTGCCCCTTTCCCGCAGGGCCATCGGCACCTCGACCACCGGCCCGGTCCACCAGCTCGTGTAGGCGGGCACCACCTCGTCGGTGGCCGGGGGTATGCCCAGATGGCGGGCGCCGTACAGCCCGAAGGCGGCGACGGCGATGTCATGCGCGTCCTGCGGCGCCGCTTCCTCGAACCACCGGGCCAGCCGCAGCAGGTCCTTGCGCCGGGACATCTCCCCGGTGGCCGACCGCAGCATCCGCTTGGCGTTGGCGAGCAGCGACTGCAACGCGCGCAGGGTGGCGTCCCGCAGCTGATCGACCTGGCTGCCCTGCCCGTCGGCGTCGCTGAACCAGCCGCGCAGGCCCTCCCAGTCCGCGAACTCGCGCCCCCGGCTGCGCAGCACCCGCGTCTCCAGGCGGCCCTCGCCCTGCGGTGACAGCCCGGTGAGGCCCTGCGCGTGGGCGTCCAGCCGGGCGAGCAGACCGGGAACGTGCGGCCACAGCGTGTCCAGCGTCGTAGAGATCCGTGGTGCACGAAACGCCACGTCCTCCGTAATGGCCTCGACGTAGTCGAGGAGCAGCTCCTTGAAGCCCTGGTATTCGGCGCTGTCCAGGTCGTACCGGGCCAGCACCTGGCCGAGGTAGGCGTAGAAGTCCCGGATGGAGTCCGCGAACTCGGTGAACTGCACGAACAGCGTGCTGACCCGCTCCAGCCCGTCCTGCGGTTCGATGCCGCCGGGCGCGGTCACGAGCTCGGCCAGCTCCCTGAGCCCGCGCTCGACCAGGGCGAGCAGCTCGTTGCTCACCTCCCGGGCGGCGTCCGCCTCGGCCAGCACCCCGTCGGCGTCCCGCTGGATGCGCTCGCCCAGCTTCGACAACTGGTAGCGCGCGCGGGACCGCTGGTACTCGCTGATGCTGGACGCCTTCACCGTGTGGCTGCTGCGCAGCAGGTTGCCCCACCGCACCAGCTGCTCCAGCCGGACGGTGAGGGTGTCGGCGTCGAGCCCGGCGGCAGGGCCCCCGGCCTGGCGCAGCTTTGCCAGGACGTCCGGTACGGCCAGGTCCGCCAGCAGGGTCCCGCAGAAGACCCGCATGACGGCCAGGTGCTCCAGCCGCTCGGGCGCGCTGAGGTAGGTGTACGCGTCCAGCCGGCGCCGCGCCTCGCTGTCGGCGTCCTGCGCGCCCTGAGCCTGCCGTACGGCGTCCCGCGCTGCCCCGGATACGGGTGGTTCCATGCCTGCGAGGTTACGCGGCGCGTTCGCCCGGCACCGGTGGGTGGCCGAGAAATGCCCCGGCTCCGGCCCGGCCAGGGCTCTACTCCCCTCCACAAACCCGCTTCGGCCGCTCCCTCTCGCGATAGTCGCTGGGAAGTGCAGATCCAGCAGCACCCTGGCCATGCGGCCCAACAGCGACGGTTCCCGCCGGAGCGCCACCTGAAGGTCCGGCGCCGGCCGCCCAGTGGCCCGGCTGGCCCGTAGTTCCCGCACCCCGGTGCCTGGGCTACCGACACCGTGCTCGGTCCGTACTTCCCACACCCCGTCGCTGACCAGATGGCGGAAGGGATAGGCGGGCGTGGTCCCGCGCGGCGGACCGTACTCCACCAGCAGTTGCTTCAGATCCGACTCCACCGCGCTGTACCACCGCGCTGTACGGCAACTCGTCTGCGACGTGTCCGCGCCGGTGCTCGACCGCCAAGGAGAGCTCGACCAGCGTTTTCACCGGCCCGTCCGCGCACAGCACTGCGTCGGTGAGCTCGAAGAGCGCGTCCGCCCGCTAGTAGAGACACTCGTAGAACTCGACCCGAAAGCGGGACAACAGACCCAACGCCTCGATTCCGGGCACACCGACGGGCAGACTCATGGGCAGCGGCCGTTCTCTCGTGCTTTGTGACTCGACATCTCGAAGCGTGGAGAACGGCCGTCTCCGCTGTCCCGTGAAGAACCGCAGGTCAGCAGGACGAGTGACCCGCGAGGTTGAACGCCAAGCTGTCACCGGCGAGAACGCCCTCTCCTGGCGCGACCCGACACCACAGACCAAACACCGGATTCCAGGATAAAACACCGAGATAAAACGACCTCTGACCAGTCGCGCAAGATCTGACGCCCAACAGTCTTCCCGCACCAGATCGGCGCGGCGCAACTCGGCCGGCAGGGCGGCGGGATGGCTTTTGAGAGCGAAGAAGGCCCGTGACGCGTGCGCGGCCCGGGCCTTCGCGTTCGTGCTGCTGGGATCAGTTACCGAGAGAGGATCCCATCAGGTCCTTGAGGGAATCCGGGTCGAACTCGATTGCGCCGGCGGGCGCGGTCGTGTTGACGGCCTTGTCCTTGAACGTCAGGGCGATGGGAAGGTGCTGCCCCTTGCTGTGGGTGTCGAACTGGCCCAGGTCGACCGCGATGGTGTTCAGGGTGCCGACGTCCTTGTTCAGCTTGACGGTGATGGTCGCTGGGGTGGTCGGCACACCGGTGGGTGCCGTGGTGGGCAGCTTGCCGTCGATGCCAGGAACGTCCTTGAGGAGGGGGAAGACCTGCTTCTGGATGTCCGAGATGAGGTTACGGGCGTTCGTCTTGATCTCGACGGTGTCGATGCCGTTGTTGGTGCCCTTGTCTGAGAAGGTTGCGTCCTTCGTGAAGATCTCGGACAGGCTGTCCTTGATCTTCTGCTGCTGGGCGGGGTTCAGGGACGGCATCGGGCTGGGCTTGGCGTTGCCGCCCATCTGCTGGGAGAACTTGGCGAACTTGGCCGGGTCGATGGAGACCCAGTTGCCCTGGAGGAGGCGCTTGAACGGCTCCAGGTACCTCGGGATGGAGTCCGTGATGGACTGCATCTGCTTGACCTCGTCGATGCTCTTCTTGTCGCCGCCGAGTTTGACGAGCTCGGTGAGGTTGAGCTTCATGTACGCCTTGCCCGCAACAGAGCGGTACTCGGCAAGGCTGGTGTGGGCGCCGTTGTGCACGGCGAGGTCCATGTCCAGGCTCGGGTCCAGCTTGCCGGTGGAGGTGTTGCCGGCCTTGAGGGCATCCTTCAGCGGCTTCTTGGACCGCATCGACACGGTGACGCCCAGGCCGGATATCTGCTCCGCCTGGTCTCTGGTCAGCTTGGAGTCGCTGCTGGGGTCGGCGGCGTCGAGGGCGAGGAGCTGGTCGGCGTTCGCCTTGAGCTGGAAGTCGATGGTGACCTCCTTGCTGCCATTCAGCTTGTCGAATGCCTGGCCCACCTTCTGGCCGGCCGACAGCTGGTTGAAGGCGCTGCAGGCGGTGACCCCGGTTGCCGTTACGAGGGCGGCGGTCAGGGCTGCGGCGGCGTAGCGTGCGCGCAAGTCGGGCTCCTTGTAAGTGCGGGCACGTTTGATGTACCGCAGAATCGTCTGCCGGTTGCTTTTGCTGTACC
>NZ_JCAJZO010000019.1:0-144957 GCF_059510295.1 Streptomyces sp. PTL18 | reverse complement strand
GGAGGAGATCAACGTGACTGTCGAACCAAACTGGCGCACCAGCTCCTACACCGGCACCGAGAACTGTGTCGAAGTAGCCGACAACAACCCCGCTGTCGTACTGGTCCAGGACACAAAACAACGCGACGCCGGCCGGCTGGCCCTCCCGCCGGCGGCCTGGGCCAACTTCATCGAGTTCGCGAAGCGGCTCCCTCTGTAACTGCGCCGCTCATATAGCGCTCGGCTCGAAGGCCCTGAGGGTTTGGCCGGTGGCCTGCATCGTGTTGGGAGCAGGGAGGGCTTACGCTCGCCGGCGGATCGGGCAGACACCGCCTGCCCTCAAGTGCCCGAGGAGCTGATCTGGCTTCGCTCGGCATCATCAAGCGCGTTGCCGATCCAGTTTCGAGCAGCCTTGGTGATCTCGCCACCTGCCACGATGAAGGCGTGGTCAACGAGAACTCTCTTGTTCGACTCCGGGTCTAAGATCTCGTGCGCCAGCATCATCAAGGCTTGATTGTGGATCTCGGCAACGTTCGCATTGCCAGCTTTCGTGACGCCGGATGCGTCGAGCTTGCCCTTCTCCACTTCCCAGCACGCCATCGAGTCTGGTTCCCGACAGCCTGGGCCGATCACCCACGGGCTGAAGCTCTGGGCCGCCGGCTAGTACCACGCCGGCTACAGGGACGCGGAGACCCGAACGCGCAGTGACTCAAACATCGGTGCGTCTCACACATTTCTCACAGACCTCCTCACGGCAGCCGGTGTGACAAGCCCCTGACCTGGACGTTTACGGGACTGCCTGGACTGTGTGGACGCTCTGACCTTGGGCTCAGCTACTGGAGGTCAAGGGGTCGCAGGTTCAAATCCTGTCGTCCCGACGGTGAGGTCGGACGTTTTCGCAGGCCAGGGGCCCTTTTCGGAGGCCCCTGACGTGTGAGCGGGAGCAATCCGGGAGCTCTCTGCCGCTTCCTGTGCTCCCATCGCTCCCAGCCGCCATGGTCGACGTCAGCGGAGGGCGTCGTACGGCGCGTTGCCATTTCTGATGCAATGCGCTTCAAGATCGCATCCATTGACATGCTCCACGGGACGAGATCATCGTCGGCCCTGGAGCTGGGTTCCCCCATCTGCGCCATGTCGACCCGGGCCGAAGATTCACGCGGACGACCTGGCCGTCTCCCTCCAGCCCGGCAGGTCGTCCGTGCGCGCGGCTCACGTCAGTTGGTCCTGCGCACATAGCCCGGGTTGTCCGGCGTGGCCACGTCCCTGTCCCGGCGCACGATGCTCAGCCGGTCGCCGTAGCCCGCGAGGGCCTTGCGCAGGCCGCTGTCCGTGTACTCGACGTCGACGACGTGGTTGTCGAAGGCCTTCGCGTACGCGTCGCACTCGTCGTACTGCCCGCACTCCTCCGTCACCGCGAAGTCGAGGCCGGTCCGCTTGCGCTGCCCGGCCAGATCGAGGGTGTTCTTCTGGCCTATGGCCAGATGGCGGGCGTGCGCGTGGGCCGACAGGAGGGTGATGAAGGCGGTGGCGTCCTGCGCGCTCAGCAGGTCGTCGGAGCGGGTGTAGCTGTCGTAGTTGTCCGGCTCGACCGCGTTGAAGCCCTTGGCGGCGCAGCCGTCGATCCACTGGTTGATCCGCCTCGCCACCCGGGCGCGCTTGGCTGCCGTGCCGATGTCGAGCAGTGCCTCGTTCCAGTCCCGGTCCATGACCACCTCGCCGCTGCTGTCCCGCAGCAGCAGGTCGGCGGGCCATGTCTTCTCGTCGCCCGGCTGGACCTGGAAGGCGTTGACGTAACAGATGTTGTAGAGGCCCGGCGCCGGGGAGGCCGTACGGTCACGGCTGACGACGCGGACTCCCCGCGGCGGAGGGTAGGCGCCCCCGATCTGGTAGTCGAAGCCGGCGTGCGGCGGTGGGAGCCTGACCGCGGTGGGAGCCGGCTTCTGCGATGCGGAGGCCTGCGACGGGCTCTGCCCTGGTGCCGTGTCCGAAGGGTCCTCCGTGTCGGCCTTGGTGCCGCAGCCTGCGACCGCCAGCAGGGCCACCACAGCGGCGGCCGCTCCGACACGGGCCACACGCATGACGGACATGTCCGCTCCATCCATCGCGAGTACGCCCCCCGCCTCGGACGCTGCCGCGGTCCTGGCGACTCGGGCCGGACTCGGACGGTGTCCGGCACCGGCTGGGCGCACCTCTGACGTGCCGGGCGACGACCCGGCACGCGCATGATCAAAGCGTCCGACGGCGGCCCGAGTCAAGGCGCCCGGTCACGCGACCCACTGACCTCGGATCCCCCGTACGCACCGACCCGGCGTTCTGCCGAAGTGCTCGATCCGGCGCTTGCGCAGGGCGCGTTGAGACGGTGGTCCTCGGTGGCCGGTGTCGGCCTCGCGCAGCGATCACCGGCTCACCGCGGTCGCCACGCTGTCCCGGGCAGTGCACGGAGGGGCCTCAGCGGCTGATCATGTGCCCGGCCGGACCGTGCAACGCGTCCTGGACGGCTTCGCTCAGCGTGGGGTGCGTGGTCGGTCCGATGGTGTCCGCGGCGGTGACGCCCATGACCTGCGCCGTGCGGGCGAGCACCGGCGACCGGCAGGCCGGGACGCCCGCGGCCCGCACCGTGGGCGTCGCCGGACTCACGCTCGGGGAGCCCGGCGACGCGCCGATTCAGATGACCTCCGTCTCCGTGCGGCCCGGCGCGCCCCAGAGGGTGTGGAAGCTGCCCTCGCGGTCTACGCGCCGGTAGGTGTGGGCGCCGAAGTAGTCGCGCTGGCCCTGGGTGAGCGCGGCCGGCAGACGGTCGGCGCGCAGGGAGTCGTAGTACGACAGCGCGGCGGAGAAGGCGGGCACCGGCACGCCCCGGCGGGCCGCCGTGGCGATCACCTCCCGCCACGGCACCTGCGCCTCGGCGATCTCCGAGGCGAAGCCCGCGTCCGACAGCAGGCTCACCAGGCGGGGATCGGCCGCGTAGGCGGCGCGTATGCGGTCCAGGAAGGCGGCGCGGATGATGCAGCCGCCGCGCCAGATCTTCGCGACCGCTCCTAGGTCGATCTTCCAGCCGAACTCCTTGGCCGCGTCCAGGATCATCTTCCAGCCCTGGTCGTAGGCGATCAGCTTGGACGCGTACAGGGCCTGCTCGACCTGCGCGGTGAAGCGCTCGGCCTCATATGGTGTCAGGTCCCAGTTCGTGCCACCGGGCAGCCCCCGGTAGGCGGCGCGCAGCGCGGACTGGCCGGAGGCGGCGCGGGCGAAGGTGGCCTGCGCGATCGCGGTCACCGGCGAGCCCAGCTCCAGCGCGGTCTGCACCGTCCAGCGCCCGGTGCCCTTCTGTCCCGCCGCGTCGGCGACGACGTCCACGAACGGCCGGCCGGTCGCCGCGTCGACGTGGGACAGCACCTCCGCCGTGATCTCGATCAGATACGAGTCGAGGCGCCCCTTGTTCCACTGGCGGAACACCTCGGCGATCGTGGCGGGAGCGTACCCGGCCACCTGGCGCAGCAGGTCGTAGGCCTCACCGATCAGCTGCATGTCGGCGTACTCGATGCCGTTGTGGACCATCTTCACGAAGTGCCCGGCGCCGTCGGTGCCGACATGCGTCGCACACGGTTCGCCGTCCACCTTCGCGCTGATCTTCTCCAGCATCGGGCCGAGCGCGGCGTACGACTGCGGCGAGCCGCCGGGCATGATGCTCGGCCCGTTGAGCGCCCCCTCCTCGCCGCCGGAGACGCCCACTCCCACGAAGTGGATGCCGCGCTCGCGCAGCGCCCGCTCACGGCGCCGGGTGTCGGCGAAGTGCGCGTTGCCGCCGTCGATGATCACGTCGCCTGGCTCCAGGAGTGGGGCGAACTCATCGATCACGGCATCGGTCGCCGCCCCCGCCTGCACCATGATCATCAGGCGGCGCGGTCGCTCCAGCGCCGCCACGAACTCCTCGGCCGTCTCGGCGGCCACGAACGTGCCCTCGTGTCCGAAGTCCTCGATCAGCGCCTTCGTCCTGGCCGGGGTGCGGTTGTGCACGGCGACGGTGTACCCGTTGCGCGCGAAGTTCCGGGCCAGGTTGCGGCCCATCACCGCGAGCCCGGTGACGCCGATCTGCGCGGTCGCCTGCATGCTGTGCTCCTTGGGTCCGGATCCGCCGCGCCCGTGTGGGGGACGGGCGCGGCGGATGTCGCTCGGTACGGCTCGTACCGCTGTACCGATGTACGGACGGAGGGGCGGGAGTTGCTCACCGCCCGGGAGCCCGACTGCGGGGCCGGGAGCCGGGTCATGTCCCGAGGACGTGCAGCGAGGTCCACAGCGCCACCACCGCGCCCGCCAGCGCGGTCGGCACCGCGACCGCGCCGAGGCGCGTGAACTCCCTGAGGTCGACGCCGTGGTCGTGCTGGTGGACGATGCGGCGCCACAGCAGCGTGGCCAGCGAACCGGCGTAGGTGAGGTTGGGGCCGATGTTCACGCCGAGCAGCACGGCGAGCACCGCTCCCGGGCCGGACGGGGCGGCCGGCGGCAGCAGCACCAGGACCGCGGGGAGGTTGTTGATCAGGTTGGCCAGCACGGCCGCCAGGGCCGCGACGCCGAGCAGCGCGGGCAGGCCGGTGCCGGCGGGGATCACATGGCCGAGAGCGCTCGCGAAACCGTTGTCGACGACCGCGCGCACCACGACGCCCAGCGCCGGCACGAACGCCAGGAAGGACGGCGCCGTCGCCCGCACGACCGTCAGCGGGGTGGCCCGGCGCCCGAGGATTCCACGCACGGCCAGCACCAGGGCCCCGGCCGCGGCCGACCATGCCGGGTCGACGCCGAACGCGGAGGCGACCACGAAACCCGCGAGCGTGCAGGCGACCGTCACCAGGGCGAACAGCGGCAGTCTCGGCGGCTCGCCGTGCCCCTCCCCGGTGGCCCCCGCGTCCAGGTCGTGGCGGAAGAAGCGCCGGAAGACGACGTACTCGACGGCCACCGCCACCAGCCACGGCAGAACCATCAACGCGGCGAAGCGGGTGAAGCTCAGCCCGGCCGCGCCGAACGCGAGCAGGTTGGTCAGATTGGAGACCGGCAGCAGCAGCGACGCCGTGTTCGACAGATGGGTGCAGGCGTACAGGTGCGGCTTCGGGCGGGAGCCCATCCTGGCCGCGGTGGCGAACACGACGGGCGTCAGCAGCACGACGGTGGCGTCCAGGCTGAGCACCGCGGTGATCAACGAGGCGAGGACGAACACCGCGGTCAGCAACCTTCCGGGACGGCCCGCCGCCCAGCGCGCCATCCATGCGCCGCAGGCCTGGAACAGGCCGTCGACGTCACAGAAGTGGGCCAGCACCAGCACGGCCGCCAGAAAGCCGACCACCGGGCCGAGGCGCTCGGCCTCGGCCCGGGCGTGGTCCAGGGAGATGGCGCCGGTGAGGATCGCGATCCCGGCGGCCGGAACGGCCCAGACGGCCTCCGGCAGTTCGAAGGGACGCACCACCGCGCCGGCCAGGACGGCGACGAGGAGCAGGACGGAGAGAGCCTCGGCGAGCGGGGGGTTCAGGGTTCGGTCCTTACGCGAAAGGATCGGCGGTGCTCGTCCATCACACCAGATCCGTCCGAGACGCTCTGACCCGAGGCTCCCTTGTATGCGTGGGGGTGTCTTCCGGGCTGCCGTGTCGTGTGCGTGGGGGTGTCTTCCGGGCTGCCGTGTCGTGCGCGCGGGCGCCTCTCCCCGGCCGCCGTCACGTGCGCGCGCGCAGCCTCCAGCCGTGGTCCACCGGTCCGATGCCGGCGCCGAGCGCGAAGCCCGCCGCGATCGCCTCCGTGACGTACTCCTTGGCCTGCCGCACCGCGTCGGGCACCGTGAGGCCCTGCGCGAGACCGACCGCGAGGGCCGAGGCGAGGGTGCAGCCCGTGCCGTGGGTGTGCCGGTTGTCGTGGCGCGGTGCCCGCAGCCAGTGTTCCCGCCGGCCGTCCGTGAGCAGGTCGGTGGCCTCGCCCGGCAGGTGCCCGCCCTTGACGAGCACCCACCGGGGCCCGTAGGCCAGCAGGCGGTCGGCCGCGCGGCGCATGCCGGCCTCGTCGGTCGCCGAGACGCCGGTCAGCTCCGCGACCTCGTCCAGATTGGGCGTCGTCACCGTGGCGAGCGGCAGCAGCCGGGTCCGTACGGCGTCCAGGGCGTCGTCGGCGAGCAGCCGGTCCCCGTGCTTGGAGACGCTCACCGGGTCCACGACGACCGGTGCGGGTGCGTCCGCGAGCAACTCGGCGACCGCCTCGACCAGCGCGGGCGAGGCGAGCATGCCCGTCTTGACCGCCTGTACGCCGATGTCGTCGACGACGCTGCGGTACTGGGCGCGCACCGCCTCCACCGGCAGTTCCCAGGCACCCTGCACGCCCACCGAGTTCTGCGCGGTCACCGCGGTGATCACGCTCATCCCGTGGGCGCCGAGCGCCAGCATGGTCTTCAGGTCGGCCTGGATCCCGGCGCCACCGCCGGAGTCGGAGCCGGCGATGGTCAGAACACGGGGCGGCGCGGTCATGCGCGGCCCTCCTCTCGGGCACGCGGGCGACTGGTCTCTCGTACGCGCAGCGGTGCGTAGAGCGCGAGGGCGACCAGGAACGCCACGTAGTAGGAGATGTCGCCGCCGTGCAGCGCGTGGGCGGCCGGGCCCGTGTACAGGCCGGTGTCCATGAACGGCACCGCTGCGGCGAAGGCGCCGGCGAACGCCAGCAGCGGCGGCCATCCGGAACGAGGCCGGGCGGTCGCGGCGGCGAGGTCGACCGCGGTGCCGCGCCGCACCAGCCAGTCGACGACCACGATCGCCACGAAGCCGGGGATCCAGTAGCTGACGAACAGCAGCACGTTCTGGAAGCGGGCGGTGGTGTTCGCCGCGTGCATCCACAGCACCAGGGGGAAGCCCAGCACCACGGCGAGGGCCGCTGCCAACGGACGCGGCAGGCGAACCCCGACGGTCTGCAACGCCAGTGAGCCGCTGTAGTCGTTCATCGCGTTGCTGGCGAGCGCCGCCAGCGCCACGGCCAGCAGCCCGAAGGCACCGGCCGCGCCACCGCCCAGCACATGGTCCACGCCCGCGGCCGTCTGGTCGGTGAGCACCGAGGCGCCCCACAGCCCGAGGACCTGCACGGCCACGAAGGACACCACGAGGCCGAGCAGCGTGCACCAGAACATCCGGGCGCGTGAGGTGGCGCGCGGCAGATAGCGGCTGAAGTCGCTGGCGTACGGCGCCCAGGACAGCGACAGGCTGAGGGCGATGGTGCTGGTCAGCACGAAGGCGCCGACCCGGTCCGCGCCGTGCGCGGTGCCCGTCCAGGCGGGGTGCACGCTGCCCGCCATGCGCAGGGCGATCAGCGCGAACGCGGCCGCCAGCACGAACGTCATGACGATCTGCAGCCGGTGGATCGCCTCGTAGCCGAGGACCCCGAGGGCTCCCTGCGCCAGCATCACCACCAGCACGCCCAGCCAGAACGGCCAGCCGGCGAGCCGTGCCAGCGCGTCCCCGCCGAACAGCCCGATCAGCGCGTCCCAGGCGATCGAGGACAGCCACTGCAGCACCCCGGGCACCACCACGGCGCGTCCGAACGCCAGCCGGGCGAGCGGCAGCTGGCCGGCTCCCGTGCGGCTGCCCCAGGTGCTCAGGTAGGAGGTGGGCACGGCGCCCAGCACCGTGCCGAGGACGACGGCGGCGAGCGCGGTGGTGAAGTCCAGGCCGAGCGCGATACCGATGGTCCCGGTGAAGACGCCGGTCATGGTCAGGTTGGGGGCGAACCACACGGTGAACAGCCGGCCCGCCCCGCCGTAACGATTCGTCTCGGGGACCGGCTCGATGCCGTGCCCCTCCACCCTGAGGTCGCCGGGAGCGGTCGGCATCCGCCCGTCGAAGACGGTGCACCGGCCGCCGGTGGGCAGCCCGCCCGAGACATGCGCCGATGGCATGAAAGACATCCCTCCGCCAGTGCGAACTGGTTCAGGTTCGACGGGTGTGATCTCAGCCCGCAGAGCGGGCACCCCGTGTCCGGTACGGCGGCAAGACTAACCCGAGGACGGGAATCAGCCACACGCAAGGGCCGCTGCCGGGTCAGCGGCCCTCGGGATGTCGTGCCGGCGGGTCAGCGCCGGGTGTAGATGAAGCCGATCTTGTCGACCTCGTCGCCGGAGCGCCCGTGGAAGCCCGCGATCTGCCAGCCGGGGGGCGCCGTACGGGTCACGCAGTCGGACGTCGTGGTGCCGCCCGCCAGGCTGCGGCCCAGATTGGTCGTGAACTTCGCGAAGAAGATCCTCGTGTGACCGTCGTACGGGCCCTCGCACAACTGCGCACTCGTCACGTACTCGTCGCTGCCCAGTGCCAGCGAGGACGCCGTGCCGCCCGTGCCGCCGTGGGCGAGCGTGGTGCCGTCCGTCAGCGTCACGCCGATCCGGTCGACACGGGAGCCGCTGCGCAGCGAGATGCCGGTCGCCCGGGCGCCGGCCGGGACGCCGGTGATGTCGTTGAAGTAGTCACCGTGCGGTCCGCCGAACCGGTCGCTGAGCCGGAAGGCGGAGTTGCGCGCCCAGCGGAAGGTCGCCGTGATCGGGTCGTGGTCGGAGAGCATCTTGCCGTCGCCGGTGAGGAACTGGGCGTGCTCGTTGGTGTACGCGGTGGCGTCGAGCGAGACCGGCTTGCTGCCCCGGTAGAGGATCTTGTCGACTACCTCGCAGCTGTCGGTGACCGCGTTCTCGTCGCACAGCAGAGGGTCGCTGCCCTTGGCGGGCGGGGTGCCGCCGCGCACCAGCCGGACCCAGGCGTCGGTGAGGCCGTTCGCGGTGGCGAACTCGGCGATCGTGTCGCCGGAGCGCGTGTAGCGGGTGTTGGTGTCGCCCATGACGACGACGGCGTTGCCCGCGGAGTGGGTCCTGATGAAGTCGGTCAGCTGGTTGAGGTTGTCCGCGCGCGAGGCCAGGTCGCCGTCGTTCGTCCCCGCGTTGGTGTGGAGGTTGTAGAAGTCCACGTAGACGCCCTCGGCCAGGCGCTCCCGCATGAACGTGAAACCCTTGGGAGTGAGGCAGTCGCCCGAGTCGTACTGGCACGAGTTCCAGTGCACGCGCTCGAAGTCGTCGGTGTCGTAGGGGATCGCGGACAGCGTGTTGAGTCCGCTGCCGATGCCGGCGCCGCCGCTGGTGGGCGTGCGGTACGGGTGGGAGTCCGAGGCGTACAGGTATGAGTGGTAGTTGAAGTCCTCCTGCACATGGACGATGTCGTAGGGGCCGAGCCGCGAGCCGATGGTCGTGGTGCTCGACTGGCGCGGTGTCGGCGCGCTGGAGATGCCCTCGGGCAGGCCGGCGACGTTGTAGCTGAGCACGTTGAACGTGCCCGAGTCGGCCGCCGCCGCGCTGGGCGCGGTGGCCGTGAGACCGCCGAACGCGGCGGCAGCCGCCGCGAGGGTGGCGAGGAGTCTGCGCATGGGGACGGCTCCTGGGGGGTGACGGGGGAATGTTGCGCACATGTCAAAATACGCGGCCGAGGAGCTCCGGGGAACGCGCTTTCTGCGGTTCCGGCGAAGATTTCATCCGGCGGTCGCCGAGGTGTCGGCGACCCCGGGGGGCGGCACCTTCGGTACCGGACCGGGGCCGGGACCGGGTGCGGGAAGGCGTGCGACGGGCGCTGCCCGGGTCGCCTGGCCCCGGCAGTCCCCGGGGCCACCCTCACGCCGCGTGCTCGCGCACTTCTTCCGCCAGCTTCTTGTCGAGTGCCGCGCGCACCAACGCCGCCGCCAGCACCGCCGGTTCGGTGTCCTCCGCCAGCTTCACCAGCTTCTCCGGGGCCTTCGGCAGCCCCAGCCGCTCCGCGCCCGACAGTGCCTTCGCGTCCAGATAGGGCGCCACCTCCGGCCACACGCGCTGCACCTCGCGCAGGAAGATGTCCGCGCCGGCCGGGCCGATCCCCGGTACCTCCTGCAGCAGTCGGCGCAGGGCGGAGACGTCCCCGTCGGCCTCCTTCCGCAGCCGCCGCAGGTCTCCGCCCCAACGCCGCGTCAGCAGCTCGGCTCCGTCGCCCAGTTGGGTCGCCGTGCGTTCGTCGTAGCGGCGGTAGCCGCCCCGCCCCAGCGCGTCGACCCGCTCCTGCCAGTCCGCCTCCGCCATGCGGCGCGGGTCCTTCAGGCCCGCCTCCCCAAGTGCCCGGACCGTGGCCAGGGCGATCGAGGAGCGGATGCGGGCACTGAGCAGCAGCGCCATCAGCAGCAGCCGGTACAGCGGCTGCGGGGCGTCCTTCAGCCGGATCCCCGCCTCCTCGGCGTAGGTCTGCCCGTGCTCGCCGACGAGTTCTGCGATCACCTCTGCGGCTGTGTCGTCCCGGCCCACGGCGGCCTCACCGCGACGCCTTGAGCGGGTCGTGCCCCAGCGTCATGAGCCGGTGGCGCCGGTGCTCGTCCTCGGCCTCCGGCTCGTTCTCCACGTCCACCTCGGAGGTGACCGTGTCCACCACCTTGCGCATCACCCGGACGTCGTCGTCGGTGAGATCGGTGCGCCGCTTCTGCAGAATCGAAAGGACGTGCCGCCCGGTGGGCGTGCCCGCCTCCTCCGGCAGCGGTTCGCTCTCCTCGTCGGCGTCCCGCACCCGCAGCCAGGTCGCCAGTTCCTGGGAGGTCATGTTCACCACCCGGTGGAAGTCCTCCCACAGCGCGTCCATCTCCAGGGCGTCGGTCATGGCGTACTCCTCTCGGCCCTCGACGGTTGGCTCCCGCGCCGGCTCACTCCCCGCGCGGCCAGTTCCCGGCCTCGAACATCCAGCGCTGCTTCTCCAGCTCCGCGGTGATCCCGATCAGCAGGTCCTGGGTGACGGGATCCGCCTCCGCGGTGGCTTCGATCCGCTTGCGCAGCCGCCCGATCGCCGCCTGCAGCGACTCCACCGTCAGACCCACGACGTCGGTGTCCCGCAGCCAGCCCTCCTTCGTGCCGGGCAGGCCGGAGTCGGACGCGACGGTCTCCGGGCGGCCGTCCGGCGGCACGCCGAGCGCGGACGCACGCTCGGCCACCGTGTCGGCGTACGAGCGTGCCGTGGCGACCACCTCGTCGAGCTGGAGGTGGATCGAGCGGAACCTGGGTCCGACGATGTTCCAGTGGGCCTGCTTCCCGATCAGGGACAGCCCGAGCAGATCCACCAGGGTCTCCTGCAGGGCCTCCCCGGTGACCCGGCGCGCGGGCTCGGGCAGCGTGCTGTGCACCACGGTCATCGAACGCTTCTCCTTGTCGGTCGGTTTGTCGGTCGGTCTCTCGTGGCACGGAGCAGTGCGGCACGCTCCTGCTCGCAGGTGCCGCCCCACACACCCGCCGTCTGCCCGCTGCCCAACGCCCAGTCCAGGCACTGGCCCATGACGGGGCAGCGACGGCAGACCCGCTTGGCGGCGGCGGTCTCCTCGACGGCCGGCCCCGCCGACCCGACGGGGAAGAACAGCTCGGGGTCCTCACCCACGCATGCCGCTTGCCGCAACCACTCCATGCGCGCCCGGGTCCCCAGGACCGATCAGGTGAAACCCGAGGAAAGCGCGCCCGCCCTCCCCTCCCACCGCCGGTGAGCTTCCCGGTGGCCGCCCGGCGGTCTATAGTCCGAAACTAGCGGTGCTAATTAACTGGCCCCGCTCCATGACCAGCGGTGCCGACAACTGGCTCCGCTCCATCACCGAGGCCGGTCAGGAGTTCCGTCGTGCGTACCGTCCACTTCGCGGCAGCCCGCCGCACACCCATCGGCAGGCTGCGCGGCGCCCTGTCCTGCGTGCGGCCCGACGACCTCGCGGCCTCCGTGATCCGCGGCCTGGTCGCGGACGTGCCCGCCCTCGACCCGGCCCGCATCGACGACGTCTACTGGGGTGCCGCCAACCAGGCCGGCGAGGACAACCGCAACGTCGCCCGCATGGCCGCCCTCCTCGCCGGCCTGCCCGAGTCCGTCCCGGGCGCCACCGTCAACCGGCTGTGCGCCTCCGGCCTGGAGGCGGTCACGACGGCCGCCCGCGCCATCGCCGCGGGCGAGGCCGACATCGTGCTCGCGGGCGGCTCGGAGTCCATGAGCCGGGCCCCCTTCGTCCTGCCCCGCCCCGACGAGGCCCTGCCGCACCGCCTCGAGACCGCCGACACCCGCCTCGGCTGGCGGCTGGTCAACCCGGCGATGAAGGACCTGCACGGCCTGCTCTCCATGGGCGAGACCGCCGAGGAGGTCGCCGAGCGGTACGGCATCCCCCGCGAACGCCAGGACGAATTCGCGCTGCGCAGCCACCGGCGGGCGGCCGAGGCCCGCAAGAACGGGCTCTTCGACGCCGAACTCCTGCCCGTGACCCGGCCCGACGGTGTCGTCGTCACCGCCGACGAAGGCGTCCGCGAGGACACGTCGTACGAGAAACTCGCCCGCCTCAAGCCGGTGTTCCGCGAGGGCGGCACCGTCACCGCGGGCAACGCCTCGCCCATGAACGACGGCGCCGCCGGACTCCTCCTCGTCAGCGAGGAGGTGCTGAACGAGCTCGGTCTCGACTCCCTCGGCCGGTACGTGGCCGGGGCCTCGGCCGGTGTGCACCCGGACGTGATGGGCATCGGCCCCGTCCCCGCCACCGAGAAGGCCCTGGCGCGAGTCGGCTGGACGGTCGGCGACGTCCAGGAGGCCGAGCTCAACGAGGCGTTCGCCGCACAGGCCCTCGCCTGCACCGACCGGCTCGGCCTCGACCCGGAGCTGGTCAATCCGACCGGTGGTGCCATCGCCCTCGGCCACCCGCTCGGCTGCTCGGGCGCCCGCATCCTGACCACCCTCCTGCACCGCATGCACCGCACGGGCGCGGCCCGCGGGCTCGCGACCATGTGCGTGGGCGTGGGCCAGGGCAGCACGGTGCTCGTCGAACGTCCCCAGGTGTAGGGCGAGCGGCGCGGGTCGGCGGCCCCGGGGCACCACGCCGAGGGCCCATCCGGCGAGACCCCGCCTGACGTGGCCGGATGCGTGGGCATAGCATCGGTCCCCGCATGAACACGATGACGCTGTGGGACATCTCGCCGTGGGGGTTCGCGGCGCTGGCCGCCGCCGCGCTGCTCGTCGGCTTCTCCAAGACCGCCGTGAGCGGCGCCAACACGGTCAGCCTCGCCGTCTTCGCCGCCGTCCTGCCGGCCCGTGCCTCCACCGGCGTCCTGCTGCCGATCCTGATCGTCGGCGACGTCCTCGCCGTCCTCACCTACCGCCGCCACGCCCACTGGCCCACCCTCTGGCGCCTGTTCCCGGCGGTCGCCGCGGGCGTCGTCGTCGGCACGCTGTTCCTGGTGTGGGCCGACGACGCGGTCGTACGGACCTCGATCGGCGCGATCCTGCTGCTGATGGCGGCGGTCACGGTGTGGCGCCGCCGCCGTGCCGACCGGGACGACGCACCCGACGCGGTGACCTCGCGCGCGGGTCGCGTCAAGGCCCGCTCCTACGGCGTCCTCGGCGGCTTCACGACGATGGTCGCGAACGCCGGCGGCCCGGTGATGTCCCTGTACCTGCTCTCCGCGGGCTTCCGCAAACTGGGTTTCCTCGGCACCTCCGCCTTCTTCTTCCTGATCGTCAACGTCTCCAAGGTGCCCTTCAGCGCCGGTCTCGGTCTGATCGACGGCCGTTCCCTGCTACTGGACGCGGCGCTCGCGGTGTTCGTGCTGCCGGGCGCCGTCATCGGCAGATGGGCGGTGACCCGCATCAACCAGCGCCTTTTCGAGCACCTGGTGATCGCGGCGACCGTGGTGGGCGCCCTCCAGCTCCTGCTGCGCTGAAGCTATCCGAGCAGCGCCGGGAGGTCCGCGAACGAGTCGAGGACGTGATGCGGCTCGCCACCCGCGTCCCGGTGGGTCTCCGGCAGGTACTTGCCGGTCCTGACCAGGACTCCGGTGAGCCCGGCGCGCTGCGCCGCGAGCACATCGGACTCGATGTCGTCGCCCACCATCAGCGCGTGGTCGGCACTCACTCCGAGGCGTGCCAGTGCGGCCTCGAAGAAGGCGGGCGACGGCTTGCCGGTGACCTCGGCCTCCGTGTGCGCCGCCCGCTCCAGACCGAGCAGGAACGCCCCCGAGTCCAGCTGCAGCCCGCGGTCGGTGCGCCAGTACAGGTTGCGGTGCATGGCGACCAGCCGCGCACCCTGCTGAAGGTGGCCGAAGGCCCGGTTGAGCGCCGGGTAGTCGAACTCGGGGCCGGCACCACCGAGGATCACCACGTCCGGCACGGTGTCCTCGTCGTCGACGAGAAGGACGTCCGCCAGGTCCTCCCGGATGTCACCGCTGGTCAGCAGCGAGCACCGCGCCCCCGGGCAGTGCTCGGCGAGGTACGCGGCGGTGACCGCGGGCGCGGTGAGGACGTCCGCGGCGGTCACGGGGAAACCGGCCGTGGACAGGGTCTCGGCGATCGAGGCGCGGGTACGGGACGTCGTGTTGGTGACCAGGGCGACCGCGTACCCCGAGTCACGGATCTCCCGCAGCGCCTCGACCGCACCCGGCAGCGGCTGCCACGAGACGGTGAGGACGCCGTCGATGTCGATGAGGACGGCACGCACTGCGTCGATGTCGGGCATGCCAGGACGATAACGAGCACCGTGCCCGACGGCCGTACGGCATGCGGGAAGGCTTCCGCACCACGTGATCCGAGGCAGCCGTACCCTCGTCGTCATGTCCCCGCACATCCTGGTCCTCGGCGGCACCACCGAGGCACGCGAACTCGCCGCGGCTCTGGCCTCCCGCCCCGGCGTCCGCGTGACCACGTCCCTGGCCGGGCGGGTGTCCCGGCCGGGGACCGTCCACGGCGAGGTACGCGTCGGGGGCTTCGGGGGCGCGCAGGGACTGGCCGTCTGGCTGCGCGAACACCGTGTGGACGCCGTGGTCGACGCCACGCACCCGTTCGCCGCGGGCATCACGGCCCACACGGCACGCGCCGCCGCGGCCACCGGCGTCCACGCCGTGGTCCTGCGCAGGCCCGGCTGGCGCCCCGGCCCCGGCGACCGCTGGCACGAGGCGACCTCGCTCACCGACGCGGCGGACCGTCTGCCGCGCCTGGGCCGGCGCGTCTTCCTGACCACCGGCCGAGGCGGCCTCGCCTCCTTCGCTCACCTGACGGGTCTGCACTTCCTGCTGCGTTCGGTGGACCCGCCCGAACCGCCCATGCCACCGGACACGCAGGTGCTGCTGGCGCGCGGACCGTTCACGCTCGAGAACGAGACGGCGCTGCTGCGCGAGCACCGCATCGACGTGCTCGTGACCAAGGACAGCGGGGGAGAGGCGACCGCCGCGAAGCTCACGGCTGCCCGGGAACTCCGCCTGCCGGTCGTCGTCGTACGCCGCCCGCCCCTGCCGCCGGGCGTGACGGCGGTACCCGACATGGCGGGCGTACTGGCCCGGCTGGGGCTCCCAGGGCTGTGAGCAGGGCGCGGGCACGGCCGGTACTCACCCGGGGTTTCCGCGCAGACCGCACCCCCCGCTACTCCCGGGGACGCCTGCGGAGCAGGTACGTGTCCATGATCCAGCCCTTGTGCTCCCGCGCCTGGGCGCGCAGCCGCTCGATGCGCTCGGCCGTCTCGGCGAGGGGGCCGGAGACGAGCATCTCGTCCGGCGTGCCGATGTACGCGCCCCAGTAGATGTCCATGTCCTGGTCCGCGTACTTCCGGAACGCCTGGTGCGCGTCCAGCATCACCACCACGTCGTCGACCCCCTCCGGGAAGCCCTCCGCCAGGCGGCGGCCGGTGGTGATCTGCACCGGCCCGGCGACCCGGTTGAGTCCGGTGCGGTGCTTCGCGACGAGCGCCGAGACGCTGCTGATGCCCGGCACGACGTCGTAGGAGAACGTCACCGTGCCCCGCTCCAGTACCTCCTGAAGGATCCCGAGCGTGCTGTCGTACAGCGCCGGGTCTCCCCACACCAGGAACGCGCCGCTCTCGTCCTCGCCCAGCTCCTCGGCGATGAGCCGCTCGTAGATCCCGGCGCGCGCCGAGCGCCAGTCACCCACCGCGGGGGAGTAGGCGGCGCCGCCCGCGGCCCGGTCCCGCTCGGGGTCGCGCGCCTCGACCAGGCGGTACGACCCCTGGGGCAGGTGTGCGTCGAGGATGTCACGGCGCAGCTGCACCAGGTCGGACTTCACCTCGCCCTTGTCGAGGAGGAAGAACACGTCGGTGCTCTTCAGCGCCTTCACCGCCTGCAGGGTCAGCTGGTCGGGGTCGCCCGCCCCGATGCCGATGACATGAATCTTTCGCACGCCCCGAGTCTGCCGTACGCCGCCGACGGTCCCCGCGGCCGGCCCTACGACTCCGCCCCACGCAGCCGGGGCGCCGACGCCCGAGGGTCGACGGCCGCCGCGTCCCGCTCCACCGCCGCCGCCAACTCCCGGGCCCAGCAGGCCAGCCCGGCCACCTCCAGCCCGTACGGCCGCTCCCGTCCCGTGCCGGACGCCCACGCCTCGACGGCCCCGGCACCGCGCCGCAGCAGCCGGGCGCCCCCGGTCACATTGCCCCGGGCCGCGTGCGTCAGGCCGACCGCCAACTGCGCGAGCCCGCGCCACAGGCCACGCTCCTCCTCGGGCCCCGACTTCCAGGCGTCCTCGAAGACCTCGTGCGCGTGGAACGGCTTTCCGTCGTCCAGCAACTCCTGTGCCTCGGTGACGGTCTCCTCCGGGGTGCGCACGACGCCCTCCGGCTGGCGTGCCACGCCTTGCACCCCGTACGGCAGCGGCCGCCCCAGACCGTCCCGGGGCCGCGCGTTGCGGGCCCGCCCCTCCGGGTCCCGGTCGCGTCCCCGGCCCGCCCGAACTCCCGATGCGTCGCTCATACCCCGATTGTCCCGCCTCACCGGCCCCTTCGGGGCACTGCCCGTGGTGGGGTAAAGTGCTGTCCGCGCGATCACGCGGGACACCGCGCGAGACGCACCGGGACGTGGCGCAGCTTGGTAGCGCACTTGACTGGGGGTCAAGGGGTCGCAGGTTCAAATCCTGTCGTCCCGACGGTGAAGTGGGATGTTTCCGCAGGTCAGGGGCTCTCTTCGGAGAGCCCCTGACGCGTGAGCGGGACCAATCCGGGAGGTCTCTGCCGCTCCCCGTGCTCCCATCGCTCCCAGCCGGACGCGGCTACCTCGTCGAAGGCCCTGAGTCCCTCGCGGCATGAACAACCGCCCACAGAACCCGTAGCGGTTCGGCGAGGCAGGAATTACCTCTTGGCGTGTCCATGAAGACGGAGGGGCTTCCGACGAAAGCCAAGGCTCTGGCACAGAGAGGAGGTCATACGTACAACAACGCTGCTGCGGGCCGCCCGGCCGCCCTGCCGTCGTGTATGCCTGCGGCCGCCTGAATGCCCCCGGAGCAGGGTCACGGGCATTACGTGGTGAACGGCGAGCGCCTCGTCGGCCAGGTCCGCGCCCCGGTCGGCGGTGAGCCACAGGCGGACGAGGACATCGAGGTCGGCCCCATGGTCTCGACGGCGCACTTCGACCGCGACGGGCGGCACGGGGCGGCTCGTCGTGGCCGGGTCGACCGCCCGGGGACACACCACCACCAGCAGCAGGGGCCGCGGTGCCGACGGAACGTCCGCGTTCCGTAAGGGTTCCATTGTTCCGTGGCCGCCCCGTGCCGAGTGGGATGGGGGGCATGGAACTGCGTTTCTCTCCGCCGGTGTTCAAGGGCAGGCTGCACGACGCCCGCACGGCCACGTCGATCGGCCGGTGGCTGGGGGCGGCGTTCGCCCTCTGCTTCGTCACCGGGTTGGTCAGCCACTTCATGCAGCATCCTCCGGGCCGGCTGGCCGACAGCATTCCGAGCCGCCCGGTGTGGGGTTACCGGCTCACCCAGGGGCTTCATGTCGCCTCTGGCATCGCGGCGATCCCGTTGCTGCTGGCGAAGCTGTGGGCGGTGTATCCGCGGTTGGCGGAGTGGCCGCCGTTGCGGTCGGTCAAGCACGCGTTCGAGCGGCTGTCGGTCGCGGTGCTGGTGGCCGGTGCCCTCTTCGAGTTGGCCTCCGGGTTGTTGAACACGGCCCAGTGGTATCCGTGGCCGTTCGCGTTCGTACCCGTGCACTACGCGGTGGCCTGGCTGGTCGTCGGGGCCCTGCTGCTGCACATCGCGGTCAAGGCCCCCGAGATCAGGGCGCACTGGACCCGCCGGTCGCCCGGGACGCTCGCCCTGCCCGCGCAGGACGGTCCCGACCGGCGCTCGCTTCTGGTCGCGGTGGGCGCTGCCGTCGGGGCCGTCACGGTGACCACCGTGGGCCAGTCCTTCACGCCGCTGAAGGGGCTTCTTCTGTTCGCGCCCCGCCACCCCGACCGGGGCCCGCAGGCGCTGCCGGTCAACCGGACCGCCGCCGCGGCGGGGGCCGGCGGAATCACTGCCGAGGAGTACCGCCTGGTGGTGGCCGGCCCGCAGCCGTACACCCTGACCCTGGACGAACTGCGCGCCCTGCCGCAGTACGAGGTGGAGTTGCCGATCGCATGCGTGGAGGGCTGGAGCAAGTCGGCGCGCTGGACCGGCGTACGGGTCGTGGATCTGCTGGACCGTGCGGGGGCGCCGGTGCACGCGCGCGTACGGGTGGTGTCGCTGGAGCCGAGGGGCGCCTACCGGGTGTCGGAGATGGGGCACGAGCACGCCCGCGACCCGCTGACCCTGCTCGCCCTGCGCCTGAACGGCGAGGAGCTCCACCCCGACCACGGATACCCGGCGCGGCTCATCGCCCCCGACCGGCCGGGCGTGCTGCAGACCAAGTGGGTCGGGCGTCTGGAGGTGTCGGCGTGAAGGCGCTGCGTGCGGCGGCGGGTGCGGCCGGTGTGGCGCTCATGGGTGTCGGGGTGGTCTTGCTGCGGGACGTCCGCGACCCGGCAGATGTGCTGGAGTGGCTCGGCGGAGCGCTGCTCCTGCACGACGCGGTGATCGCCCCGCTGGTGCTGCTGGCCGGGCTGGTGCTGGTGCGCGGCGGTCTGCGCGGGCCGGTCCGCGGAGCCCTGCTCGTCGCGGGGGCGCTGACGACGGTGGCACTGCCGGTGCTGCTACGGCCGGGCAGGACGGCCAATGCGTCGGTGCTGCCGTTGGACTACCCGCGCAACTGGCTGATCGCGATGGCGGCCGTGACGGCGGTGACCGCGCTCTGGACGGCCGTGCGGGCGTTCCGGCGTGGCCGGCGGCGGCCCGAGGCGTGACCTGCGCCGCTGCCCGGCGGGCCCTCGCCGTGCCGACGGCGGCGTCCGCATCCGGCGGGGACGCATGGGGGTACGGGAAGCCTTACGAACCCCTGACGTCCTCGCTCCGAGCGGTCCGCCACCGCCTGCGCGCCTCTACGGTCGGTGGCATGTTGATCCTGGTCACCGGAGGTGCGGGTTTCATCGGCTCGCACATCGTCACCGCCCTCGTCGCCGCAGGGCACGAGGTGCGCGTCCTCGACGCGCTGCTCCCCGCCGCGCACCGCACTGCCCCGCCGATCCCCGACGGGGTGGACCGGCGGCACGCCGACGTCCGCGACGGGGAGGCCGTGGCCGACGCCCTGCGGGGCGTCGGCGCCGTCTGTCACCAGGCCGCGATGGTCGGTCTCGGCAAGGACTTCACCGACGCCCCGGACTACGTGGGCTGCAACGACCTCGGCACCGCGGTCCTCCTGGCCGGTATGGCCGAGGCGGGTGTGCGCCGCCTGGTGCTGGCGAGTTCGATGGTGGTCTACGGCGAGGGACGGTACGAGTGCTCACGGCACGGCGCCGTACGGCCCGGGCCGCGCCGTGTGGCGGACCTGGAGGCGGGCAGCTTCGACCCCCCTTGCCCGCACTGCGGCGCGCCGCCGGCCGCCGGCCTGGTGGGGGAGGACGCCCCGGGCGATCCGCGCAATGTCTACGCGGCCACCAAACTGGCCCAGGAACACCTGGCCGCCGCGTGGGCGCGGGCGACCGGCGGGCGGGTCGCCGCCCTGCGCTACCACAACGTGTACGGTCCCCGGATGCCGAGGGACACCCCCTACGCGGGTGTCGCCTCCCTGTTCCGGTCCGCGCTCGCGCGCGGCGAGGCCCCGCGCGTCTTCGAGGACGGCGGGCAGCGGCGGGACTTCGTCCATGTCCGGGACGTCGCCGGCGCCAATCTCGCGGCGCTGGACGGCGTGGACGGCCTGCCGGAGGGCGGCTCGCGGGCGTACAACGTCGGCAGTGGGGAGCCGCACACCGTGGGCGAGATGGCCGCCGCGCTGGCCGTGGCGTACGGCGGGCCGGAGCCGGTCGTCACGGGGGAGTACCGGCTGGGCGACGTCCGTCACATCACCGCCTCCTCGCAGCGACTGCGCGACGAGCTGGGCTGGAAGCCGCGGGTCGCCTTCGCCGAGGGGATGGCGGAGTTCGCGGTGGCGCCGCTGCGGGCCGGGTGAACCGGCGCGGCGCCGCCGCCGCGGGTCGGGGTGAGCCCGGCCGGTCCTCCCTCGGGTCCTCGTCCTCTCAGACCGCCGCGGGCAGGTGCACCTCGAACCGGCAGCCGCCCGGAACGTTGTGCACCGCTGCGCGCCCCTGGTGGGCCTCGACGATGCCGCGCACGATGGCCAGGCCGAGCCCCGCCCCGGCCGGCGGTGTACGGGCGTGCGTGCCACGCCAGCCGGTGTCGAAGACGCGCGGCAGGTCCTCCGGGGGGATCCCACCGCAGCCGTCGGTCACCGACAGCACCACCCGGTCCGCCTCACGGCGGGCCGAGACGGCGACCGTGCCGTCGGCGGGTGTGCGGCGGATCGCGTTGACCAGCAGGTTGGCCAGGACCCGGGACATCTCGCGGCCGTCGACCTCCACCGGCACGGAGTCGACTCCCTCGCCCACGAGCCGTACGCCGTGTTCCCTGGCCAGGGCGTCGACCCCGGCGATGGCGTCGCCGACGAGGTCGTAGACCGACATCCGGGCGGGGGACAGGGCGAGCACACCGGCCTGGATGCGGGAGAGCTCGAACAGGTCGCTGACCATGGCGCTCATGCGCTCGACCTCCGCCCGGATGCGGGTGTGGTACTCGCGGGGATCGTCGACCATGCCGTCTTCCAGGGCCTCCGCCATGGCCTGCAGGCCGGCCAGCGGGGTGCGCAGGTCGTGGGAGATCCAGGCGACCAGTTCCCGCCGGGAGGCTTCCAGCGTGCGTTCACGTTCCCGCGAGGCGGCCAGCTTGGCGCTGGTCGCAGCCAACTGGCGGCTCAGTTCGGCGAGTTCGGCGGTCGGTGCGGCGGCGGGCGGGGTGAAGCTGCCGTCGTCACCGAGGGCGCGGGTGGCCTCGGCCAACTCCCGGCTCCCCCTGACGACGCTGCGGCCCAGCAGGAGCGCCACGACGAGGGAGACGGCCGTGGCCATGGCGCACACCGTCGTCACGACCCACAGATCGTGGTCGGACAGGAACATCGCCCAGGCCACCAGCATGGTTCCGGCGAGCATGGCCGCCACGGTGACGGCGGCGACCGCGGCCAGGGACGCGGCGACGGAGCGCTTCCGCAGCACCCGCAGGGCCACCGCTCCCAGCAGCCCGGCGCCCGCCGCGCCGATCGCCGCGTAGAGCGCGATGAGGAGCACGTCACCGACCATGACCGGCCTCCGTTTCCGGCGCGGAGGGAGCGTCGAAACGGTAGCCGATGCCCCAGACCGTGCTGATCAGGCGCGGGCGGGCCGGGTCGTCCTCGACCTTCTCGCGCAGGCGCCGCACATGCACGGTCACGGTCGACAGGTCGCCGAACTCCCAGCTCCAGACCCGCTGCATCAACTGTTCCCGGCTCGTGGCCTGCCCGGGGTGCCGCATGAAGTACTCCAGCAGGTCGAACTCCCTGATGGTCAGGGGTAGTTCGGTGCCGTCCCGGGTGGCCCGCCGGGCGGTGGGATCGAGGGCGAGCGGGCCGGCCCGCAGCCACGGCTGCGCCGTCTCGGCGCGGACGGCCCGTGCCGCGCCGGCCCGGCGGAGCACGGACTCCACCCGGAGCACCAGTTCCCGGGGGCTGAACGGCTTGGTGACGTAGTCGTCCGCACCGACCTCGAGGCCGAGGATGCGGTCCTCCTCGTCGCCGCGCGCGGTCAGCATGATCACCGGGAGTGGTCCGGCCGTTCGCAGGCGGCGGCAGACCTCCAGGCCGTCCATGCCGGGCAGCATCAGGTCCAGTACCACCAGGTCGGGCGGCCGGGCGGAGGCCCGGGCCATGGCGGTGGGCCCGTCGGCGGCGACGTCGACGGTGAAGCCCGCCCGGTCCAGATAGCCGGCGACGACCTCGGAGACGGTGGGGTCGTCGTCCACGACGAGTACGCGTTTCACATGACCGAGTCTCACACCCCGATCCCGTCGCTGACGGGGGCGGCGAACGACGTCAGCGATCCGTAAGGATGCGACATCCCTTTTGTCTGTTCTGCGTCCGTAGGGTGAGAGGGGTGATCGAGACTCCCCCCTCTTCTGTGGACGTCGTGCTGCCCTGCCTCGACGAAGCCGAGGCCCTGCCGTGGGTACTGGAACGGATCCCGGCCGGCTGGCGCGCGATCGTCGTCGACAACGGTTCCACCGACGGTTCCCCCGACCTGGCCGGCGCCCTGGGCGCGTACGTGGTCCACGAGCCGCGGCGCGGCTTCGGCGCCGCCTGCCACACGGGCCTCCTCGCCGCCACGGCCGACGTCGTCTGCTTCTGCGACTGCGACGCCTCCCTCGACCCCCGACTGCTGCCGACCGTCGCCGGGCCCGTCCTCGACGGCGCCGCGGAGCTGGTGCTGGGCCGTCGCAGGCCCACCGCCCGAGGTGCCTGGCCCGTACACGCCCGGCTGGCCAACCTGGAGCTGGCCCGACTGGTCCGCCGCCGCACCGGCCTACGCCTGCACGACCTGGGCCCGATGCGCGCCGCCCGCCGGGAGAAGCTGCTGGCCCTGGGCCTGACCGACCGGCGCTCCGGCTATCCCCTGCAGATGGTGGTCCGCGCCGCCGACGCCGGCTGGCGGGTGGCGGAGACCGACGTGCCCTACCGCCCTCGGACGGGCCGCTCGAAGGTCACCGGCACATGGCGCGGCACCTGGCAGGCCGTACGGGACATGCGGGCCGTCCTCGCCGAGCAGCCGGCCGCTGCTCCGGCCCCCGGCGCGCGCCTCGCGGGAGGCGTTCGATGAACGCCCGCGCCACGGCCGCGGAGGCCGCCACCCTTCTGGTCATCGCGAAGGAGCCGGTCCCCGGACGGGTCAAGACCCGGCTCACCCCGCCTTATACCCCCCAGGAGGCGGCGGCCCTGGCCGAGGCGGCCCTGGCCGACACGCTCCGTACGATGCTCCGGATCCCCGCCCGGCGCCGGATGCTCGTCCTCGACGGAAGCGCGGGTCCCTGGCTGCCGCGCGGCTTCGAGGTCGTGCCCCAGACCTCCGGCGGCCTCGACGAGCGGATCGCCGCCGCCTTCGACCTCTGCGACGACGGCCCGGCGCTGCTGCTCGGCATGGACACCCCGCAGGTCACCCCGGACCTGCTGGCCGATGTCGGCCGTGACGGGTGCGACGCCTGGTTCGGCCCCGCGGCCGACGGCGGCTTCTGGGCGCTCGGCTTCGCCGACCCGGCCGGCGCCGGAGCGCTCGTCCGCGGTGTACCGATGTCCACCGGCCGCACCGGGGCCGTTCAGCGCCGCAGGCTCGCCGAGGCGGGACTGACGGTCGGTGAGCTGCCGCTGCTGCGGGACGTGGACACCGCGGCCGACGCCGCCTCGGTGGCCGCCTGCTGCCCGCCCGGATCCCGCTTCGCCGTCGCCCTGGCCTCGCTCGCGGAGGCCGTCCGATGAGCGGCACGGCGCACGGGGCGGGCACGGCGGTCGCCGGACGGAGCGAGCCGGTGGAGCCGGTGGAGCGGACCAGGGTGGCGGAGGATCTCCTGAACGCCACGCTCCCCTCCCAGCTCCGGGCGCCGGCGCAGCGCGCCGATCGGTCCGCCGCCGTCGAGCGCGGGGAGCCCTGGACGAACGGCCCCTACGACCTTGCCCTGCGCGCCGGCCGCGGCCCGTTGTACCTGCGCCGGCTGACACCCGCCGCCCAGGGGGCGACCGACCTGCTGCCCCTGGACGTGGAGCGCTTCTGCGCCCCGCCCGACGCCGCCGACACGGGCGTACTGAGCCGCTGCACCGGGCCCGTCCTGGACGTCGGCTGCGGGCCGGGACGACTGGTGGCCGCACTGGCCGCCCGGGGGATGCCGGCGCTCGGAGTGGACCTCAGCCCGGCCGCCGTCGCCGGGACCCGCCGCCGGGGCGGAGCCGCCCTGCGGCGGTCGGTCTTCGACCGGCTGCCCGGAGAAGGCCGCTGGGGAACGGCCTTGTTGCTGGACGGCAACGTCGGCATCGGCGGCGACCCGGCGGCTCTGCTCGCCCGCCTGCGGGACCTTCTCCGACCCGGCGGGCGCCTGCTGGCCGAGGCCGCGCCGCAGGACGTGGACGAGCGCCTCACCGTCCGCATCGAGGACGCCCACGGCCGCCACGGCCGCCCCTTTCCCTGGGCCCGCGTCGGCACCACCGCCCTGCTGCGCGCCGCCGACGCCACGGGCTGGGTCCTCACCGGGCGGTGGACGGCCGGCGACCGCCCCTTCCTGGAACTCCATCATCCGAACACCGGGCTCGACGCCCCACGTCCCCCATCCGGCAGAGGGCCGGACCGCCCATGACCGACACCGCCGCCCGCAACCGGCAGGACCCCGGGCGCTCCACCACGCCCCCGACCCCGAGCCGTGCCGTGCAGGCGGCCGGGCACGGGTCCCGCACCCGTACAGCTGTGACCGCCGTCCTTCTGGCCGCCCTCACCGCCGTCATCACGGGCACCCTCCGCGCGGGCGACAGCCACAGCGCCCCCGGCCGGCTTCTGGCGGGATACGCCGTCGCCTGGGCCCTGTTCGCCGCTGCCGTGTGGACCGTGCGCAAGGTCCCGGCCCGCGCCGCGACCCTCCTCGTCCTGACCGGTTCGGCCGCGGTCGCCCTGGCCGGGCTCACCGCGCAGCCGCGCACCAGCGACGACATGTACCGCTACGCCTGGGACGGCCGCGTCCAGGCCGCTGGAATCTCCCCCTATGCCTACCCGCCCGCCGCACCCCGACTGTCCCGACTGCGCGACGACTGGCTGTTCCCTCCACCACGAGCCTGCAAGGGCTGGGGGATCACCCGCACCGGCAGCGGCCTCTGCGTCCGCATCAACCGGCCCACCGTTCCCACCATCTACCCCCCGGTCGCCGAGGGCTGGTACCTCGGCGTTCACGCGCTGTCCCCGCCGGACAGCCGCCACAAACCGCTCCAGGCCGGGGGCGCCGTCCTGGCCTTCGGCACCACCCTCGCCCTGCTCCGCGTCCTGCGCCGGCGCGGTGACCCCCCGCGGGCCCCGGCCCGGGCCGCCCTGTGGGCCTGGTGCCCGGCCGTCGCCCTGGAAGCGGTCAACAACGCCCACATCGACACCCTCGGCGTCCTGTTCACCGTGCTCGCGCTCGGCACCGCCACCGCGGGAACCCGCCGCGGTGCGTTGCTCGGGGCCGCGATCGCCGTCAAAATCCTGCCGGTCCTGGCGGTGCCCGGAGCCTTGTCCGGGCACCGCCGCCCGGCCCGCGTCCTGCGCGTCGTCGGGGCCGCCGTCACCGCCGTCGCGCTCGCCTACCTGCCCTACGTCGTCGCCTCCGGCGCGGGCGTCCTGGGCTACCTGCCCGGCTATCTCCACGAGGAGGGCTACGAACCCGGTGACGTCCACCGTTTCGCCCTGCTGCGACTGCTGCTGCCGGACACCGCCGCCGGTGTGACGGCGGCCCTGCTGCTCGCGCTGACCGGGCTGTACGTGTGGTGGCGCGGCGACCCGGCCCGCCCCTGGCGCGGGGCTCTGCTGCTCACCGGCGCGGCCCTGCTTCTCCTCTCCCCGAACTATCCCTGGTACTCCCTGCTCGTGGTCGCCCTCGTGGCCATGGACGGACGCTGGGAATGGCTGACCGTCACCCTCGCGGGCACCGCCCTGTACCTGGCCGGCCCACTCCTCCCCGGATTCCCCCTCCAGGCGTGGGCCTACGGCGCCGCCGCGATCGTGACGGCCACCGGGATGTGCCTGCGCACCGGCCGGGGACGATTCCGCTCCCTGCGCGGAGCCTGAACGCACCCGCACAGGTCACCGGACGGACACCGCTGCCGGCCGTGGCGGTCACCCGAACAGCCTCCGTGGCGCCGCCCGTCCCCGGCCCGCCGTGTCGGCCCCGGGCGGACGGCCTTCGCAGCGCCGTCCCCGGCGCGGAGGGGCCGCTCGCGGCAACCCTCCGCGATGCACAGGGACATCGCCGCACATAACGTCGGCATCGCACTCGGGTGCCCGTTCGGCGTGGGAGGTCGGTCGGTCATGGGATCTCGAACCCAGCGGCGCGGCCGTCCGCACGGCTCGCCGCTCGTCAAGCGGTGGCGTCAGGCGGCGGACCGGCATCTCACGCCTGTGCAGCGGTCGTTGCTGGTGACATGGATCTCCTTCGGGGTGACCTTCGGCACGGTGCGGATCATCACGCACGGCATCCGGGGCGGCTGGCTGCCCTGGGGGAACATCTCCGCGGCCGGAGAGCACCTGCACCACTACAACTTCGGCATCGCCACCCTGGCCGGCGTGGGCCTGATCGCCGTACGCGGTGACGAACGGGCCATCGGTCATCCCGCCGTGGCGGCGGCCTACGGGTGCGGGACCGCACTGATCCTCGACGAGTTCGCCCTGCTGCTGGACCTGCAGGACGTCTACTGGGCGAAGCAGGGCCGGATCAGCGTCGACGCCTCCATCGGTTTTCTGTCCGCGCTCGGCACGTACCTGACCGCCAAGCCCTTCTGGCACGAGGTCGGCCGGATCACCCGGCACCACATCGCCTCGAGGGCCGAACGGGGCGTGTCGGCCGCCGTCTGAGCGGCTCGCCGAGGCGTGAGGAGGATTCCATGAACGCGACCCCCGGCGCTCCGCACGGCACAGGCTCCGACGGGCGGCCGGACGGAGACCGCCCCCCACCGCGCGGGGCCCGCACACGGCTGCGGCTGTCGGGGGCCGATCCCTGGTCGGTCATGACGACCAGCTTCCTGATATCGCTCGCTCTGGGGGTCTGCTCCCTCATGACCGTCGCCCTGCTCTGGGCGCTGCTCAGCGTGCTCGGAGCGGTCGCCTGGCGCTCGCTGGGCTGGGCGCTCGCCGTGACCGCCGGTGTCGCGGTGCTCGAGGTCGCGCTGACCACGGCGCTGGCGACTTTGGCCGCCTTCGTCTACAACATGTCGGCCGGTTTCGTCGGCGGCGTCGAGCTGACGGTGACCGAGGACGAGTAGGGGTGGATCCGGCAGGCACGCTGCGGGAGCATTCCGGGGGTGAAGCGACGACAGACGGTGACGGTCGGCGTCGATCTCGCCGCGAGCGCCCGGCGTACCGCCGTGTGCCGGATGGTCTGGGATCGCACACCGGGGGTGACGGCGGAGTTCCTCGAGCCCGAGGGGGACGACGGCCTGCTGGCAGTGATCCGGTCGGCCGACAAGACCGGCCTGGACTGTCCGCTCGGCTGGCCGTCGAGCTTCGTGGAGACGGTCCGGGCACATCAGCGGGGTGAGCGGCTGCCGCCTCCCGCCGGATACGGGAAGCACGCGGACGGAAGGCCGGGCCTCGACCCGCTGCGGTTCCGGCTGACCGACGACATCACCTGGAAGGCCACCGCCATGCGGCCTCCGCTGTCGGTGTCCACCGATCTGCTGGGCGTCGTGGCGCTCCGGGCGGCACGGCTGCTCGACGCACTCGCGGCGGCGGGGGTGGAGGTGCCCCGGGACGGCTCCGGACCGGTCGCGGAGGTCTACCCCGCTGCCGCGCTGCGGCGCTGGGGCATCCGCCCCACCGGCAGCTACAAGAGAGCGGCGCCCGAGGCGCGGGCCGTCCGCGCGTACATCATCGGTTCGGTCGAGGCCGGGCTGGGGGCGCCACTGCCCGGGGCCGTCCGGGAGCGGTGCGCCGACAGCCACGACCACCTCGACGCCCTGGTCTGCGCCCTGGTCGCCCGTGCCGTCCTGCTCGGGGAGACCGTCGGGCCGCGTACGGCGGACGAGCGCGCCGCCGCGGCCCGCGAGGGCTGGATCCATCTGCCGGGTACGGACCTTGCCGCTCTCCATGGATGAACCGGCGGTGCCGCCGTCCGGCCCTACCCCCTCCCGGGCACCTGGCCGTGCCGGAGGACGCCCGTGCCCGGGTCGGCGCATGCGCCCGCCGCGCACGCGGTCAGCCAGGCGTCGAAGTCGGCGTCGTAACGGGTGCCGATGCCGGAGGCGTACACGGCGTATCCGCCCGGATAGTCGCCGACCCGGAAGCGGGCGAGCATCTTCCGGATGTCCGCCGGATGCCTTTCGAACATGTAGCGGGCCGCGAGGTAGCCCCACGGGTAGGTGCGGGTCACGTCGCTGTTGGCGTAGGTGTTCTGGAACAGCGTGCTCAGGGTGTAGGTGTGCCTGCCCGCCTCGGCGACCGCCTGCTGGTCGGTCATGCCGCGGTAGCTGTAGGAGACGAATTCGGCCAGACCCTCTATCCACCAGACGTCCGGCACCGCGGTCTGCCGGGAGAAGTCGCCCTTCATGTCGTCGCGGGCGTCCAGGTAGTGCGTGTACTCGTGGTTGAGGTTCCAGATCCGGGCCGGGAAGCCGTCGTCGTCCCCCTTCTGGTACATGATCGAAACGGGCTGGTTGCGGGGGTCGGCCGGATCCCCCACCAGGGTGATACCGCCGTTGTCCGTGCTGACGCCGAAGATCGCCCCGGCATAGGTCCGGTAATCGGTGCGGTCGGCGAACACGACGAGCTGGACGGTTGATTCGTACTGACCGGGTATCGGTCCGGCGTCGTCGACGAGAGCGTGGACGTACGGGTCCTGGCCGGCCAGGCTCGCACACGTGGCGGCAAGGTCGGCGGCGGTCAGGGCCTGGGCCCGGATGGTGTGGGTCGCGTCGCAGGCATGGGTGACGGGCAGCGCCGCCTTCGTCAGTCTGTCGGTGAGGTCGCAGATGCCGTAGTACGAGCAGTGAGCCTTGTCGTAGGAGTCCGCCTGAGTTGCGACCGCGACCCACAGCCCGGCCGTCGGCCCGGTGATCCGGGACGCTTTCAACAGGCTCTTGACCAGCGGGCGCACCGTGGCCTGCAGCTCGGCATGCTCGACGTGGCGGGCCAGGTTCATGCCGGCGTTGGAATCCAGGTAGGCACGGTCGGTCCGCAGGAGGTCCCGGTGGTGGAGGGCGAACGCGTGGAGGGTCCGGAGGATGCGGGGGTCGGCGGTGACCGCGGCGACGTAGGCGGGGTTCCAGTTTCCGCGCCAGAGCGGTGTGTAGACGTCGTTGACGGCCGCAACCATGGCGGCGACGGCGTCATAGGAGCTGTTGTACCCCCTCAGCACCCTGCGGTAGACGTTCAGGTAACGCCCCTGGAGGTCGGCGCTGTCGGTGAGGACGACGACGTCGCCCAGCACGTCGCCGTTCGCCGAGGTGACGTCCCGCGCATGCCGGCGGGCGAAGAAGGCGTCCAGGCCGCGGGCCGTGGCCGTGGTCAGAGTCGTGCCGTAGGGGCCGACGTCGGACGGGTTGTTGAACTGCACGTAGTAACCGGCACGCAGGAACAGCACGAGCTGCCAGATGCCGGCCGAGTTGTCGCCGCAGTACCGCCGGGCCGCGTGCGTGAAGGCGTGGGCGACGGCGACCATCTGCGGCTCACGGAAGACCGCGCCCGCGTCCTTGCCGGTGACGGCGAACAGGCTGTTGACGCACTCCACGGTCGAGGTCGCGACGAACGCCGCGAGTGCGGACCCGCTGCGGTCGCCGAAGTCGGCGGGGGAGCAGGGCCGCGTGTCGGGCGCGGCCTTCGGTCCGGCGCCGGAGGCCGGAGCACGCACGGGTGACTCCGCTCGCAGGGGCGGGAGGCGGTCCGGGGAGACCCGCCGGCCCTGCAAGGCCCGGTCCGAGGCGCTGAAATCCGAACCGGTCGGAGGGGGCACCGGGTTCCGGGACGCGGTGACGGCGTCGGTGCGGGCCGCCGACGGAGCGGCGAGGGCCGGTGCGGTCAGGAGGCTTGAGACCGCGGCACAGACGGCGAGGGCGCCGACCGCGCGTCTGGGCAGGGCGAAGGGGTAGCGCATCTGGGCTCCTTCACGGATAGATGCGCCTCGCAAGCGGTGATGAGGCGTGAGAGGCACCTTCTCAGCGGCCGTCCGTCGTCACAATGGGGTGTGACATAGCACATTGCACCGTCGGGGCATAACACCTGCCATGCCTCCGACCTGCCATGCCCCCGGACCTGCCATGCCCCGACGTGACATCGCATCCGTCCGGGTGTTCACCGGGGCTACGCCCCTGTCACGCTCCGCGTCCTCGAAACCCACGTCCGCAGATGCGGTGAGCGGGCGACGAGATCCTGGTAGGCGGTGGTTGCGCAGGCGTACAGCGTCTCGGCCAGCTCATCGGGAACCCTGTCGCGCCGCCAGGCCAGTACGTAGCGGCACCACAGAGGTGTACCCGTCAGGGGTTTGACCAGCACGCCCGGCGTCGGCCGGAGTGTCGCCTGCACCAAGGACACCCCGAGGCCGTCGGCGATCATGTGCTGCAACTGCGTCCGGTCGCCGAGGAATTCGTGCACCACCGCGGGTGAGAAGCCGGCCGCCTCGCATGCCGCGTAGAACACCCCCGGCCAGCCTGCCCCGTCGTCGGGTGTCACGAACCATCCCTCCTCCGCCAGGTCGGCGAGCGCGACCTGAGGGCGGTGTCTGAGCCGGTGACCAGCCGGCAGAGCCACGAACGTCGGCTCGGTGACGATCCCGCGATGCGCCACCGCTGCCGAATGGCGCAACTCCCTCCCCGGGTAGTCCGCGGCGATCGCCGCCTCCGTCACGCCTTCCTGAAGGAGTTCGACGATCCGGGAGGACGCGTACACGCTGCTCACCGTGAGCGACACATCCGGTAGCCGGCGCCGGACCCGGACCGCCATCCCCGGCAGGATCGGCGAGTTGGTCGCGGCCACACGCAGGGTCCGACGCGTCCTCGCGCTGCCCGCGGACGGACGGCGTCCGATCGCCTCGACCCGAGCCAGGACCTCCCGTGCCCGGGCCACGACCTCCAGGCCGTACGCCGTGGGCCGCATCCCCGATGCCCCGCGCTCGAACAATTGCTGGCCGAAGTGGCGCTCGATGCGCTGGAGTTGGGTGCTCATGGCCGGTTGCGAGTACCCCAGGTCCGCCGCGGCCCGTCCCACGCTCCCCGCGTCGGCGATCGCGCACAGCACACGCAGATGCCGCAGCTCCAACTCCATGGGCTCTCCCCCTCCGGTTCACCGACTCCGGGTGGTGCCGGCGGAGGGGAAGCGTTCCATCGCCCCGTCACGCCCACAAGACGGTGATGAGGCCAGGTCGTTCAGCCTCGCACGGGCGTCAGCTCGGCGAGGAGGACGGTCCGGTCGTCCGTGCCGTCGCCGGCCGGTGTGTCGTGCAGCAGGCGCCGGCCCAGTGCCTGCAGGGCGCCCGGGCCGGGGGAGCCCGGTGGCGCGGCATACGCGTCCAGGAGGCCGGCGAGGGCGGCGATGCCCTGGTCGATGTCGGTGTGGCGGGACTCGACCAGGCCGTCGCTGTAGAGCAGCAGCAGCGCGGGTTCGGGTACGTGCAGCACGGTCGGTTCGTAGGTGCCCGTTCCCAGGCCGAGCGGCAGACCGGCGCTGGTGAGCGCGACGGGTGCGGCCCGTCCGTCCGGGCCCCGGATCAGCGGGGGCGGGTGGCCGGCGCCGACGAACGTGCAGGTACGGCGTTGAGCGTCCCACTCGGCGTACATGCAGGTGGCGAAGGAGGCACCCGGGGTCTCGCAGGCGAGTGCGTCGAGTCGGCGCATCAGCTCCGCGGGGGCGATCTCGAGCCCCGCCAGGGTGCGCACAGCCGTACGCAGCTGGATCATGGCGACCGCCGACTCCGGTCCGTGCCCCATGGCGTCCCCGACGACCAGACCGATGCGGTCGCCCGGCCGGGAGAGGACGTCGAACCAGTCGCCCCCGATGACGTTGTCGTGTCCGGCGGGAAGGTAGCCGTGGGCGATGCGGCACCCTTCGAACTCCTGCGCGGTGGTGGGCAGCAGACTTCGCCGGATGGCCAGAGCGGTGCGGCGCTCGCGCTCGTACCGGCGTGCGTTGTCCAGAGCCACGCAGGCCCGCGCGGCCAGTGACTCGACGGCCGCGGCCTCGCCGGGCCCGAAGGGGGTCCGGTGGGGGCCGCGACTGCCGACGATGAAACCGACGGCGGTGCCGCGCAGATGCAGCGGCACCACAAGGAAGGAAACCGTCTGGAGCAGCCGGTTGATCCGGGACTTGTCGCCGCCGGAGGCGGTCAGGCGTTCGGAGGTGTGGGCGTCGACCGTGTCGAGCAGTTGTGCGCGCCGGGTGGCCAGGGCGCGTGCGTAGGGCGTCTCGCGGGGGAAGACGATCACCTCGCCGACCGGAAGTATGCCCTCCCAGTCCTCCGCCGCGTCGGTGCCCACGCGCAGTGCGAGGCGACGGGCCTCGATCTGCGGCGGGTTCGCGACGGCGTAGGCGTTCTCCTCCACGAGCCAGCGCTGGAGCAGGTAGACCGATGCCGCGTCGCAGAACCCGGGCGTCAGCGCGTGCACGATGTGACTGCCGGTCAGGTGCAGATCGAGCTCGGAGCCGATGACGTCGGCCGCGGGGGAGAAGGGAAGCCGACGGGGCGAGCTCGCGGCCGCCGGTGCTTCGCCGAAGTGGCTGCGTGCTTCGTTCCGCAGGGTCATGCCTTTCCGGGTGGTGGCCGGGTGCGGCCGGGCGGCAGGGGATCACCTCGCCGCATGGTCGTTGGCAAACTATATGATGGGCCATCAAGATCAGCGAAGGGTGGGGGAGTTGCGATGCCGGGTAACGAGGGCCTCCCGCAGGGCGTTGATCCCGACAAGGCGAGCGTCGCCCGGATGTACGACGCCATGCTGGGCGGACAGCACAACTTCACGATCGACCGGGAGGCACTGGCGGCGTTCACCGCCATCGACCCCCAGGTGCGCACCCTGGCGCGAGCCAACCGCGCCTTTCTCCGAAGGGCCGTGCGCTTCCTGATCGAGGCCGGGGTGCGGCAGTTCATCGACCTCGGCTCGGGCATTCCCACCCAGGGCAACGTCCACGAGGTGGCGCAGGAGGCCAGTCCGGGTGCGCGAGTGGTCTACGTGGACAACGACCCGGTGGCCGTGGCACACAGCGCTTCCCTGCTCGCCGACAACCCGCACGCGGACATCGTCGACGCCGACATCCGGCGGCCGCGGGACGTCCTGGCCTCGCCGCAGGTGCGGAGACTGATCGACTTCGAGCAGCCGGTCGCCGTACTGATGATCACGATCCTGCACTTCATCACTCCCGCGGAGGACCCGGCAGGCCTCGTGGCCGCCTTCCGGGACGCCGTTCCCGAGGGCAGCTGGCTGGCGATGAGCCATGCCACGAACCAGGACCGGCCGGACACGGCCGCCGCCGTGGGCAAGCTGTACCGGTCACGGGCGACGTCACCGGTCACCGCGCGCTCCCGCGACGAGATCCTCGCCCTCTTCGACGGCTTCGACCTGGTGGACCCCGGCCTGGTCCACGTACCGCTGTGGCGCCCTGACCCGCACGAACCGGTGCCGGACAGCCCGCGGGAGTTCTGGGTGTACGCAGGCGTCGGCCGCAAGGCCGCCGAGGGAGCTCGTCGGCCGCGTCCCTGACTTCGGTGCACGCGACCACCAGGCGTGCGCGGCAGGGCTCACCCGGAACACGCCGCGGGCGGTTGGGGCACCGGTGAGGTCGGGGGTGCCGCCGCGATCGACGTCGAGCTGACGGACGACGACCTGTGCCCGGGCCGGGTCCCGCCGACGGCGGGCGACCGCTACGACGAGGGGGGACGGCGGCCGCAGTGCTCCGGAGGAGCGGCCGCCGATCTCCGGAACAGCGGCCCTGGACCTTGCGCACCGCCTCAGGGATGGTCCTCCGGCACACGGGTACCCGGGGGTGACCGCCGAGGGGGCAGCGCATCGGTGACGTCGTGGTGGGGAAACGGTGGCGGAGGGGCCACCGGGGTGGGCGACCGTGAGGAGGAGCGACCGTATGAACGCCACGGACGACCTTCCCGTGGTACGGACCCTCGGTGAGCTGGGGGCCCTGGTGGGCCGCGACTCCGACCTGTATGTCCGCTGGTCGCGGGGCCCCTCTTCCGATCTGGGCAACGCGAGGAGCAGGGACGATCTCACCGGTGTCCCGATGCCCGGGCTGTCCGCCAACCCCCTGCGGGTGGAGCCCTGGTGGGCGGGTCGGCCCGTCGAGCTGTGGGTGGCGCGGCGGCTGCACGACTACTCGCACCTGCCCCGCGAGAAGGGGGAAGGCGTGCGCCCCTGGGTGCTGCGGGGGCGGGTCGAGGGGCGCGGACCCGACAACGAGCCGCTCGTGTGCGACGTGGAGCCGGTCGGCTGGGTCGACGAGAAGGTCATCAGGGAGGCCGAGACCGAGGTCGACCGTCAGTCCGGTTCCTGGGGGCCGCTGCGTCGCGACGACGGACGCTGAGCGGTGGGGGCGGGCCGACGCCGGACGTGCGGCGGGGCCCCGGTCGACCGGGGCCCCGCCCATGGGCGCCTCGCGCGTCAGCGCTTGAAGATGTCCTTCGCCTTCTCCTTCATCTGGCGCATGTCGCCCTTGGACTTCTTGCCTCGCCCTTCGGCCGTCGCGGACTCATTGCCGAGCGCGCGGCCGAACCTCTCCTTGATCTTGCCCTTGGCCTGTTCGAACTTCGCCTTGGCCTTCTCTTCTCCAGCCACCGTTGCTCCTCCACGTCGCATGCCGACTGGGGGTCACTCACCACGTCGAGTGATCGGTGGCGCGGCCCCCAAACATGGTCGGGCCGATCGGCACCCCCTGCGCGTCCCCTGCCGTTCCCCTGTGACGGCTGCGACGATGTGTGCTATGACAGCTGTCATAATCGGCCCGACCGGGTACGGGGACGACGAGTCGAGGGGGCAGGGTGGGTGAGGTTTCCTCCCGGCTGATGTGGGAGCTCCTGGAGCCGGTGCACGACCTCGTGTACTTCACCCCTGAGGCGCGGCAGACGGCCGACGAGGCCGGGATGCGCGGCTTCTGGATGGGCTACTTCGCTCTGCGCGCCGCACCGCTCGGACCTGTTTCCGCTGCGGCCGTCACCAGCAGCTTCTATGTCTTCCACCCCGACCGGGTGGCGCGGGCGCTGCCCGACGCCTGGCGGTACGCGACGCCGTCGGACCTGCTGGCGGCCAGGGAGCGGGCGGTGGACCGCGCCATGCGGCGGCTGTACGGGGAGGAAGCCGTGCAGAGCACGCCGATGGCCCGGGCCGCCGATCTCGCCTGGGACGCGGCGGAGGCGGCCGACACCGCCGGGCGGGTGCTCGGCGCGGCCAACCAGGCCCTGGAACGGCCGGCCCAGCCGCATGTGCGGCTCTGGCAGGCGGCGACGACGCTTCGTGAACACCGGGGTGACGGACATGTCGCGGTGTTGGTGAGCCGCGGCATCGGTCCGGTCGAGGCGATGGTGCTCAAGGCCGCTGCGGGCGAGTCGGACGGCGCGTTGCTGCGTGCGGGCCGGAAATGGGACGCCGCCACCTGGCAGGACACCGAGGCGGTGCTGCGGGAACGCGGGTGGATCGACGGCGACGGGCGCCTGACCGCCGCCGGAACGGCCGAGCGCCACGCTGTCGAAGCGGCGACCGACGCCGTCGCGGGGGCGCCGTGGCGGGCGCTCGGACACGACGCCACCACACGACTGGCGGAACTGCTCGCCCCACTGGCCCGGAAGGTGCTGACCTCGGGAGTGATCCCGTCCGGCAACCCGGTGGGGCTCACCGCCGTCCGGTGGCGCGACCCGGCATGAGCGGGGACACGCGGTCCCGGCGCGATCAGTCCCAGAGGGTGTAGGTGACCATGCGTCCGGACCCCTCCGGCCTGCCGTCGGTGTAGGTCAGGCTCATCCGGGTGTAGTGCTGCAGCTGCGGGTGCTTCTTCCAGGGCTGCGGGTGGTCGAGCCGCACGGTGACGGGATACGAGCGGAACGTGCCCGCCGCGCAGTAGGGCTTGCAGTCGTTGACCATGTTGACGGCTTCGGCCGCCGCCGAGCTCGCCCCCCACTGCGACCAGTGGACCGAGGACAGGAGGCTGTTGCCGTCCCCGCAGGCGATCATGAAGGCGCCGGGGCGCACTTCCGGTTGCCGGAAGCAGTCGACGACGACGGGGTTCCCGGACTGCCGTTGCGCGGTGGGCGCGGCCGGCGGCGCCGTGGCCGGAGCCGCGGACGCCGTTCCCATGACCGCTGCCAGCGATGCCACGGCACCGAGCAGGACCGCCTTGGTGACTGTGTGATTGCGCATGTCCGCTCCCGCCCGTCTGTCTCGGGTGTCTCCGGACTCCCGTGCCACGCTACGACCGTGCCCGGGGGTCGCACCACTTCTACCCGGTACGCCGGATTCATCCCTCATCGGCCGGTGCGAATGTCACCTCCGCCGTGCCGACCGTTCCGCCGTGGCGCCCGGGAGCGCTGTGCCAGTTCCAGTAGAGGTTGGTGTGCGCGATCACCTGCTCGGGGGACGGCGCGCCGTACTCCGTCAGGTCCTCCGTCGTGTGCGCGTCACCCACCAGGGTCACGTCGTAGCCGCGGACGAACGCGCCGTGGAGTGTGGAGCGTATGCACCCGTCGGTCTGGGCACCGGTGACGACGAGCCGGCCCACTGCGCGCTCGGCGAGCACCGTCTCCAGCTCGGTGTCCTCGAACGAGTCGCCGTAGAGCTTGTGGACCAGGGGCTCGTCGTCCCGGCGTACCAGCTCCGGCACGTACTCCCAGCTCTCGCTGTCCCGCTTCAGCCGGTCGTCGGAGTGCTGCACCCAGACCACGGGCACGTCCCGTTCGCGGGCCCTGTCGACCAGCGTGCCGATGTTCGCGACCACACTGTCGCGGCGGGGGGTGCCCGCCATCACCCCGTTCTGGACGTCGATCACGAGCAGCGCGGTGTTGGGTCGATCGGGAAGGGTCGTCATGGGGACTCCGTCGTCTCGTCCGGGTCGGGGATCCTGTGCCGAGGACCACAGTAGGACGGACCAACGGGCCCCGGCTCGCGCCTCGGGTCAGCCCAGCAGGGCGGCCAGGCGGCGCCAGGCCGCCCGGGGAAGGGAGTCCCGGGGCCGGCCGTCGACCACCTGGACGGCCACATGATCCGCGCCCGCCGTCAGATGGGCCTCGATCCGCTCCCGGACCCGGTCGTCGTCACCCCAGGCGAACAACGCGTCGACCAACCGGTCGCTGCCGCCGCCCGCGAAGTCGTCCTCGGTGAAGCCGAACCGGGCGAGCGCCCTGGTGTAGTTGGGCAGCCCGAGGTAGACGGCGAGAGCGTCGCGAGCCGTCGCGCGGGCGCGGTCCGGGTCGGTCTCCAGAACCACCTTCGTCTCGGGAGCCAGCAACGGGCCGTCACCGAGGACCGCCCGGGCCTCGGCCGTGTGGTCGGTGGTCACCAGGTACGGGTGCGCGCCGGCCGCGCGGTGGCGGGACAGCTCCAGCATCTTCGGCCCCAGCGCGGCCAGCACCCGGCGCCCGGCCGGTACCCCGGCGGCGTCGAGGGCGTCCAGATAGCCGACCATGGCCGAGTACGGGCGGCGGTACTGGGCCGCCAGCCTCGCATGGCTCGCACCGAGGCCGAGCAGGAAGCGCCCCGGGTGGGTCCGCTCCAGCTCCGCGACGCTCGCCGCGGTGTCGTCGGCCTCGTACTGCCAGATGCTCTGGATGCCGGTCGCCACGACGAGCCGCGAGGTCGCCTCGACCAGCGGCACCGCGTGGCGCACCGCGCTGCTGCCGCCCAGCCAGACCGCGCCGAAGCCGAGTTCCTCCAGCTCGGCGGCGGCGTCGGCCAGTTCGCCGCGCCGGGCCGGATCCTCCGCGCGCAGCCCGGCACTCCAGACGCCGTACCGCCCGACGGTCTCCTTCAGCACGCCCACGTCCTCAGTGCTGGTGACGTCGCTCATCGGTCCCGATCCCTCCGTACCCGGCCGGTACGCTGCCCGCGCACCTCTTGATCACAGCAGAGCCGATTGATCACAGCAGAGCCCAACGGCCGCCCGCCGCGCCGTATTCCATGCCCCGTCCCCCGCGGATCCGCGGGGACTTCGCAGGGCCGCCCCGGCACGGTGGCGGGCCGAAGGTCCCCGACCCGGGGCCGAAGGTCCCCCACGAGGGGCCGAAGCGCCCCTCTCACCGCTCCGCGGCCGGTGTGACGGTGAAAGCGAGTCGTACCGGAGTGGGACGAAGGGCGGTGAGCATCATGGAGGCGCCTCTGGTGGTGGGCGTCGACGGATCGCAGTGCAGCCTCGTGGCGGTGGACTGGGCGACCGACGAGGCGGCCCGGCACGGGCTGCCCGTGCGGCTCCTGTACGCCTCCGCCGGTGACGAGGAGGACGTGCCCCCGGACGTTGCGGACGTCGTCGCCACCGCCACGCAACGCGTCCGGCGGCGCAACCCGGAGGTCGAGGTGACCGCCGAGGTCCTGCCCGAGGACCCGGTGGACGCGTTGCTGCGCGCGGCGCACCACGCGTCGGCCGTCGTGATGGGCAGCCGCGGCCGCGGGCGGTTGACGGGGCTGCTCCTCGGGTCGATCAGCCTCACCGTCGCGGGCCGTGCCCGTGGGCCGGTGATCGTTGTGCGCGGCGACAGGGCCGGCCTGGAGGGCACCCACGACCGGGTCCTGCTGGGGGCGGGGGAGCCGGGCACGAGCGGCGCGGCGGTGCGGTTCGCCCTGCGCGAGGCCGAGGTGCGGCACTGCGTCCTGGACGTCGTCCGTGTCTGGCGCCGTCCCGCGCACCGGCCGATCGACCACCCCCTGCTGGCCGGGGACCCGGCGCACTGCTGCGAGGAGCAGGCGGTCACCCTGATCGACGCCCTGCTCCAGGACGCCGTGGCCGACCATCCGAACGCCCGGGTGCACCGGTCCGCGGTCGAGGGAACCGCCCGCAGGGTTCTCCTGCACCGCTCGGCCGCCGCGGACCTCCTGGTCATCGGCGTCCGGCGCGGCCACGACCGCCGGGCGCTCCACCTGGGCCGGGCGGCCCACGCACTGCTGCACCGCGCCGAGTGCCCGGTGGCCGTCGTACCGGAATCGCACTGATCAGCGGAGCAGGGACGTTCGGGTCGCTGAGCATGGGCTGTTCGGCCTCAGCGGCAGGGGAGCGGGCGCGGTGCACTGGAGGTGTCGGCACAAGGCGACCGCACCCCGAGGAGACACGGAAGGCGTAGGCCCGGCACATCGAGGTGGAGTACGGCGCGTGGTCGCACCGGCGCCGCGCGCCGAGTTGGGACGGTGACATCGTGAACGCAAGGCAACGGCTCGCGGACGGCGTGCGGACCCGGCGCGGTCGTACGGTCACCGTCTCCGGGTTCACACCCGAGGGCATGCCCCCGAACATGGCGCGTGTCATGCTCGGCATCACCTGTGAACCCCACGATCGCGGCGAGACCCTGGCCTCGCTGACCCCCGAGGAAGCCCGGCGCGTCGCCGGACTGCTGCTGCACCAGGCCGCCGCCTTCGTCCCGCGGGTCCCGGGGCCGCCGGGCCACGCGGACGCCGTGCCGATCGCCGCGGACGCGTACGAAGTCCGCTTGCGCGGACACATACTGGCCGTGGACCAGCCGGTGCCGGACGGCGGCACCGACACGGCGCCCACCCCCGTGGAACTGCTCGTGGCGTCGCTGACCGCGTGCGTCGCGCACTGCGCCGGCCGGTTCCTCGGCCGCCACGACCTCAGCCGTGAGGGGCTGCGGATCGAGACCGACTTCCGTACGGCGACCGGCCGGGCGCCCCGCGTGACCTCGCTCCGCCTGCGGGTGCGCGCGCCCGCGCTCCCCGCCGACCGACGGGACGCCCTCCGGTCGGCGGTGTCCCGCTGCACGGTCAGGAACACCCTGACCACACCACCGGAGATCGTCATCGCGCTTCCCGACGACGGGATCACCGGGGCTTCGCCGGACGGTCCCGCAGACGGGCGCCGATGACCGTGCCGCCGCAATGACGGGCCTCGGTGAAGACCCGAGGGCGGCAGTCCCCGGCCGGGCCTGACGACGACCTCGGCGCTCGTCCGTGAACGGCCTCGGGCTCCGCCGCAGTGCGACGCAGGTTCGCGGACTTCCGGTCGACCACGTCGCGAGAACCTGGCCACCGGCAGGCTAAGCGTGAGCCCGTGGAAGAAGGACCCGGCGTCGGGTTCCACCGGGACACGGCCGTCCACCGCGCCCACTGCGCCGTGACGCCGGCCCGCCACCGGCCGTGCCGCGGTGACGCCGACGGGCGGGTGGGCGCCGCCGCGCCCACCCGCCCGCCGGCTGTCGTTCAGGAGCGCGGACACTCCTTCCAGGCCATGTGGTACACGGTGCTGATGTCGCCGTCGGTGGAGTCCATGGTCATGAAGCTGACCTTGCCGGGCGCGGACGTGCCCGCGTTGACCCGCAGTTCGGTGTTGATGTTGAAGTTGCGCTGGGCTCCGCAGGGCGCCCAGACGAGCTGGGCCCAGTCGGTGCTGTCGGTGGCCTGCCAGTTGTCGTTGTAGGGGCCGTTGAGGGGGTGGCTGCGGTACGCCGTGTTCGAGGAGCCCTGGAAGTAGTACGAGGCCCGCTGGGTGCCGCTCGCGCCCTGCTGGAGCGAGGCGAAGCCGCGGTAGTCGGCGCTGGCGATGGCGTAGGTGAACCCCTGGGGGACGTGCACGACCAGGTTGAGCTGGCAGTTCTTGCGGAAGGCGATGGGGTCGGAGTTCCCGCCGGCCTGGGCGAGGTAGTCGCTGTAGGTGACCGTGAAGGCGGTGTTGTCCTCCGAGACGGCGACGGCGGTGGTGCCCTGGGGACAGCCGGAGCCGTTGACCGTGGCGACGTCGATGACGATCTTGTCCGGAGGCGGGTCGGTGAAGACGGGCGAGTGGTGCTGCGCCGGAATCGTGGTGGTGAGAAGAGCGGCGATCGCGCCGCTCAGGAGCAGTCCGCCGGCCATGGTTCTCCTTCGCTCGGTGGGGGGTGACATGCGCGCTGAATGGTCATGAGCACGTCAACCAGAGGCGCGCCTGCTCCCGGCTCGTGGAGAAACCATGAGCGAGCTGTGAAGGCCGGGAGCGCTCGCATCGTACGCAGTCGGCCGTCGGCGGGCCAGGTCGATCCCCGGCCATTCGACGAACGGCCACCCCGCGTCTCGTCGGCGGCACCGACCGCGAAGTCGGCAGGGTCAGTGGGGGCGCAGCTCTCCCGAGCCGCGGGGGATCAGCCGGGTGGGTATCTCCGTGGTGCGGGTTCGGGAGCGGTCGCCGTCCAGGCGGGCCAGTGCGATCGTCGCGGCCGCGGCGCCCATGGCCGCCGGGTCCTGCGCGACCACGGTGAGGGCGGGCTCCAGGACCTCGGCGAGCGGTATGTCGTCGAAGCCGACCAGTGCGACGTCCCTGCGGCCGGCCCGGGCGAGGCCCAGCACGGCCCCCATCGAAGCGAAGTTGTTCGCCGCGAACAGCGCCGTCGGCGGGTCCGCCAGGTTCACCAGGCGCTCGGTGTCGGCGGCTGCCGACTGCATGTCGTGGCCGCCGGTCACCAGTGCCCTGTCGTACGGCAGCCCGGCCTCCGCGAGGGCGTCCCGGTAACCCCGCAGGCGCATGCGGCGGGTGTAGGGATGGGCGGGCGTGTTGCCGACGAAGCCGATCCTGCGGTGGCCGTGCGCGATCAGGTGCGCGGTGCCTTCGCGGGCTCCCTGCCGGTTGGAGCTGAGCACGCTGTCGGCGGCCAGGCCGGTGCCGGGACGGTCGAGGAAGACCACCGGCAGCCCCGCGGAGCGCTCGGCCTTGAGGTAACCGTGGTCCGCCTCCACGATCGGCGCCATGAGCAGGGCGCCGACTCGACGCGCCAGGAACGTCCCGACGAGGGAGCGTTCGCGTTCGGCGTCCTGGGCCGAGGAGCCGACGAGCAGGGTGAGACCCCGGCTGTGCGTCACCGACTCGATCCCGCTCACCACCGTGGCGAAGAACGGGTTGCTCATGTCGGGCACGATCAACCCGATGGCGGTGTCGCTGCCGCCGAGGCGGATGTGCCGGGCCATGAGATTGGGCCGGAAGCCCAGCCGTCGCACGGCCTCCATCACCCGCTCACGGGTCTCGGCGGCGACCGGCCCGTCACCGTTGAGCACCCGCGACACCGTCTTGGCGCTGACGCCGACCTGCTCCGCCACATCGCTGAGCGTGGGCCGGCGTGCCACAGTCATGGTCGTATCCCCTCACATGAGGGTGGCGTGAGTCGTCCTCCTCCGCGCCACCCGTGGTGCTGTCGGTTCTCCGAGGGGCCGACCGCCCCGGCGGCCCGCTCGTCGGCAACGACAGTACCTGTGCCGTCGCCCCCGGGCCGAAGCGCACCCGTGATCATCGGCACTCCCCGGGAGTCGCGTACGCGCCCGGGTTGACCGGTGCCGTCCCGCGGTCGGCCGGTGCCGCGCTCGGCGTCGCGGCCGCTGACACTCCGGGTGACGATCCCGGAGGGGCGGTCCGGGGTGCCGGGGTGCGGAAGCCCTCCGGCGGGCCGGCTTTTCGATAGGCGTTCGAGTGGATCCGGGGTGGGGGAGCGGGAAACTCCTCAGTGACTCGCCTTTCCCGTGCGACCGCTTCTGATCAGCTCTGATCGCTTCGATGGCAAGTGAGAATGCATGGCCGAGGCGGTTATCGGTCTGTCGTACGACAGGTCATACCGGAGCGGGAAGCTCTCCGGAGGACTTTGTCAACAGGCCACCCCACGCGCCTCAAGGGTGACTACTCTGAGTGTCCGTCGGGCGACGCAGGGCCGGAACGTCGGCTCTCTCGACCGGCGCCGCGATGGCGCGTGCCCGAGTCGCGCAGACCGCGGGAGCCCCCACGCCCCCGACGCCACCCAGTACGAGGACGCCGATGTCTCACCTTCGCGCACCCGCCGCACGCGAAGACCGCCGCGAGGGCGGGCGCCACGGGCGGCCCGCCGCCCGGGCGGTCCTGCCGCACCCAGAGCTCCGGGTACGACCCCAGCTGCGGCGTCTGGCCGTCCTGCCGCCCCTCGCGGTGGCCCTCGCCGCCTGTGCCGCGGTGCTCTTCACGATCCGCACCACCGGCGCACGCCCCACCCTCGCGCTCTGGGCCGTGCTCGCGGGTTCCCTCGCAGTCACCGCGGTGGGCATCCTGATCGCCGCCGTGGCCGCCGAGCGCACCGCCCGGTCCGTGGCGGGCCGCCTCGACGCGTTGCGCCGCGACAGCGCCCGCGACGCGGCCGACCTGCGCGCCCTCGTCGAGGCGCTGCGCCGCGGCGAGACACCGTCCGCGCGTGCGCCGCGCCGCACACCCGACGCCGACGCCGACGAGTTCGAACAGCTCGCCGCAGAGCTGGCGCGCGCCCACGACGGTGCCGTCGCCGCGGTCGTCCAGGCGGCACAGCTCTCCAGCCGGGCGGACAGCGAACAGAAGCTGGAGGTGTTCCTGAACCTCGCGCGGCGCCTGCAGTCGCTCGTGCACCGGGAGATCTCCATCCTGGACGAGCTCGAGAACGACATCGAGGACCCCGACCTGCTCAAGGGCCTCTTCCACATCGACCACCTCGCCACCCGCATCCGGCGTCACGCCGAGAGCCTCGCCGTGCTCGGCGGCGCCGTCTCACGCCGGCAGTGGAGCAACCCGGTGCCCATGACCGAGGTGCTGCGCTCCGCGACCGCCGAGGTCGAGCAGTACACGCGGGTCAGACTCGTACCGCCGGTCGACGGCACCCTGCGCGGACACGCCGTCGCCGACGTGATCCACCTGCTGGCCGAACTCGTCGAGAACGCCACGGTGTTCTCGCCACCGCACACCCAGGTGCTGCTCCGGGCCGGCCTCGTCACCTCGGGGCTCGCCGTGGAGGTCGAGGACCGCGGGCTCGGCATGCCCCCGACCGAACAGAACAAGATGAACGCCCTGCTCGCCGACCCGGAGCGGTTCAGTGTCGCCGGGCTGCTGGCGGACGGCCGCATCGGCCTCTACGTGGTCTCCCAACTCGCCCGCCGGCACGGCATCCACGTCCGGTTGCAGACCAACATCTACGGGGGTGTGCAGGCGGTCCTCGTCCTGCCGCAGGGGCTGCTCGGCCCGGAACCCGGCGCGGCCGCGACGATGACACCGGTGGCACCGCAGGGCACCGCGGTCCCCACAGGCGGCCGGAGCGCCCGAGGTGCGGTCCGCCCCCGGAGCGGGTCGATCGCAACGAGCGCGCGGGGCACGGCCGTTGCAGCGGCCCCATGGCCCGCCGTCACCGCGGCCGGCCCGCACACCACGCCCGTCGCGCCCCCGCCCCACACCCGTCCCACCCACCCCTCCGCCCCCGCGTCCGAACACCCCGTGCGTCACGAACCCCGCCGGCCGGCACCCGACGGCATCCCGGCCGACCCGCTCCGGACCCCGCTGCCGGTGCGCGACAGCGACACATCACGGCCCACACCCGCCGACGCCCCGCCCGGCATCCGCCCCGCCGACCAGGCGACCCTCGCGGAGAACGCCGCCAGACCGCCGACGCCGCGCGCCGACACGGCGGGATCGGCCCCGGCCAGACCCTCGCTGCCCCGTCGCCGCGCCCAGGAACACCTCGCGCCCCAGCTCCGCGGCGGCCCCACCGCGCCCGTCCGCCAGGAGGCCGACCGGTACACCGGCCACGACCCGGGCCTGATGGCCGCGTTCCGACGGGGCATCGGCCTCGCGGAAGCCCTCCGGGAGCCGAACCCGACCGAGCCCGACCTGACGAACCGTCACAACGTGGGCCACCCGCCCGGATGACCGCCCCGACCCCACCCGCTCCCACAGACCCGCGTACCCCAAGGAGTCGATCCACCATGGCGAGCGAAGCGCCGACCGACCAGGCCCATGACCTCGACTGGCTGATGAGCGGTCTCGTCCAGCGCGTACCGCACACCACGAGCGCGGTCCTCCTCTCCTGCGACGGGCTCGTGAAGGCCGTGCACGGCCTGGACCCGGACAGCGCCGACCACATGGCCGCCCTCGCCTCCGGCCTCTACGCGCTCGGCCGCAGCGCGGGCGTCCGCTTCGGGGACGGCGGTGACGTACGGCAGGTCGTCGTCGAACTCGACTCGGCCCTGCTGTTCGTCACCACCGCCGGCTCCGGCACCTGTCTCGCCGTGCTGGCCGACCGCGAGGCCGACGCGGCGGTCCTCGGCTACGAGATGGCGATGCTCGTCAAGAGCGTGCGACCGTATCTGACGACCGCGCCACGCCGAAACGCCGACCAGCCCGACCAGAGCACCAACCAGCACCGGGCGATGCGGCCTTGAGCGTCACCGCGGCCGGCGACGGCCCCTGGCTCGACGACGCGGCCGGGCGGCTGGTGCGTCCCTTCACGATCAGCAACGGCCGCACCCGCCCGACCGCCGCGCTCGACCTCTTGTCGCAGGTGATGGCCACCGGCTCCACCCCCCTCGGCCTGCTCGGCCCCGAGCACGCCCAGGCGCTCGGCCTGTGCCGCTCGCCCGTCCCGGTCGCCGAGGTCGCCGCCCACCTGAGGCTGCCGGCGGCGGTCACGAAGGTGCTGCTGTCCGACCTCCTCGACTGCGGGGCGCTCACCACCGAGCCCCCCGCACACCACCACAACCCCACCGACCGGTCCCTTCTGGAGGCAGTGCTCGATGGACTACGACGACAGCTCTGACCCCTTCCCCACCGCGCTGAAGATCCTGGTCGCCGGAGGGTTCGGCGTCGGCAAGACGACCTTCGTGGGCGCGGTGAGCGAGATCGCACCACTGAGCACGGAGGAACTGCTCACCACGGCCGGCGCCGCCACCGACCGCCTCGACGGCGTCGAGGGCAAGGTAGAGACGACGGTGGCGATGGACTTCGGCCGTATCACCCTGGATCCGCAGCATGTGCTGTACCTGTTCGGGACGCCCGGACAGGAACGCTTCTGGTTCATGTGGGACGAGCTGTCGGAGGGGGCCCTCGGCGCGGTGATCCTCGCCGACACCCGTCGCCTGGAGGACTGCTTCGCCGCCGTCGACTTCTTCGAGCGCCGCGGCCTCGGATTCATCGTCGCAGCCAACGAGTTCGACGGCGCCCACCGCTACGCGCCCGAGGAGGTGCGCGCCGCCCTCGACCTGCACCCCCGGATTCCCGTCGTGCGCTGCGACGCCCGGATCTCCAGCTCCGGGGTGCAGACCCTGCTCACCCTGGTCCGCCACCTGCTCGCGCACACGCCGGCACCCGCCACGAGCCGCGGAGCCCGCGCATGAGACTGAGCCGACTGCTGCTGACCCCTCAGGACGGGGACGCCCCCGAGCGCGCCCGCAGGCTGCGCCGGCTGGACCTCGGCGAGCGTGCGGAACCGGAGCTCGACTCCTTCGCCGCCCGGCTCGCCGGGCTCGCCGAGGTGCCGTACGCCATGGTCACTTTCGTCCAGGAACACCGGCAGTACTTCGCCGGGCTCCACCAGCCCGACGACCGCCCCCTGACCGCGCCCGCGGACCGGGACGGTGCCGACGGCGAGCCCGTCCGTCATCTGGGCCGTGAGTACGGCTTCTGCCCGCATGTGGTCGTCCGGCGCAAGGCCCTGGTCCTGGAGGACGTCCGCGACTACCCCCGCTTCGCCGGCAACCCGCTCGTCGACGAACTCGGTGTCCGCTCCTATCTCGGCGCCCCGCTCATGGACCCCACGGGCATCGCCCTCGGCACGGTCTGCGCCCTCGACGTGCGACCGCGTCCCTGGGGCCGCGCGGGCCTGGACACCATCAAGTCACTCGCGGCGGAGCTGACCGAACGGATCGCGGGCAGGGAGACCGGTGATATCCAACGTGCCTGACGGCAGGACCCGGCGGTGCGTAGGCGTGCGGGGTGGCGGCCGGCGACGCGGGGGCGTGCGGGGTGGTGGCCGGCGGCGCGGGGCGTGAAGGAAAGCTGCGGTCGCGCTTAAGAAATCCTCGATGGACCGCCGATCCTCGATGCGGCAGATTTCTGAGCGACTTCACATCCCTCCCCCCGGCGCGGGCCCCTTCGGTGCGCCCTGAGCCGGACCTCACTCCCAGGAGCCGTAGCGTTGAAGGCGCTGGTCAAGGACAAGGCGGAACCAGGGCTCCGGCTCATGGACGTTCCGGAGCCCGCCGTCGGCCCCGGTGACGTACTGATCAAGGTGCTGCGGACCGGGATCTGCGGAACCGACCTGCACATCCGTGCCTGGGACGGCTGGGCGCGGCAGGCGATCCGCACGCCCCTGGTCGTCGGGCACGAGTTCGTGGGCGAGGTCGTCGCCACCGGACGGGACGTCACGGACGTGGGCGTCGGCGACCGGGTCAGCGGCGAGGGCCACCTGGTGTGCGGGAAGTGCCGCAACTGCCTGGCCGGACGCCGCCATCTGTGCCGGGCGACCGTCGGGCTCGGCGTCGGGCGGGACGGCGCCTTCGCCGAGTACGTGGTGCTGCCCGCCACGAACGTGTGGGTGCACCGCGTCCCCGTCGACCTCGACGTCGCCGCGATCTTCGACCCGTTCGGCAACGCCGTGCACACCGCCCTGTCCTTCCCGCTGGTCGGTGAGGACGTCCTGATCACGGGTGCCGGCCCGATCGGTCTGATGGCCGCTGCCGTGGCCCGGCACGCGGGCGCCCGCAACGTCGTCGTCACCGACGTCAGTGAGGAGCGCCTGGACCTCGCCCGCAAGATCGGCGCGAGCCTCGCCCTGAATGTCTCCGAGGCGACCATCGCCGACGGTCAGCGCGAACTCGGCCTGCGCGAGGGCTTCGACATCGGCCTGGAGATGTCCGGCCGCCCCGAGGCCATGCGCGACATGATCGCCAACATGACGCACGGCGGCCGCATCGCGATGCTCGGCCTGCCCTCCCAGGAGTTCCCCGTCGACTGGACGCGCGTCGTCACCTCGATGATCACCATCAAGGGCATCTACGGACGCGAGATGTTCGAGACGTGGTACGCGATGTCGGTCCTGCTGGAGGGCGGCCTCGACCTGGCGCCCGTGATCACCGGCCGGTACGACCACCGCGACCACGAGGCGGCGTTCGCCGACGCGGCGAGCGGCCGTGGCGGCAAGATCATCCTCGACTGGACCGCGTAACTCCCTTGCGGCGCAAGCACTTCTAGGAGCCCCTCCATGTTCGACTCCGTGCGCGACGACCTGCGCGCCACCCTCGACGAGATCCGCGCCGCCGGGCTGCACAAGCCCGAGCGCGTGATCGGCACCCCGCAGTCCGCGACCGTCAACGTCACCGCGGGCGGCCGCCCCGGCGAGGTGCTCAACTTCTGCGCCAACAACTACCTCGGCCTCGCCGACCACCCCGAGGTGATCGCCGCCGCCCACGCGGCACTGGACCGCTGGGGCTACGGCATGGCGTCGGTGCGCTTCATCTGCGGGACGCAGGAGGTGCACAAGGAGCTGGAGGCGCGCCTTTCGGCCTTCCTCGGCCAGGAGGACACCATCCTGTACTCCTCCTGCTTCGACGCCAACGGCGGTGTCTTCGAGACCCTGCTCGGCGAGCAGGACGCGGTCATCTCCGACGCCCTCAACCACGCCTCGATCATCGACGGCATCCGTCTGTCGAAGGCCCGCCGCCTCCGTTACGCCAACCGCGATCTCGCCGATCTGGAGCGGCGGTTGAAGGAGGCCACCGAGGGCGGGGCGCGCCGCAGGCTGATCGTCACCGACGGCGTCTTCTCCATGGACGGCTATGTGGCCCCGCTGCGCGAGATCTGCGACCTCGCCGACCGCTACGACGCCATGGTGATGGTGGACGACTCTCACGCCGTCGGCTTCGTCGGCCCCGGCGGCCGTGGCACCCCCGAGCTGCACGGCGTCATGGACCGCGTGGACATCGTCACCGGCACCCTCGGCAAGGCGCTCGGCGGCGCCTCCGGCGGTTACGTCGCCGCCCGCGCCGAGATCGTCGCCCTGTTGCGCCAGCGCTCCCGGCCGTACCTGTTCTCCAACACCCTCGCCCCGGTGATCGCCGCGGCCTCCCTCAAGGTGCTCGGCCTGCTGGAGTCGGCGGGCGACCTGCGCGAGAAGCTGAACGAGAACACGGCGCTCTTCCGCCGCCGGATGACCGAGGAGGGCTTCGACGTCCTTCCGGGCGACCACCCGATCGCCCCGGTCATGATCGGTGACGCCGCGAAGGCCGGACGCATGGCCGAGCTGCTCCTGGAACGCGGCGTGTACGTCATCGGCTTCTCCTACCCCGTGGTCCCGCAGGGCCAGGCCCGGATCCGGGTGCAGCTGTCCGCGGCGCACTCCACGGACGACGTCCACCGCGCGGTCGACGCGTTCGTGGCGGCGCGGGCGGAACTGGACGTCTGAGGCGCCCCGGAGTCTTGCGATAATCGTTCGCATGATCGAAGCGCGGCGGCTGCACATCCTCCGTGCGGTGGCCGACCACCGCACGGTGACGGCCGCTGCCGCCGCGCTCTACCTCACTCCCTCCGCGGTCTCCCAGCAGCTCACCGCACTCGAACAGGAAACCGGCCACCGGCTCGTCGAGCGCGGCGCCAAGGGCGTACGGCTGACACCGGCCGGTGAGATCCTGCTCGGCCACACCCACGCCGTGCTGGCCCAGCTGGAGCGCGCCGAGGCCGAGCTGGCGGCCTACGGCGCGGGCTCGGCGGGCACGGTGACGCTCGCCTCCTTCGCCACCGGCATCGGTCTGGTCGTCGCCCCCGCGCTGTCCCGGCTCGCCCGCAGCGCACCCGGCATCCGGGTCCGCGTCCAGGACGCGGAGGGCGACGAGAGCCTGCCCATGGTCCTCGACCGGCAGGTCGACGCGGCGGTCGCCGTGGAGTACCGGGGCGCCCCCGACGCCGACGACCCCAGGCTGACCCACATCCCGCTGTACGCCGAGCCCTTCGACGCCGTCGTACCGGTCAGCCACCGCCTCGCGGACGCCCCCGAGGTCCCGCTCGCCGAGCTGGCCAAGGACCCGTGGATCGGCCCCTACCCCGGCAATCCCTGCCATGACGTGGTGGTCCTGGCCTGCGAGCACGCCGGGTTCCAGCCCCGCCTCGAGCACTCCTCGGACGACTTCCGGGCGGTCGTCGCCCTTGCCTCGGCGGATGCGGGGGTGGCGCTGGTGCCCCGCTCGGCACTGCGCGGTATGGACCTCACCGGTGTGGTGGTGCGTCCGGTCGACGGTGTGGCGCCCACGCGCCGGGTCTTCGCGGCCGTGCGCCGGGGCGCGGAGGAGCATCCACTGATCCGCCCGGTGCTGGACGCGCTCACGGAGGCGGCGGCGAACTGACGGGCGCGGCCCGGCCCGGAGCCAGGGACCCCCAGGAGTCCCCGCGATCCCCGATACCCGCCCATCGTTTCCCATACTTGGGATAGTCTCCCGAATATGGGAAACGACGTCATCGACTCCGTCGACGCCCGGCTCGCGGCCCGTCTCGCCGGGCTGCGGGCCGAACGCGGCTGGTCGCTGGAGGAACTGGCCGAGCGCAGCGGGATCAGCCGCTCGACCCTGTCCCGCGCCGAACGCGCCGAGATCAGCCCCACCGCCGCGCTGCTGAACCGTCTGTGCGCCGTCTACGGCCGCACGATGTCCCGGCTGCTCAGCGAGGTGGAGGCGGAGCCTGCGCAGGTGGTGCGCGCCGCCGGGCAGCCCGTGTGGCAGGACCCGGCGTCCGGCTTCGTGCGGCGGTCGGTGTCCCCTCCGCACCCCGGTCTGCGCGGTGAACTCGTCGAGGGGCGGCTTGCGGCGGGGGCCGACATCGCGTACGACCGGCCGCCCGTGCCCGGGCTCGAACAGCACATCTGGGTCCTCGACGGAGCGCTGCAGGTGACCGCACAGGACGTCGAACACCGTCTCTCCGTCGGCGACTGCCTGCGGATGCGGGTCTGGGGGCCGACGCGGTTCTGCTGCCCGGGGCCCGAGGACGCGCGGTACGCGCTGGTGGTGGTGCTCCCGTGACCGTGATCGACAGACTCGGCGGGTCGGAGGTGCTGGCATGTTCCGGGGAGCTGGCCGATCTGCTGACCGACACCGTCCACGGCGGGGCGTCCATCGGATTCCTCGCGCCGCTGGACCGGACGGAGGCCCTGGCCTGGTGGAAGGCGCGGGCGCGCGCGGTCGACGCGGGCGGCGTCGCTGTGTGGGCGGCCCGGGCGGGGGACCGGGTGACGGGCACGGTGGGCCTCGCCTTCCCGGACAAGCCCAACAGTCGCCACCGGGCCGAGCTGGTCAAACTCATGGTGCACCGCGAGGCCCGCGGCAAGGGCCTCGCGCGCAGGCTGCTGGCCACCGCCGAGCGGGCCGCCGCCGAGGCCGGTGTCACCCTGCTCCACCTGGACACGGAGTCCGGCAGCCCCGCGGAGTCGCTGTACCGGTCCGCGGGCTGGACCAGCGTCGGTTCGATACCGGACTTCGCGGCGACCCCGTCGGGCGTCCTGCAGCCCACGACGATCTTCTACAAGCGCCTGGCGCCGCTTTCCCGAGCGTGACCGGCCGCCCGCTTGTCAGTGGTGTTGGCTACGGTGCGGGACATGCCGGACGCCGAAGACGTACGCCGTATCGCCCTTTCCCTGCCGGAGAGCACGGAGAAGATCGCCTGGAGCATGCCCACGTTCCGGGTCGCGGGGAAGATGTTCGCCACGCTGCCCGAGGACGAGTCGTCCATGGCGGTGCGGTGTCCCAAGGAGGAGCGGGACGAACTGGTCCTGGCGGAGCCCGGGAAGTTCTGGGTCGCCGGCCATGAGGCACAGTTCGCCTGGATCCGGGTGCGCCTCGCCGCCCTGGAGGACGTGACCGAGCTGCGCGACATCCTCGCCGACTCCTGGCGTCAGGCGGCCCCGCCCCGCCTCCTCGACCACCATCCGGACCTGGGTCTCCCGGCGGGGGAGGGGTGCGGCGAGTGAGCGGCGCGCAAAGGGATGCGCGACCACAGCCCTGAGTGCGGTATTGTTTCTGTGCGCGTTCGGCCAGGGGAAACCCCAGGTCAGGCGGGCAACGGGACGTGGCGCAGCTTGGTAGCGCACTTGACTGGGGGTCAAGGGGTCGCAGGTTCAAATCCTGTCGTCCCGACAGTGATGTCGGGTGTTTTCGCAGCCAGGGGGCCCTCTTGGGAGGGCCCCCTGGCTGCATGGGCAGGGGCGGCCGACAGGCCCTCTGCCACTTCCGCCACCGTGCACGGTGGCACATCTCGACCCGATGTCCGCTTTGTCCCTATAGGATGCAGTTTGTGATCAGGTCGGGACGGCTCCGACGCCGCCGCCCTTTGTTCGGTGGCCGGCGGGACACCGTACTGCTGTCGCCGGTGATCCTCACCGTCCTCGTCGCCAGTCTGGCATTCGCCACACCGAGACAGATCGCCTTCAGCCGCCTGCTGCCTGCGGCGCCCGCGCTCGCCGCCGCGCTGTGGCCCGTGCTTCCGACGGTCCTGCTGGGGGCGTTCTGCCTGCTGGTGATGATCGGGCTCAGCTTCGTCTACTCCGATCTGGGGACGCCGTACACGGCCGCTGCGATCGTCGCGGTCACGTTGGCCGCCGCGTATGCGAGCCATCTCAGGCTTCAGCGGGAGGAGGCACTCTTCCAAGTCCGGCTCGTCGCCGACGCAGCCCAGAAGGTGCTGCTGCGGCCGCTGCCGCGCCGCATCCAGCACATCGAAATCGAGTCGCTGTATCTGGCTGCCCAGGAGCAGGCTCGGATCGGAGGTGACTTCTACGAGGCGATCGACACACCGTACGGGGTCCGGCTGCTCATCGGTGACGTGCGGGGCAAGGGGCTGTCGGCGGTGGGGGAGGCCTCCGCGGTGATCAACTGCTTCAGGGAGAACGCGTACGACCAGCCCGATCTGATGGGCATCATTCGTCGCCTGGAGGCCAGTCTGGCGCGCTACAGTGCCGATACGCCCGTCCAGGACAGGCCGGAGCATTTCGCCACCGCTCTCCTCGCCGAGATCCCTTACGACGGCGGGCACGTCAGGATCCTCAATTGCGGGCACCCGCCACCGCTGCTCGTGCGGCGCGGGGAGATCCACATCCACGAGCCCACCCTTCCCTCCCCGCCCCTCAACCTCGCGCCTCTCCTCGGAAGCCACTACTACGTCGATACCGTCGCCTTCTCCTCGGGCGACCAGATGCTGCTCTACACCGACGGCGTAACGGAGACCCGGGATCGCGCCGGCATTTTCTTCCCGCTGCCGGAGTGGATGCGGCAGCACGGCCCGGCGCCGCCCCGTGAACTACTGGACCGGCTCCATCGGGACCTGCTCCACTACAGCGGCGGAAGACTCGAGGACGACATCGCGGCCCTCGCGGTGCGCTGCCGGCGCACCGGGGCTCAGGAGCACTCCGCATGAGTGGTGGGCACGCACCTCGCCGCATGGCTTCGGGCCGGGGCTCCTTGTAGGTCGGTGATCAGGGGAGCGGGGCACGGTGGAATCAATGAGGTCGGGCCCGGCTCCACCGCCGTCGTCGTCCGTGACGGCGCGGCGGGCCGGCCCGGCGCCATCGCGGCCGAGGAGCTGGGGGCCGACCGGATCGTCGCCGTGCGCCGGCACCCCTCCCGGCAGGAGCCGGCCCGGGAGTTCGGTGCCACCGACACCGACACCGACACCGACACCGTCACCGAGCGCGGCGAGGAAGGCATCGCCCGCGTCAATGAGCCGACCGACGGGGTCGGCGCCGACAGCGTGCCGGCGTGCGTGGGCACGCGGGAGCCGTCGCTCCAGGCGCTGCGTTCCACCCGTCCGGGCGGCAACGTCGGATTCGTCGGAGTCCCGCACGACGTGGCCTTCGACGGCCGGGAGCTGTTCTTCTCCCACCTCGGCCTGCGCGGCGGCCCGGCTCCGTACCCGGCTGCCTGCCCGAACTGATCCAGCGGGTCCTCGACGGCCGCATCAACCCCGGCAGGGTCTTCGATCTCACCCTGCCCCTGGAGCAGGTCGCCGACGGCTGCCGGGCCATGGACGAGCGCCGCGCCGTCAAGACCCTCCTCAAGCCCTGACACGTCAGCCGGACCCTCGCGGGGCCCTGACCGTCCCCTTCTGGTTCACAGGGTCCAGCCGTGACCGCCGCTGTTGTGGGACAGAGCCAGAACGGCGGTGGCCGCGACGAGGTAACGGGTGAGGTGGCCTTGGCGGAACAAGGCCGCCGCTGCCCAGGCGAGAGCCGTGTACCAAGGCATCGTCCATGGAGCGGTGAGGACCCAGGCGAAGGCGAGCACGAACGGCACGGCGACGACCGCGGGAGCGTCCGCGGGAACGCGGCGGTGGAGTGCCCAGGCCAGCGCCAGCATCACAAGGGGCCACAGGACACCGGTCGCGTTCGTGGCCGCGTGAGCGCCCACGAACGAGGCGGTGAACTCCTCGAACACCGCCCACAGCGACGGTGTGGAGACCATGTGCGAGGCGGCTGAGAGCGGGGCGAGGGCGTGCAGGCCGTACACGCCGTAGAGGACGGCCGGCGTCAGCGTGGCCGCGCACGTCAGCCGGGCAGCCTGACGCCAGGCGCCTGCACGCAGCAACGCCCAGGCCAGTCCGACGCCGAGCAGGGCGGCACTTATCTTGACACCGCAGGCCAGGCCGACCAGCCCCCCGGCGATCAGGTCGTGGCGCCATCGGGTGGCCCTGCGGACGAGGTGGATCGCGCACACGGTCAGGCACGCGATGATGGTGTCCAGGTGCCCGCCCGCCACCAGCACACCGATCAGGAGCGGGTTGGCGATCCACAGCAGGCAGGCCCGGACCGGATCGTCGGACGTACGGATCAGCAGATAGCCCGTGCCCAGGAACGCGGCTGCGTTGGCCAGCATCAGTGCCCATATCGTCAGCCACGGCCGATCACCGCCGAGGAACGCCGCAGCGGCCTGCCACCACGTGGCGACCGGCCCGTACACGGACGGGGTGTGCCGCCACCCCTCGCTCACCAGATGGGCGTAGGCGCCTCCCAGTTCCGCGGGGGTCGTCACGTACGGGTCGCCGCCGAGCGCGGCGATACGGCCGTATGCGGCGTAGCTCGCCATGTCGGAGGAGCCGACCGGGGTGAGGTTGGCGACGACGAGCACGGCGAGCGCGCCGGTGCCGAACAGGTGCCACGGGCGTGGCCTCCAGCCCCGCTCGTGCGCGTGGAGCAGCCCGAACGTGCCGAGACACGACAGCACGATGGCCGCGTAGGTCACCGCCGCGGACATGGTGCCGGGCATGGCGGGCAGCCGAAGCCAGGTGATCGGTGCCCTGAGCGTGTTGTGGTTCGGCGCGCTCGCGCCGACCAGCCCGAACAGCGCGATGCCTGCCCCGGCCGTCCATACGGCTGCGCGCGGCCCGAACCGGCCGGCGACCGTCGGCGCCGGGAACGGAATTGTTCGCATCCGACCCGCGGAATGCGGAGCCCACTCGTTGTTCTCGGTCGTCACGGTCACTCGCTGGTCGGTGTCGGTTGGGTTCGTCCGGGCTTGAGGCGGTGGAAGAAATCGCAGGCTAAGCCACGCGGCCACCGAGATCCACAACCGGCTCGGGCTTGGAGCCTTGCAGTGGTACGCCGACGAATCAAGCCCGGGAGCCGGCATGGTCGGCCAGTCGTCACCGTAGGAATCTCACCGGGGCAGCCCGTACACACGGCAGGCGTTGTCGCCGCCCGTCCACGCGACGATCCGCCGTGCGTCGGGCAGGCTCAGTTCGTCGGCGTCCACCCGGTCCTGGAGCAGTTCTCCCAGGCCCCGCCGGAAGGCAAGTGCGCCGAGCCGGTAGAACTCGGGGACCCCGTAGGCGTCGGAGCTGTACAGGAGTTTGCGGAACGGGGTGATCTCGAGAGCCTCCTCCAGGACCGCCCGGGCGCGGACCGGCCCGACATGATGCAGCGTCAGCCCGACATCGAGATACACCTGTTCGAACACGGTGGCCAGGTAGGCAGCCTGACGTTGGTAGGGCCAGCAGTGCAGGAGCAGCACGGCGATCGTCCCCGAGGTGAGGTGCAGCCAGTCGGTCAAATGTGTGGGGTCCACCTGGTGCATCCTGATGTCGTTGTCCCCGAAGCCGGTGTGCAGTTGCAGGGGCAGCCCGAGGTCCACCGCCGTCCAGAGCAGATGCCGTACGAGGACGGGATCGTTCAGCCGGGGGCGAGCGTGAGTGGCCGCATCGGCTCCGTCAGCGGTGCGGCTGCCGGTTCTCGCCGGGGCCAGCCAGCGCCGTGCCGCCTCGGTGACATCCGCGTCCGAGGGCCGGCCGGGATCCAGGTCGAATCCGGTGCGGTACGCGGCGACGGACTTCACCGCCACCGCGCCCCGCTCCTCGACGGCTTTCCGCACGGCGGCGACGAACACGGAGGCGTACTCGTCCGGCTCCACTCCCTCGGCTGCCACCGCCTCCGCGACGGCCTCCAGACGTACGACCTCGTACGCGGCAGCCGCGGCACGCCCCGTGGCGGCGACGAGCTCCGCGGGTGCCGTGAGGCGGTGCGGGGTGAATCCGGTGTCCACACAGAACACCTCCGTCCCGGCAGCGGCGATGAACCTCCGGTTCACCTCGCGCCATCCCAACTCGGCCCGCCGTGCCAGGTAGTCCGCGGCGGGAGCGTGCCGCGGCAGGTCCAGCAGGGGAGCACAGTGGCGGCGGATCGCCACGCCGACGGGGCTGTCGAAGGGCGAGATGCCGCTGCCGGGCCATACGTCCCCTTCGGTGATCAGCGAGTGGAACTCCTCCGGAGTCGGATCGGCGCTGAGGACGCCATGACAGTGGTGATCCACGAGGGGCACACCGGCGATGGCCTCGTGGACCGGCCCGGTGGCGGGCGATGGTGAGCTGCTCACGGCTGGGCGGCCTCCTGGGGTGGTCGGTGGGCGTCCGCTGTCCCGCCTCCGGCCGGCGTTTCGCGGCGCTGCTCCGCAGCGCTGAGGGCTTCTCAGCGGTTCTCAGGTCTCAGTACTTCCACCGGTACGCCGCCGCCACGAGCTCGTCGTCGAGCCCGGCCACGGCGGCGATCTCCCCGAGGCGTACCGCGATCACCGCGTCCGCCAGGACCGGCCCCAGTGCGGCGCGAAGCCGCTCGTCCTCGCGAAACGCCCCGACGGCCTCGTCCAGCGACGCCGGCAGCCGGTGCACGCCCCGGGCCTGCGCCTCCTCGGCACTGAACCGTGCGGGGTCTCCGGTGACCTCCCGGGGCAGCTCGGAGGACGACTCCAGGCCGTCCAGCCCGGCGGCGACGAGGCAACCGAGCGCGAGATACGGGTTGGCGGCCAGGTCGACCGGCTTCACCTCCAGGTTCGCCGCCCGTCCGCGCAGCCCCGCCGTGCCGGTGATGACCCGCACGGCGCATTCGCGGGTCTCGTGGCCCCACACGCCGAAGACCCCCGCCCACTGCGAGGGTCTGAGCCGCAGGTAGCTCGCCGGGCTCGGGGCGGTCACCGCCGTGAGGGCCGGCAAGTGGGCGAGCAGGCCGGCGGCGAACGACTCGGCCTCGGCGGTCATGCCGTAGTGGCGCTCGCCGTGTGCGTGCAGATTGGCCCCGTCACGCCAGGCGGAGAGATGGACGTGCCCGCCGTTGCCCACTCCTTCCGCGAGGACCGCCGGGGAGAAGGAGACCTTCAGCCCATGGCGCTGGGACACGGCCCGGATGGTCTGCCGTACCAGCACACTCCGGTCGGCCGCGGCCACCGGGTCGAGCGCGCCGACCGAGATCTCGAACTGGCCGGCCGCGTACTCGGGGTGGATCTGTTCGACGTCCACGCCCTGCGCGGCGCAGGCGGCCAGCAACTCGGCGATGTAGTCGCTCAGTTCGACCTGCCGGGTGGCGCCATAGGCCGGACCGCAGGTTGCCGGGACCAACTCGTCCCCTGGCGCGGTCCCCTGCCCGATCGTCCATTCCACCTCGATGGCCGCCTTGAAGGTGAGCCCGTGGACCCGGGCCGCCTCCGTGACGACACGGCGCAGGAAGCTGCGGCCGCACCCCGGGTGCCGTTCCCCCTCCTGGGTGATCCGGTCGACCGGAGCCCAGGCCCAGCCCGGTTGTCCCGACAGCACCACCAGGTGGTCCAGGTCGGGGTACAGGCGAAGATCACCGTCCGGCGAGCCCAGAACGTCGGTGGAGACGATGGAGTCGTTCGCCAGGAAGGTGTCGAACACCGGCGACATGCCCACTCCCCAGGCGGCCGCCGACGCCAGCCGGGTCGTCGGGACGGTCTTCACCCGGCCGATGCCCGCGGTGTCGACGTACGCCAGGACGACTCCGTGCACGCCCCGTGCGGACAGCTCCGCCTCCAGCGCGGTGGCCCGCTCGACATCACCCGGGCGCCCGCCGGGGACAGGGTCGGCAAGGGTGGTCATGCGTCCTCCTCGGCGCGTGGCGCCCCAGCGCCCCCGCACCAGGTCGTGTTGGCGATGTACCCGGCCCAGGATGGCACCGCGACGGGGTTCAGGGGGCCGGCCGTGAGATTGCCAGGAGTGTCGCACCGCCGAGGACGGGAACGGCGGCGGATGCGCGAAGTCTTGACATCTTCTGTCCGACTGCGCGGACGGGACACCGACGTGATGACAGCGCAGTCATGGGGGACACCGACCTCGGCCCGGTCTCCTCCGGCCAGGGCCAGAAGGGCGGAGTGAGGCTTCCGGGGACGATCGCTGCCCGGGACGAGGTTCAGGATCGCTGTGGTTTCCGACGACCCGTCGCTGACGCGGGACTCGGCCACCGTCGGAGGTGCGGCCCCCAGCAGTGATCCCCCGGAGTCGGACCGGGCCGCGCTGACATGGTCAGTCGCCGGCCGGGCCGCGCGGGCGTGGTCGGTCCCCGGCTCGGTCCTGGTCACCGTTCCGGTCTCGGCCGTGGGCCGCCCACAGGCCGCGGACATGCCCGAGGTGGCGGGTCATCACCGTCCGTACGGCTTCCTCGTCCCGTTCCAGGAGGGCGTCGAGGAGTTCGAGGTGCTCCTGGGCGGAGGCGAGCAGCCGGCCCGCCTCGACGAGCGTGGTCAGCCCATACAGGCGCGACCGCTTGCGCAGGTCGCCGACCACATCGACGAGGTGCGCGTTGCCGGCGAGGGCCAGCAGGCCGAGATGGAAGCGCGTGTCGGCCTCGACGTAGGCGATGAGGTCCCCGGCCGCCGCGGCGGCGACGATCTCCCGGGCGGCCGGACGCAGGGCCTCCAGCGAGACCCGATCGGCGGTCGCGGCCAGCGCCGCGGTGGTGGGGATCTCGACGAGGGAGCGGATGTGGGTGTATTCGTCGAGCTGCTTCTCGGAGACCTCGGTGACCCGGAAGCCCTTGTTGGGGACGGTGTCGACCAGGCCCTCCTTGACCAGGTCGAGCATGGCCTCGCGCACCGGCGTCGCCGAGACGCCGAAGCGGGCGGCGAGCGTCGGCGCGGAGTACACCTCGCCGGGGCGCAGCTCGCCCGCGATCAGCGCGGCCCGCAGGGCGTCGGCGACCCGCTCGCGGTAACTGCTCCTTCTGCCGCCCAGCGCGGGCAGGGCGGGAGCGGGGGAGGGCGAGCTGGGGCGCGGGGCGGCCATGGTGGTTCTGTCTCCTCGATGCTGTGCAATGTCACGCGGCACCAGTGTTCCAGTGCTCCGGCACTCCCGTGCGGGGGAGCGGTGGGCGGGCCTACAGCACGAACCCCGCCGGGAAGGGGTCCTCCGGGTCCAGAAGGTACTGTGCCGTGCCGGTCACCCACGCCCGCCCGGTGAAGCTGGGCAGCACCGCGGGGCGGCCGGCGACCTCGGTGGTCCCGAGCAGGCGCCCCGTGAACCGCGTCCCGATGAAGGACTCGTTCACGAAATCGGTGTGCAGGGGAAGTTCGCGGCGCGCGTGCAGCTGCGCCATGCGCGCGCTGGTGCCCGTACCGCACGGGGAGCGGTCGAACCAGCCCGGGTGGATGACCATGGCGTGCCGGGACAGCCGGGCGGTGGCGCCCGGCGCGTACAGATGGACGTGGTGGCAGCCGCGGATCGTGGGGTCCTCGGGGTGGACGGGCTCCTCCTCGGCGTTGATCGCCTCCATCAGCGCGAGCCCCGCCGCCAGGATGTCGTCCTTGCGGCCTCGCTCGAACGGCAGTCCGAACTCGGCCAGCGGCAGGATCGCGTAGAAGTTGCCACCGTACGCGAGGTCGTAGGTCACCGTGCGCCCGTCGGGCAGGGTGGCCTTGCGGTCCAGGCCCGCGCAGAAGGACGGCACGTTCCTGAGCGTGACCGCTTTCGCGGTGCCGCCCTCCACCGCGACCTCTGCGACGACGAGCCCCGCCGGGGTGTCCAGGCGGATGGTGGTCACCGGCTCGACCACCTCGACCATGCCCGTCTCGACCAGCACGGTCGCCACCCCGATCGTGCCGTGCCCGCACATCGGCAGATAGCCGGAGACCTCGATGTAGACCACGCCCCAGTCACAGTCGGTGCGGGTGGGCGGCTGGAGGATCGCGCCGCTCATCGCGGCGTGCCCGCGCGGCTCGTTCATCAGCAACTGCTTGACGTCGTCGCGGTGTTCACGGAACCACAGGCGGCGCTCGTTCATGGTGGCGCCGGGGATGGTGCCGATGCCGCCGGTGATCACGCGGGTGGGCATGCCCTCGGTGTGGGAGTCGACGGCGTGCAGGACGAGTGTGCTGCGCATGACTGCTCCTTATCGACGCTCGGTTCGCCTCCGGGGCGCGAGGAGCCTGATGCGGGGGCCGACCGTGCTCAACCCTTCGGGCCCGCGCGCTCGGCTCTCGACACCGGCGCGCCCCTTCGGCTCACTCGCGGCCCGCTCAGGCAAGGCCTGCAGCCACGGCCTTCTCCGTGGCGGCGCGCACGGCGGCCTCCTGCTCGGGCGGCAGCGGCATGCGCGGCGGGCGTACGGGACCGCCGTACCGGCCCACGACGTCCATCGACAACTTGATGGCCTGCACGAACTCCACGCGGGAGTCCCAGCGCAGCAGCGGGTGCAACTGCCGGTACAACGGCAGCGCGGTGTCGAGGTCGCCCGCGACCGCGGCACGGTACAGCTGCACCGAGGCGCGCGGGAGGGCGTTGGGGTAGCCGGCCACCCAGCCCTTGGCGCCGGAGACCGCGAGTTCCAGCAGGACGTCGTCGGCACCGATCAACAGGTCGATCTCGGGGGCGAGTTCGGCGAGGCGATAGGCGCGTCGGGGGTCGCCCGAGAACTCCTTGACCGCATGGACGAACCCCTCGCCGTACAGCCTGGCGAGCAGTTCGGGCACGAGGTCGACCTTGGTGTCCACCGGGTTGTTGTACGCCACCACGGGCAGTCCTGCCTTCGCGACCTCCTCGTAGTGCGCGAGCACGGACCGCTCGTCGGCACGGTAGGCGTTCGGCGGAAGCAGCATCACCGACGCACAGCCCGCGTCGCGTGCCTGCTCGGCCCAGCGGCGGGCCTCCGCCGAGCCGTACGCGGAGACCCCGGGCATCACCCGGGCCCCGCCGATCGCGGCCACGGCGGTCTCCACGACCCTGGCCCGCTCCTCGGGAGTGAGCACCTGGTACTCGCCGAGCGAGCCGTTCGGCACGACACCGTCGCAGCCGTTCTCCACCAGCCAGGCGCAGTGGTCGGCGAATTTGGCGTGGTCGACGGCGAGTTCACCGGTGAGCGGCAGCGCGGTGGCGACGAGAACGCCGCGCCAAGGGCGGTGCTGCGGGACGGTCATACGCGGTACCCCATCTCGATGACGTGTGACATGTTACTGGTGGTCGTCTTGCCGACGGTCCTCTCCGGGCTCCCCGGCCAGCACCCCGAGCGGCACCGGCCGCGCGAACGGTCCGAGGGCCGCTGTCTCCGCGCACCCGGCGATCCCGGCGACCCCGGGGCCGCACATCCGGCCCTGGCACCAGCCCATCCCGGCCCGGGTCAGCAGCTTCACCGTCCGCAGATCACCTGCGCCCAACTCCGCGACGGCCTCCCGTACGGCCCCGGCGCGCACCTCCTCGCAGCGGCACACCACGGTGTCGTCGGTGACCTGTTCGGCCCAGCGGGCCGGCGGCGCGTACGCGGTGCCGAGCGCCGCGGAGAACCCGCGCAGCCCCACCCGGCTCCGCACGGCACGCTCCCACGCCCGCGGATCGGGCACGGCACCGGCGAGCCGCGCGGCGACGGACCGTCCGGCGATGTGCCCCTCGGCGAGGGCGAGCGCCGCGCCACCGATCCCGGTGGCCTCACCCGCCGCCCACACCCCGGGCACGCCGGTGCGCTGTTCGTCGTCGACGGCGATGTGCCCCCCGTCGACACGGCAGCCGAGGGTTGCGGCGAGGTCGGTGTGCGGAAGCATCCCATGCCCGATGGCGAGGGTGTCACAGGGGACACGGCGGGCGGTGCCGGGCCGGATCCGTCCTGCGGCGTCGAGCGCGGCGACGGTCACCGCCTCCAGCCGGTCGGTGCCCTGTGCCTCGATCACGGTGTGCCGGGTCAGGACCCGCACCCGGTGCCGCAGCAGCCCGGCCGCGTACGCCGCCGCCTCCACCGCTTTGCCGGGCCGCGCGGCCAGGGCTCCGGCGCACCGTACCAAGGCCCTCGGGTCGGCCGACTCCACGAGTGCGGCGACCGTCACTCCCGCCGTCGCGAGCCCGGTCGCGACCGGCAGCAGCAGCGGCCCGGTCCCCGCCACGACCGCCCTGCGCCCCGGCACCACCAGTGAGCCCTTGAGCATGGCCTGGGCGCCCCCGGCGGTGACGACCCCGGGCAGCGTCCAGCCGGGGAAGGGCAGCACCCGCTCGTAGCCGCCGGTCGCCAGCAGCACGGCGCGGGCCCGCACGGTGACGGGCCGCTCCTGCTCGGGCCCGAGCAGCGCGTGCACCTCGAACTCCGCGGACTCCTTCTCGACACCCCACACATGGTGGTCCGCCAGGTGGCTGACGCGTCCGGCCGCGAGGTGCCGGTCGAGTCCTTCGCGCAGCCGCAGCCAGGTGCGCCACTGGTGGTGCAGGGCCCGCGCGCGCCGCGCGCCGAGTGCGGCGGCGGGCTGCCGGTAGAACTGGCCGCCCGCCTCGGTGGCCGCGTCGACAACCGTGACGCGGACGCCGTGTGCCGCCGCCGCGAGCGCCGCGGCGAGCCCCGCCGGGCCCGCGCCGATCACCGCCAGGTCAGTCCGCATGCCCCGTCCCCTCCTGCGTCCGGATCACATCGCCCGGCCTCACCGGCACCAGACAAGCGCGCTGGTTCGGCCGGTCGTTGACCGTGATCAGGCAGTCGAAGCACACGCCGATCCCGCAGAAGACCCCGCGCGGACGGCCCTCGTGCCGGGTCGTGCGCCAGGAGGTGACGCCCGCCGCCCACAGCGCCGCCGCGACCGTCTGGCCGGGCAGTGCCTCGATCTCACGGCCGTCGAACGTCACCGTGAAGCCGGGGCCCGGCCGGGCCCCGGCGACCTTCAGCGGATTCACACGGCCTCCTGTTCGAAACGCTCCGGACGGAACGGCCCGAGGTCCAGCTCGGGTGCCCTGCCGCTCAGCGACCGCGCGATCAACCGCCCGGTTCCGGTGGCGAGTCCGATCCCCGCCCCCTCGTGACCGCAGGCGTGCAGCAGCCCCGGCACCCGGGGATCCGGGCCGAGGGCGGGCAGATGGTCGGGCAGGTACGGCCGGAAGCCGAGATAGGCACGCATCGCCCGTACCCGCGCCAGGAACGGGAACAGCCGGGTCGCGCCCGCCGCCAGCGCGCGTACGACCGGCGGGGAGAACGACCGGTCGAAGCCGACCCGTTCGCGGCTCGCCCCGATCAGGACGGGTCCGGCGGCCGTGCCCTCGACGACCGGTGAGGTCTGCAGGGCCGCCGAGTCGCTGGCCACGTCCGCGACATAGTCGGCGGCGTACACCTTGTGCCGCACCCGGCGCGGCAGCGGCTCGGTGACGAGCACGAAACCGCGCCGGGGGAGGACCGGGAGGTGCACTCCCGCCAGCGCGGCCAGCTCGCCGCCCCAGGTACCGGCGGCGTTCACGACGGCCGGGGCGAGGACGTCGCCGCAGGTCGTGCGCACCCCGCGCACCGTTCCCCGCGGCGTGCGCAGCACCTCCGTCACGGTCCGGCAGGTCAACAGGAGGGCCCCGGACGCCCGTACGAGATGGGCGGCGGCCAGCGTCGGCATCACCTGGCAGTCCTGCGGGTAGAGCACGCCGCCCGCGAGGCCGGGGGACAGGTACGGCTCCAGGTCGTGCAGCCGGTCGGCGGCGACATCCACCGCCTCGACCCCGGCGGCCCGCTGACCGGTTGCGAAGTCCGCCAGGGCGGTGAGCCCTTCGGGGGACGAGGCGACGACGACACCGCCCTTGGGTTCGTACTCGATCTCCGGTCCCAGCTCCGCGGCCAGCTGCGCCCACAACCGCAGTGACAACAGGGCGAGTTCGAGTTCGGGCCCCGGTTCCTTGTCCGAGACGAGCAGATTGCCCTCGCCGGTGCCGGTCGTGCCGCCGGCCACGGGGCCGCGATCCACGAGGACGACGTCCATGCCCTCGCGGGCGGCGTACAGCGCACAGGCGGCGCCCACCATCCCCGCGCCCACGACCACGACATCGCAGCTCAGCCGCTGACTCACGGTCAGTACTATGTCACATGGTTCCATTCGGGGACAGGGGTCGGCGAACACCGCCGTACCTGGAGGCACGAGTTGCCGTCCGCCCCTGGCGGGCCACGGCCCCTGACCGGCGGGCCACGGCCCTTGACTTCAAGCGTGCTCCGAGCTGAAGACTCCCGTTCCAGCCCGACCTGCGGGCCGCGACGGGAGTAAGACCATGAAGTACCGGACGATCGGCACCGATCCGAAGACCCGCCGCCGTGTCAGCGTGCTCGCGCTCGGCGCGATGCTGTTCGGCTCCCGGACGGACGAGAAGACCTCCTTCACGCCCGGACGCCCCGTCGTCCCGGGACTTCGATCACCAGGGCACCCCGGCCCGGCTCGCGGTGCTGCGGGAGGTGGCGCGGGAGACCGGGGCGAGCGTCGACCAGGTCGTGCCGGCCTGGCAGCTCGGCGGCGACCTGCCGGTGCTGCCCCTGGTCGGCGCCTCGTCGGTGGCGCAGCTGGAGGAGAACCTGGCGGCCGTGGACCTCGAACCGACCGCGGAGCAGCGGGCGCGGCTGGACGCGGCGCACCGAGCAGCGACAGCCCCGGTGACGCGACCGCCGGCCAGGCGCCGCCAGACCTCCGGCCGACGGGCGCGTCGCTCAGAAGGGCCGCGTCGCTCAACACGGCCGCGTCACCCAGGACGGGCCGTCGCTCAGGACAGACAGCCGATGTGGGCCAGGGCCTGCTTGAGCAGGACCCCCTGGCCGCCGGGCATCTCGTTCTGGACCACGGCCGACGCGGCCTCCTGGGGGCTGAACCACTCCAGGTCCAGCGCGTCCTGGCGGGGACGGCAGTCACCGGCCACCGGGACGATGTAGGCGAGGGCCACCGAGTGCTGGCGGGGGTCGTGGAACGGGGTGATCCCCAGTGTCGGGAAGTACTCGGCGACGGTGAAGGGCTGCAGGGAGGGCGGGACGCGGGGCAGCGCCACCGGACCGAGGTCCTTCTCCAGGTGGCGCAGGAGGGCGTCCCGGACCCGTTCGTGGTGCAGCACCCGCCCCGAGACGAGGGTGCGGCTGACGGTCCCGTCGGGCCCGATCCGCAGCAACAGTCCGATGCTGGTGACTTCACCGCTGTCGTCGACGCGCACGGGCACGGCTTCCACGTACAGGATCGGCATGCGGGCTCGCGCCAGCTCCAGCTCGTCGGGAGTCAGCCAGCCGGGCGTGGTTTCGGTCGTGTCAGGCATTGCCTGATCGTAAGGTCAACACCCCGGCATCGGCCGCGTGTCCCACCAGGTCAGACGCAAGTCACACTCACGGCATGTCCTCGGCCGTCCGTGCGGACCGCTTTCCCGGACCGGCGAAATCAGGTCGGTGACGGCAGGGCGGCGGTCAGGTGACGATGCGGTACAGGTGCTCCGGACGCCCCGTCGCCCCGTACCGGAGCTCCAGCCGGACCATGCCCTCCTTGACGAGGTAGGACAGGTAGCGCTGCGCCGTCGCCCGGGAGACCCCGGTGAGTTCGGCCGCCTCGGCCGCCGACACGGGACCGGGGGCGGAGCGCAGCGCCTGGTGGACGAGGGTCAGGGTGGGCGCCGAGTGCCCCTTGGCCGGCACCCGCGGGACGGCCGGTGGCCGGGTGGCGCTGAACAGGGCGTCCACGTCGGCCTGGTCGGTCTCGGCGGCCGGTCCCAGCGCGTGCACGCGGTGCTGGAGCTCTTGGTAGGCGGTCAGCCGCCCGGCGAGGTCGGGGGAGCCGAAGGGCTTGACGAGGTATCCCACGGCGCCCAGTTTCATGGCCGTGCGGACCGACTCGATGTCCCGGTCCGCTGTGATCATGAACGCGTCCGGCCGGGAGCCGCCCTCGTCGCCGGTGAGCCGGCGCAGCACGTCGAGCCCGCTGCCGTCCGGCAGGAAGATGTCGAGCAGCAGCAGGTCCGGGTGCAGGGTGCGCACCGCCTCCAGGGCCTCGGTCACGGTCGCCGCCTCGCCGACCACCTCGAAGCCCTTGACCCGGCTCACGTACTCGCTGTGGATGTGGCTCACCCGGAAGTCGTCGTCCACGACCAGGGTTCGGATCATCAGCGGTCGCCTCCCACCGGCAACGCCGTCGTGAACAGTGCGTCCTGCGGCGGTGATGCCGCGTCCGGCAGCGGCAGGACGACGGTGAACACCGCGCCCGGGCCCTCGCTGACCGTGACCGTGCCGCCGTGCCGCTGCACCAGCCGGTGCACCAGGGCGAGTCCCAGGCCGCGCCGGGCCGTGTCCCGCTCGGGACGGGTCGACCAGCCGTCCTCGAAGATCGCCTCGGCGGCGCCCGGCGGGACCCCCGGCCCGGTGTCCGCCACCCGCACGGTCACCTGGTCGAGGTCCTCGGTGAGGGTGAGCCGCACCTCGCGGCCGGTGGCCGGAGGAGGCCCGTCGCCCGCCGCGTCGACCGCGTTGTCCAGCAGGTTGCCGACGATCGTCAGCAACCGGCGCAGATGCGGCGGGTCCTGGCCGAGCGCGGAGTCGTCGTCGAGCACGATCCGCACCCCGCGTTCGGCGGCGACCGTGGTCTTCGCCACGATCAGCCCGACCATCAGCGAGTTCCCGATCCGTCTGCGCACCGACTCGGACAGTGCCTGCCCCGCACCGGCCGACCCGAGGGCGAACTCGTAGGCCGCGTCGTGGTCGCCGATGTCCAGCAGCCCGGCCAGGGTGTGCATCCGGTTGGTGAACTCGTGCTGCTGGGCCCGCAGCGCGTCGGTGAGCCCGCGTACGGAGTCCAGCTCGCGCAGCAGCCCGATCAGCTCGGTGCGGTCGCGCACGGTCACCACCGCGCCGAGTTCACGGCCGCGCAGCCGGACCGGCATGCGGTTGACGACGAGGCAGTGCTCGTCGGTCAGGACGCTGACGTCGGTGCCGGTCAGGGTGCCGTCCAGCGCCCGGCGCAGCCGGCCGTCGGGCAGCATCTCCTCGAGGGTGCTGCCGAGCGCGTTGCCGAGCCCGAGCAGCCGCCGGGCCTCGTCGTTCACCACGGTGACCCTGCCGTCCGTGTCGAAGGCGACCACGCCCTCCCGGATGCCGTGCAGCATCGCCTCGCGGTCCTGGAACAGCCCTGCGATCTCCTCCAGTTCGAGACCGAAGGTGGTCCGCTTCAGCCGCCGCGCCAGCAGATACGCGGCCGCCGAACCGAGCGCGGTGGCGATCGCGGCGTACAGGCCGAAGGTGGGCAGCTCGCGCCAGAGCTCGCCGAGCACGTACCGCTCCGGGAGCCCCGCCGACACCTCGCCGACCAGCTTGCCCGACGGCCCGTACAAGGGGGCCTTGGCATTGGCCGACCGCCCGGTGGCGCCCTGGTCGCTGCCGACGCGCGGACGGCCGTCCAGTACCTCGATCGGCTCGTCGACCGGCTCGCCGATGAGCTGCGGCATGGGGTGCGAGTGACGGACGCCGCGCAGGTCGAGCACGACGACGTACGACGCCCCGGACGCCCTGCGGATCCGTTCGGCGACGGCCTGCACCACACCGTGGTCGGTGCCGTCCGCCATGGCCTGACGGATCTGCGGCTCGGCGCCGGTGGTCCGCGCGATGGCCAGTGCCCGCTGCTCGTAGGAACGGTCGAGCTCGCCCCGCTGGGCGAACGCGAACAGCACGAAGCCGATCACGCCGGTGAGGCCGAGGATGAACAACTGGTTGGCGAGGATCCGAGCGGACAGCTTCCCTCTGCCGCTGCGGGCGATCCAGGTACGGATGGGCATCACAGGCGCCTCTTTGCCCCCGTCCTACGTCGTGCCGGGTACGGTCCCTGCGCCGGACCCGTGTGGCGCGATTGTGCCTGATGGCCGAAATTCTGCCCACCCCCGTTTCACTGAGCAGAACGAGCAGAACCCCGGGTTACGCGGCTATCGCGGGATACCTGTGAAACAGCGACGTAACACCGGGTGGCCCCTAGCGTCTGCCTTCACCCGCTCCCGACGAGGTGCGGAACTCGACCCGACGAGGTGTGGATCTCGCCCCTCGAGGCGTGGAAGGAGACGGCCCCCCATGGCTTCGCGAAACGATGTCGCGAAAAGCCCGATCACCGGTACGGCGACCGCAGGCGCAGCAGCGCGTGAGGATGCGCGCATCGAGATCTCCGGGCTCACCAAGCGATTCCTGACCCCTGCCGGTGAGGTGTTCACGGCGCTCCAAGACGTGTCGTTCACCGTGGAGCCGGGCCAGTTCTGCGCGGTGGTCGGCCCCACCGGCTGCGGCAAGTCGACCACATTGAGCATGGTGTCCGGGCTCGACCGGCCCAGCGAGGGCTCGGTCGAGGTGGGCGGCCGTGAGGTGGACGGCATCACCGACGGCGTCAGCTTCATGTTCCAGGCCGATGCGCTGCTGCCCTGGAAGACCGTCCTCGGCAATGTGCTGATGGGCCCGATCTTCCGTGGCGTGCCCAAGCAGCGGGCACAGGAGCAGGCTCGTGACTGGCTGCGTCGGGTCGGCCTCTCGGGGTTCGAGGACCGTTATCCGCACCAGCTCTCCGGCGGTATGCGCAAGCGCGTGGCGATGGCCGCGGCCCTGATCAACGAACCCAAGATCCTGATCATGGACGAGCCGTTCGGCGCCCTCGACGTGCAGACCAAGGCGATCATGTCGACCGAACTGCTCGGCCTGTGGGAACAGATCCGGCCGTCCGTCATCTTCATCACCCATGACCTCGACGAGGCCGTGGCACTCGCCGACCGCGTCGTCGTGATGACGTCGAGCCCCGGGTCGGTCAAGGCGGTCTTCGACATCGACCTGCCGCGCCCGCGCGGATCGGTCCAGGAGATCCGCTTCCAACCCCGCTTCATCGAACTGCAGCACCAGATCTGGGAAACGCTGCGCGACGAGGTCGAGCGCGCGTACGCACGCACCGCAGGAGGCACGGCATGAGCACGACGTCCACCGCTTCCGCCACGCCGGTCACGGACGGCGGGCAGGCCTCGGCGGCGGCCGCCGCCAAGCGTGCCGTCCGGCGGCGTGTCGCATCGGTGTGGGCGGGCCGCGTCGGTCTCGCGGTCCTCGTCATCGGGGGCTGGCAGGCGTTCACCACCTGGGGCATCGTCGACAAGTTCTTCTTCGGACAGCCGTCGGGCATCTGGAAGCGCCTCATCGAGCTCTTCCAGAACGGCACCGAGACCGGTTCCTTCTACGCGAACATCTGGACCACCATCCAGGAAGCGCTCGTCGGCTTCGCCGTCGGCACCGTCGCGGGCGTCGTCCTCGGTGTCGCCCTCGGACAGAGCCGCTTCCTGTCCGAGGTACTCGGCCCCTACATCAAGATCGTCAACGCCATCCCGCGCATCGTCCTCGGCTCGATCTTCATCGTCGCCTTCGGTATCGGCCTGACACCGAAGATCCTGCTCGCCGCCGTGCTGGTGTTCTTCATCGTCTTCTTCAACGCCTTCCAGGGCGTCCGCGAGGTCGACCGGAACGTCCTCGCCAACGCCAGGGTGCTCGGCGCCTCCAAGATCCAGATCACCCAGCACGTCATCGTGCCCTCGGCGCTGACGTGGATCATCGCCAGCCTGCACAGCGCGTTCGGCTTCGCCATCGTCGGCGCGCTCGTCGGCGAGGTGCTCGGCGCGCAGAAGGGCCTCGGCCTGGTCATCAAGACCGCACAGGACCAGTTCGACCCCGACGGCGTGTTCGCGACGATGCTCGTCATCGCGGTCATCGTGCTCGGCGCGGAGTGGCTGATCAGCAAACTCGAACACCGGCTGCTGTCCTGGCGCCCGCCGTCCCCCTCCGAGGCGAACAGCCTCTGATCCCCCTCGTCACCCGCTGCCTCTGAAAGTCCCGGAAGGAAAGGACCACCATGCTCAAGAGAGCCCTCACCGCGTCCCTCGTCACCGTCCTCGCCCTCGGCGCCGCCACCGCGTGTTCCAGCAGCTCCGGCAGCTCCGGCAGCTCCGGTTCGAGCGGCTCCGGCAGCACCCCGACCGTCAAGCTGATGGTCGGCGGTATCGACAAGCAGATCTACCTGCCCTACCAGCTGGCTCAGAACCTGGGCTTCTACAAGAAGTACGGCGTCAACGTCGAGCTCAGCACCGAGCAGAACGGCGGTATCGGCGCAGAGGACGCCATGATCTCGGGGCAGGTGGACATGGCGGGCGCCTGGTACAACCACACGATCGAGTTCCAGGCGAAGGGCAAGGCGGTCGAGGACGTCGTGCAGCTGTCCGGAGCACCGGGCGAGCGCGAGATGTGCACCAAGAAGTCCGGCGTCCACTCGGCAGCCGACTTCAAGGGCAAGACCCTCGGTGTGACCGACCTGGGTTCGGGCACCGACACCCTCACCCAGTTCATGGCCGCCAAGAAGGGCGTCAAGGTCGGCCAGTTCCACCGCATCGGGGTCGGCGCGGGCTCCACCGCCGTCGCCGCCCTGCAGAACGGCAAGATCGACTGCGTGATGACGACGCAGCCGACGGTCGCTGCGATCGAGAAGAAGGGCATCGGCACCTCGGCGATCGACCTGGCCACCACGAGCGGCGCCACGGCGGCGTTGGGCGGTGCCTTCCCGGCGGCCGGCGTGCTCGCCCGCACCGACTGGGTGAACGCGCACAAGGACGCGGTGCAGAAGGTCGTCGACGCGCTCGTGGCCACCATGCACTGGATCAACACGCACAGCGCGGCCGACATCGCCGACAAGCTGCCGCAGTCGTTCGTGCAGAACCAGCTGGTCACCAAGGCCGACTACATCAAGGCCCTGACCGAGGACAAGGGTCAGTTCCTCCCGGACGGCATCATGCCGGCCGGCGGTCCGAAGACCTCCCTGGCGACGGAGCAGCTGGTCGGCAACGTGAAGGGTTCGGTGGACCTCAGCAAGACGTTCACCAACGACTTCGCCATCCAGGCCAACAAGACCGAGGGCTTCAAGACCACCACGACCCCCGCGGGGGCGAACGGCTGAGCCCCCGGCACCGACACGATGCCGCCCCGCCTGTCCGCAACAGCGGCGGGCGGGGCAGTGCCATGTCACACGGCGGCCGGGTCGCTCCGCACATCGCGCCGCGAGACCGCCAGAAAGGCGACGAAGCCGAGGATCGCGACCGTCCACGAGAGGGTGACCGGGCCGAGGCCCCAGCCCAGGCCGCCGCGGCTGTGGGGAAGGGCCATCCAGTCGGCGATCGACGCGCCGAGGGGGCGGGTGACGACGTACGCGGACCAGAACGCGGCCACCGCGCCCAGCAGCCCCCCGCGATGGGCGACCGCGGGCACACAGATCGCGACGGCGTACAGGACGACGGACCCCAGGTAACCGAGGCCGATCGTGGCACTCAGGTCGCCGGCGGCCGTGCCGAGCGCGAACGTGGCGAGCACGGCCGCCCAGTAGAACGCCTCGCGGCGCCGGGTGGAGATGCTGTGGATCGACAGGGTCCGCTCGCTCGCGTACCACAGGGCGAACACGGCGGCCAGCGTCACCAGGAACAGCGGCGTCGAGAGGGCGTAGGGCACGCCGAGACCCACGTGCAGAACGTCGGCTGCCATCGTGCCGAACACACTGACCATGACGATGGCGGTCCAGTACACCCAGGCCACATACCGGCGGACGGCGAACTGCAGGACCAGGGACCCGAGCAGGGCGACGGCGCCGAGACCGACTGCCGGGATCGGGCCGAGCAGATGGGCCAGGTAGTCGGAGGCGGTCTCGCCCATTCCCGTGGTCAGAACCTTGATGATCCAGAAGTAGACGGTGACTTCCGGCACCTTGTTCGCCATCCCACGTATCCGGGCGGAGGTGCGGGGTCGGTCATCAAGGACGTGCTCAGTGCTCATGGCACGCACGATGACATGAGGGACTGCTGCTTCCACAGACCCCTTTGCCATTGTTTTGGATCTTCTGGTGCAGGCGTTGCCGCGGAGGTTCGCAAACCGCTGAGCCGACCCTCCCATGGGGGAGGGTCGGCTCAGCGGTTTGCGATGCTGCCCCCCGCGATTGATGCCGCGCGACGGACAGGCGCTACAGAGACCGGCTGATCACGCCCGGAGGCCTGGGGGTGAGCTCGGCGAAGTCGGTGCACGCCCCGAGTGGTTCCGTCGCCGGGCAACTGGCCTCCAATACCCTGCCGTTCGCAGTCAGCACGGTCACATAGACCACGTCGGCACGACTCGACAATGTCGCGTCGATCACGTTGCTCGGACCCACAGCCTGCCAGCCGCCGATGACGATCGGGTTTCCACTCGGCGGAGTCTCCCTGACCGTCAGGACGTACGTCTGCCCGTTGCAGACCACCGAGACGAACTTGTCCGGATCCTGAACTGTCGAGTCGATGTCGAAGCAGCCCGCGGCGGGCGGCCTGGGGTTGGGGCACCTGTCCTTGTCGTGGTCGCCGCGGGGAGTGCCCGCGCGGTGCTCGCAGTCGTCGCCGCCGAGCGCCGCGTTCCTGTGTGCCGTCTCGCCGCGTCCGACGGCCGCAGCCGGAGTGGCCAGTCCGACCGCCATCACGAGCGCGAGCGAGGCGAGCTTTCCGGCCTTCCTGTACCCCGCACGCGCCGGCGGTCCGAAGGAGAGAGGCTTGCTGCCTTCAAGGCTCATCTATGTGCTCCTTGCTTGGAAGGTTCCGGGTGGTTCCCCGAATCCGAAAGGGAGCTTCACCCGCTCACGCGGAGACCCTCCGCACGCCCTGCCGTGCGGGCCCCGTATATCAGCAAGTCGGACCACCGGGAGTGCCCCCGGTCGGGGGAGCCGACCCCCGGCGAGGCGTGTCGCTCCCCCACTGCGGACCCCCTCTTGAAGCGCCAGGAGCGGGATCGGCACTCCAAGTCCGGCAATCCCTGCTGCCGGCCTCCCGCCGTCACCTCGATCTGCTGCGCGTCTGCAGCGCGAGCAGCCCCCGGGGCTGAACCGGCGGAGCCGGGCCGCGCCCCCGTCACCCCGCGCCGGGAGTGCCGTCTGCCCGTCGGCCGTCCCCCCACCCCGTCGCGTCCCGGACTCCCGGCAGAGACATGTCCGCCCATGCCCTGACCGCCCTCCCGTCCGCGCGGCAACTCCCGGCCTTCCGCCCGCGGCCGGATCGGCTGTGACGCGCGCAGCGGCCACGACGCCGTACCGCGCCGCCACCGTCTCCACCTGCCCCCGGCCCGTCCGCACCGGCTGCGGATCGCCGTCACACACAGCCTGCTCGGCCTCGACGACGTCTGTCCCCTCTGCCGGGGACCGGAAGCCGCCGGCGCGGCGGTGCAGATCCTGGACTGGTCCGCGCACGTCCACACCTGGCCTCGCCCACCCCGACGAGGCGTGCGACGCGCGCGGGCGGCGTCGTGAAAGCCGCGCTGCGCAACGGCACCGCCCCCGACCGGGACGGGTCCCGGTCGGGGGCGGTGGGGTCGGGAGGGGCTTGAGGCCCCTTCGGTCAGCTCAGGGACGCCAGCGCCTCGTTCCAGGTCGCCGACGGGCGCATGACCTCGGCCGCCTTCGCCGGGTCGGGCTGGTAGTAGCCGCCGATGTCGGCCGGCTTGCCCTGGACGGCGATCAGCTCCTCGACGATCTTCTGCTCGTTGACGGAGAGCGTCTCGGCGAGCGGGGCGAACGCCTTGGCGAGCTCCGCGTCGTCGGTCTGGCCGGCCAGCTCCTGCGCCCAGTACAGGGACAGGTAGAAGTGGCTGCCGCGGTTGTCGATGCCGCCGACGCGACGGGTCGGGGACTTGTCCTCGTTGAGGAAGGTCGCCGTGGCGCGGTCCAGGGTGTCGGCCAGGACCTGGGCCCGCCGGTTGCCGGTGACCTTCGCGTACTGCTCCAAGGACGGGACCAGGGCGAAGAACTCACCGAGGGAGTCCCAGCGCAGGTAGTTCTCCTTGACCAGCTGCTGGACGTGCTTCGGGGCGGAACCGCCGGCGCCGGTCTCGAACAGGCCGCCACCCGCCATCAGCGGGACGACGGACAGCATCTTGGCGCTGGTGCCCAGCTCCAGGATCGGGAACAGGTCGGTCAGGTAGTCGCGCAGCACGTTGCCGGTGACGGAGATGGTGTTCTCGCCGCGGCGGATGCGCTCCACGGACAGCTTGGTCGCCTCGACGGGGGAGAGGATCCTGATGTCCAGGCCCTCGGTGTCGTGCTCCGGCAGGTACTGCCTGACCTTCGAGATCAGGTTGGCGTCGTGGGCGCGGGTCTCGTCCAGCCAGAACACCGCCGGGTCGCCGGTGGCGCGGGCGCGGGTGACGGCCAGCTTCACCCAGTCCTTGATCGGGGCGTCCTTGGTCTGGCAGGCGCGGAAGATGTCACCGGCGGAGACGGTCTGCTCGATGACGACGTTGCCGTTGCCGTCGACCAGGCGGACCGTGCCGGTCGTCGGGATCTCGAAGGTCTTGTCGTGGCTGCCGTACTCCTCGGCCTTCTGCGCCATGAGACCGACGTTCGGGACCGAGCCCATGGTGGCCGGGTCGTAGGCGCCGTTGGCCTTGCAGTCCTCGATCACGGCCTGGTAGACGCCCGAGTAGCTGGAGTCCGGCAGGACCGCGAGGGTGTCGTGCTCCTGGCCGTCCGCGCCCCACATGTGGCCGGAGGTGCGGATCATGGCGGGCATGGAGGCGTCGACGATCACGTCGGACGGGACGTGCAGGTTGGTGATGCCCTTGTCGGAGTCGACCATGGCCAGGTCCGGGCCCTCGGCCAGCTCGGCGTCGAAGGAGGCCTTGATCTCCTCGCCGTTCGGCAGGGCCTGAAGGCCCTTGTAGATGCCGCCCAGACCGTCGTTCGGGGTCAGACCGGCCGCGGCGAACGTCTCGCCGTACTTCGCGAACGTCTTCGGGAAGAAGGCGCGCACCACGTGACCGAAGATGATCGGGTCGGAGACCTTCATCATCGTGGCCTTCAGGTGCACGGAGAACAGGACGCCCTCCTCCTTGGCCTTGGCGACCTGCGCCGTGAGGAACTCGCGCAGGGCGGCGACGCGCATCACGGAGGCGTCGACGACCTCGCCCTCGAGGACCGGCACGGACTCGCGCAGCACGGTCGTGGAGCCGTCGTCGCCCTTCAGCTCGATGCGGAGCGACCCGGCCTCGGAGATCACCACGGACTTCTCGGTGGAGCGGAAGTCGTCCACGCCCATGGTCGCCACGCCGGTCTTGGACTCGGACGTCCAGGCACCCATGCGGTGCGGGTGGGTCTTGGCGTAGTTCTTCACCGAGGCGGGAGCCCGGCGGTCGGAGTTGCCCTCGCGCAGGACCGGGTTCACGGCGGAGCCCTTGATCTTGTCGTACCGGGCGCGGATCTCCCGCTCCTCGTCGGTCTTCGGCTCGTCCGGGTACTCCGGCAGCGCGTAGCCCTGGGCCTGGAGCTCGGCGATGGCCGCCTTCAGCTGGGGTACGGACGCCGAGACGTTCGGCAGCTTGATGATGTTGGCCGCCGGGGTCTTGGCCAGCTCGCCCAGCTCGGTGAGGTCGTCGTTGATCCGCTGGTCCTCGGCCAGGTACTCCGGGAAGACCGCGAGGATGCGCCCGGCCAGCGAGATGTCACGGGTCTCGACGGCGACACCCGCCTTCCCGGCGTAGGCCTTGACCACCGGCAGGAAGGAATACGTCGCCAGGGCCGGGGCCTCGTCAGTGTGCGTGTAGATGATGGTCGAGTCAGTCACCGGGTGCTCCGCTCCACGTCTGCAACATTGCTCGACATCAAGATATCTCGTACGCGGACCCCGTTCGACAGTGGCCCGCGCCACGGACGCCCCGGTGCAAGGTCTCAGGACGCCGCCGCCACCTCCCGCTCGATCCACCGGCAGATCACGTCCACCACATACGTGTGCTCCGCCCGGCTCAGTTCCCGCCCCTCTGGGATCCCGTGCCAGCGCCGGAGGCAGGAGCGGCAGCAGGTCGCGGTGGCGTGCTGGGCCACGAAGACCGGGTGGCCCCGGTAGGGCGTCTGCTTGCCGTCCTTGTACGGTTCGGCCGGCGCCAGGCGCCTGGCGACGAGGTCGTAGGCGTGCCACCGGATCGTGGCGGGACCCCTCAGCCGGGCGGTGGCCAGGTCGCGCCCGCGCAGGTGGAACCGCGCGCGGAACGGATGGCGCGCGACGGCGTCCAGCCTCTCGTCGAGCGAGCGGGACGCCGAAGCCGGAGTCGGGGATTCTGGGGAGGACGTCATGCTCTTCCGAGCATAGGACCGCCGACTCCCCGGCTCCTGCCCAGCCGCCCTAACCGGCCTCGGTCAGCCTGTCCTCGCCGCTGCGCTGCGGCGGTATGACGACCGAGCCCTGCTGGAGCGCCACCGCCCGTGTCGGCGCCGGGATACGGATGCCCTCGGCCCGGTACCGCCTGTGCAGGCGCTTGATGAACTCGTGCTTGATCCGGTACTGGTCGCTGAACTCGCCGACGCCGAGGATCACCGTGAAACCGATGCGGGAGTCGCCGAAGGTGTGGAAGCGGACGGCCGGTTCGTGGTCCGGGACCGCTCCGGTGATCTCCGCCATCACCTCGGCGACGACCTCGGTGGTGACCTTCTCGACGTGCTCCAGGTCGCTGTCGTAGGCGACGCCGACCTGGACGAGCACGGTCAGCTGCTGCTCGGGACGGGTGTAGTTGGTCATGTTCGTCCTGGCGAGCTGGCCGTTGGGGACCACGACCAGGTTGTTGGAGAGCTGGCGGACGGTCGTCTGCCGCCAGTTGATGTCCACGACATAACCCTCCTCGCCGCTGCTCAGCCGGATGTAGTCGCCGGGCTGGACCGTCTTGGAGGCGAGGATGTGGATGCCCGCGAAGAGGTTCGCGAGGGTGTCCTGGAGGGCCAGGGCGACCGCCAGACCTCCGACGCCCAGGGCGGTGAGCAGCGGTGCGATGGAGACGCCGAGCGTCTGCAGCACCACGAGGAAGCCGATGGCCAGGACCAGTATCCGCGTGATGTTGACGAAGATCGTGGCGGATCCTGCGACGCCGGAGCGGGACTGTGTGACCGTCTGCACCAGGCCGGCGATCACCCGGGCCGCCGAGAGGGTGACCACGAAGATGAGCAGCACGGTCAGGCTCTGGTCGACGTGACGCTGGACCGTCGGTGTCAGTGGCAGCACCGCGGCGGCGGCCGCCGCGCCGCCCGCGATCGCCGCCCACGGCACCACCGTGCGCAGCGCGTCCACGATGACGTCGTCTCCGTTCCAGCGGGTGCGCTTGGCGTGGCTGGCCAGCCGGCGCAGCAGCGTGCGCGACGAGAACGCCGCCAGGAACCCCGCGGCCAGCGCGATCCCGCCGAGGACGAGGTCGTCGAGGGTCACCGCGCGGTTCACCGGTCACCTCCCGCACAGGAGAAGAGGCCCCAGGGCCGGAAGTGAGGAATCGTCACCTTGCCACCTGCTCGCATCTCGGACTGCTCGATCACCCCGGACCGGCGTTCGCCGTCCGGGGTGAGGATTCATCCTGCCGCATGGTGCTGACGTTCCCTCACCGGGAGGGCGGGAAGCGGACATTTACGTGCGCGCGGCGGTCACATGTCCGAGAACGATCCGTGCCGCCCCTCGCCCGCCGCGAAGCGCGCCGCACCCTCCAGCCCCCGGCTCAGTACCTCCATGCCGTACCTGAGTTCGACGCCCAGGGCCGCCCGCTCGTCCAGTCCTTCCTGGTCGAGCACCGAGGCCCGGTCGCCGCGCAGGCAGGCCTGGGGGAAGCGGGCGATCGCCGCGGCCAGTTCCTCCGCCTCGGCGCGGGCGCGCCCGGTCGGGACGACACGGTTGGCGAGCCCCATCTCCTGAGCCTCCCGGGCCGGCACCGGACGGCCGGTGAGGATCATGTCCATCGCCCGGCTGGTGCCGATCAACCGCGGCAACCGGACCGTCCCGCCGTCGATGAGCGGCACGCCCCAGCGGCGGCAGAAGACCCCGAACACCGCGTCCTCCTCGGCCACCCGCAGGTCGCACCAGAGCGCCAGCTCCAGACCTCCGGCCACGGCGTGCCCCGCGACCGCCGCGATCACCGGCTTGGACAGCCTGAGCCGGGTCGGGCCCATGGGACCGTCGCCGCCCTCGGCGACCCGGTTGCCGCGCCCGGTGCCGATCGCCTTCAGGTCGGCACCCGCGCAGAACGTCCCACCCTCGCCCCACAGCACCGCCACCCGCGCCGTCCCGTCCGCCTCGAACTCCCGGAAGGCGTCGGCCAGTGCGCCGGCCGTCGGCCCGTCCACCGCGTTGCGGGCCTCGGGGCGGGAGAGGACGACCGTGAGGACGTGTCCCTGACGTTCGACGCGGACCGGCATCGGCTGCCCCCTTCGGACGGCTCCTGGGCGTGAGAGGTCCCGAGGTTACTCCTGGGTACGGCCGCCGTCCCCGTCAGATCACTCTCAGTCGCACCAGCGCCCCCAGCGTCAGCGCCCCCGGCAGCAGTGGCAGCCACACGGTGATGATCCGGTACGCCAGGACCACCGCCGTCGCCACGGCCGTCGGGCCGCCCGCCGCGACCAGGGCGACCACCAGCGCCGCCTCCACCGAGCCGATGCCGCCCGGGGTGGGGACCGCGGCGACCGCGACCGTTGCCGCCAGGTACGCCACCGCCATGTGCACGGGCGGCACCGGAAGCGACAGCGCCCGGCCCACCGCGGCGAGCCCGGCCGCCTGCAGCGCGGGAAAGGCCAGCGAGCCGCCCCACAGGGCGAGAGCCCGCGCGGGGCGGGTGTGCACCGAGCGGGCCTCGTGGAGCGCCGTGCGCAGGAAGGACCACGCGGCCGTCCGTACCCGTCGCACCAGCAGCAACACCGCCACCGCCGCGCACACCGCCCCGGCCGCCACGAGCAGGAGCGGCCCGGCGGCCGGGGCGGGGACGAGCCCGCCGAGGTGGAGGGCGTCCGGGAAGGCGATCAGCAGCACCAGCAGCAGGCCGACCCGGGTGACCGACTCGGCGAGCAGATACAGCGCGAGCGCCGCCGAGGAGCGGGCGAGCGGCACCCCGCACACCGTCATGAACCGCAGGTTGACCGCGCCGGCGCCGAGGCCCGTGGGCAGCAGGTGGTTCGCGGCGCCCGCCGCGAACTGGGTGGCGAGCAGCCGGCGCGCCGGCAACCGCTGCACCACCGCGCCCTGCCGGGTGAGGGCCGCCGCGACCCAGGTCAGACAGGTGGCCCCGACGGCGGCCACCAGCCAAGGCCACTCGGCCGCCCGAAGACGGCCGAGGCCCTCCGCGAGCACCGAGCGGTGGCGCACCGCGACCACGCTCACGAGGACGAGCGGGAGCAGGCACAGCAGCCGGCGGACCGGAACACGTCTGGGGAGTCCCTGAGGGAGACGCAGAACAGTCACACCGGCAGAGGTTCTCCGCGCCGCACCAACGCGAGGTTGCGCGCGCGAGGACGGCGGCTGACACGCCGGGCAAGGCAGGGGACTACCCGCGCGCCGCTCATTGACCTCAACGAAGGTCGAGGTTCTACCGTCGGTCCTATGAGCATGGAGACCACCGCCTGGCAGCAGCTGCACAGTGTCATGACCGCGCAAGCGGAGCACCGTCCCTTCGCCCGCGCCACGCTGCGCCGCATCGGCGCGTTCGCCCGTCCGCACCGACGGCGCATCGCGCAGTTCGTCGTGGTGAGTGTGCTGACCGCACTGCTCGCCGTCGCCACACCCGTGCTGGCCGGCCACGTCGTCGACGCGATCGTGTCGCACGGCGACCGCGGCACGGTCGTACGACTGTCGGCGTTCATCGCCCTCATCGCGCTCGCCGAGGCGGCGCTCGGACTCCTCGGCCGCTGGCTTTCGGCGACGCTCGGCGAGGGTCTCATACTCGATCTCCGGACGGCTGTGTTCGATCATGTGCAGCGCATGCCGGTCGCGTTCTTCACACGTACTCGTACGGGAGCGCTGGTCAGTCGTCTCAACAACGACGTCATCGGCGCCCAGCGGGCCTTCAGCAACACGCTGTCCGGCGTCGTCGGCAACGTGGTCACGCTGCTGCTCACGCTCGCCGTGATGCTGACCCTGTCCTGGCAGATCACCCTGCTCGCGCTGGTGCTGCTGCCGGTCTTCGTGGTCCCGGCCCGGCGGACCGGCCGCCGCATGGCCCGGTTGCAGCGGGAGGCCGCGGGTCTCAACGCGGCCATGGGCACCCGGATGACCGAGCGGTTCTCCGCGCCCGGCGCGACGCTGGTGAAACTCTTCGGGCGGCCCGCGGAGGAGTCCGCCGAGTTCGCGGCGCGGGCCCGGCGCGTGCGGGACATCGGGGTGCGGACGGCGATGGCGCAGTCCGCGTTCATCACCGCGCTCACGCTCGTCTCGGCGCTGGCGCTCGCCCTGGTCTACGGTCTCGGCGGCTGGTTCGCGCTGCGTGGTGCCCTTCAGGCGGGGTCGGTCGTCTCCCTCGCCCTGCTGCTCACCCGGCTCTACGCCCCGCTCACCTCCCTCGCCGGTGCCCGTGTCGAGGTGATGAGCGCCCTCGTCAGCTTCGAGCGGGTCTTCGAGGTGCTGGACCTCGAGCCGCTCATCGAGGACCGTCCGGACGCCCGGAAGGTCCCCGACGGACCGGTGTCGGTGGAGTTCGAGGGCGTCCGCTTCGCCTACCCGGCGGCCGACAAGGTCTCCCTCGCCTCCCTGGAGGAGGTGGCGGCCCTGGACACGCGCGGCGGCGCCGAGGTGCTGCACGGGGTCTCCTTCCGCGCCGAACCCGGGCAGACCGTCGCCCTCGTGGGCTCCTCCGGTGCCGGGAAGTCCACCATCGCCGCGCTGCTGCCCCGGCTCTACGACGTGGACGAGGGCGCCGTCCGCCTCGGCGGCGTCGACGTCCGTGAGATCGGTGCCGCGTCGCTGCGTGCGACCCTCGGCATGGTGACGCAGGACGGCCACCTGTTCCACGACACGGTCCGCGCCAACCTGTTGCTGGCCCGCCCGGACGCCGCGGAGGAGGAGCTGTGGGAGGTGCTGCGCCGGGCCCGCCTCGAGGACCTCGTGCGCTCCCTGCCCGACGGCCTCGACACCGTCGTCGGCGAGCGCGGCTACCGCCTCTCCGGCGGGGAGCGGCAGCGTCTGACCATCGCGCGCCTGCTGCTGGCCCGGCAGCGCGTCGTCATCCTCGACGAGGCCACCGCCCACCTGGACAACACCTCCGAGGCGGCCGTCCAGGAGGCCCTGACGGAGGCGCTCCAGGGCCGCACGGCCGTCGTCATCGCCCACCGCCTGTCCACCGTGCGGGCCGCCGACCTGATCCTCGTGGTCGAGTCCGGGCGGATCGTGGAGCGGGGCACCCACGAGCAGCTCCTCGCGGCGGGCGGCCGGTACACGGAGCTGTACCGGACCCAGTTCGAGAGGACGGTCCCGCAGCTGGAGTCGCATTCGGAGCGGCAGACGGAGCCGCAGACGGAGCCGCGCGCGGGGACGCGGACGGAGACGGCGGAGCAGAACCGGCCGGACACCGCGGAGGAGGCCGTGGCCTAGGACCCGAGGGCCCCCGCGGAGGAGGCCGTGGCCTAGGACCCGAGGGCCCCCGCGGCCGTGGCACAGGCCCGGAGGGGTCCTGCGCCGCTGATGGCGCCGGCGGTCGCCGTCGCGGTGGGCGCCCGGTCGTCGATGACCGTAGCGTGAAGAGGCGGGCACCAGGGGAGGGGCGGGAAGGGAGACGGTGACGATGTCGGACGTCGACTACGCGGCCCTGTTCGCCGCCACACCGAGCCCCTACCTGGTACTCGGCACCGACCTGGTCATCGTGGAAGTCAACCAGGCGTACCTGGACGCGACCGGCCGGACCCGTCCGGACCTGATCGGACGGCACGTCTTCGACGCCTTCCCTGACAACCCGGACGACCCCGATGCCGACGGCGTGCGGAACCTGAACGCCTCGCTGCACCGGGTCCTGGTCACCCGGCAGCCCGACACCATGGCGCTGCAGAAGTACGACATCCCCATCATGGGCCGCCCCGGGGTCTTCGAGGAGCGGTGGTGGTCACCGATCAACACACCGATCCTCCGGCCGGACGGCAGCGTGGGCTCGATCATCCACCGGGTGGAGGACGTGACCGAGTACGTCCGGACCCACAACTCGCGCAACTGGCAGATGTCGGACAAGCTGAGCGAGCGCGAGGCCCTGGAGGCCGAGCTGTACGCGCGGGCGCGCGAGCTGCAGCGGCTGAACGAGGAGCTGCGCCTGGCCCACCGGCGGGAGCGCCTGGTGGCCCTCACCCTGCAGGAGGCCATGCTCCAGTCCCCCGACCTCGCCCACCACGAGAACGTCGCCGTGCGCTACCTCCCGGCCACCGGCTCGCTGAACGTCTGCGGCGACTGGTACGACCTGGTCGACCTGCCCGGCGAGCGCTTCGCGGTGGCCGTCGGCGACGTCGTCGGCCATGGGCTGGAGGCCGCCGCCGTGATGGGCATGCTCCGCAGCGCGCTGAGCGCGGCCATCCGCGCCCTGGAGCGGCCCGCCCAGGCCCTGGAGGTGCTGGGCCTGTACGCCCGCTCCGTCGAGGGCGCGCTGAACACCACGGCCGTGAAGGTGATGGTGGAGCCCCGCAGCCAACTGCTCATCTACAGCAGCGCGGGTCACCCTCCGCCGGTCCTGGTCCATCAGGACGGCAGCTGCGAGATGCTGGACCGGGCCACCGACCCGCCGCTGGGCGCCCGGCCCCAGCATGTGCCCCGGCCGCAGGCCGGCCAGACCTACACTCCCGGTGACACCCTCGTGCTCTACACCGACGGGCTGATCGAACGCCGCGACCAGAGCATAGAAGCCGGCCTGAACCGGCTGACGGACGTCCTGTGCCGCCAGTGCTCCCCGAGCCCGGAACGCCTCGCCGACACCCTGCTGGCCCGGCTGGGGGTGGCGGGGGGCGCACGCGACGACATCGCCCTGGTCGTCGTCCGGCTGTGACCCCTCGATCCCGGTGGCCCCCAGGAAGGCGGCGCGGACGGTCCGTGTCGGGAAGGGAGTACCGGGTACTCAGACGGGCACGGAGGACCGCCCGGCAGCGGCGGCACGGGCACCGCCCGGAACGGTAATGGAGTGGCCATGACACACCACGGGGAGCCCGCGGCTCCTGCCCGGCGATCGGAGGTGCGTGAACTGCGTCCGGCGACGACGAATTCCGAACGATCCGGTCCGGATCCGGGGGAGCGGGGCCTGCCCCACGACCGCCACCAGGCGATCCTCGAGGCGACCAAACGGGTGGGGGCCGTACTGAAGAGCAAGGGACACAGGTTCGCACTGGCCGGAAGCGTGGCGGTCTACGCACACGGCGGCAGCCAGAACCTTCAGCACGACGCCGACTTCTGCGTGCGGCCCGAGGACGCCGAAGCGGTGGCGGACACGCTGAGCGAAGCCGGTCTGACCGTCTACCGTCCGCCGGAGGACTGGCTGCTCAAGGCCAAGTGCTTCGACCAGGACATCGACGTCATCTTCGAGCTGGCGCACCGCCCCGTGTCCACGGACATGCTCTCCCGGGCACAGGAGCTCTCCGTCGCCTCGGTGCGCATGCCCGTGCTGTCCCCCACCGACCTGCTGTGGAGCCTGATCGCCGCATTCTCCGAGCACCACTGCGACTTCGGCGCGGTCCTGCCCGTGGCCCGCGCCCTGCGCGAGAAGGTCGACTGGGAGCAGGTACGGCGGGACTGCGGCGGCGAACCCATGCCCGCCGCCTTCTTCTTCCTCCTCGAACACCTGAACGTCATCGCCCCGCGCAAGGAGGCACCATGAGCCAGCACGGCTCGGAGCAGGCGCCACCCGGCGCCGCACCCGCTGTGAACACCGAGTACCGCGTCGCCCACCTCCTGGAGCACCTGGCCGGGGGGCACCCCGGTGAACTGGGGGTCCGGGTCGAGGTGCGCGGCGAGGCGGTGCTGCTGACCGGCACGGTCGCCTCCGCTCAGTGCCGCGACGAAATCCTCGGCATGGTCCGCGAGGAGCTGACCGGTATCCCGGTCCACTACGACATCGTCGTCGCGGACACCTCGTCCCCCGACCAGGCGGAGGAGCTCACATGATCCGCGTGGCAGCCGTCGGGGACATCCACATGGGAGCCGACAGTCAGGGAGTGCTGCGGCCGGCGTTCGAGTCCCTGCCCGAGTGTGCCGACCTGCTGCTGCTGGCCGGGGACCTCACCCGCCACGGCACGCCCGAGGAGGCCCGCGTGGTGGCCCGGGAGATCCAGGACCTCGCGGTCCCGGTGGTGGCGGTGCTCGGCAACCACGACCACCACGACGAGCGGCCGGAGGAGGTCACCGCCATCCTCCGGGACGCCGGGGCGCGGGTGCTGGAGGGAGAGGGAACCGTCGTGGAGGCCGGGGACTCACGCGTGGGCGTGGCCGGCACCAAGGGGTTCTGCGGCGGATTCGTCGGCCGCAGCGCGGGGGAGTTCGGTGAGCCGCTGATGAAGGAGTTCGTGCGAACCTCGCGCCGATCGGCCGACGCTCTGCGCAAGGCCCTGGAAGAGCTGGGAGAACAGGGCTGCGACGCCCGGATCGCCCTCACCCACTACTCGCCCGTGCCGGAGACGCTGGCCGGCGAACCCCTGGAGATCTATCCCTTCCTGGGAACCTATCTGCTGGCCGAGGCGATCGACACGGCCGGCGCGGACCTCGCGGTGCACGGACACGCGCACGCCGGCACGGAACACGGCATGACCACCGGCGGCGTCAAGGTGCGCAATGTCGCCCAACCGGTCATCGGGCGGGCCTTCCGCGTCTACCACCTGCGGACGCGGGAGCCGGTGGGCAGCGGCGCCTCGGGCTGAACGCCCGCACGGCCCGCGAAGGCCCGGACCCGGCTCGGCGACCGGACCGGCGGTGCGCCGCTGACGTGCCGGGCTACGACTTCGGCCGGCGGTCCGTCGTCCGCGTCATGCTCGTCGCTCCCCGGCGGGAACCCGTGGTCATCTCCTCGGTGTCGAGTATGTGTTCGCCGTACAGGTCGTGCAGCCAGTTGGCCTGGTAGATGGTGTCGAGGTAGCGCTCACCCATATCCGGTGCGATGGCGACCGCGGTGAGGTCCCGGGTGCCGTGCCGGGCCAGCCAGTCCATGGCGCCGCTGACCACCGTCCCGGTGGAGCCGCCGAACAGGAACCCGCGCCGGGCCAGACGGTGACAGGCACGGATCGTGTCCGCCTCCTCGACCCGGATCACCTCGTCGACATACGACTCGTCGAGCAGCGGCGGGCGCATGCTCATGCCCAGGCCCGGGATCATCCGGCGGCCCGGCTCGCCACCGAAGGCCACCGACCCCACCGCGTCCACCGCGACGATGCGCACCGGTCGGTGCCACTGGCGGAAGTAGCGCGCGCAGCCCATCAGGGTCCCGGTGGTGCCCGCTCCGACGAACAGCACGTCGAGGTGTGGGAACTGGGACGCGATCTCCGGGGCCGTCGTGCGGTGGTGCGCACGCCAGTTGCCCGGGTTGGTGTACTGGCTGAGCCACACGTACCGGTCGTCGTCGGCGCACAGCGCCCGTACGTACTCGATCCGCGCTCCGAGGAACCCGCCGTTGGCGTCCAGGTCGGAGATGATGTGCACCTCGCTGCCCAAGGCCTCCATCAGCAGCCTGGTCGACAGGTTGCAACGGGAGTCCGTCACACACAGAAACCGGTAGCCCTTGCTCGCGGCGATCATGCTGAGCGCCACACCCAGGTTCCCCGACGAGGACTCGACCAGTATCGAATCCGGCGTCAGGAGACCGTCCTTCTCGGCGGCTTCGACCATCTCGGTCGCGGCCTTCAACTTGATCGAACCGGCGAAGTTGAAGCCCTCGCACTTCAGATAGAGGGGTTGGCCGAAGATCGACCGCAGGTCGATGTAGAGCTGGCTCTCGTTGAAGGCATGGGGAGCGGAGATGACAGGCACGGTGGCCTCCTGATGCCGGGGCTGAGGGACGCCTTCAGCCGTAGCGGCGCAGATCGTGGAAGAAGTGGTCGATGAGGTGGAGGTGTCCGGAGCGCGCCACTTCGTCGTAGACGTGCTTGCCGACGGCGAGGTCGAGGACGCCGAGGCCGAACGGCGAGAAGATCACCGTCCGGTCGTCCGGCAGGGTCACCCGTCCGGTCATGACGTCGTCGAGGGTGCCGTCGAGGAAGTCCCGGCCGCCCGTGAGCTGCTCGGTCAGATGGGGGGAGGTGTCGGCTTTGAGACAGTGCTCGACGTCATCGACGACGTTGGCGGACGCGAGCAGGACCTCGGGAGCGAGGTCGCGCAGGGACACGTGCAGGACCAGGGGGTGGTGGGAGAACCAGGCCGGATCGGTGACGTGGGGCTGGCCGGCGACCGTGGCGAAGACGACCAGATCGCTGGAGCGGATCAGCGCCTCGGCGCTGTCGTGCTCGGTGACCTCCCCGCTCGCCTCCGCTTGCCGCAGGTAACCGCGGAAGCCTGCGGTGCTGTCGGCGGACAGGTCGTGCAGGCCGATCGTGTCGAAGGTCCACCCGGTGCCCGCCAGGAAGGTGTGGATGTAGCGGGCGATCAGGCCGGTGCCGAAGAAGCCGACCCGCCTCGGTCGGGACCGGCCGCGGCTGAGCCAGTCGGCCGCCAGCGCCGCGGACGCCGCGGTCCTGGCGGCGCTGATGATGGAACTCTCCAGGCAGGCGAACGGGTAACCGGTCTCGTGGTCGTTGAGGATGAGCACCGCGGAGGCCCGGGGAAGTCCGGAGGAGACGTTGGCCGGGAAGCTGGAGATCCACTTCATGCCGTCCACGCGGTTGGCACCGCCGACGGAGGCCGGCAGCGCGATGATCCGGGAGGCCGGGCGGTCGGGGAATCGCAGGAAGTACGACGGGGGATTGACCGAGTCACCGGCGCCGTGCAGCCGGTAGGTGGCCTCGACCAGGTCCACGATCTGCTGTTCGCGCCCCTCGAGTGCCCGCCGCACCTCGGCGCCGGAGATCACCGCGAAGGTGGGCCCTGCCGGATGGCCGGGCACGGGCTGGGCGGCGGTGGACGACAGGACGGTCATCGCCGGGTCTCCTCAGAGGTCGGACAGCAGTCGGCCAGGCGGCGCGGCTCGGCCATGGCGACCAGCACCTGACGGTCCCCGGTGTAGGCCTCCCTGCTGTGTGCGGTGCGGATGTTGTCGACCAGCATCACGTCGCCCGCCTGCCACGGCTCGCGACGCGTGTGCTGCTCGTAGACGGTGTTGAGCAGGTCGACGACGTCCCGGCCGATGGGACCGCCGTCTCCGAAACGGGTGTTGAACGGCAGCCCGTCCTGGCCGTACTCGTCCACCAGGTACTCGCGCACCTCCGGCGCGAGCGTCCATTCGTTGAGGAAGGCGATCTGGTTGAACCAGCAGCGCCGTCCCGTGACCGGGTGCCGCACCACGGCGGCGCGCCTCTGCCGGGTGCGCAGCGACCCGTCGGGCCGCCACTCGGTGTCGATGGCGTTCTCTCGGCAGTAGCGCTCGACGGCGGCCCGGTCGTCGGTGCCGAACGACTCCGTCAGGGACGCCCCGATCTCGTCGTTGTAGCTGCGGGTGAGCAGCCAGCCCTCCCGCTCGAACCGCTCGCTGAGCTCGGCCGGCAGTGCCTGCAGCACCGCTTCGGCGTCGGCCACCGCGGTCGCCCCGCCCTGGCCTGGCGCGGTCAGGCACGCGAAAAGCATCAGCCCGGGACACTCCAGGGTGTAGCTCAGCTCGTGGTGCATGCACATCGGCTGGTTGGCCGGCCAGGTCGCGGAGGAGTACAGCCGGGGGCCGCGGGTCTGCCGGGGGGCGAACGCCTCCCGTTCCGTCATCAGCTCCCCGGCGAGCGCGGTGAAGACGGCGCCGACCTGCTCCGCCTCCTTCAGCCCCAGGCCGCGAAGCAGCAGTGCGCCGTGCTCGGCGACCGGCGCGCGCAGCGCGTCCCGGTTCTGCGCCGCCCAGCTCGCCGCCTCACCGGGGGCCTCGACGCGCAGGATCGGCGGTTTGCCCGGCTGCAGTGCCACTTCGGGCAGTGAGGCCAGGGACGATGACGACATACGTGTTCTTCCTTTCGGGTGCCTGACGCGGAGCTGACGGCGCGGCAGGGGCTCATGAGGAGGGCAGCAGTGCGGTCGCCCCCAGGACGGCCCGGGCCGTTCCGGTCGGGCGGGTGCGCGGGAAGTAGTGGCCGCCGTCGGGCAGTTCGAACAGCTCCACGTGCTCGGCCAGCACCTGCCAGTCGCGGTGGCGGGCACCGTACTCCGCCGTGTTCGGATCGTCGGCGGCGACGACCACGGTGACGGGTGCGGACAGCCGTACCGCGGGCGGGTTTTCCAGGGCGTCGGCGAAGTAGTGGTGCGCGGCGACGCAGTCGTGCCGGTAGGCGGCGCCGACGTGCTCCGCGTGCTCGGCGCTCAGCTCCCCCAGTTCGGTGTAGCCGCTGTCCGCGCTCAACCGGGCGGCGATCTCGGCGTTGCTCCGCCCCGTCAGCTCGGCGGCGGCGGCGCGCCGCTCGGCCGCGGTGCCGAGCAATTGGGCACCGAGGAACACCCGCGGCACCTCCACTCCGCGTTCCCGCAGCCTCCGCGCCGTCTCCAGCGCCAGGGCGGTGCCCGAGGAGTGGCCCCACAGCATGACCCTCATCAGGCCACGCCCGGTGATCTCGGCGACGACCTGCTCGGCCACCCGGGCGATCGACGCGAACGGCTCGCTCGTGGCGGCGAGGTCGTGACCGGGCAGTTCGACCGCGTACACCGCGGGGCCGCCGTCCGCCAGGGCCCCGGCCATCGGACGGAAGTTGACCGCGTTGCCGCCCGCGTACGGGAAGCAGACCAGGGCCGGCTCCGGCGACTCCGCGGGCCGTGACAGCGGCTGCAGCAGCTCAGGTCGCTGCGGGGCGGCACCGTCGAGGAGGGCGGCCAGGTCGGCGAGCACCGGGTGCCGGGTGATGTCCTTCAGGGAGACCGCACGGTCCAGGGCGATGGTGAGCTTGACCGCCGACAGGGAGGTGCCGCCGGAGTCGAAGAAGTGGTCCTGCCGGCCGACCCGGTGCTCGGGAAGGCCCAGCAACTCGGCCCAGGTCGCCGCGAGCTTCCGCTCGGTCGGGGTGCGCGGGGCACGGTCCTGGTCACCGGCCCGGTCGCCGTCCCCGTCCGGCTCGGTGCGTTCGGCGAGCGCGGTCAGGGCCTTCCGGTCGATCTTGCCGTTGTCGGTCAGCGGCAGACCGTCCTGCCAGTGGAACGCCGTCGGGACCATGTAGGCGGGCAGCACGGCGCCCAGCGCCTCGCGCAGTGCCTCCCTCTCCTGGCGCCGGCCGGTGTAGAAGGCGATCAGGTGCTTGCTGCCACCGGCCAGTTCGGCGGTGACCACCGCACCGTCGCGCACTCCGGGCACCCGCAGCAGCGTGTTCTCGATCTCGCCGGTCTCGATGCGGAAACCGCGGATCTTGACCTGGTTGTCCCGGCGGCCCAGGAACTCCAGTTTTCCGTCGGGATGCCAGCGCCCCCAGTCACCTCCCAGATAGAGGCGCTCACCGGGCCGGTACGGATCCCGCAGATACGCCTGGCGGGTCCGCTCGGGATCGTTGACGTACCCCCGCCCCACGCACACGCCGGAGAACGCGATCACTCCGGGGGCGCCCAGCGGTACCAGCGACAGATGCTCGTCGACGACGTAGACGCGCACGTTGCTGACGGGACGTCCGAGCAGCACCCGTTCGGGCACCCGGTCAAGGACCTCGTGGTTGGTGTCGTCCGAGGTCTCGGTCAGCCCGTAGGCGTTCAGCAGCCGGATCCCCGGCTGGACTGCGAACCAGCGCTGCACCAGCTCCCGTTTCAGGGCCTCACCGGTCACCGACACACACGTCAGATCCGGGAGCTCGCGGGGGTGCCGCTCCAGATACGACACCACCACCTCCAGATAGGAGGGCACGACCTGGACCACGCCGACTGCGCCGCGGACCAGGGTGTCGACGAACCGCTCCACGTCGACGACCACGTCCTGTTCGACCAGCAGCGTCCGCCCGCCGACCAGCAGCGCGGCCAGCAACTGCCACAGCGAGATGTCGAAGCACTGCGGGGCCGTCTGCGCCACGACGCGCCCCTGGCCGATCCCCAGGTCCTCGATCTTGGCGTGAAGGTGGTTGAGCATGCCCGCGTGCTCGCACATCGCCCCCTTGGGCTCGCCGGTGGAGCCGGAGGTGAAGTAGATGTACGCGAGTTGGCCGGCGCTCACCTTGACGCCGAGGTCGTCCTCCCCGTGCTCCTCTGCGTACGCCGTCTCGACCAGCAGCTTCTCGACGCCCGGCAGTGTGGCCAGAGCCTGGTCGAGGGTGACGGTGCTGCCGGACTCGGTGAGTACCAGCCGGCATCCGGCACGCGACAGCGTCGTGGCGATACGGCCCGCCGGGAAGTGCGGCTCGATGGGCAGGTAGACGCCTCCGGCCTTGAACACCGCCAGCACCGAGGCCGGCCAGTCGAGATCGCGTTCGGTGACCACCGCCACGACGTCTTCCCGGCCGAGTCCCCGTGCCAGCAGGGCTCGTGCGAGCCGGTTCGCGCGCGCGTTCAGCTCCGCGTACGTCCACTGCCGGTCGCCGTGGACCGCGGCCACCGCCCCCGGGTGGGCCCGCACCCGCTGCTCGAACAGCTCGTGCGCCCGGATGTCGGGCAGGGCCCGGTGCGCTCCGGCCAGTCCTTGGAGCTGGTACAGCATCTCCTCGGCCGACAGCAGGTTCTGCCGTGCGTGCCCGGCGTCCGGGTCGGTCGCGATCAGTCGCAGCGCGGTCAGGTGGTAGCCACCGATCCGGGCCGCGCACTCGGCGTCCAGGACGTCCGTGCGGTACCGCACCCGCACCACCGGCCGCCCGCCCCGGTCACCGAAGCCCACGCCCAGCACGGCGTCGCCGAAAGACGCGTGCCCGGCGCCGGTCGGGTCGAACACGACCTCGTACGACGGCTCCGAGAGCCCCAGCTCCCGGCGCAGCGCGTCCACCGGGAACTCCCGGTGGGCCAGCACCTCGGCTTCGACGCGGTGAGCGCCGAGCACGAGTTCGCGCCACGACCCCGGGGCGACCCTCACCCGGCACGGCAGCGGCCCGCCCGCCGCGCCGGCGGCGTAACCCGTGACCACCTCACGCTCACCCGACAGCGCCGCCAGCACCTTGGCGTGCGCCGCCAGCAGCACCGAACTCACCGGCACCCGCAGCTCGTCCGCCAGCGCGCGCACCGCCGCGGCGATGTCCTCCGGCAGCACCCTGTCCTGCTCGGCCGTACCCGCCACCGGCCCCCGCACCCAGCGGGGTACCGCGGTGAAACCGCCGGCGGTCAGCACGCCGCGCCAGTACTCCCGGTCCGCTTCCACGAGCGCTCCCATCCGATCGCTGTTCTTTGAGCTTCGTCAACTCGCCGTCGAGGCGGCCTCGTTCACCGAGGCCGCGCCTGTCGTCGTCGGGCCGCCGTCACCAGGGGCGTCGCGCAGCTCGACGGCGGGGTTTCCGCCCCACAGGGCCTTCGGGGGAACTTCCTCGCCCTTCATGAGGAAGGAGTCGGGGGCCAGGACGGCGCCGTCGCCCATGGTCACGCCGTAGTGCACATGGGCGCCGACCCCGAGCGTGCAGCCGGCACCGAGCGCGGAGCGGTCGGACTTGAACGTGCCGTCCTCCTGCGAATGGCACTGGATCTTGGAGCCGGCGTTGAGCGTGCAGTCGTCGCCGATGGCGGTGAGCGTCCGCTCCGTCACCCCGCAGCCGTCGTCGAAGACCCTGCGGCCGATGCGCACCCCCAGCAGCCGCGAGATCACGTTCTTGAAGGGGGTTCCGTTGAATACGCTGAGGTGCGCGGAGGGCACCTTCCACAGGAGCTCGTGATACCAGAATTTCGGGTCGTAGATGGAGCACAACCGGGGACTCAGCGGACGGAACAACGTGAAGCAACGCTCCACCAGGACGTAGTAGAGCGCGGTGAACGCGAGCGTGAGCGCCAGATAGCAGGAGATCACCACATAGCCCAGCACTCCGTACAGGTCGACGGAGGCGAGTACGAACGCCGTGAGCACAAAGGTGTGCAGCCAGCGCAGGAACAGGAACAGGGCCATCGAGCGGAGGTTGTAGCGGTTCTTGGCAGCCAGTCGGCGGCGCAGCTCGTCCCCGGTTCTGAGGTGGTCGAACCGGGTGTCGCGTTCCACCGTCCGCGGAATCTCGAAACAGGGAGAGCCGAGCAGTCCGACGCCTTCGCGGATTTCTCCGTCGAGCGGGACCATGACTTTCGTGGCGAGCAGGCAGTTGTCGCCCGTTCTCGCCCCCGCCGGATACGCGATGTTGTTTCCGAGGAAGTTGCGTGCGCCGATCGACGTCCGGGACACCCGAAAGGAGGTGCTGGAGAAGTCCGCGTTGAGGATGGAGAGTCCGTCGGCCACCATGGTGCCGGTGCCGACCCGGGCCAGATACGGGGTCTCGTGCTGCACCTCCGTACCGAAGTTCGAGCCGGTCTGCTCGACGCGGGACAGGTCGTATCCGAGTCCGAGCAGGTAGGGGACGATGTAGGAGCTGTCACCGAACAGCCAGGCGAAGAACTTGACGTTGGTCATAGCGGAAACGGCCCGGAACGCCGCGTAGTGGAAGCCGTAGAGCGGATAGACCGTGTCGGGTTTGATGGCCGGCTGCAGCAGGCGCGGCACGGCGAACAGGGCGGCGAGGCCCAGCAGGACGAAACCGAAGAACAGCAGCAGGGACAGCAGGAACGTGTCGACGGCGAACTCCGTCGTCAGGATGCCGACGTCGTCCGGGTTCAGCCGGTCGTCGAGCACCGGGATCCCGGTGAAGAGCATGTACAGACCGCCGACCGTCAGCGGGATGTACAGCAGAAACAGCTGGAGCAGGCTGACGAGGGCGAACCAGGCCCGGCGCGGTGTGCCGCACCGGGCCGGCGCCACCCTGACGTGGTCGATGTCCGTGGGCTGGGCCGGCGACCCGTGACGACGCTCGCCGGCCCGGACCGTCTGACCGCGATACAGGGCGGACGAGTGGCCTAGTTGGGATCCGTCGCCCATCGAGGTGTCGATGTCGAGTACGGTCCTCGATCCGATGTAGACATCTCGGCCGAGCGTGACCCGGCCGGTCTGGATGCGCCCGGCGTGCGCTCGGTAGCACAGGAGGAAGGCGTCCTTGCGGATCACCGATCCGGCGCCGATCGTGAGCAGGTCGGTGCAGACCGGTACGGACCGGGAGAGGATCGTGACGCCCTTGCCGATCCGCGCGCCGAGCGCCCGCAAATACATGACGTAGAGCGGGTTTCCGACGAAGAGGATCATCGGATTGGCGTGCAGCAGTGCCTTGACGACCCAGAAGCGCAGATAGGTCAGGCTCCAGACGGGGAACTCGCCGGGCTTCCAGCGGCCGATGAGGACCCACTTGGCGACGACCGGGAGCGCACACAGGGTGAGGAAGCCGAGCCCGCCGAAGGCGACCGAGCGCAGATAGACGTCGGCCAGCCCCGAACCGTCCGCGACCCACTCGTAGCCCTCGCCGGCGACGAGCCCGGTGACGAAGGAGTAGCCCAGAAAGAAGAGCAACTGGAGTGTGCCGCACAGGACGTAACGCGGGGTGCTTCCCGGAACCGGTGCGGGCTCCTGCGCCTGTGGCGTCGTGGATGCGGGGAGACCGGCCGGAGCCGGTGCGGCCTCCGTGAGGGCCGCGGCGAGAGAACGGACCGTGGGGTGCCGGTAGATGTCCTTCATCGACACGGACGGAAGGTCCGGCCGCTTCCTGACCCGTGCGCAGAATTGGGCCATCACCAGGGAGTTGGCACCGAGATCGTCGAAAAAATGACTTTCGGACTGCACGCTTTCCGTATTGACGACCTCGGCCAGAACTTCGGCGAATTTCCTCTCGGTTTCCGTCGCCGGGCCCGCACCGCCGCGCCGGTCGATCGCGGGTCCGTCCTGACCGAGGACCAGTGCCTCGGCAGACTTGTCTACCATTCAAGCTCCTTGAGGAAATCCGACAACGACCGGCCACGGGTGACCGGTCCGGCGTCCTCCGTGCTCGGCGGTGACCGGACCGAGCAATCCGGAAGCCGCGATGTCGCGCGCTCTTATCTGATCACGCCGCCACGCGCTTCAGTTTGTGTCGGACATACTCAAGTTGCCACTCGTATTCGATCGCGACGAAACGACAGTAGCGCTGAACAGGGCAGTGTCCCTTGTTCCGTACTTCGATGGGGTGAGTGACAAGTCACCCGTATGGGGGTTCACCCCGGTGGGGCGCGACGAGAGAGCCGAGTGGGGGAACGGTGAAGGGCCCCGGACGCGGACGCGGCTCGGTCCGTCACCCCGTGATCAGGAGTCCTGCGGGTGATCGTCTTCCTCGGAGGTGTGGGGTGCGTGGGCGAGCAGGCCGGTCAGCGCCGCGCACCGGTCCGGGCCGATCAAGCCGACCAGGACATCGGCGAGGGCGGGGGTGTTCTCGGCGAGCAGCCGCCGGCCCTTGTCCGTGAGGGTGAGCGCGATCCCGCGCCGGTCGCCGCAGACCGACTCGCGGGCGACGAGCCCCATGTGGTTCAGGCAACCGACCTGGTAGGTCAGCCGGGTCTTCGGGCGGCCGAGGAGTTCGGCGATCCGCGTCATGCGCAAAGTGGCGCCCGGCTGCTCCGCGAGCAGGCACAGCACCAGGAACTCGTCGTGCGAGACCCCGAGGGTCTTCTTCACGTGCTTGCGCAGCTGCTGCTCGATCGCTCCGGTGGCGGCCACGACCCGCATATAAGTGCGGAGCTCGTCCGGCAGCAGTCCTCCGCGGTCCGTCGGCGCGTCGGCTGACGGGGCGGCGGAGGCGGAGTCGTCGGTCATGCCGCCAGGATAACAGTGTTCCAAATCTGAACGATCTCATCGCCAAACGATGGTTCAAATTCGGATCACCTGCTACGGTGCTGTTCAAATTTGGATGAGATGTGGTCGTTGCCTCCGGCCACCCTCCGCTGTCAGGAGACCTACATGACCACTGCTGCCGTCGAAACCGGCCTCTTCGTGCTCGACTCCGCCGCCTCCACCGTCACCCTGAAGCACAGGACGATGTGGGGCCTGGTCACCGTCAAGGGCACCTTCACCTCGGTCTCCGGCCAGGGAGAGGTGCGTCCGGACGGCACCGCCACGGGCACCGTCAGCCTGGACGCCGCATCCCTGGACACCCGGCACGCCAAGCGCGACGCGCACCTGCGCTCCGACGACTTCCTCGCCGCTGACCAGTTCCCCGCGATCGTGTTCGACGTGCTCGAGGCCGGTCGGCGGGGCGACGGCACCGTCACCGTCCAGGGTCGGCTGACCGTGCGTGACACCACCCGACCGCAGACCGTCACCGCCACCCTCACCCAGGGCGGACCCGAAGAGGTCACCCTCACCACCGAGTTCACGGTGGACCGCACCGAGTTCGGTCTGACCTGGAACCAGCTGGGCATGATGCGCGGCCCGGCCACGGTCAACGCCACCCTGACCTTCCAGCGCGCGTCCGCGTGAGGAGGTCGCCGCGCCGTCTTCTCCCGCCGCCGTGTCCGGGGCCGCACGGGGTGCGCGTCCCGGACCGTCGTGGTCGCCGGCGTCGCGCGCGCACGAACTCCGTCTGCCGGCCGCTCGGCCTCACGGGTGCCGTCGGCATGGGTGGCGTCGCCCAGCGGGTGATCGAGCGGGTTGCCCCTTCGAGGACCCTGCTTGACAGCACGCTTTTGCATAGTGCAAAAGTATAGGGGTGCGGGGTTGTTGCCGAGCGGAGAGATGGTGGGCACCCATGAGGGCAGTCATCTGTGGAGCCGGTATAGCCGGGCTGTCGCTGGCCGGTCGCCTGCACAACGTGCTGGGCTGGGAGGTTGTCGTCCTGGAGAAGGCCCCACGGCCCCGCACCGAGGGATACATGATCGATTTCTGGGGGCCTGGCTACGACGCGGCCGAGGCCATGGGGGTCCTGCCCTGGCTGCAGGAGCTCGGCTACCCGGTCTCCGAGGCCTCGTTCTTCGACGAGCGCGGGCAGTGCCATGCCCGGCTGAGCTACGACAGGTTCGCCCGTTCCCTGCGTGGACGTCTGCTGAGTATCATGCGCCCCGACCTCGAACTCGCCCTGCGGGAACGGCTGTCATTCGCGGTCGGCCTGCGCTTCGGTCTCGGTCCGGCCCGCATCGACCTGCGGTCGGACGGCGTGCGCGTGGCCCTCGTTGACGGCACCAGCATCGACGCCGATCTCCTTGTGGGAGCCGACGGCATCCACTCGACCGTCCGCCGCTTGGTCTTCGGCGACGAGAAGCGCTTTGTGCGTCACCTTGGCTATCACACCGCCGCATTCACGTTCGAGGACCGGCAGGTGCACGGCGAACTGGGCGACCGCTTCTGCCTGACCGACACGGTCGGCCCGCAGATGGGCTTCTACGCCTTGCGTGACGGCAAGGTCGCCGCCTTCGCCGTACACCGAGCCGCTGACCCCTGCACCCCTGAAGACGCGCGGGGCGCCCTGCGCCGTGAGTACGGCTCGCTCGGCTGGCTCGTGCCCCGCGCCCTGGCCAACTGCCCGCCGAATCAGCAGATTTACTACGACCAGGTCGCACAGACCGACGTGCCGTCCTGGAGTCGCGGGAGGGTGGTACTGATCGGCGACGCCTGCCAGGCCGTCTCCCTGCTCGGCGGACAGGGCGCGTCCTTGGCGATGGGCGGCGCCTATCTCCTGGCCGACCAACTCGCCCGCACCTCATGTATCGAGGACGCTCTGCAAGGCTACGAGCGGCTGTGGCGGCCGGTCGTCAGGAACAGACAGCGCCTTGCCCGCCGGACCGCCCCCTGGTTCGTCCCTGAGTCGTCGCTGCAGTTGAGTGCCCGTCGTGCCGCCCTGAGGTTCGCCGATCTGCCCGGTGCCGGCCGACTCGTCGACACGCTGCTGGCGGGGAGGCAGCGGCCGTCCCTGCGCCGACTCGCGGCGATCCCCGCCGGCTGAGCACAGCCGACGTGCGCTGCGCCACGCACGGAGGGCACGCGACTTCGACCACGCCGGGGTCCACTGGCGCTGCTCCCGCCCGCGCAGTCCCGCGCTGCGGTGGGCGCCGAGGACTCCGCTCACACCCGGGAGCCGTGGAGCCCGGCATGCTTGTCCGTGAAGGACCCGGTCGCCCGGAATGCCACGGTGCACCCCGCCGCCGACACGACCGACGGTCCGATCACCAAAATCGCGGTGTGCGACGGCGCCTGCGATGGTCAAGTCCGCTCCAGAGGCAGGAACGAGTGGCCTCCGGTCCGCAAAGGGGAGGCCTTGAGCCGGCGCTTGGTGACATCGCCGGCCTGCCCCGCCCGTAGCCGGTTGGGGGGGCCTGCCGACGGCTGGAGCTCGCCTGGTGCCGCGATACCGTGCCGATTCACCCCGGACGCCGGGCGGCAGCCAACCGTCGGCAGACCCAGTGCAATAATTGTCTAATGCAAAATGCCGGTGCAAGGGTTTTGTGAAAATGAGGGCCGCCTTTTGCGGCGCGCCTGCTCCCTCGAGGACGACTGACGGTTGGGTATCCGGCGCCGGTCGGTCGCGTTGACGGTCGGGAGGCGGCGGCGCGCACGACGGGTGCCGGAGGGATGCCCCGGGGCGCTGTGCCGGTCAGGGCGCTCGGTGCCGGGGCAGCCGCACTCGATGTCGTCGGCGGACCGGGAGTCGGATGCCTGCCGTTGATCTCCCTCGGGCCGGCGTTCTCCGGGCTGGTCGGCGCATGGCGGTCAAGACCCGCAGCGCGCCCTGGATGCCCTGGCGGCCCTGCGCGAGGACCCGGTGCGGCAAGGCGCCGGGCCACACCACGGCAAGGCGTGATGCTCCCGCTGCGGTGACACGCTCATGCGGAGGGAAAATGTGTTCCCGTCGGGTGAGTGGGCCGCCGATGTGACGAGGTAGAAAGGACGCATGCCGGAACGCAGGAACCCCGAAGGGGCCATGGACGACGTCGACGCGGTCACCCGGGCGGTGCTGACAGCTTCGCGGCTGCTGGTGGCGGTCTCCGCCCGCTCCCTCGCCGAGGTCGAGGAGCGGGTGACCGTGCCGCAGTTCCGGATGCTGGTGGTGCTGTCCATCAGGGGGGCCACGAAGCTGGTCGCGCTTGCGGACCTGCTGCAGGTGGCGCCGTCGACGGCGATGCGCATGGTCGACCGGCTCATCGCGGCCGGACTCGCCGACCGGCGGGCCAACCCGGACAACCGGCGCGAGACCCTGCTGCAGCTCACGGAGGAGGGGCGGCGCATCGTCGAGGACGTCACCGCCCGGCGCCGTACCGCGCTCGCGGAGATCGTCGAACGGCTCCGTCCGACGGAGCGGCTGGCGCTGGTCGAGGCCCTCAACGCCTTCAACGAGGCGGGTGCCGAGCCCCCGGCGTCCACGGCGGACGACCTGGAAGCGCACCCGCTGGGCTGGGTGATGGACGACGCGGTCACCCGCGAGCCCGGCTCCTCGTGATGTTCGACGCCTTCCCGATTCGCCTCTTCTCTGAACCGGACTCTTTTTGCATAATGCAAGTGAAATGACGAACGTGGGGTTCCGCTGCCGCCTCCGGTGCATGCGGGCCCCACGGGCGTGTCCGGCCGGGCAGGGCGTTCACCTCTCCGGGGCGGCGGCATGCGAAACCGCCGGCGGGCGGGAAGCACTGGGGTGAGACGCACGTGCGACGACGGCATCGGCTTCCGTCCGGGGTGGAGCCGCCTCTCATGGAGCATGTGCGGTCTGCGGTGTGGGGGCCTGCCGAGTTCGTCGGCCTGCCGCCCAGGTGGCTGCTCGGCGAGGGGCTCCTGGCCGGGCTGCTGGGGGCCGGGGCGATCGTCGGCACCACGCTGGTCGGCGCTTGGACCGGCAGGCTCTCGTTGGCCGACGGCGAGACCGGCCTCGTCTGCGCGGGCGCCCTCACCCTGTATCTGATTCTGGTGCGGGCCGGCCGCGCTCTGGTCGGGACGGTCGCCGTGCTGGGCGCATGCCTGGCGCTTCACGCTCCGCAGGCAGCCGCGGGTGTGGTGCTGGCGGAGCGAGGACGCGTGGAGTCCGCGGTGGTGACGTCGGTGGAGGACGGCGGGTTGATGGCCGACGGGCGCGACCGCTACCTCTGCTCGGTGGCGGACCGCAACGGTGCCGCACTCAAGGTGCGCATCTGGCGCGGCTGCGCGCGGACGACCCGGCCGGGAGATTCGCTCCCCGTCGTCTATGACCCCGAAGGGTGGGCGGCCCCGCGTGGTCTGGGAACCGGGGAGGGGCTGGCGGGGCCGTTGCACGACCTGGCCCCGTGGATCGTCGCCCTGGTCGTCGTAAGCACGGCCGCCGTCGTTCGCTCCTATCGGCTTTCCGGCCCTTGCGATGCCTCCGAGGGCCCCGGGCGGAGTGGTGCCGCCCGGCGTTGATCGGTTGCCCGTCCGGGCCGGGGGACACGGCGGCTGTGATCCCGTGGTCGAAGTCGACCGGCCCGGCTTTCTCCGTCTGTCCGACGTGGTCCAGGACCACCTCGTCGGCCTGGCGGATGATGGTGTCGGTCAGCCGGTCCACTCCACGTGTGGCCCGGCGTCGTCGAGCGGCCCCGGCGGGGGAGTCGGGAATGTCATGGTCAGGTACTGTCGCAGATCCGGTGACGATCGAACATGCCGGCCTCGGCCGCGCGCCCGGGGAGACCGGGTCTGCACGGTCCTCGGTGCACCTCCCGATCTACGTCGGGGACCTCCTCCATGGCGGCCCTCTCCGGTTCATCCAGGGGCCGCACGACGGCGCCCACGGGCTCGCCCGGCGCCGGGAACCCCCGGCGGCGCTTCAACTGCTCGCGGCGACTGGGGGACCACCCGGCCGGCTGCGTCCTACTCCCAGCGGCGCAACCAGCACAGCACCGGGCGTCGTCTGCCGGGGCAAGGGATGGGGCAGGCCCCCAGGCCCCTACGACCTCCCCGATCAGCCCGGCCACGGGACGCGGGTCGCGCGGCATCACCGGGGTTCGGCGTCGGCGGCGCCGGGCCGTCTGTTTCGCTGCTGACGCATAGGGCAACTCGAAGAAGCCTGACAGGGTCATGGAGCTGGTCACCGGTGGCTCCTCGCTGTTGAAGAAGCAACTTCATGCCGTCGTCCCCTGGGGGTCTCGATGAGAAAGCGACAACGAGCCGGGCAGCAGGTCGACCCCATGGGTCCGGGGTTGTGCGACGTGTGCGCCACCACCTTTCCACGGGGCCGAACAGTTCGGCGATACCTTCCCGACTTCCCCTTCGCACACCCCGGCAACGGTTGGCTCGACGGCGTCCGGGCCGTCAGCGGCTGCAGCGACGCCCGCATCGCCCGGCACGACGAGCGGATGCGGCGACGGGATTTCCCGGAGCTCTGATCACATGCGGCCGCCCGCCTCGCGGAGAGCACGGAGAGCATCGTGAGACGGTACTGGCAGGCGCTTCACCGTCTGGGGGACCGGACAGGATTGAGTGCCCTTTTCCGGCGGGGCCGTGACCTGGAGCTGATGCACCGGGCCCTCGGCTTCGCGACGCTCGCTCTGGTGACCCTGGCTCCCCTGCTCATCGTGGTGGCGGCCGCTGACCCGCTCAGGCGCGGAGGCTTCGCGGCGTGGCTGGCCCAGGGCATGGGTCTGTCCGGTCGCTCGGCCCATGTCGTCACCGGGATCATCAGGCCGTCACGCAAAGTGATCAGCACCACGAGCGTGTGGAGCGGAGTGCTGCTCGCTGTGTTCGGCGTGGCCTTCGGCGGCAGTGTGCAGAACGGGTATGAGCGAATCTGGGACCTGCCGCCCGGCCCGTGGCACCGCATCTGGCGGCAGGCGACGTGGCTGCTGGCACTCACGGCCTACCTCTACCAGGAGGTGCAAGTCCGTACCGCTCTGCACGGGTGGCTGCGCATCGTGGTGTTCTTGGCGACCGGCACGGTGTTCTTCTGGTGGGGCCAGCACTTTCTCCTGGGCGGGCAGGTCCGCTGGTGCGACCTGCTGCCGGGCGCCATCGGCACCATGGTGGGACTGAGCGGCCTGTGGGTCTTCTCCTACCTGGTCTTCACGCCGCTGATCGTCAGCAACGCGATCAGCTACGGCACCCTCGGGGTCGTCCTCGTGGTGGAGTCCTGGCTCACCGGCGTCGGGTTCGTCGTCTATGGCGGTGCACTGTTCGGCCGCTGGTACCGCGACCAGCATTGGCCGCCATTCAGGAAGTGACTTTACGTGTGCCCTCCCGCGTTGCTCTTGGACCCGTCAGTGGTCCTGGGAGGTAACGCGGGTTCAGGCCGATTCTGGCTCCGCACGCCGCAGCGCGCTCATCCGACCAAGCGCAGTACGTCGGGCGTGAGGTCTTTGAGCGTGGGATATCCGTCGACGGCCATGATCAAGTCTGCCTCGGCCAGGAGCGAGCGCAGCACGTGCGCGACGCCGTCGACGCCGCCCAGTGCCAGCCCGTAGCAGTACGGGCGGCCGACCCCGACCGCGGTGGCACCCAGCGCCAGCGCCTTGATGATGTCGGCGCCCGTACGCACCCCCGAGTCGAACAGGACCGGCAGCCCGTCGGCAGCGTCGAGCACGTCCGGCAGGCACTCCAACGCGCTCAGTCCTCCGTTGGCCTGCCGTCCGCCGTGGTTGGAGCAGTAGATGGCGTCCACGCTGTGGTCCTTGGCGCGGCGAACGTCGTCGGGATGGCAGATGCCCTTCAGCATCAGGGGCAGCGTGGTCTCCGACCGCAGCCACTCCAGGTCCTCCCACCGGAAGGGGCCACCGAAGATCGGCAAGGTGCGCACGGCCACCTCGGTGGCGTTCTCCCCGGGCTGCAGTCGCCTGCGGAAGACCGGATCGCTGGTGTAGTTGCTCAGGCAGCCGCTGGGGACCTGGGGGTAGTTCGAGCCGGCCAGGTCCCGGGGCCGCCAGCCGGTGACCCAGGTGTCGAGGGTGACGGCGATGCCGCGGTAGCCGGCGGCCTCGGCGCGGTGCACCAGGCTTGCGGCCATCTCTCGATCCGGTGGCGTGTACAACTGGAAGAAGCCCGGTGTGTCGCCGAGTTCTGCCGCCACCTCTTCCATCGGATCTGCCGACAAGGTACCGGCGAAGAAAGGAACTCCGGTTCGCGCGGAGGCCCGCGCACATGCGAGGTCACCGTGACCGTCCTGGGCGCATACCCCGATCACCCCGACTGGCGCCATGAAGAGGGGCGAGGGCAGCTTCACGCCGACGAGCTCGATCGACATGTCTCGTTCGGTGGGGGCCACCAGCATGCGCGGATAAAGGCCCCAGCGCCGGAACGCCGCGCAGTTCGCGCGCTGGGTGTGCTCGTCACCGGCGCCGCCGGCCACATACGCCCAGACCTTCGGCGTCATCGCGGCCGAGGCCTTCTCCTCCAGTTCCTCGAACGTCATCGGGTAAGGCGGCTGATTGCCGTGCCGCCCCTCGGCGTACAATTCATCCTGGTATGCGGCAAATTGCGTCATAGGTTCTGAGTACCCGTGCGTGGTGCAGCCGATACACCGGCCGACGACGGCTGTGCGCCGCGGACACCCGCGTCTGTCGCACCCGACGTTCCACTTGCCTGCGTCTGGGAGATGCGAGGGTCCGGGGTGCCGCCCCGGGTCGGCAACGGAAAGAGGTGCAGCAGCTTGTCGACGGGCCCTGCCGGCTCGGACGGCCGGCGCCCCGCACTGACGAGCCCTGGGTGGGAAAACCCTGACGGCCGGTTCCCGCAGCCCCTCCGCCTCGGGGCCGGACGGCCTGGGGCACGTGGCGCACGTGGATCCGGCGTCCGGTCGGGCGTGCCCCACGGGCCCCTTACGACGGTGCTGTGACGGTGGGCCTGGCTTGCGACGGTGCTGTGACGGTGGGCCTGGCTTGCGACGGTGCTGTGACGGTGGGCCTGGCTTGCGACGGTGCTGTGACGGTGGGCCTGGCTCCCGGGCGCGCCGCTGGATGCCGGACCGGGGACGGTCTCCCCGGGGATGCGCACCATCGCCGAGTGGCTCGGCCGACCGTCTGGAGCGCATGAGTCGTGAGGGCGAGCCGAGGGTGGTGTGCGGGTCATCGAGCAATGGGAGATTTTTGACGATTACATGCCCTCTGGATGGATACGCGAGAGATGTCAAAAGGCAGCAATCAGCGGAAAAGGGGCACTGACGTGACCATGCATTCGCGTATCGAGGAGCATCCCGACATCCAGGCCATGCGGGCCCGGGCCGTCGAGGTCTCCGTCAGGCCGTCCGCGCAGGCCGCCGAGGGGCTGACCCTGCTGACCGGCCTGTATTTGGCGATCTCGCCCTGGGTGGTCGGATTCAACGGCAACCCGTTGGCCGTCAGCAATCTGGTCACCGGTATCGCGCTCGCCGTTCTCGCCCTGGGGTTCGGCTCGGTGTTCGAACGTACCTTCGGTATGGGGTGGGCGGCAGCCGGTATCGGCGCCTGGGCGATCATCGCGCCCTGGGTCGTCCAGCACGCCTCCGCCACCACGGGCACCATTGCCAGCAACACCGCCACCGGCGCAGTTGCGTTCGTCCTCGGCCTTGCCACCACAGCGATGGCGCGCGGCCGTTCGTAACCGCAGGGCAGTCGACCGGCCGGGCACCGAAGAAGCCGAGGGAGTCCGGCCGGTCAGCTGGTGTCGGCCGGCGCGACCGACAGGCACAGCGGAGCACGGGCCACGTCCACGTCATCCAGGACGGGGCCGCACAGCGAATGCCAGGCGCGGCCCTTACCGGCCGCCGTCGTTCGCTCCGATCGGCTTTCCGGCCCTTGCGACGCCTCCGAGGGCCCCGGGCGGGGCGGTGCCGCCCGGGGGTGATCAGCTGCCTGTCGGGCCGGGGGACCCGGCGGCTGTCATCCCGCGGTCGGGGAGGCCGTGGGGGCGTCGACGGACGGGCCCGTCGGTACGCCGTCCGTCGGGACCCCGGGGGGTGGTGTGAGGACCACGACCGGATCTCCCGGCTGGGGCACGGGTGGCGTGACCTGGTTGGAGGGGAGCTTCGGCGGAGTGGTCTCCTGGAAGTTGACCTGGTCGAAGTTGACCAGCCCGGTTTTCTCCATCTGTGCGATGTGGTCCAGCACCACGTCGTTGGCCTGGTCGGCCAGCTGTCGCACGAGGGTGTTCTCGGTGGTGGCGCGGATCTTGGCGATGGTGGAGAAGATCGAGCCGTGGGTGACGCGCAGGATGTTGGCCAGGTCGGTGTCGAACTGCTTGCCGGTGTCCGACGTCAGCGTGTTCAGGAAGCCCTGCTGCTGTGGGGTGGGCTGGTTGGGCAGGGTGATGCCCAACTTGGGGGCGATGTTGCGGCAGGACGCGTCGAGCGCGGCGTGCCCGATCACCAGGTGCTGGCCGGCGGTGCGCACGGCCGGGGTCGTCCCCTTCTTGAGAGCCAGCTGCCCCGAGGGGTACTCCCACAGGCCGGCGGATCGCACGAAGACGACGAAGTTGCGGTCGGCCTCGGTGAGTGGACCGTAGGGGGTGGTGGCGATCACGCGCGCGGCGTTGGTGGACACGTTCTGAACCCCGAGCATGCTCGGATAGACCAGAGCGGCGAGGGTCAGGCTCAGCGCGCCGCCCACGACGACGGTTCCGATGGTGGTGCGGGAAAAGGGCACGGTGTCTCCGGTACGAACGCGTGGATGGCGTGGACGCCAGGAGGTACGGATGTGCCGCGCGCCGGAATCTTTGGCTTGAGTAAAATTTGCAGGATGTTATGTGATGTCGGTCACGCAGCGCCTGTGCGTCCCGAGCTCGGTGGGGCGGCGGAGGGCGAGTGCGCGGCCGGCCGGGACGGCTTGCGCGGAGTACGCACCGTCCTCCGCGGGAGCGTCATGGCTGCGTCCCCTGGGGGAGGTTCGCGGCGATCAGGCCGAGCAGGCATGCGATGCCGCCCGTCAGGCTGTTGCTCCACACGATCCCGGGGGATACGCCGTGGGCGGCCGTCACCACCGACGGTGAAACGATGAGCCAGACACCGATGGGCGCCAGGGTCCACGGCAGTCGTGGCGACCGCTGCGGCGTGAGCGGCAGTCCGACGGCGGCGACGGCGAGCCCCACGATCAGGTTGCCGACCGTGAGGTATGGGTTGGTCCCGGAGAAGTGGACCACCCAGGGCGAGATCGCCGTGAAGATGCCGGTCAGCACCACGAGCCCCTCGACGGCGACCTCCCGGCCGTTCGCTGATGCCCGCCCCTGGCGAGCCCGCGTCTCGGTCGCGTCGGGGCGATCTTTGAGTTCGGTCGAGCGACGTGGGTACGGCATGACGGGGGCGCCGTTCTCTCGCGGTACGAGTTTTTATTATGCAATGGATGTACCGCGATGTCCCTTCTGCGGATTTCTGCCAGGGGGCGTCTAGGTGGCGGTGTGCACCGCTCGGAGGGCGCTTTGGTGGCTGAGCCAGCCGACCGGCTTGCCCTCTTCGGGGTCCAGGACCGGCACGCCGGTCCCGCCTGCCGAGAGGAGGGCGTGCAGAGCCTGTGCGAGGGGCTGGTCCACTGCGACCGGTGCGGGCGGCTCGGCGAGCTGTCCGATGAGCGTGGGGGCGGTGTCCGGTTGTTCGGCGAGGGCCTCGGCCACGGCCTGTGCGGTGACGACGCCGACGTACTCTCCGGAGTCATCCGTCACCGGTAGGGCCCCGTGGCCGGACAGGCTCAGCAGGTCGGCCGCGTCCGCGAGTGCGGTGGAGGCGGGCAGGGGCGAGGGCAGGGGCTCCATGACGGCGCCGACGGGCTGGCGTCCGATGCGGGCCCCCTGGGCCGGACCTTCGAGGTCGACGCCGCGGCGGCGGAGCTTCAGTGTGTAGATGGTGTCGCCCGTCAGCAGGCGGCTGGTCGCGGTGGCCAGGACGATCGCCAGCATCAGCGGCAGGATGATCGAGTACTCGCCGGTGAGTTCGAAGAGGATGACCACGGCTGTGATCGGCGCGCGCGCCGCGCCGGCGAAGACGGCTCCCATACCGATCAGCGCGTACGCGCCCACCGCGCCTGCCGCCCCGGGCAGCAGATGGTGGACGGCCGCCCCGTACGCCGAGCCGAGCGTGGCCCCGATGAACAGGCTGGGCGCGAACACTCCGCCCGAGCCGCCGATCCCGATCGTCAGACTGGTCGCCAGTATCTTGCCCACCAGCAACAGCAGCAGGAATCCGACCGCGTAACCGCCCTCGGTCGCCTTCTGCAGCACCGGGTAGCCGACCCCGTACATCTCGGGCAGCGCGAGCAGCACCAGGCCGAGCGCCAGGCCGCCGACCGCCGGGCGCAGCCATTCGGGGCCGCGCCAGGCCCAGTCGCAGGCGTCCTCGATCATGTACAGGATCCGGGAGAAGCCCACCCCGACCACCGCGGCGACGACGCCCAGCAGCGCGAACAGTCCGTACTGGGTGACGTGGTCGACGTGGAAGTCCGGCAGGTTCAGGAAGACCGCGTTGCCGAAGGCGGCGCGACCGATCACGCTCGCCGTCACGCTGGCCAGCACCGTCGCGCCGAACGCCTCCGCGCTGAAGCTGCCGAGGATCAGCTCCATGGCGAAGAACACGCCGGCCAGCGGGGCGTTGAACGTCGCGGCGATGCCGCCTGCCGCACCGCAGGCGACCAGGAGCTTCAATCGGCCCTCGGTCGCCTTGGACACTCGGCCGAGGGTGGAGCCGAGCGCGGAGCCGATCTGCACGATCGGGCCTTCGCGGCCCACGGATCCGCCGGAGCCGATGGTGAGGGCGGAGGCGAGCGTCTTCACGATGGCGACCTTCGGGCTGATCCGGCCGCCGCGCTGGGCCACTGCCAGCATCACCTCGGGAACCCCGTGGCCGCGCGCCTCCTTGGCGAACCGGTTCACCAGCGGCCCGTACAGCAGGCCACCGGCCACCGGGGCGAGGAGCACGAAGTAGGGGCCGAGCCACGGGACGTGCGGATTGCTCGTGCCCGGAGCGGCCGCGTAGTCGGCGTGTCCGGAGAGGAGGTGCGTGAAGGTCGTGATGCACCAGCGGAAGACGACCGAGCCGGCACCGGCTCCGGCGCCGACCACGACCGCGAGGGCCATCAGGACCCAGGGTGCTGACCTCAGAGCGTTGAGCGCCGGTGTCGAGGTCAGGTGGCTTGTCGTGCTGCCTCTCGCGTTGTCTGTCGTTTGCTTCGTGTCCTTGGCCGCCTCAATGGCATGCATCAGTTCCCCTTCCTTAGTTTTGCATTATGCAAAAAGATCGGGGAATCTGCCAACCGCAGGACGGGTGGCGGCACGCCTTCACGGCGTGGCGTCTGTCACCCGGGGCAGCGATCCCGCCGTCTGCCGACGGCCGGCCCAGAGGACGGTCGGCGGGCTGATCGGCCGGATGATCACCGCCGACCTCGTCGCGGACGATGCCGACTCCGGCCGACCGGGCCCTGAAGGATCTCGCGGGCATCCCGGCCTGCGGCAATCAGTGCGGCGCCCGGGACGCCGGCGGCCGTCGCGACCACGGGAACCCCGAGTACCGGGCAGGGCACCGGACGGCGCCATCAACATGACCCGGCGCAGCCGGACCGGCATGGGGTACGGGTTCGTCGAGGTGATGGTCCTGGAAGCCGACCGGCCGGCGGCCCGGTACGGGCGCGGGGTGGCCGGCGTGGTCATCCACCAGGACGGTACGCCCGCACGTTCGGGCCATTTCCAACGCCGGGGTCGTCGTCCGGGGATAGCGGCAACTGCCGGCCGACGGCTTCGCCCGGGTCGTCGATGCCACCGCCGCGACGGTGACCGATGTCACTCGGGACTCCACTGGGAGTGGGGGAGATGCGCGAGATGATCCGGGGCTTCGACAGTGACCCGGTGCCGTTCACCGCGGAGATGGGCAGCCCGGAGGATTGACCGCCCCCCGGGTCTTTCGATCACCGGCCGCTTTCCTTACCGTTCTGGGCAACACCACGGCAAGGCGCTGGTGCTCGTAAGCGGGGTGTCGGCTCATGGCGATGAGGTCGGGACGGTGCCGGACGCTCCGCACGAGGCTGTGGCGGTGGCGGCGCAGTCCGCTTCGGCGGACGAGTGACCTCATCGAGGCGTGGCTGCTGCTCGTCGCGTGGATTGCAGGCGTGCTGGGCGGGGCGGCGGCGGGAGTGGTGGCCGCCGTGATCGCCGATCGGGGCTTCGGCGAGGACCGTTCCGATCGCCGACAGGTCGTGGCGGTCCTCCTTGAGAGCGCCAGGGACGCGGCGCCCACGCACGCGGACGTGAGCACCGACGCCGGCGCGGCGGTTCGGTGGGCGACGCCCGACGGCCGGACGCGGACCGGGCGGGCCGCCGTGCCCGTGCACTCTCCCGCGGGGACACGCGTACTGGTGTGGATCAGTTCCCGTGGGGATCCGGTCTCCCGGCCTCCGGACCGGCCCGACGCGGTGCTGAAGTCCTCCCTCGCAGGCTTGGGGGCGGCCACGGCCACGGGATGCGCGGTCTGGGGCTCCGCACGAGCCGCACGTGCCCTGCTGGACCGGCGTCGTATGAAGCAATGGGCGCTGGAGTGGGAGCGCGCCGACACGCGGCGGGGTGGCGCGACGGCTTGACCCGCCACCCCCGCGGAGACTGCCTCCCGGTTCAGTCCGCCTCTGCCTGGGCCTCGACGTCCTCGATGCCGCTGGGCCGTCCGGCCCGGTTCCAGCGGACGTACAGGCCGCCGGCGATGAGGAGTGTGGCCACCATCGACAGCACCGGCCAGCCGCGCAGCAGGTTCACCACGAGGGTGAATGCCACCGCGGCGGCTGCGATGCCGTTGATCCAGGCCAGTACGGGGGTGCCCTCGGTGCGGGCGAACCGGGTCATGGCGAGCAGGCCCACCAGGAAGCTGACGAAGACGGCGACGGCGTAGAAGAGGACGAGTTCCTGTTCCTGACCGGCCGCCGCGACGATGATCAGGGCGGCGGCGGCCAGGTAGACCACCACGGACCAGTACGGGGTGTGGTGGCGGTTGGTCCGGCCGAGCACCGGAGGCAGCACGCCCGGCTGCTGGGGCGTGCCGGACAGGGCCTTGAGCAGGCCGGGCCCGGCCTGGAAGGAGGAGCTGGCGGCGGCGAGCAGCAGCAGCGAGCTGGTGAGCTGGAAGGCGCCGTACAGCCAGCCCGGGCCGGCGGCGGCGCGGGCGATGTCGGCGATCTGTGTGGAGTCCGCGCCCGGTATGCCGATGTGCAGCTGCACGGCGAGCGAGGTCAGCGCGAACGTGAGGCCGCCGACGATCACCACCAGCAGGGCCAGGGTGCCCCGCCCGAAGCGCCGGCGGTGGGTGTCGTCGAGCTGGCCGAGCTGGGCGATCGCGGTGGACGGCGCCTCGACACCGGTGGCCAGTGCCATGGCGACCGGGAAGGCCAGCACCACGGCGAGCATCGCCGGGCGGCCGGGGTCGTGCGTGGCCGCCGCGTGGCCCGCGGCGTGGGGCGCCGCGAAACCGAGGATCAGAACCGCCACCGAGATGACCACGAACGCCACCGTCATGACGGCGAACAGCAGCCGTCCACCATGCCCGAACCAGGTCAGCCCGGCCACCACCAGCAGAAGCACGAGAGCCAGCGGGATACGGACGGGAGCAAGGGCCGGGAACAGGGCGATCACCGCGCTCGACGCCGCTGCGATCGAGATGCCGATGGTGAGGACGAAGTCGACCACCAGTGCCCCGATGGGCAGGAACGTCCATCGCGGGCCGAACGCCCGCGCCGCCGCCGCGGCCGCGCCCCCACCCTTGGGGAAGCGGCGCACCAACTGCCAGTAGTTGGCGGTGACCAGGACGACGAGCCCGATCACCAGGCTCATGGTGGGCAGCAGCAGCGCCAGGTCTCCGTGCAGGGCCCGCAAGGCCGCCTCGATCGCGTAGGCGACGGAGGAGACCGGGTCGGCGATCACGGCGAAGGCGAACGCGAAGAAGAGGATGGAACGACGCGGAGCGCGCCCGTGCAGAGCTGCGGGGGCGGCTGATGTGACGGCGGCGTTGCTGGTGGCGGGCACGCGAACACCTTTCGGACCTGTCGGAAGGAAACAATGAAGAACGCTTCGCCGACCAGGCTTCCCGGCACACCGACGACAACGTTACGTCAGGAACTCGTCCCTACGCCATCAGGGTCCCGTCAAGGACGCGTCAAGGTCACCGGTGAGTGCCGCACCCGGGGCGGTGTGCCCCGGCCTCTCACGCGCGGACCGACCGCCTTGTCCCGGTCCGCCGGACACAGGACGGCGCACGACGACTCGTCCTGCGGGACGCCTGGGGCAGGTCGAGGTCGACTCGGAGATCTTGGTCGCCCGCTCCGGCTCTCTGGACTCCGGCGCACCTGCGTGCATGCGTCGTTGGAGCAGGGGCAACCGCGCCGAGGGCGTGCGGTGGGGTACGGGACGTGTCCTACCCGCAGTCGCGGCCGGGGCCTCCACGGCGAGACGGCGCGCAGCACCTGCCACGGCGCCGGACGGTGCCTGCGCCCCTGCGTCCCTGCGCCGCCCAGGCCGCGTGCCGGTCCGTCCTCGGAGTGGATTCGGTGTGTTTGTCCGTGGTGGCCGAGTCGTGGTGATTGGCTAGGAGTGAAAGCGATACGCCAGGCGATTTCCTAGGAGTTGCGTTGCCGCAGACACCCCGTGCCGTGCCGACACCGGACGCTCCACAGATGCTGGACTCCGTGATCCGGGACGTCATCGAACCGCTCGCCGAGCAGGTCGACCTGGAGGGGGCCTTCCCTCGGGAAGGTGTGCGAGCCCTCGCCGAGTGCGGGGCGCTCGGTCTGCTCAGCGCCCCGGAGCAGGGAGGTGCCGGCGGGGACCTGCGGCAGGCCGCGTCGGTCGTCGAGCGGCTGGCCGGTGTCTGCGGCTCCACGGCCATGGTGCTGCTCATGCACTACGCGGCCGTGGCCGTCATCGAGGCACACGGACCGGCGCAGATGCGGCGCGCGGTCGCCGAAGGACGCCACCTGAGCACCCTGGCCTTCTCGGAGAAGGGCTCACGGAGCCACTTCTGGGCACCCATCGGCACCGCTTGCCCGGACGGCACCGACGGCGTGCTCCTGAACGCCGACAAGTCCTGGGTCACCTCGGCAGGCGAAGCCGACAGCTACGTCTGGTCGAGCCGCCCGCTCCGGACCGCGGGCCCGATGACGCTGTGGCTCGTACCGAGCGACAGCGCCGGCCTGGACGTACGAGGCCACTACGACGGGTTCGGGCTTCGGGGCAACGCCTCCAGCCCGGTCAGCGCCAAGGACGTACACGTTCCCGAATCGGCCCGCCTGGCCGCCGACGGCGAGGGGCTGGCCGTCGCCCTGGAGCTGGTGCTGCCCCGGTTCCTCGTACTGAGCGCCGCCTTCTGCCTGGGGGTGACCGAGGCGCTCCTCGCCGTCACCGCACAGCACCTGCGCACCACGCGCCTGGACCACCTGCGGCAGACTCTGGCGGAGCAACCCGTTCCCCGCCGCGAGTACGCCCTCCTGCGGCTGCGGGCCGACGCGGCCCGTGCCTTCCTCGACGACACCCTCGCCGCACTCGACACCGCGCGCCCCGACACGACGCTGCGGGTGCTCCAGGTCAAGGCACTGGTGGCCGAGACCACCGCCGAGGTCGCGGACGGCGCCATGAGACTGTGCGGCGGCAGCGCCTTCCGCCGTGAGTCGGGGGTGGAACGTCGCTTCCGGGACGCCCTGGCGGCACGCGTGATGGCCCCGACCACCGAGGCGCTGTACGACTTCTGCGGACGGGCCGGACTGGGCATGCCGCTGCTGGAGGAGACCCGGTGAACGCGCTCCTGCTGGGAGCCGTCGCGTACGACCCCAAAGTGGTGACCATCTGGTCCGGCTTCCGCGCCTGGTTGCGGCGCAATCAGCTGCCCTTCGACTTCGTGCTCTACGCACACTACGAGCGGCAGGCGGAGGACCTGGTGCGCGGCCGCATCGACGTCGCCTGGCACTCGCCCCTGGCCTGGCTGCGCACCCGCCGGCTGGCCACGGCGGAAGGTGTCGACGTGCGACCGCTCGTCATGCGCGACACCGACCAGGACCTCACCTCGGTCCTGGTGGTCAGATCCGACGCTCCGTTCGCCACCGTCGCGGACCTCAAGAGCGAGACCATCGCGGTGGGCGCGGCCGATTCACCGCAGGCAACCCTGATCCCCCTGCACCACCTTCAAGAACAGGGCCTCGACGCGGACGCCGACCTGCGGGTCCTGCGCCACGACACCGGAATCGGGCTGCACGGGGACCACATCGGCGGTGAACGGGACGCCGCCCGTGCCCTGCTGGACGGCCGAGCGGCGGCGGCCTGCCTGATCGACAGCAACCACCTCGCCTTCGCCCAGGACGGCACCCTGCCCCCCGGCGGCACCCGGGTGCTGAGCCGCACGGCCCCCTACGACCACTGTGTCCTGGCCGCCGGGCCCTCGGCGGCCGCCGAGCCGCGCGAACACCTGACGGCACTCCTGCTGTCGATGTCCTACGCCGACCCGGACGTGCGCCACCTGCTCGACCTCGAAGGACTCACCCGCTGGGTGCCGGCGCGGGAGACGGGCTTCGCACAGCTCGCGGCCGCCGTGGACGAGACGGGCTTCTACGACACGCACGGCCGGGTCACGGCCACCGGCTACCAGCCATGACCCACCACGGATCCGCCCCCCTGCCGCTCGACCTCGCCGGGCTCGGCTTCGAACAGGGGGCGCACCTGCTGCTGCGCCGGGCCCTGAGCCAGGTGGCACCCGGTGAGGAGGTCGCGGTATCCGGCACCGACCCGGGTCTCCTGCTCCACCTGACCGTCTGGTGCCGCCGCGAAGGGCACACGGTGACACCCGCGCCCGACGGGAAATCACCGCTGCGCGCGCGTGTGCGGCGCAGCAGCAGGGCGCGGGACCGATGGAGTGGCGCCGAACGCGCCGGCGGGGCCGAACCGGGCGGTGTCGTCGACCACGCTCCGCCGCACTGGGGCCTGGCCGCGCGGGGCGCGCTCGTCGAGGCCGGCGGACCCGAGGTGCACTACGCCGTGGCCGACCGGGACACGGCCTGGACGGATGCGGCACCGCGGTTGTACCGCCAGGCGACCGCCGCCCAGTGGAATCCGCACACCGCCATCCCGTGGGACACCCCCTTCACCCTGCCCGACGACGTCGAAAGAGCCGTCGTGCAGGTGATGACCTACCTGGTGGAGAACGAGCAGGCCGCCCTCGTGGTACCCGGGCGACTGCTCGCCCAGGTCCACCCGCACTTCCGCGAAGTGCTGCAACTCCTCGCCGTACAGGCCGCCGACGAAGCCCGGCACGTCGAAGTCTTCACCCGGCGCGCACTGCTCAAGGGCGGCTGCATGGGCACCTCCTCGGTGGGCGGCCGGGCCTCCCTGACCACCCTGCTCTCCGAACCGGACTTCTCCGTCGCCTCCTTCCTGCTCTCCGTCCTCGGCGAGGGCAGCTTCCTCAACCTCCTCGCCTTCCTGGAGCGGAACGCGCCCGATCCCGTCACCCGTCGCATCAGCCGACTCGTCCGCCAGGACGAGGCACGGCACGTCGCCTTCGGTCTGGGTCACCTCGAACACCGCGCCACGGTCGACCCCCGCCTGAAGGGCCGACTCCGGGCCGCCGTGGAACGCCGCCACGACGTCCTGATCCACACCGCCGGCCTGAACGACGACGTCTTCGACGCCCTCGTGCTCCTCGCAGCGGGCTCGTGGACACCCGAGGCCATCGAACGCGGCTGGCACGCCGTGCAGCGGCTGCGGGAGGACATGGACGAAGGCCGACGCCACCGGCTGTCCCGACTGGGCTTCCCCGACGACGAGGCGGCGGCCCTCTCGGCACTGCACACCCGCAACTTCATATAGGAGCGGCTGGGAGTCCGTCCGGTTCGAAGTGCGGCAGATCCGCCCGACGATCAGCGGAATGCCATCTTCCGCCCTGCTCGTTCCCCACGCCACGGCGTGAGCCGGCGGAAGCCGTACCCCAGCGAACTGCCCGATGCCCGACGAGCCTTGATCGGGCCGATGCCGACAGCACGGAGGGAAGCCCGGCCCGCGGTCTGTCGACGACGGCGTACTCGCCGGGGCTCGGCCACCGGCCCGCGTACGCGGTGCCTGCGCCGCCGCGCACCGGCGGCGCTCGACCGTCGCTCCGGTCACGAAAGCCGGTAACCCGGGGTGGCGTCCAGACGTACGAAGGGGATGGTCCGGCCCGCCTCCCGGAAGCCGGCGTCGGTGCCGTCCGCCCGCAAGCCCATGAACGCGCACAGGCGGCGCGCGGTCCGAGGGTGCCGATGGCCGTAGCGCGCCATGATCGTGGCACCGTCGTCCGGCGAGAGGAAGTGCGCCGTGACCGCGTGGTGACAGTTGCCCAGTTGGATCACGGTCTTCGGTTGTGCGTGCAGGTTGCGGTACCAGGCTGCCCTGGGGCCGAAGCCCGACGCGACGGTCCAACTGCCGTCCTCCGGATCGTGCTCCACCACTTCGAGGACCACTCGTCGGTCGAGTCCCGTCACGCGGCCCGTGTGGTGCAGCAGGAGCAGCCGTTTGCCGAACACCCATCCGAGCCCGCAGCGGAACATGAGGATCGGTAGCCGTGCCGCGAAGCGCCGCCATCCCGTGGGAAGACGGGGCCGGTCCGGTGTGGTGGGTCTGTCGGGCATTCTCGCCTTCCGGTGGTCGGGCATGTCGGCCTCTCGGCTGCTCTTGGACAGCCGAGGGCGAGAGTCACTCGCGGGAACTTTTGCATAGTCTAAAGGCGGGGAGGGGCGTCTGTGCGGGAAGTATCCGGGCGGCTCTCATGCGCTGTGACATCGCTGGAGGATGCATGACCGTGGACAAGCCGACGTCCGGTTTCGCGTTGCTGTCCTGGATGCCGGTGGCGGCGATGGCCGTGGTGGCCGCGGCGGACGTCGTCGCCGGGCCGGGGGTGGGGTTCCTGCCGCTGGTCTCGCTCGGACCGGCGTTCGCCGGGCTGGTCGGCGGCTGGCGGCGTACGGCGCTGATCGGCGTGGTGGCGCTGCTGCTGTGCGTCGGGCTCGGTCTGTACGACGGCCTGTTCGAGGAGCGCCGGGGGTTCACCGCGATGGCGTCGGTGGCGGGAGTGACCGGTGTGGGCATCGCGGCCGCCGTGATGCGCTCGCGCCGGGAGGCCGAGCTGGCCAGTGTGCGGTCGATCGCGGAGGTGGCCCAGCGGGTGCTGCTACGGCCGGTGCCGCGGACCGCGGGCCCGTTGCTGGCGGCGGTGTCGTACACGTCGGCGGTCGCCGAGGCGCGCATCGGTGGCGACCTGTACGAGGTGGTCGCCTCGCCCCACGGAATCCGGGTGATCGTCGGGGACGTGCAGGGCAAAGGGCTGGCCGCGGTGGAGACCGCCGCCGTGGTGCTCGGCGCGTTCCGTGAGGCGGCCCACGACGAGCCCGACCTGGTGGGGCTGGGTGAGCGCCTGGAGCGCAGTGTGGCCCGGGAGTTGGAGGGGGAGAAGTTCGTCACCGCCGTCCTCGCCGAGATCGGTGAGCACCATGAGGTCGTCTTCCTCAACTACGGTCATCCGGCCCCGATGGTCGTGCGCCGGGACGGTTCCGCCGACTTCCCGCAGCCACCCTCCTACGCCCTCCCCTTGGGTCTGGGCGCCCACGGCAGCGAAGACCCGAAGCCCTATCGGGTGGACTTCGCGCCCGGCGATCAGCTGCTGCTGTACACCGACGGCGTCACCGAGGCCCGGGACGCCGCCGGCTCCTTCTACCCCCTCGGCGACCGGGCCGGGCTGCTCGAGCACCCCGACGCGGACCACGCGCTTCAGGCCCTGCGCGAGGACCTGGTGCGCCACACCGCAGGGCCGTTCCACGACGACGCGGCCATGCTCCTGCTCCGCTACCACGGTCACACGGAGGGGAAATCCGTCCCCATCGGGTGAGAGCGCAGCGACGTCGACGCGGCGGAAGGGACGCACGCCGGAGCGCGAGACGGTGCGCGACGCTCCCCGGTGCCTGGACGGGGCGCCGCAACCGATCCGGTGCGAGGCGTGGCCCGACGGAACGGGAAGGGGCGGCGGTGCCCCTGTCACCCCCCGTGCAGACGTATGGACGCGACGCGCCCAGGCCGCATGATGCGGATCTTGCGGCCCTCGCAGGCGGGGCAGCGTGGCGACTGCAGCGGCGATCGCACGAGCCTGCCGCCGAGATGGTAGGTGGCGGTGATACGCGCGTCATCCTCCTCGGTCACGTCGATGTCGTACGTGTCCTCCCAGCCGTGTCCGCAGTCGAGGCACACGAACGAGTAGGCGCGCTGGACGTGCCTCGTGTGCATGGCCCACCTCCTCTGAGCGGTCTGTCCCGTCGAAGTTCGCGTACCCATTCTTGCGCAATGCAAAATGATGCGGAGCATGTGCTGCGACGTCCTGGAACCGTTCACGTGGCCGAGTGAGCAACGTGCGGGGCGCTCTGGAGCTCGGCGTGGACGAGGGGGCCCGGGCGGCGCCCTGCTGCTGGTGGCGTACTCGGGGGCCGCCGTGCAGGGCCGGCACGGGGGTGATCGGCGGGGGCGGCGCGGCGAGCTGCCCGACGGGCGCCGGTGCGACCTCCGGCTGCTCCGCGAGGGCCTCGGCCGGGGTTGGCCGGGGACGCCACGGACGTATTCCCCGGCGCTCCCCGATGTCGGGCGCACGTGATGGTTCAGGTCGAGCTGTCGCGGGCGGCGAGTCGGGCGAGGTAGGCGTTGTAGGCGGTGAGTTCGGCGTTGTGGTCCCTGTCGGCCTGGCGGTCGGTGCGGGCGGCGGTACGGCGGTCGCTGCCGGCCCACTGGACGAGCACGGCCATCAGGACGAGCAGGGTGGGGATCTCGCTGAAGGCCCAGGCGATGCCGCCGCCGGTGCTCTGGTCGGAGAGCGGGCCGATGTGCCAGGCGGCCGGGGGGTGGGCGAAGTAGGTGGCGATCAGGGTGCTGGACATCATCACGGCGATGCCGAAGAAGGCGTGGAACGGCATGCCGATGAACAGCTCCAGGATCCGCAGCAGGTGGGAGGGGCGACGGGGGGCGGGGTCGACACCGAGGATGGGCCAGAAGAACAGCAGGCCGGTCGCCAGGAAGTGGGCGAGCATCCACTCGTGGCCGAGCCAGCTGCGCATGAGGAAGTCGAACAGCGGGGTGAAGTACAGGCCGTAGAGGCTGGCGACGAACAGCGGCAGGGTGAACAGCGGAGAGGAGACCACGCGTGCCGGACGGCTGTGAAGGAACCGGGTGAGCAGTTCCCTGGGGCCGGTGCGGCCACGCCCGGCGGTGGGCAGGGCGCGCAGGGCGAGGGTAATGGGTGCGCCGAGCAGGAGCAGGATCGGGGAGAGCATGGACAGCACCATGTGCTGCACCATGTGGACGCTGAACATCCCCATGCCGTAGCCGCCCACGCCGGTGCAGGTGACCCCGGCGACGGTGAGCACGCCCGCGGTCCACGACAGGGTGCGGGTCGGCGGCCAGCGGTCGCCGCGCCGCCGCAGGAGCCACACCGCCAGGCCGTACGCGGCCAGGGCCAGGAGGCAGGCGAGGGGCTCCACCGGCACCGGCTGGGGGTGCCAGGCCAGCAGCCGTTGCAAGGTGGGTGGTGCGGTGGGCATCCACATCGGGCCGGTCATGTGCGTGTGCTGCATGCCGTGCATGTCTGTCATGTCATGCCTCCAGCAGGCGCCGGCCGACGTACTCGCCCGGCGCGGCACCGCCCGGGACGGCGAACAGGGCACTGGACTCGTGGCGTATGAACCGGGTGAGGTGGTCGGCGCCGTCGAGTTTCGTCTGCACCTTGATGAAGGCGGCCGGGTCGGCCTGCCAGGCGATGAACAGGAGCCCCGCGTTCGGCCGGCCGTCGGTGCCGTAGCCGTCGTGGTAGGAGAAGCCGCGGCGCAGCATGGCGGCCTGGTCGTTGGACTCGGGCGCGGCGACGCGGACGTGGGCGTCCGCGGGGACGGCCAGGGAGCCGTCGGAGGCGAACTTGTCCAGGTCGATGGGGGTGGTCTCGGGCGCGTCGTCGGGGGCCGACAGGGGTGCCCCGGTGGTCTTGCGGCGGCCGATGACGTGTTCCTGCTCGGTGCGGGTGAGGTCGGCCCAGTCGTCGAGGCGCATGCGGATGCGGCGTACGACGGCGTAGGAGCCGCCGTTCATCCACGCCTCCTCGCCGTGGCTGTCCGGGACGAAGATCTTGGCGGCGAAGTCGGCGTCGGAGGGCTTCGGATTGCCGGTGCCGTCGATCTGGCCCATCAGGTTGCGGACGGTCTTCGGGCGGGCGGTGGCGCCGGGGGTGCGGTTGAAGCCGCTCATCTGCCAGCGGACCTCGGCCGTCCCGGCCGCCTCCCTCTGGAGGATGCGCAGGGCGTGGAAGGCGACGAGGGGGTCGTCGGCGCCGATCTGGATCCACAGATCGCCGTCGCTGCGCTGCGGGTCGATGGCGTCGGAGGGGAAGCGAGGGATGGGCACGAGCGCGGCGGGAGCGCGGTGGGTGAGGCCGGTCCTGGTGAAGAAGGTGCGGCCGAAGCCGAAGGTCACGGTGAGTCTGCAGGGTCCGGCGTCGAGGGCGATCTGGTCGTCGGCGGCGGGCGGGTGGCCCTGGGTCATCGCCTCGGCCGCGGCCGACCAGCGGTGCATCAGTGCGGCGGCCTCCTTGCGCCGGGCGCCGGCTGCCAGGTCGAAGGCGATGATGTGGCCGATGGCCTGCGGAGGGGTGGCGATGCCCGCCTGATGGGTGCCGTGGAAGGAGACGGCAGTGGTGCCGACAGCGGACAACGGGCTGGTACGTGCGGCGACCGCGTATCCGGCCGTGCCGCCGGCCGTTCCGAAGAGGAGTCCGGCCGTTCCGGCAGCACCGGCCGTGCCCAGCAGCCGCCTGCGGGTGATGACGCCGCGTTCGTCATGAGGGCGCGTGGTGTTCTCTTGCATGGAAGGTCCTGTGTGGGATCCGGGTGGGGGAGGGCCCGCGGGCGACGAACGCCCACGGGCCCTCGAGGTGGCGTCAGTGCGTGGGCTGGTAGACCGCGGGCTTGACCGGGGCGCGCACAGTGATCGTGCCGGAGTCGGCGAAACGCAGCCGCAGGGTGATCGTGTCTCCCACCCTGGGCTTCTTCTTGAGGCCCGTCAGCATCAGGTGGTTGCCGCCCGTGCGCAGCACCAGAGAACCGAGTGCCGGTACGGTGAACTTCTTCACCTGCTGCATCTGGTGCTGAGCCGTGGTGCGGTGCATCGTCACCGCGGTGGCGAGGTCGCTGGTGACTCCGGTCAACGTGTCCGGCAGCCGGCCGGTGTTGGTGACGGTGAGGTAGCCCGCGGCCATGTCGGCCGTCGGGGGCTGCGGTATGTAGGCGCCGGTCACCCTCAGTACCGGCTCGTCGTACGCCTGTGCCGCCGACGACGAGGCGGAGGACGAGCAGCCGGTCAGGGCGACGCCTCCGAGCAGCAGCGTGGCGGCGATTCCCGAGAGACGGCGGGCGCCGGCACCGTTGCGGCGAAGAACGGGGAAACGGGCGAGGGAACGTGTCATGGCGTCTCTCCCTTGACGAGCTTCGGCAGGTCGGCGGCGTACCGCTGCTCGGAGGTCCCCGAGGTGTAGAAGAGGTGCGCCTTGTCGTCCTTGGGCGAGAAGGCGAACACCTCGGCGCCGTGGCTGACGGTCACGGTGCCGTCCTTGTGTTTCACCGGTGCGGAAATACCCACACCCAGAGCTCGCGCCGCCTTCTGTACTGCGGTGAAGTCGCCGGTCAGGCCGATGAACGACGGGTCGATCGCGCCCAGCCACTGCTTGAGCCGCTGAGGGGTGTCACGGGATGGATCCGTGCTGACGAAGACCACGCGCAGGTCACGCCGGTCCGCTGCCGGCAGTTTGCGCGCGGCCAGCGCGATGTCCGCCATGGTCGTCGGGCAGACGTCGGGGCAGTGGGTGTAGCCGAAGTACAGCAGCGTCGGGTGGCCCGCGGTCTGCTTGACGAGGTCGTAGGAGTGGCCCTTCTCATCAGTGAGGGTCAGGGCGGGCTTGGCGTCCGGTGAGTCGAGGGTGACGGTGCCGGGTGGCGATGAGGAGGAGGGAGAGGCGACGACGGCGGCCGGCTGGTCTCCGGACGCGCCGGCACAGGCGGTCAGGCCCAGCCCGGCGACGACCAGAGCCGCGGCCGTGGCCGTCCGTCGTGGGGTGAAGGCGTGCATCGTGAGGCTCCTGCGTGCGAAGCGACGGGCATATGGCTCGGCTCCCGGAGAAGGGGCGGCACACATGCGGGGAGGGAGAGACGAGACACCCCGCGCGGTGAGAGGCGACGGTTCGGCGGCAGAACGCAGCACGAGGCATTCCGCGACCGCGAGGCCGCTCTCGGTGAAAGCCAGGGAGGCAGGAAAAGGAGGTCTCGCCGTGGGCGCCGGGCGACCGCGTTCCGCCCGCGCCCATGGGCGCGCAGGAGGGTTCAGGCCGCCGCAGCCATCGACGGCGGCCCGCGCCGGACGACGCACGTCCACAGCACGGCGGACCGCAGTCGCCGCGCGCCGTCGTCCTCTGCTCCCGGCGGGAGGAGTGCGGACAGCAGATGCATCAGCAGTGCCGCGACCCGGACCAGAATCCGGGCCATGGCGAGCAGGCCGCTCAGCCGCCGCAGCATGGCGAGGCGCGCGAGCTGGTCCGCGGCCAACGCCGGCAGGCGCACGGCCCGCCACAGCGCGACCTCGCAGCGGCGCAGCACCCAGCCCGTGAGGACGGCGGCGGCCACGTGCGCGGCGAGCATCGGCACCGTGAACATCGAGCTCAGCATCATCGCGTGCCCACCGTGGCCGGCCATGCCTGCCATTCCCGCCATGTCCGGGGTGGCGTGCCCGACGGTGACGGCCCGGGCCGGATCGATGTGGGCCTGCCTCAGGATGAGCGCCGCGCGTTCCGGTGTGAGACGAGTCGCGTCGGCACCGCACAGGAACCGTTCGGCCAGCGCCACCACCTGACTGGAACGGTCGCCCGGAGCAGGCCCCGGGGAGCTCTGTCCGAGGGAGAAGACCAGGTGCAGGCCGAACTCACCCACCAGCAGGGCGAGCGCGATTCCGGGCAGCGACCGCTCCCGTCCGGCCAGAGGGCCCACGAGACACAGCACCGCGGCCCAGCCCACCGCCAGCGACCACACCGGGATCCCGGTGCCCGAGGCCAGCACATGCCCACCTGCGGACAGCACCAGGCACACCGCTGAGAACACAGAGGCCCTCAGCAGTCTCAGATCGGCGGCAGCCTGTACCGGGACGTTCATGGCAGCCGCCATCATTCCAGCCGTCCGGAAGCCGACGAACGCCGGGGCTGCCGTCGACGCGAACGGTCCCGGCCCCGCCCAGTGCCGAACCGGGTCACTCGGCGGACCTTTTTCAGGCGACCTCAGACGTGCCGGACCAGGGTGTGACTCGCCGCCGTATCACCAGGTGCTCCTCTTCATGCCGGTCGGCCGAGTGCCGCGCCGTACGCGTGCCGCGCCGTACGCGATACGCGCCGTACGCGATACGCGCCGTACGCGATACGCGCCGTACGCGTGCCGCGTCGGCCGAGTGCCGCGCCGTACGCGATACGCGCCGAACGGGTGCCGCGCGAAGCCCCCGCCGACGAGCCTGACTACGGCCACCGCGGCGACGGCCGGCGCCGTGAGGGGGCCGAGGCCAAGGATCATGCCGCCCGAACTCGGGTCCCTGTCCGTGGCAGGCGCCCCGGGCTCAGTCCCCCAGGCGGCGCCGGTCGTCCTCGTCCCACTTCTGGGTGTCGCGGGGCTGGGTGTACGGCTCGGTGTCGGGCGGGAGGCCACCTGCGATGGCCCGCTGCCGTACGGTCTCCGCGTCGAACTCCAGGCCCAGCAGGATGGCGAGATTGGTGATCCACAGCCACACGAGGAAGACGATGACGCCGGCCATGGTGCCGTAGGTCTTGTTGTAGGAGGCGAAGTTGGCCACATAGACCGCGAAGGCACCGGAGGCGGCCATCCAGATCACCAGGGCGAGGAAGCTGCCCGGGGTGATCCAACGGAACCCCTTCACCCTCGCGTTCGGACTCGCCCAGTACAGGATCGCGACCATGCCGGTGACCAGGACGACCAGGACGGGCCACTTGGCGATCGACCACACTGTGATCGCCGTGTGCCCGAGGCCCAACGCGGTGCCGGCCCGCTGGGCCAGAGGACCGCTGAAAACCACCAGCAAAGCGCTGACCACTGCCACTACCAGCAGCACGACGGTCACCCCGACGCGTACCGGAAGGATCTTCCACATGGGGCGACCCTCAGGCATGTCGTAAACGGCGTTGGCAGCCCGGATGAACGCCGCGACATAGCCCGACGCGGACCACACCGCCAGTACCAGACCGGCCAGCGCCATGATCGATCCGATGCCTGCGTGGTTCTGCAACTGCTGAACCGCGGCCGTGATGATGTTGCGGGCGGAGCCGGGGGCAAGGTGTTTGAGATCGGCCAGCACAGCGGACGTGGCCGACTTCCCGGCTACGCCCAGCAGCGACACGAGCACCAGCAGCGCCGGGAACAGCGAAAGCACCGCGTAATAGGTCAACGCCGCCGCCCGGTCGGCCAGCTCATCCTCCTTGAACTCCCGCAGAGCCCCCTTGAGCACGGCGCCCCAGGCCCGCCTGGGCAGCTTCGTCGGCGTGTCCGGTGCCCGGCGCTCCACCTCGGGTCCGGGCCCGACCTCTTCGGGCGTCGGTGCCGCGCGCGTTTGCGCCTCGTCGCTGCCGGCGTGCGCTTTCCGCCCTGGAAAATGCAGCCTCGCCATACGCGCCGGGTAACCCTCAACGACCCGTCTACGCGTCGGGGGAACGGCCAGTATGTGCGGCGTCGGGCGTTCAAGGCGTGGCCGGGGGTGGGGTGGCGGTCGGTGATCCGGTCAAGGGCGACGAGCTTCACCACTCGGGAGAATCCCGCTGGTCTTCACGTGGTCTTCACTCGGATTCACCGGGCAATGCCTGTTCAGTCCAGACAGTCTTGCCTTCGCGCGTGTAGCGGGTGCCCCAGCGTTCGGCGATCTGAGCCACGAGGAACAGGCCGCGCCCTCCTTCGTCGGTGGCGTGGGCCCGCCGCAGGTGCGGCGCGGTGTGACTGGCGTCGCTCACCTCGCAGATCAGGAACTGTTCACGGATCAGCCGCAGAGTCATCGGGTCCTTGGCGTATCGGTATGCGTTGGTGACCAGTTCGCTGGCGATCAATTCTGTGGTGAACACCAACTGCCCCAGCCCCCATTCGATCAGCTTGTCGATGACCAGGGTGCGGGCGCGGGAGGCCGCAGCGGGCTCCCTGGGAAGGCACCAGGAGGCGACATTCCGATCGGGTAGCACGCAAGTGCGGGCGATGACCACGACGACGTCGTCGGCGGGCGGGGCGGGCACGAGGCTGTCGATGACCGCTTGGCAGGTCTCCTTCAACGGTTCCGCTGGACGGGTCAACCCGGCGCAGAGTCGTGCAACGCTCTCGTCGGTGTCGGTCCGGCGTTCGCCGATGAGGCCGTTGGTGTAGAGCGTCAGCAGGCTTCCCTCAGGCAGTTCGACGTCCCGTGACTCGAACGGGTGGCCGCCCAGGCCGAGAGGGGGGCCTGCGGGCAGGTCCAGGAGGCGGGCCTGCCCGTCCGGCGTGGTCATTACTGGAGGCGGGTGGCCTGCTCGTGCCGCGGAGCATCGCCGGGAGACGGGGTCATAAACGGCGTACAGGCAGGTCGAGCCGACGACTTGCTCGGTCGGCGGTCGTTCACCGGCTGCCTCCTGTTCGGTGGCCAGCAGGTTGACCAGGTCGTCCAGGCGGGAGAGCACTTCGTCGGGTTCCAGATCCAGGCTGGCCAGAGTGTGGACGGCGGTACGCAGTCGACCCATGGTGGCAGCGGCGTGGAGACCTCGGCCCACCACGTCGCCCACGACGAGAGCGACGCGTGCCCCGGACAGTGCGATGACATCGAACCAGTCGCCGCCCAGGCCCGGGCCCGCCCCGGCGGGCAGATAGCGGGGGGCGACCTCGACGGCGGGTTGCGGGGGCACCGCGCTGGGCAGAAGGCTGCTCTGCAAGGTGAACGTGGTCTGCTGCTGCTGTGCGAAGCGCCGGGCGTTGTCGATGGCGAGGGAGGCGCGCGAGGCCAGTTCTTCGGCCAGAGTGAGGTCATCGACCTCGAACGGATCGGAACGCCGTGATCGCCACAGGCTGATGACGCCCAGCACCAATCCGCGCGCCGTCAGCGGCACGACGATCAAGGAGTGCGCGTTCGCCGGAGGGACGTACCTGCTCCGGTCCGGCTGAAGGGTCGGCCAGATGGATGGAAGGTCCGATTCGAGGACGGGGTGGCTGCCGGCCAGGCATCTGGCCTGGGGCGAGTCCGCGCCGTACTCGATGGGCACGCCCATCGGTTCGGGCAGGCAGGTCCCCTGCGCACCGACGCCGCACGCGGCCACCCGTAGCACCGTCTCCGCCGGCGCAGGCGCCGGTTCGTCACCACGAGTCAGCGGCTCGACCAAGTCCACCGTTGCGTGGTCGGCAAGCTCAGGGACGATGATGTCGGCGACCTCCTGGGCGGTCTGCCTCACGTCCAAGGTCGTTCCGACGCGAGAGCTGGCTTCGGCGAGCAGCGCGAGCCGGTGCTGGGCGCGGTGGCGCTCGGTGATGTCTACGATCATCTCGGCCACTCCCAGGATCCGGCCGTCGGAATCCTTCATGGGGAAGGACGACACCGATGCGACGCTCTCTCGTGCCGGGTCCTGTTCCAGGCGGGCGTACTGCTCCGAGTACACCAGCGGTCTCCCGGTCCGCAGTACGTGGCGCACTCGGTCCACGGCCTTGCGTGCGTCGTCAGGGACGAGGAGAACGCCGACCGGCTTGCCCTGCAATTCCGCGGCCGGCACGCCGGTGAACCGTTCGATGGCTCGGTTGACCCGCAGAATCCTCATGTCCGGGCTGTGCACGACCAGTCCGATCGGGCACCGGCGGTACAGTCCGTCGAGCACCGCGCGGTCCCGCTGCCACTCCAGGACATGAGATGCAGGTGCCCCGGCAAGACACCACTCGCGGCCGTTGGTACGTGAAAATGTGGTTACCCTGAGTCCCAATTCCACCACGTGTCCGTCGCGGTGGCGCACCGGAACCACTCCGAACCATGCTCCGGCGCTTCGGCACTTCGCCGCGGCGTCCTTGACGGCGGTCAGATCGTCGGGCCCCACCAAGAGTTCGAACGCTGAACGATCGATGACATCAGGGCCCGGATAGCCGAGGAGGTCCTGGGCTCGCTGGCTCCATCCGACCACGGTCCCTCGGTCGTCGACCACGCCCAGAGCGGCCAGGTGCAGACCCAGTGGGTCGTCGTTGCTCTCGCTGAGCTCCCTTACCCGCTTCTCCACTGCTGCGGATCACCTCGTCCACGCGTGCCACACTGCCAGGGGTCTTCGTCCACCCGAATCGTTCGTGTGGGGCGCAGGCGGTGTCAGTGTGGAAATCGGCGCATCCCGTAGGCCGCGCTGGTCGGCCGGGATACTGATCGACGGACCGCTCCCCATGCCAATAGCGTCTCCCTGCTCATCCTCGCGCGCACGCGGGGAAAGCCGTCAAGGGGGGCACGTGTTCTTCAGCGTTCCAGCCCTCGCGACGGTCCTTTCTTCGACTCTTCCACGTGTGCGGACGGCCCAGGCTGCACGGAGTGTCCGGGACCGGCGCAGTATCAAGCGGAGCCCGCATTGCTCCGAATCAAACGGAGCCCGCTTTGCTCCGAGTCGGCGGGCGTCGCCGGCAACCGGCATGCTGATCAGCAGCTCCGCAGCAATATTCCGTGGGGAGTTCGGGCGCGATGCCGGACAGCTGCTTCACACCGTCGACAGGGCCCCTGTTGAAGCTCCCGCTGCACCACATCCGGCGTAGGACCGAAGGCGGTCGGCGGAGCACCCCATGGAAAACGAGGTGCCCGAATGCCGCGATGGTTTGAGCGTGATCACATCGGTCCCGCTTTTCCCCCATGTGCTCTGTGGGTGCGTTACCCGGCCGTATCGGGTTACCCGAGTAGGGTGCCTTTCGCGGTATCCCCCTTGTTGACCGGGTTTGCGTACCGGTTGGCGTCGTCGGTCCTTTCCTGGCGGCATCGTGCTTAGCCCCCTGCTGGCCGTGCTGGCGGCCGCTGCCAACGCCCTCGCCTCCGCCCTGCAGCGCAAGGCTGCACGTGATCAGCCGGCGGACGAGAATCTCAGCCTGCGCCTGGTGTGGCACCTGCTGCACCGCCCGGTGTGGCTGGGCGGAATTCTGTCGATCATGGCGGCCTTCCCGCTGCAGGCTGTCGCTCTGGGGAACGGCCAGATCTCCGAGGTGCAGCCGTTGCTGTCCCTGGAACTGCCGATCGCGCTGATCCTTTCCGGTTTCCTCCTCGGGAGTCGGCTGGGCCGACGCGAGTGGGTTGCGGCGGTGGTCATGGCCGCGGGCGTGGCGGGCCTGATCTTCGCGTTGGGACCTCGGAGCGGGAAGGCGGCGTCCGTCTCCTGGGCTGGATGGGTGGTCGGCTGCGGCGCCAACGTGGGATTGATCGTGACCGGTGTCCTCTGGGCACGCACGGCGTCCGGCTCCCGTCGTGCGGCTGTACTGGGAGCCACCGCAGGGTGCGCCTTCGGACTGACCGCCGCACTGATGAAAGGCATGACGATCACCTTTTCTCACGGTCTGGTCGCCTTGTTCACCGGCTGGCAGTTGTGGGCCATGCTCGCGGCCGGTGCGGGCGCGATGTTCCTGCTGCAGTCAGCGATGCACGCGGGCCGGCTGCTGGCCACCCAGCCCGGCCTGACCATGGCCGATCCGGTGGTCGGCATCCTATGGGGGACGCTGATCTTCCACGAGACCGTGCGCGGAGGCCTCTTCATCCTGCTGGCGGTCCTGTCAGCCGCAGCAGCGGCAGCAGCGGTCATGGTTCTTTCCCATTCCCCGCTCCTCTCCGGCCAAGCCGGCCACCGTGAGGACGCCGACACGGGGGATGGCCCCGCCCCGTCAGAGCGCGTGAGGAACGAATGAAGTGGCCGGCACATGTCCGGACACTCCTGGAGCGCGGAACCGGAGCCCTGGGCGGCCCGGCCCGGGCCAGGGTCGTTCTGACACTCGCCGGCACCTTGGCGGTGGACGGCGCGGACAAGGGCGCTGTCTCGGCCATGGCCGCTCAGCTCAAGGGTGCGTTCGGCATCAGCAACACACAGATCGGCCTGCTGGTCTCCGTGGTGGCGCTCTCCAGCGCAGCATTCACCGTCCCGGTAGGACTGCTCACCGACCGCACCCGACGTACCCGGCTGCTCACCGTCAGTGTGGCACTGTGGGCCGCGGCGATGATCCTGGCCGGAGCCAGCACGACTTACGCCTGGCTGCTGCTGTCACGCGTCGCACTGGGCGCTGTCACCGCGACTGCCGGTCCCACCATCGCCTCGTTGACGGGTGACTACTTCCCCGTCAAGGACAGAGCCCGCATGTACGGGTTCATCCTCGCCGGGGAACTGGTCGGCACGGGCGTCGGCTTCGCCCTGTCCGGCTCGATCGGGTCCTTCCTCACCTGGCGCTTCGCCTTCTGGTGGCTGGTCATCCCCGGCGGCGTCCTGGTCTGGTTCCTCAGCCGCCTTCCCGAGCCCGCTCGAGGCGGGCAGTCCCGTCTGGAGGCCGGTCAGGAGCACATCCCGGATGAACGCGAGGTGTCCGAGTCCGGCGAACAGCGAAAGCCGCAGGACGACGCGCAGGAACCGACGGGCGCAGGGAAGGACGACGACCTGGCCGGGACAGCCGCCAAGCGGGCGCATGTCGAACCCCGCGAGCACCTCGTCCTCGACTCCGACCCTCGAAAGAAGCCCAAGTGGTGGTCGATCCGCTACATCCTCAGGGTGCCGACCAATTTGGTCCTGATCATGGCGTCCGCGCTCGGCTACTTCTACTTCACCGGACTGCGCTCGTTCGCCACCCTTTACACCACCAAGCACTACGGTGTCCCCACCTCGGTCGCCACCTCCTTGGTGCTCGTCGTCGGCATCGGAGCACTGGCCGGTGTGCTGTCCGGAGGGCGAATCGCCGACCGGATGCTGCGCGGCGGACGCGTCAACGCCCGCACCCTGGTGCCCACCGTCTGCATGCTGACGGTACCGATCTTCTTCGCACCCGCCATCTACGCCACCTCCCTGGCCGTGGCGCTGCCCCTGCTGGTCGCCGGGGCGCTGCTGCTCGGTGCGGTCAACCCACCCCTGGACGCCGCGCGGCTCGACATCCTCCCTCCATTCCTATGGGGTACCGGGGAAGGCGTACGCACGATGCTGCGCACCCTGTGCGAAGCCGTCGCGCCGACCTTGTTCGGCTACTTCTCGACTGCCGTCGTGGGCGGGCAGAGCACCAGCACCGCGAGCGGGCTGGAGTACACGCTGCTGTTCTTCCTGGTCACACTGATCGCCGCCGGCCTGCTGGGCCTGCTGGCGATGCGCAGCTATCCCCGTGACGTGGTCACCGCGGAGGCATCCACCCGGCGGATCCGAGAATCTCTCCAGCCGGACCGCCCGCCCGACAACTGAACCAGCCCACCGTGTCGCACGGCTCGGATCACGGTGTCTCCACAACCCCGCCGCGCCCGGTCGCCACGCTGTGCGCGGAGCAGCGGTACCCCAGTCGGCGGCGGCATCCTGATTCGGCGGCATGCTGTGCGGTTACCCCACCGCACGTGAACGAGCCACAACGACGCCGGGTGGGCGCTGCCGCTGTGATGCTGCTCGCGGCAGGACTGCCGGCCATCGAGGCCGGGTGTCTGTACAGGGCGGGCGTGTCGTCGATCGCCGGGATGGCCCCGCAGGCGACCGCGCCGCCGCCCTTCGGTGTCTACCACGATCTGCGGTGGGCGTTCGTCTACCACGACTCCTGGGCCGGATTCGGCGCCGAACTGGCAGCACTGCTGGTCTTCCGCACACTGCTCAACACGGCCCTGGTGATGCTCGCCTGGCCGCCTGGGACCGCCCGGCCGCCTCGGTCACGCCTTCTGACGACGAACGCGCTGTGCGTTCTCCTGCTCGTGGTGATCTTCTCCCCCTGGGTGACCATCGCCGCGATGGGCGCGGCCACCAGCCTGTCCTGGTTCGTGTTCAGCTCACTCCTGCCGTTGCTGCTGCTGGCACTCGTCGTCAACCGAGGGGGGATCGTTCCCGGCTGGTGGCGCCATCCTCCGTCACCTGTGACCGTCGGTATCGCGGTGCTGACGTTCGTCTCGCTCACCGTCGGCTCGACCGCCGTGAGTGCCGCATCCGGTGGCTGGTCCGTGCCGGCGGCGTTCGCTTCCGGGCTGGTGAACGCCGGATTGTGGGCGTGGCTGGTCCGCACGGTCGCCAGCCGTCCCAAGCCGGTCATCCCGGCCTTCGTGACGCCGCTCGCGATCGCGCTGGTCCTTGCCTTCTTCCTGGGCATCGGGAGCCAGATCATCGGCCTGCAGCAGGCGCCCCCGGAGCCGTCGGTCGACAAGATCGACGCCGATCACCGCTCTCCCGCCAAGGGCCGGCAGGTCATCTTCCTGCAGGGGTACGGCAGCACCTACACCGGCACGAGGATGCCTGGCTACCCTCCGTCACTCGACTTCACGTACTACTCCTACCGCGGCCAGTATCCCGACGGCGTCCCCCTGCCCTACGGGCCCAACGCCACCCACCAGAACCTGGAGGTCCTGGCCGACCGGCTCGCGCGGCAGATCGACACGATCCACCGGCGCAGCGGCCGCAAGGTCGCGATCGTCGCCCAGAGCGAGGGCACATTCGTCGCGCGCGCCTACCTGCACCGGCACCCCCACCCGAACGTCGACGTTCTGATCATGCTGAGCCCCCTGGTACGGCCCGCCCGGATCTACTATCCCCCGCGCGCGGCGGACAGCGGCTGGGGGATCGGGCTGGGCTGGGAGATGCGCATGCTGACGGCGCTGTCCCGGTTGAAAACCGGTTCCACGGTGAGCGCGGACGAACCCTTCGTGCGTTCCGTGATGAACAACGGGCCGTGGTTCCGCAACACCATGCTCTGCCCGGTTCCGCGGGTGAAGGTGGTGGCCTTCGTGCCCACGGCCAGTGCGGCCGCCGTGCCACCGGGCCATCCGTTCGATGTGAGGACCGTCGAGATCGAAGCGTTCCACGGCACCCTTGATGCCCGCGAGAACAAGCGAGCCATCGCCGCCGTGCTGACCGGCAAGCAGGTCGACACGGCGCACCTGACCGCCTACCGATTCGTTCAGTGGGCCGCAGCCGGATGGCAGGTGCCGCCCCTTCCCCTCTCCTTCGTCCCCTCCTGGCACGCAGCCGGTCTCCCCGATGCCGCACTCGACGATGCGGATGGCTGCGCCGCCGACGTCCTGGGCACACGGACAGCGGGCACACGGACAGCGCCGGTTCACCAAGCCGCTGAGCCGGCCGGTGACCACGCCGGCGAGTGGCCCCGGCTGCCCGACCGACGGCTCGGGAGCGGGGGCACCGGCCAATGACGTGCCGCAGCAGCGGGTTGACACCGCACCACAGCGGCGGCACACGTCGAGCCCGTCGGCACACTGGGGGACGACCGCTGGGGGACGACCACACCGAACGGCACCCGCATGAACACCGATGCCGAACAAGTGATCGTCCTGTCCTCTCATCTTTTCGGCTTCTTCAGCGAAGGGTGGGGGAAGGCTCACCGGCGCGCTGTGCTCCGCTGTCCTCGCTGCCTGGACGGCAGCAGGCACGGCGGCCGGCCGTCAGCGCTGTGCCTGCCTCTTCGTCATGAGCATTCTTCCCCGCCGTGCGCAGACGGCCCGTCCGCGTTTTGCTGGATGGGTGGGCATCCCGTGCCCTGCTGCACCGCCTGCCGAGGGAACAACGCCCAGCAGGCAGACTGGAAGGAGTCAAGCACATGACCGAATTCCAGGGACGCGAGCCGCGTCCGGGAGCGTCGGCTCCCAGGGGTCAGGGACCGGAGTCGGGGCCGCCTTCGGGCCCCGCGACGGATGACGCGGCGGAATACGAGGAGTGGCTCGGTCGCAGCCGAGTGATGCTCACCCCCATCGCCGCCCCGTCGATTCTGGGACTGTTCGGCTACGCGGCGTCCACCTTCATGGTGGCGTCGAACCTGGCCGGATGGTGGGGCGACAGGATCCTCTCGCCGATCATCCTGGCGCCGCTGGTCGTCTTCTTCGGCGGTGTGGCCCAGCTCGCCGCCGGCATGTGGGCCTACCGGGCGCGGGACGCCGTGGCCACGGCCATGCACGGCACCTGGGGAGCCTTCTGGCTCGCCTGGGGCATGATGCAGCTCATGGTGGCCGGTGGTCTGCTGCCGCTCAACACCACCGGTACCCAGGCGTTCGGCTTCTGGTGGATCGGACTCGCCGTGGCCACCCTGTTCGGGGCGCTCGGAGCGCTGGGCCGGAACCTGGGAATGTTCCTCACCCTCATCCTCCTGGCCTCCGGGTCCGCGTTGCTGGCCGTGGGCATCCTCATCACGGCGAGCGGTGTGATCACCGCCGGCGGATGGGTGCTGGTCGCCTCCTCGGCCGCCGCGTTCTACACGGCGGGCGCGATGATGCTCGAGGAGTCCTTCGGCGGGCGGGTCATCCTGCCACTGGGCCGCTGGAGCCTGCGGGGCAACCTGCCCGGTCACCGGATGACACGCCCCATGGAGTACGCCGCCGGCATGCCCGGACTCAGGGCCGGCCAGTGACCGGTTTGCGCACCGGGGCGCGGGGCGGCCCCGAACGGGCCGCCCCCGCCCTCTGGCGTCACTTCACGGTGACCGTCACCGGCTGCGACATCGTCATTCCGTGAGTCACCCTGAACTTCTGCTTCCCCTTTGAGGTGAGCTTGACGGCCAGGACGAAAACGTTGCCCTTCTTGACCGTCGTGTAGTCGTTCATCGAGACCCACTTGGTGCCGTTGTAGCGCTGCAGTCGCAGCGCGGTCCCGGACTTCAGGCCCTTGGTGCTGCCGGAGAACAGCACCGAGTGGCCGGACTGCAACTGGGCCTCGTTGACGTGGAGGCTGATCTGGGCCTTCTGCTGGCCGGTGCTGCTGGCGGACGGACTCGCCGCGGTCTTTGACGGGGACGGTGTGGGCGCGGCCGGGCGGGCGGCGAACGCGACGGCCGCCGCCGACGTCATCAGCGCGACCGAGATCGCGCCGGCGACGAGTGCGTGACTGGCACGTATGTGGAGCGAGGATTTCATGTTCGTCTCCTGTGCTCGAGGCTTTCCTGACGGACGCCCCCCGGCGCGCGCACTTCGAGACTTCCATCTCACGGCCGTGCCAGCGACTGGAGTGTCACCGGATTGCAGTAACCAAAATCCCCGGGAAGGGGTACCGAGGGTGATCGTGGCAGGTCAGTCGGGTTACCTCGCCACGCTCCGCATTGTTCCGGTGCCCGGGTGTCATCTCCCCGCCCGGGTGACATGTGCGGTCGCTTTTCCGGACGCTCCGGTCCGCTCGCGGTTCGACGACCGGGTTGCGGGGACCCGGTATGACGAGGGCTCACAGCCGGACGAGCCGGAGGCAACGGTATGGATTGGTGGATCTGGGCCATCGTCGCTGTGGCGGTGCTGGCGGTTCTGATCGGCTCGGCGCTGTCGGTGCAGGTACGCCGCCGCAGTGGAGGAGTGATCGCGGGCGGCGGACGCCGCTTCGGCAGGAGCGGAAAGGGGGGTCGGAGGTGACGGACTACGTCAAAGCCAGCGAGCTCGTGAAGAAGCCCGTGGTCACGTTCGGTGGCGAGGACGTCGCGCAGATCAAGGATGTCGTCTTCGAGCCTTCCGACGGCAGTGTCCGCTGTCTCACCCTGGCCGGTCGCGGTCTGTTCTCCGGACCGCTGAAGAAGACGCTGGCCATCGGGCACGTGCACGGGATCGGGCGGGACGCGGTGATGATCCGCGATGAGACGGCACTGACCGATGACGGCCGGTCCGCTCGGCGGAGCGGTTCCGACGGTGACGTGCTCGGTGCCCGAGCCATTACGGAGGACGGCACCGATCTGGGAAAGGTGGTGGACGTGGTCATCGAGACCGGTTTGAGGCCAGTGGTGGTCGGCTACGAGGTCGAGACCTCCGGCACGCCGCGCAGGCGGATGCTGCTCCCGGTACCGCAGCCGGTGGGCGTTTCGGGAGAGATGGTGGTCGTGCCCACGGCCGCCGCCGAATTCACCGCGGGCAATATCACCGGCTTTGCCGAAGCGGCACGGGGACTGCGGTCCAGGCTGGAGGAGAAATGATTCTTTTCAGCCAGGCCCGAGGTCGCAAGGTGGTCGCTCTGGCCGGGGCCGAGACGGTGGGGTCCCTTGCCGCACTGACCGTGGTCCCGTCGCCCGCACACGTCACCGCACTCAGTCTCAAGGGGAGCGGCAAGCACCGGGACCTGCTGCCCTGGCAGGATGTCAAGGCATTCGGCCAGGACGCGGTGACCGTCTCCGCCATCGACAGGCTCCAGGGCAGCAAGGACACCGACGAGGAACATCTCAACCTGCGGCACGACCCCTTGGGCAAGCCGGTGCTGACGGATACGGGCCACAGCCTCGGCACCGTCACCGACGTCGAGTTCGACGAGACGACAGGACGTGTCGAGCGGCTTCTGACCACCGGCGAGGAGATCCCGGGCGAACGCATGCTCGGTGTCGGCGGGTACGCGGTGGTGGTGCGCGCCGACTGAGGTCGCGTGTGGTGTTCCGGACAGTGGATGCGGGCTGGTGCGCGGGGTGCCGCCCCGCGCCGACGCCCGGCCCCCCGCCTCCGCCCTGGTGGGGCGCCGCGGCGGACACCGCCCTTTCTCTGCCCGCCGCCCAGGTCCGCCGCGGCGCCCCCCGTCCGTTTCCAAAGGACCGAACCGACCTGGCACACGACCCGTGAGACGCGCCCGTGAGGCCCTCCGATCGCAGCTGTGGCCCTTCCCCACTGTCGGCGTCGTTCTGGCGGTCGCCGCCGGGGTCGGCCTGCCCGAACTCGATCGGGGCATCCGCTACAACCTGCCGCCACGCATCACCGGATTCCTCTTCGGCGGGGGCGCCGAAGCCGCCCGCACGGTCCTCCAGACCATCGCCGGATCCCTGGTCTCGGTGACCGCGCTGACGTTCTCCCTCACGGTGGTCGCGCTCCAACTGGCGAGCAGCCAGTTCTCCCCCCGGCTGCTGCGCACCTTTTCCGCGGACCGCTACGTACAGGTCACCCTGGCCCTGTTCCTGGCCACGTTCACCTACACGCTCACCGTCCTGCGCACCGTACGCACAGGGAGAGACGGGCAGTCGATGTTCGTCCCCCAGCTGTCGGTCACGGTGGCCTACATCCTTGCGCTGGCGAGCGTCCTCTGCCTCGTTCTGTTCCTGTCCCATCTGGCACGCGAACTGCGCGTCGAGGCGATGCTGCTCGCCGTCCACCGGGACGCCGAGCGAATCGTCGACCACGTCCTCGACGACGACGGCACCGAGCAACCGACGGAACTGCCCAGTCCACCCGAGGAGACGGTTCCCCTTCTGGCCGCCCGATCCGGCTTTCTGACGGCCGTGGACGAGGCGGCTCTGCTGCGCGCCGCCGCCGACGCCGACGCCGTCGTACTCGTCGACCGCCTGCCCGGTAGTTCCCTGGTCGCCGGAACACCCTGTGGCCGTGCATGGCGGTGCGAATCCGCCCCCTACCCCTCCGGTGCACGGGAGGACCTCCAGCGATGCGCTGCGGAAGCGATCACGACGGACAGCGAACGCACCGGCGAACAGGACATCGCCTTCCCCCTCCGCCAGTTCAGCGACGTCGCCATCAAGGCACTCTCGCCCGGCGTCAACGACCCGACCACGGCTGTCCACGCCCTGTCCCACGCTTCCGCACTGTTGTGCGAGCTGGCGCGTCGCCGACTCGGCCCTCGTGCGCTGTACGACGACGACCAGCGGCTGCGGGTGCTGTTGAACCGCCCGGACCTGTCCGACCTCCTGGAGGTGGCCGTGGTGCAGCCCCTGCGTTACGGCGCCAACGAGCCGGAGGTGCTCGCGCGGCTCACGATGCTGCTGCACGAAGTCGCCTTGTTCGCCCCACCTGCTTCCCGCCCGATCCTGGGCACGTATCTCCGCCGCCTTCGGAGCACCATCGTCCGGCAGTCCTTCCTGCCCGAGGAGCGGGACCGGCTGGACGGGCTGCTGAGGGAGGCGGAGCAGTCGATGCAGCCGCAACGGCACGCGCGCGGTGCTCCCGGCCACCCCCATGGCGAAGGTTGAGCATCCGGGACCGCGAGCACCTGGCCGGGTCGGCCGCAAGCAGCACCACTGCCGGCGAGCCGGTCATCACCGTCACCGAGCAGCGTGCGCCGTCGCGCGGTCCCGACCCCGGGGCTCGCAGCCGGGACATCTCCCAACGGACCGAGGCAGATGTTTCATCCTGGCTGCTTCCGTCTACACAGTGACCGTGAGTGGCAACCTTCCTCCTCCGCACAGCGATCCCGCCTGCCGGGTCGAATGGGCGCACAGGGTGGTCGCCGAGCCCCTGCTCGGCGCCGGTCCGGAGGCCGTGGCCGTCGACGCCACGGCACGCCGGGCCTATGTGGCCTGTTCCCGCGACAACGAGGTCGTCGCCGTGGACCTGGACCGATGGGTCCCGGTGTGGCGGGCCGAAGTGGGCAGGGAACCGATCCCGGTCGTGTTGGATCTGCCGAGCAGACGGCTGTTCACGGCCGACGCCCGTTCCGGCACGGTCACCGTCCTGGACGCCGACACAGCCGCCCGCGTGGCCCAGATCACCGTCGGGCATGACGCCTACCCCGCCGGGCTCGGACACGATCCGGCACGGCGGCGCGTCTTCTGCGGCAACACCGCGGCCGCCACGATCACGGCCATCGACGCCGACCGACTCGAGGTGATCGGGACGATTCCCGCCGAGATCGGTGCGGGCAGCATCGCGGTGGACGGCGAACGGGGCGTCGGGTACTGCGCGAACTTCATGGCCGGCTCCTTGACCGTGTTCGACACGGAGACGCTGCGTCCCTTGCGGCGGATCGCCGTGAGCGAGGGGCCGTGCAAGACCGTGGCCAACCCCGCGACCGACCACCTGTACGTGGCCGGGTCCCTGCACAGCACGGTGCTGCGTGTCTCCCTCGCGACCGGGCGTCTGCTGGATGAGATGAGGGTGGAGCAGGCTCCGGTCGGCATGTGTGTCTCCCCGGACGGCAGCCGGCTGTACGTCTGCAACCGGGGAGCCGGGACCGTGAGCGTCCTCGACACCACCAGCGGGGCCGAAACGCACCGCATCACCGTGGGGCACGCCCCGGGTGACTGCCAGATCGACGCGGCCTCCGGGCGGCTGCTGGTCTCCAACGCCGGAAGCGCCACGCTGACCGTGGTGGACAGGCCCTGGCTGCCGGGACCGGTGCGGCCCGAGGCCCATCCGGCGGTCGGCCGGGGCCTCCCCGAGTTCGCTCTGCCGGACGCGCGCACCGGTCAGGTGCGCACCACACGGGAGTGGGCGGAGAAGAAGTACGTGATCAACTTCTTCGCCAGCTGGTGAGGCCCGTGCAATGCGGAGGCGCCCGTTATCGAGGAGCTGCGCCGCCGTACCGCCCGGTCCGGGCTGGACATCATCCTGATCAACCTGTGGGAAACGCGTCACGCACGCGACGAGGCACTCGGCTTCGCCGCCGTATGGAATGTGGAGGGCACGATTCTGCTGGACGAGACAGGCGACTACGCCGCCGCGCTCGGCATCACCGGCGTTCCCACGAACGTGCTCGTCGACGAACGGGGGATCGTCCGCGCGGTCGGTGCCGTGACTCCGGCCGAGCTCGAGCGGGCTGTGGCCGATCTGCTGGAGGACTGACATGGCCGTCGACGTGGTCGGCAACACTCGTGCGCAGCACCCTGTACTGCGCCGATTCCTGCTCTGGTGAGGGGGAGGTCGCGGGCCTGCCCTCGGGTGGCGAGACAGCGCAGGCCGATATGTCATGCGGGGCACCGCGCGTGCCCCGTGCCGCGAGGCCCGGCGGGCCGGTCACCCGAGCCGCCCGACGGCGTGGAACTCAAGCGGACGGGGGTGCTCGCTGCCCATGTGTGCCGCGATTCCGAGCCTGTCGAACCGGCGTTGTGGCCGATGCCGTTCTGCCTGGTCGGCATGCCGGCGGTCAAGACGCATCGCCGAGCTGTGACCGGGTACGGCCGCCTGGCTGAGCGGCCGGAACGCCGCAGGCGCTCCGTTCGAGCCGATCGGCCGCACCGCCTGAGGTCCTCGGTGAGCCCGCCCGGATCGCTCCGGAAGGCCGTCACCGGGTACTGCGGGTCCCGTCCGCATGGTCCCGGCCGGGCGGCATCGACACGGTGCTCGAAGAAGCGGCCGGCATGACACACGAACTCATGTCCCTGGGGTGGTCCGTGCTGCTGACGGGGGCGGTCATGGCTGCCGCTCTGGCGTTCCATCCCGTCAGCGAGCGCACACATGTTCCCGCTCCGGCGTTCTTCCTGCTGGCGGCTGCTCTCGCGTCCGATCTGGTCCCGGGCCTGCGGCACGTCCCCATCGAGGCGGTACAGCGCATCGTGACCGTCGCGCTTGTGTTCGTCCTTCTGGACGGCGGGGCCTCGCTCGGCTGGCGCAGACTGCGGCCGTCCCTGGTTGCGGCGTCATGGCTGGGACTTGCGGGCACCGTCGTGATCGCCGGAGCCACCGGGTGGCTGGCCCACGTGTTCCTGGGGTTCGGCTGGCATCCGGCGCTGTTGCTGGGCATCGCGCTGGCGCCCACCGATCCCGCCGCCGTGTTCTCGGCTCTGGGGCGCAAGGAGATCGCCGGACGCACCGGCGTGCTTCTCGACGGTGAGGCAGGGCTCAACGACCCGGCCGGAATCGCCCTTCTCGCCGGAGTCCTGGAGATCGGCGGGCGGTCCGGTGGAGCCGCCGTCGGGCATGTGGCCCTGGTCTTCGTGGAGCAGATCGCGGTCGGGGCCCTGCTGGGCGCGGGCGGCGGTCTCGGGCTCCTCTACCTGCTGAGGCGGATCCGACTGCCCGGTCAGGGACTGTACTCGCTCACCGTGCTGGCGGGCGCGCTCGTGGTCTACGGACTGGCGACCCTGGCCCAAGGCTCCGGCTTCCTCGCCGTGTTCGTCACCGGAACGGTGCTGGCAGACCGGGGCGTGCCATTCGAACATGAAATTGAGCGCTTCCATGACGCGCTCGCCAGCCTGGGCGAGATCGCGGCGTTCACGGCACTGGGACTGACTATCACGCTGAGCGACATCGGCAAGCTGGGGGCCTGGAGCAACGGCACGGTCATGGCTGTGCTGACCCTGTTGGTCGTGCGCCCCGCCGTGCTGATGGTGATGCTGCAGCCGGTGAAGCTCCGTACCGGCGAGCGGGTGTTCCTGTCACTGGCCGGGTTGAAGGGCGCGGTGCCGATCCTCCTCGGCAGCTTCGTCGTCACCGGGCACGCCACGCATGGCCGTTCCATCTACGCCATCGTCTTCGTCGTGGTCGCCGCCTCCATCTTCGTACAGGGCACGCTCATCCCCTGGATGGCCCGGCGCTGCGGGGTCCCGGTCGAAGCGGCGCCGCCGCTGCGCCCGTGGCCGCTCGGGATCCGCTTCAGGCAACGTCCTACCGGAGTCAGGCGCTACGTGGTGCAGGCAGGTGCCGCGGCCGAGGGCGAGAAGGTCTTCGAACTCGGTCTGCCGGACGGCGTCTGGGTTGCCCTCATCATCCGGCGCGGTGCGTTGCTCACCCCTCGGCCGAACACCCGCCTGAGCGCAGGTGACGAGGTCGTGCTGATCACCGATCCGTCGTCGGAGGCGCCCGAGACCGTGGCGGAGGGGCTCTTCCACGCACGTTGACGGGCGCAGCCTCTGCCGCACCACGGCAGGCGGGTGTGGCGTACGGGTGCGTTTACGGTGTTTCTCTTCTCGGGCCGGGGAGTGTCAACGGCCTTTTCGCTCGTTATGGCTGCCGTCAGGTGGCCGTCCGTGAGCTGCCGACACGCAGCCCCACTGCCCCGAGGCCTCGAGGAGACGTCTCCGATAGCGGTCCAGACGCCCGTGGAGTCTCACGGTTCTCGCCTGCGCCGAGCCCCGAGGCGTTCGTTGTGCCAGGCGATGGCGCGTTTGATCTCCGGTTCGTGCAGCCCGGTCCGGCATGCCAGTTCCTCCATGGTGAGGACGGGCGGGCCGGTGGTCAGGGCTCGGGTGATCTTCGCCGCCCAGAGTTCCTCGTACGTGAACGGGCGGTGCCGGTAGATCTCCTGAATGACCGCGAGGTGCGGCTCGCTGCACGCCGTGATGAGCCGGAGGCCGTCGTACCAGTCGTTGTCGGAGTTCACGGAGGACGAATCGGGCACGTATCCACGCACCGCGACGCCTGCCTGAAAGGTGGCCGCGCACAGGTCGCACAGCTCAAGACGGCTCTGCTGCGTCTTCTGGTTCCTTCTCTTCCACATCTTCATCGGGTTTCGCCTTGCTGTGGGAAAACGGCGCCTCCGGTTGGTGCCGGCCCAGAGCCCTCGCCAGCGGACCTCGCTTCTTCGAGCAGGGCTCACATCCGCTCCTTCAGGCCCGCCCGGACCAGCCACGCGTTCACCGGCCAGGCGGTGAAGAAGCCGATCACCATCGACACCTGCATCAGCATCCAGTACGCGGCCGACGTCTTCGGCAGCCCGGGCGAGAAGATCACCTCCTGGTAGACCCACATGCCCAGAAAGAGGCCTACCTGAAATGCCAGGATGGACAGGGTGTCCGCCTTGATCGCGGCCCGGATCCCCTCGGCCCGGCCGACGTCACGCATCGGCTTGATCGTGAAGTACTGGAAGACGACACCGAGCATCCAGGCGAAGACGAAATCCAGTACGAAGTCGGCGTAGAGGGACTTGCCGGCGATGGTCAGGCCGGTCGCGAACACCAGCCACTCCGCAGCGATGTCGCCCAGCGTGCAGCCCGCACCGCAGTGACTGACCGCCTTCGACATCACCTGCCACTGCGGCAGGTTCTCCGGATCCGGCTGCCCCTGCTCCTCCATCACGGGCTGCGCGTCCTTTCGCCCGTGCGTGAAGTAGAACCAGAGCGCGACCGGGCCCCAGTACAGCGCGGTGATGGGATACACCAGGTCCATGATCCACATCTTCTGGCGGTAACCCCTGCCGAAAATGTCGAAGAGAATCAGGAGCGCGCTGGCAAAGGCGAGGCCCAGGCTCAGCCAACCGATCGTCTCGATCCAGCTCGCCGGATTGGTGCGAGCCTCCAAGGAACTCACCTGCCGCTCTAGCTGAAGGTTCCGGCCGTTGCGGTACCCGGAGTACCCGTTGTCGATCGCCCGCATGCCGTCCGAGGGCCGAGTGCGCCGAGAAGAACATGAGCGACAGGGTGAGTGTCCGCAGACCGTGGGCGGGCAGGTGCTCACGCGATGCCGGCAGCACCGGCGCCGCGCCGAGCGCAGGTCCACTGACCCGTCCCACCTGGTGAGGGACGTCGGGCAGTCGGGGGCGCTGAAGACCGGGCCGACCACCATTCGAGTGTGCACGGCCGGCCACGGTTGGCTGTGGGAACACCGCTGCTTGTGCCGCGTGGGCCCGAGGGCGAATCGGCGTGCCTGGCGTGGAGTTCGGTGACATGGCGCCGGCCACTGGGCTGCTTTCGGGGGGTGGGAAGGGCGGGACTTCGGCCTGGTGCGGTGAGTCAGCTTCACGACGCCGACGCGTTCCTCGCGTACAGTCCTGTCCGTGACACTGCGTGATGGGGCATACGGGTTCGGGGCACACGCCGGGCGTTTGGTGGTCAAGACCAGCCGTGCGGGGCTCGGCAGGAAAGCAGGACACGACCTCGTCATCGAGGCCACCCGCTGGTCGGGAAGCGCGGTGGTCGTCGCGAACGATCCCGGGAAGTCATGGGCCACCGTGACGGTCGAAACCGGGTCCCTGACCGTCAGGGAAGGGGTCGGCGGACTCAAGCCCCTCACGGACGCCGACCGGGTCGAGATCAAACGCACCTTGGAAAGTGAAGCGCTGCTGCACACGGCAGAGCACCCCACCATCACCTTCCGCTCCACCAGGGTCAGCGGGGCCTTCGAATCCTTCGAGATCACCGGCGACCTCACCATCAGGGATCGAACACACCCGGTGACCGTGCACGGGGCCCGCGACGAAAATGGCAGGGTGCACGGCTGGACGACCCTTACCCAGTCGGCCTTCGGGATCAAGCCGTACAGCGCCTTTCTGGGCACGTTGAAACTGGCCGACGAAGTCCGGATCGAGTACGAAGTGACCGAACTCGACCCGCTACCCCCTGGGTGGGCGCCCGGGTAAGCCGACACGAGAGCCCGCCGACGCCGTGATGGCTTCGCCGGGTGCGTCCCCGCCAGTGCGCGGTTCCTTCCAGACGGAACACCTTCACGTGTCCGATCCATGGGGCAATCGTTGCTGCCCCGGGCGTCGGCTCCTGCTTCTTCTCGTTGCCGGAAAACGGGGACGGCCTCGAACGGGGGTGGCCGGCACGGCGTACGTGGTCGCCGATCTCCGGTTCGAACATGAGCCGACCGGCCGGACACCGAGGTTGCCCCGGTGTCCGGCCGGTCGGTCGTCCTGCGGTTACGAACGGCCGCGTGCCATCGCAGTCGTCGCAAGGCCGAGGACGAAGGCCACGGCTCCTGCGATGCTGTTGCTGACGATGGTGCCCGTGGTGGCGGAGGCGTGCTGGACGACCCAGGGCGCGATGATCGCCCAGGCGCCGATGCCGGCTGCCGCCCACCCCATACCGAAGGTACGTTCGAACACCGAGCCGAACCCCAGGGCGAGAACGGCGAGCGCGATACCGGTGACCAGATTGCTGACGGCCAACGGGTTGCCGTTGAATCCGACCACCCAGGGTGAGATCGCCACATACAGGCCGGTCAGCAGGGTGAGTCCCTCGGCGGCCTGCGCGGACGGCTTGATGGAGACCTCGACGGCCCGGGCCCGCATGGCCTGGATGTCGGGGTGCTCCTCGATACGCGAATGCATGGTCACGTCAGTGCCCCCATTCAGCTGGTATCTGCGTTTTCGTTGCATGCTGGGTATCCGCTCGGAATACATCTAATCGCCAAAAAACGTGCACGCTCAGCGCGTTGGCCCTCCGTTCCCACGTCATCAGCTCGGACCCCGGCGTATCGAGGAGTGAGGAGGGAAGCTCAGGGATGACGTCCCGGCCGGACCGCGGAGACGTCGAAAACACCTCCACAGACCCGGAACGACCGGGCATCCGTGCGCAGGGCGTGGGTGGAGCCCGGCGGATAGCTCTGGACTCGGTCCGCCGATGGCAGGCAGGGTTTGTCCGACAGCCCCGCGTTCACGGTGTGCAGAGCCGCATAGGCACTATGACCCGGGACCAGTTCGACGGTGGGCTGCGCGCCTCCCTCGCGCCGTGCGGGCTCGCCGATGCGCCGTCCGGAGGCATCGAGCAGGGACACACCCGGAAAGCCGTGCAGTGTGCAGCGGCGGGCCCCCGTGTTGGTGAAAATGAGCGGGGCGTACAGATTGCCCGCGCCCGGTGAGACACGCCCCAGCGAGAGCGAGAGGTGATCGCTGTCGCATCGCGGTGTTCCGGCCGGGGAGGAGGTCGCCGTCGGCGCGGGCGAAGCGGAAGCGTGCTGGGAGCCGGTCGGTGACGGTGATTCGGGGGGCCGACTGGCCGCGGGACCGGTCGTCGCACCGGGATCCGCTGCCGTGGCGGAGGCTGTGCCGGGCGTGCCGCTGCCGCAGGCCGTGATCATGGCGAGTGCGGCCAAGACACCGGCGCCCGGTAGGACTTTGCCGGGGCTGTGTCGGAGAGTCACGGGGTTCCACATTGTTCTCTTCCTTCCGAAACGGTCGACGGGTCGTTGGGCGCCGAACTGTCGACGGAGTGTTCGGTCGTCTGTCGTCGAGTGCCCGTCCGTCACGTCTTCCCACAAGAGAAAGAGACGGGCCGAGCCCCGGCCGCCGGTGGTGCGGTCCGTCGCAGGCCAACAGCACCATCAGCTCAGACGCCGGGCGTCGTGGCGCGGCGCCGCGGGGTTTCCGGCCGGACGGGCGCGGAAGCAGTTCCCGGTGGTTCCGGTCGGCGCCGGCACCGCCGGGGGAGCCGGCGTGCGGGGCGGGTCCGCAGCGACCGGGGCGGTGACGCGGGCCCGTGGCTGGGGGTTCGTCGCACCGACGACCCCGGCGGCGTGTGTGATCGGTGCATGGCACGGGCAGGTCCGCCGACCGCACGGTGTCCTTCGGCGCCGTTTCGACGTCACCGCCACCGTCGACGTGAGCGGGGGACCGGTACGGCGCTGGGCGCGGAAGCCGGTCGGGAACCGAAGGGCCGCCCTGGTCGGGAGCCGACGGCTGCACGACGTCGGCCGTGGCGCGCCCGGAGCCTCGCGCTGACCCACCCGCGCCGGATGCCGGCCTGCCCAGCAGCGTTTCGCGAAGGCGGCTGAAACAGCGCGTCAGGATGCGCGAGACCTGCATCTGCGATATTCCGATCGCCTCGGCGATCTGCCGCTGGGTCTGGTCGCGGTCGAAGCGCAGATGAAGTACTCGGCGATCCCGCTCGGGCAGGCGCTGAAGAGCGGAGGCCAGGGCCACGGTGTCCACCACCCGGTTCAGCTCGTTGTCCTCATTGCCGAGGAGGGCTACCAGCGCGGACCCCTCACCGTCCACCAACTGGGCGTCCAGTGAACAGGGATTGCACTCCCGAACCGCGCGCAGTGTGGTGAGGACGCGTTGCGGGGCCAGGCCCGTGTACTCCGCAATCTCCTCAGTGGTCGGTGCGCGGCCGCCGAGCCGCTGCTCGAGTTCCTCGACGGCCTGGAAGATGCGCCCGCGCGCCTCCTGGAGCGGCCGGGGAAGCCGTATGCCGCAGGCACGGTCGCGTATATGGCGCCTGAGTTCGCCGACGATCGTGGGTACCGCATACGACAGGAACGCGTATCCCCGCGTGGCGTCGTAGCCGTCCACTGCCTTGACCAGTCCCAGCGACGCGACCTGGACGAGATCGTCGAGGTCCTCTCCGTGATTGCGGAACCGGCGGGCCAGTCGATGCGCCAACGGCAGCAACCGGCGGACTGCTTCCTCCCGGAGCGCGGTGCGCCGAGGCCCCGGCGGGTGGGCTGCCATCTCACGCATCAGCGCGTCGAGGCGGTCGGAGGAGAGTTCCGGGGCAGGGCTGTCATGAGCCGGGCGGCTGCGGGTGACTGAGCAGTGCATGGGACCTCTGCTGGGTCAGGTGAACGGCAAACGTACGGCGGCGTGAACGTGCTTGTACGCAGTGCTCGGTGAGGGCTCGTGAGGTGTGTGAAGGGGGGCCTTGTCCACCTCGGCCGGTCATTGAGCCCACCACCTCACAGAAGCCGTTCCTACCGCGCGAGTACCTGTAGTCACCCGGTGAAGCTCTCGTGAAACGGACGATGACCTCGTCGCCGAGCGTGCCCGTCGACGAGGGGCGCCAGCCGCCCAGGGGTTCTGGCTGGTCGCGGTCGAAGGCCTGACGCGAGGGGCACGGGAACCTGCGGCCCGGTGCGCCGCGCTGGAGCCACGCACCGAGCACCATGGCCGTGCGCCCGCAGGCGTGACAGCGCCGGTCGCGTCCGCCGGACACACAGCGAGCTCACCGTCTCCGGTTGCAGCGAGCTCACCGTCTCCGGTTACGGAGAACTGCCACCTGCGGACGTTCCGTATCGCTCGGGGGAGCGAAGGTGCCCCGGCCGGCCCGTTTCCGACGTCAGGGTGACAGAGCAGCGTAACCGGGGGTTACGGATGGTGCATGCGTCGAGCGCGAGGGCGCCTCGCCGCCACCGCCGGGCAGCCCTGGGGGGCGGGTCACCGGGTCGGGGAGGGAGTCTCGTGGGAGGCGGGGATGTGCGACTGGATGGTGAAGGTGATCGGTCCTGCCTTCTGGAAACGCATGGTGAACTTCATGATGTCACCGCCCCTGATCAGCTTGCGCACGTTGCGCAGCACCAGATGGGCCTTGCCCTTTTCCAGCTCCACGGGTTTGTTCACCGGCAGGACCACCCCGTCGGGAAGCGGTTTTCCACCGGAGTCGACGATGTCCAC